>NZ_CP026692.1:0-612500 GCF_002949795.1 Nostoc sp. 'Lobaria pulmonaria (5183) cyanobiont' | reverse complement strand
AGGAGGTGATCCAGCCACACCTTCCGGTACGGCTACCTTGTTACGACTTCACCCCAGTCACCAGTCCTGCCTTAGGCATCCTCCCCCGCGAACGGTTTGAGTAATGACTTCGGGCACTACCAGCTTCCATGGTGTGACGGGCGGTGTGTACAAGGCCCGGGAACGAATTCACTGCAGTATGCTGACCTGCAATTACTAGCGATTCCTCCTTCACGCAGGCGAGTTGCAGCCTGCGATCTGAACTGAGCTCCGGTTTGCGGGATTTGCTTGCACTCGCGTGGTAGCTGCCCTCTGTCCGGAGCATTGTAGTACGTGTGTAGCCCAAGGCGTAAGGGGCATGCTGACTTGACGTCATCCCCACCTTCCTCCGGTTTGTCACCGGCAGTCTCTCTAGAGTGCCCAACTTAATGCTGGCAACTAAAAACGAGGGTTGCGCTCGTTGCGGGACTTAACCCAACATCTCACGACACGAGCTGACGACAGCCATGCACCACCTGTGTTCGCGCTCCCGAAGGCACTCCCAGCTTTCACCAGGATTCGCGACATGTCAAGCCTTGGTAAGGTTCTTCGCGTTGCATCGAATTAAACCACATACTCCACCGCTTGTGCGGGCCCCCGTCAATTCCTTTGAGTTTCACCGTTGCCGGCGTACTCCCCAGGCGGGATACTTAACGCGTTAGCTACGGCACGGCTCGGGTCGATACAAGCCACGCCTAGTATCCATCGTTTACGGCTAGGACTACTGGGGTATCTAATCCCATTCGCTCCCCTAGCTTTCGTCCCTCAGTGTCAGTTACGGCCTAGCAGAGCGCCTTCGCCACTGGTGTTCTTCCTGATCTCTACGCATTTCACCGCTACACCAGGAATTCCCTCTGCCCCGAACGTACTCTAGCTATGTAGTTTCCACTGCTTGTATCTAGTTGAGCTAGACTCTTTAACAGCAGACTTACATTGCCACCTGCGGACGCTTTACGCCCAATCATTCCGGATAACGCTTGCATCCTCCGTATTACCGCGGCTGCTGGCACGGAGTTAGCCGATGCTTATTCCTCAGGTACCGTCATTGTGTTCTTCCCTGAGAAAAGAGGTTTACGACCCAAGAGCCTTCCTCCCTCACGCGGTATTGCTCCGTCAGGCTTTCGCCCATTGCGGAAAATTCCCCACTGCTGCCTCCCGTAGGAGTCTGGGCCGTGTCTCAGTCCCAGTGTGGCTGATCGTCCTCTCAGACCAGCTACTGATCGTCGCCTTGGTAGGCTCTTACTCTACCAACTAGCTAATCAGACGCGAGCTCATCTTCTGGCAGTTAACCTTTCACCTTACGGCACATCCGGTATTAGCCACCGTTTCCAGTGGTTGTCCCAGACCAGAAGCCAGATTCTCACGCGTTACTCACCCGTCCGCCACTAACTCCGAAGAGTTCGTTCGACTTGCATGTGTTAAGCATACCGCCAGCGTTCATCCTGAGCCAGGATCAAACTCTCCGTTTTGAATTGGAAAGCTTTTTAGCTCTATAGCTGCTCTTTTTTAACTTCAGCTTAGTTATTTTTTATTTGCTTGACGCAATCCACTTGCTGTATAATCGCTTTCAAACTATAATATTTTCAAGGTTCGGTGTCCTTTAAGCGTCGCTTTTTCGCGCTCCGCTTCCAGCACTTATTCAATATAGCGAACCTCCTTAAGCTTGTCAACTATTTTTCCAAAATTCTTTTGGACTGTTTTTATATCGCTATAAAATCCTTGTAACCTAAGGGTTTTAGACTATAGTATTCCTGGAAGTCACTAAGGAAGCAATAATTTTGTGAGCAATTCTGGTGTTTTGCCTCCCTGGCTGGTTTTAGATCCTCTTTTGCGTGCCTGGTTGGTGGAGGATATTGGCAGGGGCGATCGCACAACAAATACGCTACTAGTAGAAGATGTGACGCTAGGCTCTGCTACATGGATCGCAAAAGCTTCTGGGATAATTGCTGGCTTACCAGTTGCAGCTAAGGTGTTTCAGATATTGAATGAAAAAGTCAGCTTTGTGGCGATGGCAGATGAAGGTGCATGGTGTGAGCCGGGACAGATAATAGCTGAAATCCATGGTTCACTGGATGCGCTGCTGATGGGGGAACGAGTCGCGCTCAACTTAGCTATGCGGTTGAGTGGGATTGCGACGCTGACTAATATATATGTAGAGAAAATTGCTGATTTACCTGCTCAGTTGGTGGATACGCGTAAAACTACGCCAGGGCTGAGACTGTTGGAAAAGTACGCGACTGCTTTGGGTGGGGCAATTAATCACCGGATGGGGTTGGATGATGCGGTGATGATTAAGGATAATCACATTGCGGCAGTTGGGGGAATTGGAGAAGCAGTTACCCGTATTCGTTCTCAGATTCCTTATCCCTTGACAATAGAGGTTGAGACAGAAAGTTTAGAACAGGTGAAAGAAGCTTTGCAGCACAACGCGGACATTATTATGTTGGACAATATGCCTTTGGATATAATGCGTCAGGCGGTACTGTTGATTCGCCAGCAGGATAACCGAGTGAAAATTGAAGCTTCGGGGAATGTGACTTTGGAAACGATTCGCGGCGTGGCGGAAACGGGTGTTGACTATATTTCTAGCAGTGCGCCGATTACTCAATCAAAGTGGCTAGATTTGAGTATGAGGATTGTACTTTAAATAGAATAAGGTCAATTATCCTCCTGCAAAGTCGTTGTAATATCGCATTTTTGGACATCAAAGCCTAAAACAATGTCTTTTTTGAGGACACCGAGTTCAACTAAGTTTATGTATCCAGCTTTTAAGTAAGAATACTTGATATATTATTTAACCAGGTTTGATCGAGCTACGATGTGAAATAAGAACAGCGATAAAAAAGCGATCGCTTACCTATCCTCTAACAATTACCTGAGAATCATCACAATAGTTACGGAGAATTAATCCAGATCGATTGTTACCGAATTTAATTTCCAAGTCACAGAAAATAGCGATCGCCTTAAACAACAGGTTTACTAATTCGCAGTCCCATGATCACTAAGTCCCTTTCAACGCTGTCAAGTTCGGCAATCTTAGGCAAATGTCCCCAGCGTTCAAAACCAAATGTTTCAAAGAGTTTTAAACTGGGGTGATTGTGGGCAAAAATGAAGCATACTAGGCTCTTTAGACCTAAATTAGGACTTTCGCTAATTGCTTGTGCTAAGAGTTGCCGTCCCAAGCCATACCGATGAAAGCTAGGGGCGATGTAAATACTAATTTCCGCAGTCTTACTATAGGCGGGTCGCCCATAAAAGGATTGGAAACTAAGCCATCCGGCAATTACTCCGTCTACTTCAATTACCCAAAGTGGGCGTTGTGAAGGCGATCGCCCCTTAAACCAAGTAAGGCGACTTTCCACGGATACTGGTTCTAAGTCAGCGGTTGCCATACGGCTAGGAATTGCAGCATTGTAAATTGCCACAATTGCAGGCAAGTCAGTTTCAGTCGCATGGCGAATAGTCATTGTACCGTGTCAAAAAAATCTTCAGAAAATATTCAAAAATAATACAGTGTTAACAGTAGCAATTCTACGGCTTCTATCGTATTGTCACAGATACTATGCCAGGTAGCGATCTCGTACCTTACATAAGATAATGGTTAACCTTACTAGCAAGTATGTGATGCGCCACTACGGAAGATACCACAGCTGCTATAACTAGAGGAAAATTCCAGTGCACTATCTACTGTCTTTTGTGTAAAAAAAACACTTTATAATTCCTTACTTTTAAATCCTAAGTTTTTATTAATAACGCATTATTCATTATTCAATCCTACAGCAGTAGATAATTTTATCATATCAGAAAGAATTATTTTTATGCAACATAATGACATCCTACTTTTGTCAAATTGAGATAATTTATATTTTTTAATTTAGTAATTACAAATATTTTTTTAATGTTATTTTTTTAAGTTTTACCTGAGATTTTATAATCTCAAACACTTTCAAATTAAGACTTACAACTAATTTGATTATGTTTTTATATACATAGACTTTAGGATTGTAGATAACAATAAATTGTATTTTGTTACGATATTTACAAAGAACTGATTTGAAGTTAGTAGCAATCACTACAAGTTCTATATATAGCTAAAGACAGAGGTCACTATCATGTATTAATCTTTAAAATAAATATAAATATAAGTTTTACTGATGTAACATTGAGTAAAAATACTATACTATGTCTATTAATTGTTTAAAAGTTAATGATAAATTCAGTGCTACTCAAGACAGTAAAATTTCAAATATTGTTGAAATAGCGCTTTTTATAGATAAAATAAAAAGTAATATTTGGCTTTTTGGTATTCCATCTTGGCTTTTTGGAGTAACCGATAGAAGTATAGCCGCATTTGCAAATGGTTCTTTATCTGCTATAGAAATATTTCAGCTATTTACAGCCTCTTTCTTTTTTGTGAGTTGGCTATATCTAAAGCCAGAAGAAAGCTTCAATAGTAATGATTTAGGCCCTAGTCAATATCAAGAATATCTCGATCGGACTCAAGCTAATAAGCTTCAATTAAGAAAGCTACACATGATTAGCCAGGAGTATATTTTACCCTTTCCTTATATTTGTCAAATATATCATCTATTAAACTTAAAACATTTAGAAACAGTTCATAGGTTTAGCCTTAATAATCTTAAAATTATTAATATCAGCCAGTTCCAAACTACAAATGTTGGTGGTAAAATTACATTTCAGACTATATTAGATTCGCCAGCTAATCCTTTGAGAATTTGGCGACAACCAACTGTAGAGGTGGATCTAATATTACATACTCCCTACACTGTTGAACTAAGTATTCCAGTCTACAATAACAAAAGGATAATTGTTATCTTTCATGCTTTCCCGTTAAATGACTCAGAACATCATTTCTTTATAGATATTTATAGTGACCTAGAGTGGCCAAAGCCATTATTACAAATAATCTTACATTTTGCTTCTTGTTTGACTCTATTTGAAGATTTGCCATATCTAAGAGCTTTAGGTGAAAAAAATATAGGGCGTTTATTCAACCTAAGTAGGACTTCAAATCACGAGACTGCGTTGTTGTTTAAAAGATTTGTTGAGCTATATGGTTCGAGTGGAGAAGCAACTAAATTACTTGAGGGAAGAGAAGAAAGTTAGGAATTTTAAACTCATAACTCCTGATAGTTAAGCGCGTGCTAGTAACGGAGCAGCAGCTAGTAAGGTTTTGGTATAAGGGTGCTGAGGATTAGCAAAAATCTTTTTTGTAAGACCGAGTTCAACAATTTTACCGCCATTCATTACGGCAATCCGATCGCACAAAAATCGAGCTAACCAAAGGTCATGAGTAATGAATAGATAAGTTAACTCAAATTCTTCCTTTAATTGCAACATCAAATCCAGCACCTGCGACTGAACGCTGGCGTCTAACATACTCACTGGTTCATCACAGATTAAGAGTTTAGGGTGAGTAATTAAAGCACGAGCGATCGCTACTCGTTGCTGTTGTCCACCAGACAAATCCGACGGGTAACGCTCATAATACACTTCTGGCGGTGTTAATCCAACTTTATTTAGCATCCACAAAACCTGTTCTTTTGCCTTGGTAGGATTAGCTAGATTGTGAATAAATAAAGGATCTGCAATACTTTGTCCCACTGTCATAGCTGGATTGAGACAAGCATGAGGATCTTGAAAGACCATTTGTATTTGTCGCCGCGAGGAACGAATTTCTTGACGCGATAGTTTAGTTAAATCCTGTCCTAAAAACTCAACTTTGCCACTAGTGGGACGAATTAGTTGCAAGATCGTTCGTGAGAGTGTGCTTTTGCCACAACCTGATTCCCCGACTAAGCCAAGAATTTCTCCTGGATAAATATCCAAGTCGATCCCATCTACTGCTTTAATTGTCTGCGTTTGTGTGTTAAGCAGTCGTTCGATAAAGTTAGGTTCTATGGTGTAGTGTTGCTTAAGTTCTGTAACGCTTAAAATTGGAGATTGCTGATTAATAATCGGTAATTGCTTTTCTGCGTCATTGGCAATTATTAATTCTCCACTATCAGTTACAGCTTGAATGTGTAAAGCTGCTTTTAAGAGCGATCGCGTGTATTCATGTTGAGGTTGCCTAAATACGGTTTCTGTAGAACCCATTTCGACCATCTTACCGTTGTACATCACGCCAATGCGATCGCAATATTCAGCTACCATTGCTAAATCGTGAGAAATCAGCAATAATCCCATGTTTTCTTCACCGCACAGGCGAGTTAATTCTTGCAATATCTGCGCGGAGACGGTGACATCTAAACTGGTGGTGGGTTCGTCAGCAACAATAAACTTGGGGTTGAGGAGTAAAGCTAAAGCGATCGCTACCCGTTGGCGCATTCCACCGCTAAACTCATGAGGATACTGATTCCAACGACTAGCGGGAATATTCACCTTTGCCAAGGTAGCAAGTGCTTTTTCTTTAGCTTCGCGCGTTGATAATTGTGGTGAGTGCGCCTGGAGGGTTTCGATACAATGCTTACCAATCGTCATCAAAGGATCGAGGCGTGTCATGGGATCTTGAAAAATTAAGGCGATCGCCTCTCCCCGAAATTTCCGCAGGTGGTTAGGTGTCAAGTCAAACACCGATTTTCCTTGAAATGTCACCCGTCCCTGAATACGGCTAGAGGCTGGTAGTAAACGCATTACTGCCCGTCCAATAGTTGATTTACCACAACCTGACTCTCCCACCAATCCCATTCTTTCACCTGGTTGCAACGTGAAAGATACATCATCAACCGCCCAGCTTGCTTCTTCTCCACTCCGCCCAGGATAGGCAACTCGCAGATTTTCGATACAGAATAAGGCTTCACTCATAGTTAGTTATCAGCCCTGAGCTACCAGTTTTTATAATTTCAAATTTAGGATAGTCTATCAAATTAAGTATTAGACCTGTTTTATAAAACTTACCTAAACCTAGCCAAACTTAATTTAGTGTAACCGTAGCGATCGCGTTCAGGAGGCAAGAGTAACCTATGTTTAAAAGCATTGGACTTAGTTTGTATCTCACGGCACTTGATGCTCGTACCATATCTTCTTTTTAAACAGGATAATGACCCACAACTAAAGTAATCAATAGTAATCAATCATAATTTTTCCTCCTGCCTCCTGCCTTCTGCCTCCTGCCTCCTCTTAATTGGAGACAGCTATCGATATTCTTGATAAGCACTGCTAAAGTTGATACAGCACACAACTATGATGTTATAAGTGCAAAATTTAAATCTGTAGGAACTCGAATCAAAATTAAGTCAGTAAATCAGGATTTTCAAGTTAATATTATGGAGCAAAATCAGCCAGAACAGAGGCGCGCTGCCGATCAAGTGTTTCAAGAATCCCTCGAACAGTTGGAGGATATCTTACAAGAAAGTTCGACTGAGGAAGAAGAGATCCCCCAACTGCATACTAGTAATTTTACTGAAGTCGAACTCGATCAAGACTTGATAGATATTGATTTAGCGGCTCTTGAGGACGCAGTTGCTGATATTGAACAATATCTTGAAGAAATAACAAAAACCCAATTGGGGTAAAAAGTTAAAATTTATTACTGACAAATTAGTTGCCGTTGAGCTTCGTACAACATTAAAGCGGCTGCGATCGCCACATTTAAGGATTCCACCCCAGGACTCAAAGGAATTCTTACTTGTTGGTCTGCGATCGCAGCTAAATCTGCTGATAATCCAGCACCTTCATTTCCCAGTAAAATCATACTGGGTTTTCGCCAGTCCACTTCCCAATAAGTTAAAGTCGCATCAGGTAAGGTTGCCACTACCTGCATTCCTGCCTGCTGACTTTGTTGGACTGTCGCTTTTAAATCTTCGGTTACGGCTGTTGCTAGGCGAAACCATTGCCCTGCGGAAGCACGTAGAACTTTAGGACTATCTAAATCTACACTATCTCCACTGACCCACAACCCTGATGCTCCAGCGGCAGCGGCGGTGCGAATCATCGTACCCAGGTTGCCGGGATCTTGTACCGTTTCTAAAGCTAGCGCTAAACCAGTAAATGGTAGTTGAGTTTGGCGTTGGCTTCGTTTTGCCGTTGCTACCACACCATCCGGCTGGACTGTGGTAGCGATCGCATCCAAAACTTCTCTACTGACAATTTCGGCGCGATCGCATTGGCTACAAGCTTCTTCCCACAGCGAAGAGTGGGCTACTTGCCATTCTGGAGTACAACACACTGTTTCTAGTGGGTAATTGACCGCACAAGCTTCTTCTAACAGGTGTGTTCCTTCTAGTAAAAATAAGTGCTGCTTGTGCCGCTCCTTGGTGGAGTGTAGCTTGCGAATTTGTTTGACTAGGGAATTTTGTAAACTGGTCAACATCAAAAAGTTAAGAGTTAGAAATTAATAGTTAGGAGTTAATTTAGTTATCTTTCAACTCATAACTCTTGACTTTTAACTCCTAACTTAAAATAGTATGCGGAACCCGGGACTTGAACCCGGAAGCCTTGCGGCACTAGAACCTGAATCTAGCGCGTCTGCCAATTCCGCCAGTTCCGCTGGCATTTGTACTTATCGACAATTTCTTATTATTGCGTTATGTTTTACCTTTGTCAAGTAAAAGCATAACGCCTCGTTAAAAGTCTCTAACTGGAAACGATTTTTTCAGACACAAGGTCGAATCAAAATATTAACTGAACAGTACAGCATTGATTTTTAGAGAACACTTAAGTTATTTTACTGAGTATTTATTTTTGCTTAAAACTACTACTTATTAATTCTTTTTTTTAAATTCTTTAAAAAGCTCAAAAAGCCTGCTATTGCTTCTTTTTAGCTTGCATTTTTACCCAAAAAACAATTTTTTTATACAAAACAGTGCTTTAAAACGTGGACATTTTGAATCTTTACTGTAGAATCAAAACCAACTTCAAACATATAAAATACGTATTACTTTTGGAGGTAGGCTTATTAATCCTTCTACCAGCTTACCAGATGCCAAAATTGCTCCAGAAGCAGACTCCTCAGTCTTGCAAATTTGGGGTGGGCATCCTTTGCGGGGTCATGTGAAAATTAGTGGGGCAAAAAATTCAGCACTGGTAATCATGGCTGGAGCCTTGCTGTGTCCGGGCGATTGTCGCATCCGTAATGTCCCTTTGTTAGCGGATGTAGAGCGGATGGGTCAGGTATTATCAGCTTTGGGTGTGCAATTAACCCGACAAGGCGACATTTTAGACATCAATGCCAGCGAGATTAAAACATCAAAAGCTCCCTACGAATTAGTTACCCAGTTGAGAGCGAGTTTTTTCGCCATTGGAGCGATTCTGGCAAGACTGGGAGTAGCACAGATGCCCTTACCAGGCGGTTGTGCGATTGGGGCAAGACCAGTTGACTTGCATGTTCGAGGACTGCAAGCAATGGGAGCGGAAGTACAAATTGAGCATGGCATTTGTAATGCCTACGTCCCTGGCAGCAGCCGGAGATTAAAAGGTGCGAACATTTACTTAGACATCGCCAGCGTTGGAGCGACAGAAAACTTGATGATGGCGGCTACCCTGGCAGAGGGGGAAACGATCATCGAAAATGCTGCCAGAGAACCGGAAGTAGTCGATCTAGCTAACTTCTGTAACGCGATGGGAGCGAAGATTAAGGGCGCGGGGACTAGCAGGATTATTATCGAAGGAGTCCCCAAGTTGCATTCTGTTGACTACAGCATTATTCCCGATCGCATTGAGGCTGGGACCTTTTTGCTAGCAGCAGCAATTACCCGCTCAGAACTTATTCTCTCGCCAGTCGCTCCAGAACATCTCATCCCAGTAATTGCCAAGCTGCGGGATATTGGAGTGACAATAATTGATGAAAAGCCTGACCACTTACACATTCTGCCAGCAGAAACCCTTAAGGCAACGGATATTGAAACTCAATACCATCCAGGTTTTCCCACAGATATGCAAGCGCCATTCATGGCTTTGCTGGCAGTGGCAGAAGGCGACAGCGTAATTAACGAATCCGTCTTTGAAAATCGCTTGCGTCATGCCTCAGAGTTGAATCGTTTGGGGGCAGATATTCGTGTCAAAGGCAATGCTGCTTTCGTTCGGGGAGTACCAAAATTATCTGGCGCACCGGTATTAGGTACAGACTTACGGGCATCGGCAGCGTTAGTCATCGCTGGACTAGCGGCAGAAGGACAAACCACAATTCAGGGTTTACAGCACCTCGATCGCGGCTACGATCGACTTGATATGAAGTTGCAGCAATTGGGGGCTAAAATCCTCCGCGTGGGCGAAACATCAACGGATGTAGAAATCGCTCCCAGCATCAGTAGCTTGTCAAGTTGAAATTGATCGGTTGAGACTGATGCTGGGATAAGAGGAACAAGGGAGACAAGGTAAAATCTTCTCCCTTGTCTGCCTTTATCTCTCCCATCTATACCTTGCAATCTGCTGAATTATCCTGATAGATAGAAGCTTTTAAGCTTTGCCCATGTCTTTTTTTGATGAATATTCTGGAAAAATCTGTGTTGGCTGTTACAATATTGTTAAGAAAAGTTGCCCGTTGCATTTTGGGAACGTGCAATTGGGTTTTAACTCTCTTGAGAAGACAACGCAAAAACATTTTTTAGACCAGCTGTGGGAGGCTGGTCTTTTTGTATTTAAAGTCCTCATACATTATACTTATCGGTTTTAGTGTAATACTCATACTGTTTTATTAATTACTTTTATTGGTTTGTAATACATTGGTTATTCAGTTACCAAATCGCCTCAAGGCTTAAAATAAACCCCTGTAAAACATCTTCTCCTGACAAAGGCATTGGTGGAACAAAAACTGATACCCAATTAAATAAAAAATTAAGTCTGTGAATGGCTGAAAATCTACTGTTTTGAGTACTTGTCGGAATGTTGAGTAAGACGGAAACTTGATTGTCTGATCTAGGTTTAACAGTTCAATTAAGCCAAGTCTGTGTATTTTGGTAAAATCCTCCAATGGTCGGTAGCTCCAATAAGAAAGTCATTGCTCCCAGCAATATGAGCAATAATACTAACCTGGTGCTTTAACTACTAATTCGTCCTAGTGTTTTGGTTTCTACCTACACAACTGGTGAGGCGAGAGGTGTCGAAACTAGATCCTTACCTGGAAGAAAGGCGATCCGATTATCGAACCTACTGGTGTATATCGGCTGAATAATGGGCAGTTACTATTAAGTCGAAAATGTTCTTAATTTTGGATAAAGTCGAGCTAAAATCATGACGGAAAGAAGCCCATAACTCCTAAATATGTGTCTCCATGCTAGATGCATACATAGTTCACACAAATGAGAAAAATTACAAATTTCAACAGTGCTGGTAAACTGACCGCTTTTTTGTTCCTGATAACTCTCTTCCTCACACCTTGTGTAATTGTAAATGCAGGGGAACGTGGTGTATTAATGAAATTTGGCGAAGTACAAAACCAGATATTAGGAGAAGGACTTCACTTAATTATTCCTGTAGTCAATACTGTGAAAAAGTTGAGTATCCGAGTCCAAAAACAGGAAATTTCTGCTGAGGCTTCTTCCAAAGATTTACAAAATGTTTTTGCCGACGTAGCTCTCAATTGGCATATTATTCCCCAGGAAGCAAATGCCATTTTTCAAGAAATTGGAGATGAACAAAATGTAGTTATTCGGATTATTAACCCAGCAGTTGAAGAAGTGCTAAAAGCAGTAATGGCAAAGTATACTGCTGAAGAAATTATTACTAAACGAGGAGAAGTCAAAAGTGGAGTAGATGATGCATTGTCCACACGACTGGGTAGCTATCACGTTGCTGTTGATGATATTTCTCTAGTTCATGTGCATTTTTCAGAACGATTTGGTGAAGCGGTGGAGGCAAAGCAGATTGCTGAACAAGAAGCAAAACGAGCAGAGTTTATCGCACTGAAAGCAACAAAAGAGGCTGAGGCAAAAGTTAATTTAGCTAAAGGAGAGGCTGAGGAACACAGATTATTACGTGATGGTTTAACTCCAGAAATTCTGCAAAGGCAAGCAATAGAAAAATGGAATGGTAAGTTGCCATTAATTGTAAGTAAGGAGCCTCCAAAATTGTTGAATTTAAGTGAATTTTTAAAATTTGACGAAAATTGATCTTCTAGTTAGCTGATTTGCTCTCCATCCAGAGACTTAGAACCCAGATTTCTTGAATAAGTCAGTTTTTTTGTTCGTAACTCCTCTACCTATTGCTATATTTGCTATATATATAACGTGGTATGGGTGTATATCTATGCACCCATACTATCGATTCCTTGTAGTAAAGGTGATATAAATTAACTGTTGGAGAATAAAATAGGAGAATCAAGAATCTTCAACTGGATCAACAGTATAATTAACAGGGTATAAACTGTCGAAGAAATTAAACCTGTGAATAATTCTTTTTTGAGGTTATGCTCTTGAGGCTCTTTTTGAAAAATGTCCTTAGAACCGAATTGCATCAAGAGAATTCCCACAATATTAGAGAGCCAATATCCGATAATTGAACAAGGTAGAAGCAATTTTGGGGAAAGTAAACTACATGCATACCCAAAACCATAAGCTATTGGCAAATTGAATAGTAAGTCATTCCACCAACACAGTGGTGATAATAAATATCCTAGTATTAGAAAAAATCCACCTCTGAGTTTTTTGAAAATGTCTTTTTTGAACTCTACTGGAGTAGACTGTTGTAATTGCTCTAGTGCTGTGTCTCTTGTTACATTCAACTCTTGACTAACGTTTTGGACGCTTTCCATAAAAAACCACTATTCCTATCGTCTTAGTGTAGTTTAATATATAAACTAAATTAACGTCTAGTACATGAGTGATGACATTTTGGCTTTTTGATGCTGAAAGTTTTGCCATTGGATAGTCTCAGCAAAATCGTAAAAAGTAAAATTGAGTTTAAATCAACTGCAACTTCACGATATCTGAATTTCTGCGAGAGACACATCAGTTAGTTTGCTTCTTGCAGAATCTAGGTTTTCCTTGAATATCTAAGTGAGATAGAACAATTTATACACACTTGAGTAATTAACGCTATTTATTGCTAAATAAATTTCAAAATAAATATATATATTTCTAAATCATAGCACACGATGAGTTCCAACACCGATATTGCAATAGCCAGAGCCTTATTAGGTTGGGGTGAATGTGGAGTTGCAAAATTTGTATGTTTTTGCATATAGCAGGGACAGAAATTTGAACTAATAATAGCTACAATAAAAGTGCTGAGGTATCTTAATCGAAAAATGACAGATTTAACTCCAAACAGCACCTTTTTAATAGTAGGAATTGTTTTTATAACGATTGCTGTTATTGGGCAATCTAAATTAGCTTTTATTGAAATCAATCCTGGTTGTTTTGGGAGACTTTTGGCTTTAATTATTGGTATTTCGAGCCTATTATATGCTTTAAAACTACTCAACTTTTCAACAGTAAACCTGGATTTATTAAGAACTTCTCTGACAGAACAAATAAAACAGACTATAAGTTCAATTAATGACCTTTTGCAAGGTTCCTAATAGATCGTAAATAAACTTTTCTGTCTGCATCTTACAGCAATTTTCAGGAAAATAGACCACAGTAGTTGAACCAACTGAAGGCATTATTTTTGGTAATGTAATTGACAGCAAGAGCCATTGCTGGGTTGAGTGAGTCGAGTGTGCGTGTCTCACAGCCACGGAGAAATTGCTTCAGTTTCGACCAAGACAGTTCTATGAGAGATAAATCTGGAGAGTAGGTACTCTGTTGATTTTATCTAATCTTCGGCTTCTTAATTTATTTGCTGATCAGTGGGAATGGCACAGGGAGCGAGAAATTTAACGAGTAGAGCTATATCCATTGGTTTATGATGTCTATCTCAGAAATGTACATTTTTACTGAGTATATTAATGCTTCTTCCCTATCACCTTAATTCTTTTACCTGGATGCGAAATTTGCCCAATAATCGCTGCCAAGCTAGTTCTTTTGTCGCTTCATCCCAATGCCAGCGTAATAAATTAGCGGAGTGACTCTTGGCAATTCCAGGCAAACCAATCCCTTGTCTAGGTGCATCTGTAGCTAGTAAAATAGCAGTCTCTACATCACAAATCCCCCACTTTACCAAATTCTGCACTCCCACTAATAAGGGTAAAGTCGTCCCCGATAAAGTGCCATCGGCTAGTCGTGCTGTACCGTTTTGAACTCCGATTTGGCGACTGTCCCAAGGATAGATGCCATCGGGTAGTCCCAGAGGTGAAAGGGCATCGCTAACGAGGAACAGCCCTTTTTCTTGATAACTAGCGCGGAGTAAAATTTGCAGCATCGTGGGCGAAACGTGTTCACCATCAGCAATAAAACCACACATCACATCAGGATGGGTAATTGCTGCCCCTAATAATCCTGGTTCGCGGTGATGTAACGGTGGCATGGTGTTGAAAGCATGAGTTACCATCGTTGCACCAAGTTCAAAAGCAAGTTGCGCTTGGGCTGATGTTGCCTGAGAATGTCCTAAGCTAACGGTAATCCCTAAAGAGCGCAAATATGGAATTACTTCGTTTGTGGGATCTAACTCCGGTGCTAGGGTGATGACTTTTACAATATGGGCATAATCACCCAAAACCCGCTTTACCTCGTCAATTGTTAAGGGTAACAAGTACTCTGCTGGGTGTGCGCCGCGCTTTTGGTAATTCAAAAATGGGCCTTCTAGATGTACTCCGAGAATCTTGGCAGATGACCTTACCCCCAACCCCTCTCCGTTGACAGAGAGGGGAGTAAAATTAGCAATGACTGCAAGCGATCGCTGAATCTTTTCTACTGAAGTTGTCACAAGTGTCGGTAAAAATCCATCTACCCCGACATCCCACAAAAATTGCGTTATTTTCTGAAGTATATGAGCATTTTCAGCCGTCAAATCAGGAAATGCCAAACCCAACGCACCGTTAATTTGCAAATCAACTCCACCCAATGAAATCCAGTCACCTGCAACATCTATCACGGATGCACAGATGTCCTTTTTTACTGTACCCATTGGCAAGATTTGCTCAATTATGCCCTCTTGATTAACCAAGAGCATCTGCAAATCTTTGTAACCAGGTACTCTAGCATTGATAATATCTACAGAATTTTGTGTTGCTTGGGTCATCATACTGACGAGAAAAGAACTAAATCTGATTTTAGATGCAACTAACATCAATGAATCAATTCAAACAACGCCAATAGATGAGATGATGATCCGCATCACCTAGCTTCCATAAGCTAGCTCAAATAATTTTGAATTTTAAATTTTGAATTTTGAATTATTATGACTCCCCTAGTTGGTATTATCATGGGCAGCGATTCCGATTTGCCCACTATGAAAGATGCGATCGCAGTTTGTGAAGAATTTGGTGTTGAGAGCGAAGTGGCGATCGTTTCGGCTCACCGTACCCCAGAACGTATGGTGCAATATGCTCAACTTGCACACCAACGCGGTATTAAGGTAATTATTGCTGGTGCCGGTGGTGCAGCCCATCTACCTGGAATGGTAGCGTCTTTAACTCCCCTTCCTGTGATCGGTGTTCCTGTACCCACTCGGAACTTACAAGGTGTAGATTCTTTGTATTCTATTTTACAGATGCCTGGTGGTATTCCTGTGGCAACAGTAGCGATCGGTAATGCCAAAAATGCCGGACTTTTAGCAGTACAAATCCTCGCAACTCATCAACCAGAATTGCTAGAAAAAGTGCAACAATATCGCCAAACCTTATGTGAATCTGTAATTGCAAAGCAAGCAAAACTAGAACAACTAGGCTATGAGCAATATTTACAGCAGATGTTTTAATAAATATTAATACCAGAGCAGCAGAGCAGCAAAAGAATTCCTAACTATTGACTTAATGACCAATGACCAATGACAAATGACTAACCAAACTATTCGCATTGTTGCCCATATTATTGCTTTGCCTAACAAAGTAGAAGAACTAAAAGCTGTACTGTTGGAACTCATTGAGCCAACCCGTCAGGAAGCAGGTGCGATCGAGTATAAACTTTTGCAAAACCAAAACGATCCAACAGATTTTACTTTTGTAGAAGAGTGGACTTCTGATGAAGTCCTGAATACTCATCTAGATTCACCCCATTTCCAAGCGGTAGCAGCTAAACTCGAAGGTTTAGTGACTGCTGCACCAGATATCCGCCGCTACCATCTTTTGGCATAATGTCATCTTACTAACTAGAAGCAGACTGTTTATTTTTAGGGATCGTTTGGAATATCTCAGCCTTAAATTCTAAGATTGAAGCGATCGCTCCAGAATCAAGGCAGCATTCTGAAGTATCTTGATCCTGAGGCCTTAGTCAAAAATTGAGAGCTGCAATATCCATGTGCCAACTGCTCGGAATGAATTGCAATGTTCCAACAGATATTTGCTTTTCTTTTGAAGGGTTTTCTGCACGGGGAGGAAAAACGGATGACCATAGCGATGGTTGGGGCATTGCTTTCTTTGAAGGAAAGGGATGTCGAATGTTTTTAGATGCTCAACCTTCTGTTGCTTCTCCGGTAGCGGAGTTTGTGCGGAGTTATCCCATCCACTCAACCCATGTCATAGCCCATATCCGCAAAGCTACTCAGGGTGAAGTTGCCCTACACAACTGCCATCCTTTCCGCAGAGAATTGTGGGGTCAATATTGGGTATTTGCCCACAACGGTAATTTGCCAGATTTTGATCCAGAAAATTTGGGCTTTTATCAAGCCGTAGGTGACACCGATAGTGAAAAAGCATTCTGTATGATGCTAGAAACATTGCGATCGCGCTTTCCTAAAGGTAAGCCTGATATAAAGGAACTGTACTCTGTGCTGCAAGAAATTACTGCCGTAATTGCGAAAGTGGGTATATTTAATTATTTATTGTCAGATGGAGAACACTTTTTTGCTTATTGCTCAACTAATCTCAGCTACATTATTCGTCAAGCACCTTTTGCTGCTGCCCATTTAATTGACCAAGACATGACCGTAGATTTTCGGGAAGTAACTACTGAACGCGATCGCGTTGCTGTGATTGCTACCACACCCCTGACTGACAACGAAGTTTGGACACAAATCCAACCAGGGGAATTACTAGTTTTTCAGGACGGGCTACCCCTGAAATATGCATTCAGTTAATAATAAATAGTTGGTCGATTTTTCCCATTTAGATAATTTCTAGATGGGTTTTGTTTTTGATGCATAGGACTTACTTGATTTTGTTGCCCTACGTTAAGCCAATCCCTAGAATAGACTCTCCTCAAAAATTAGCTATTCCCTAGCAAGTTGCTTGATGCATCAGGTAGCTGATTGCGATGCCTAGGTTGGGCTGCACCTATGCAATTTGATAGTTGAAAGTAAAAGCATTTGTAATTCCTCACAGAACTGGTAAAATCACCATATTCTTGATAAAGAATATGAGGTTTTTTGGTGTTTGTACTAGATATATGGAATCATCCAGTATGATAAACACTATATAACTGTATTCCCATCAATTATTTGTAGATTTAGTGGAGGAAATAAAATGAGTTTGTGGCAACGCCCACTGAAAAGATTACAAGCGATCGCGTTCAATAGAACGTATCGGTTCAGACTAAATTCGCTCAAAGGCTTTGTATCACTCTTTTTAGTAGGTACTGTATTGAGTGTAGCCCTTGCCGCCTGCTCAGGTGGAGGAACTGGGAATAATTCTGCCTCTGAAACCCCTGCTGCTAGTGCTACTCCAGTGGCTGCAAGCAAAGATAATGTTGAACTAACTCTGGTTTCCTTTGCAGTTACTAAAGCAGCTCACGAAGCAATTATTCCTAAGTTTGTAGAACAGTGGAAGAAAGATCATAATCAAACTGTCGTCTTCAAGCAAAGCTATGGCGGTTCTGGTTCCCAAACTCGCGCCGTTATTGATGGTTTGGAAGCAGATGTTGTTCACTTGGCACTAGCTGGAGACACCACAAAGATTGAGAAGGCTGGATTGATTCAGCCAGGATGGGAGAAAGAAGTTCCCAACAATGGTATTGTCTCCAAATCTGTTGCAGCATTAGTTACTCGTTCCGGCAATCCTAAAGGCATCAAAAACTGGCAAGATTTAGCTAAAGACGGTGTGAAATTGATTACTGCTAACCCCAAAACTTCCGGCGGTGCTAAGTGGAATTTCTTAGCACTATGGGATTCTGTAATTAAAACAGGTGGCGATGAGGCTAAAGCTACTGAATTTGTGACTAAAGTTTACAAAAATGTGCCAATCTTGCCTAAAGATGCGCGGGAAGCTACTGATACATTTGCCAAGCAAGGGCAGGGAGATGTTTTAATCAACTACGAAAACGAAGTTATTTTGGCACAGCAAAAGGGCGAGAAGGTTGAGTATGTCGTTCCCGATGTGAATATATCCATCGACAATCCGATCGCTGTGGTAGATAAAAACGTCGATAAGCACGGAACCCGCGAAGTTGCTGAAGGTTTTGTGAAATACCTCTATAGCCCAGAAGCACAGCAAGAGTTTGTTAAATTGGGATTCCGTCCTGTGGATGAGACTTTAGCTCAAACCAAAGAAGTCACAGATAAATTTCCCAAGCTGAAAACTCTGGGTACAGTTGCAGACTTAGGCGGTTGGGGAGCAATCGATCAGAAGTTCTTCGCAGATGGGGGCGTGTTTGATAAGATTCAAGCCCAAGCTAAACGGTAATTAGTCATTAGTCAATGGTCGGTGGTCAGTAGAAAAAACAACCGACCACTGACAAAAAACTTTTTTTAAAATTAAAATTTTGAATTTTTGACTATGACGACTGTATCTCCTTCTGTGGAAGTTGAACGCAAAACGCCATTCTGGAAAAGATTGGGGCGGGTTCCGTGGACTTGGCGAATCACCATTGCATACCTGACGGTGATGTTGTTTATCCCTATTGCTGCCATGTTCCTGAAAGCAAGTACGGAACCTCCGGCGAGATTTTGGGCGATCGCAACCAGTGATATCGCATTAGCCACCTACAATGTTACTTTTGTTACAGCAATATTTGCTGCTTTGCTTAATGGCATTTTTGGGACTCTGATTGCTTGGGTTCTGGTTCGCTACGACTTTCCCTTAAAGCGCTTGATTGACGCCACAGTGGATTTACCCTTTGCACTACCAACTTCGGTCGCAGGGCTAACCTTGGCAACAGTTTACAGCGATAATGGCTGGATAGGTTCGCTACTAGCACCACTGGGAATTAAGGTGTCTTTTACCCGCACGGGAGTAGCGGTAGCAATGATATTTATCTCACTACCTTTTATTGTGAGAACTGTGCAACCCGTACTTCAGGAAATGGAACATGAAATTGAAGAAGCCGCCTGGTGTCTGGGTGCTTCTCAATGGCAGACCTTTTGGAAAGTGATTTTGCCGCCTTTATTTCCGACAATTTTAACTGGTGTTGCCTTGGGTTTCTCCCGTGCAGTTGGGGAATATGGGTCAACTGTGATTATCTCTTCCAATACGCCATTCAAAGATTTGATTGCACCTGTGCTGATTTTCCAGCGATTAGAGCAGTATGACTATTCTGGTGCAACAGTAATTGGCATAGTTTTACTATCAATTTCGTTGGTACTCCTATTGGCAATTAATTTCTTACAAGCATGGGCAAGGCGATATGACAGTAGATAAGCCAAGTTTTCACTCATCATCTGGGTCTGATACAGATACAGCCAAGCCGAAAGAGCAGAAGAGTTGGGTGCCAATAGTTTTAATTGGGATAGCGATCGCCTATTTAGCCCTAGTTCAATACATCCCGGCAATTAACGTTTTTGTCCAAGCCTTTAGTAAGGGTGTTGGGCCATTTCTATCCAACCTGACGCGAGCAGCTTTTCTCCATGCAGCTTGGCTAACACTGTTGCTAGCTGCGATCGCTCTACCTGTGAATACAGTGTTTGGGCTATGTGCAGCTTGGGCGATCGCTCGTCATAAATTTCCTGGACGCGCCGTAGTTTTGAGCCTTATTGACCTGCCCTTTTCAATTTCGCCCGTAGTTGCAGGATTAATGATTGTGCTACTTTACGGACGCAATGGCTGGTTTGGCCCTTGGCTCCAGGCTCATGATATCAAGATTATCTTTGCCTTTCCAGGTATGGTGCTGGCTACAGCCTTCGTGAGTATGCCCTTTGTGGCGCGAGAAGTGATTCCGGTTTTAGAAGAATTTGGTAAGGAGCAAGAAGAAGCTGCTAGAACTTTAGGTGCGAAAGATTGGCAGATATTTTGGCGCATCACCTTACCCAGTATCCGTTGGGGCTTACTCTACGGTTTAATTTTGACCAATGCTAGAGCAATGGGTGAATTCGGAGCGGTTTCGGTGGTATCTGGCAATATTGCTGACCAAACCCAGAGTTTACCATTGTTTGTAGAAGACGCTTACAAACAATACGAAACTGAAGCGGCTTTCTCTGCGGCTGTACTGTTAGCGTTGCTAGCAGTAGTAACTTTGGTGCTGAAGGAGATTCTAGAACGAAAAACCCGCATTAAAGATGTTGAGTAGAATCCCCAGAGAATAAATTGAAAATCTAAAACTTCAAACTATTCGCGATCGCACTTAATCCTATTGGCGCGATCGCTTTTCATTTTTGACTACTTATTGATTAACTACCGTGACCGAAAAAGACTCATGATACAAGCCCCTAAATTTATTTATGGGGATTATTAATTTTGACTTTTGACTTCCCCGTTCGCGTAGCGTCTCGCAGAGAAGGGGCTGACTCACTCAAAGCTAACGTCACTGAACAGGGTGAAAAATTGCTAGGTGGTAAGCACATCCAGGGAAAACTGATGAGTAAAGTAGTAAACTTACTGTTCCAAGAATTGTGTAAAATAATTCCTCTGACCTGATGCTATTAACCCTTCATCCAAATGAAGGGTTTTGAAATCTCTCAAACTTTCAGTTACCCTGAAACTTAAACTAGTACTGCAAGGCGGAAGTCAAAAGTTAAAAGTCACGCATAATTGTATTCCAAGCTCTTGCGCCATTTGAAATGGTATGTTTATTTACGCCAAGCTGTACTGGTAACTAAGTTTATTCAAGAACTGGGAACACAACTCTTGGAAAAACTGCGCCAACAACAAGCTCAGTGCATCATTGGGAATTGGGAGACAAGGGGACAAGATGAATAACCATACCCAATCCCTAATGACAAATGACCAATGACAAATGACAAACTCATATTGGAGAGATGAATTTGAAAAATCAGCAATTGGGTAATTGGCAAACCACAGTTTTCGGAATTGTGTTAGCAATACTAGTGATTATCGGGCTAAATTCCTTTATCATTATTAACCCAGGACAAGCAGGAGTAATCAGCATCTTGGGTAAAGCGAGAGATGGCGCTTTATTGGAAGGTATTCACTTAAAACCGCCTTTTATCACCGTGATAGATGTGTATGATTTGACGGTGCAAAAATTTGAAGTACCAGCGGAGAGTTCCACTAAAGATTTGCAAAATTTATCTGCAAGATTTGCAATTAACTTTCGCCTCGATCCGATTAAGGTAGTTGAAGTTAGAAGGAAACAAGGAACATTAGCGAATATTGTATCAAAAATCATTGCGCCCCAAACACAAGAAGCATTTAAAATTGCCGCAGCTAGAAGAACAGTAGAAGAAGCGATTACCAAAAGAAGTGAATTGAAAGAAGACTTTGATAATGCCTTAGGCGATCGCTTAGACAAATATGGGATAATTGTGTTAGATACTAGCGTAGTTGATTTAGCATTCTCACCAGAATTTGCCAGAGCAGTCGAAGAAAAACAAATTGCTGAACAACGGGCGCAAAGAGCCGTTTATGTAGCACGTGAAGCAGAACAAGAAGCACAAGCAGATGTGAATCGCGCCAAAGGTAGGGCAGAAGCTCAAAGACTCTTAGCAGAGACACTCAAAGCCCAAGGAGGGCAGTTAGTTCTGCAAAAAGAAGCAATTGAAGCTTGGAAGACTGGCGGCGCTCAGATGCCTAAAGTCCTGGTTATGGGTAGTGACTCCAAAAATGGCGTACCCTTCATATTCAACCTTGGGAATGTCCAAAATCAACCGTAAAAGGGAAGTGGACATGAGATAACAAGCTCTAAAATTATAAAAATTGCTCTGAACTCAGACAAATTTTACAATACATTGGACGATTCCCAATTCAAAAACTAAAATCCAAAATGGTATAAGTTGCGCTAGTAGAGGTCGGTGGAAACCTACCATTTCATTACAACCAGAAAGCCCAAAATTAAAGCATGAGTGACTTTTGATTTTTGACTTCCGCCTTGCGGTACTAGTGCCAACTACAAACACCACAGAAAAACCAACCAATTCATAACCAAACTTTATGTCAACCCCCAATTATCAAAATCTCACCACCGAAGAAGCGAAAAAATTACTGAACAAATTCAACTGTTTAGACATTGCCCCTATCCTCAACTCATCAGAAAAAGCAGTAATTCGTAATGCCTTAATTTTGCTCACCAAGCTTACTGATTACCAAATTTTAGGAATTTGTGCTGATACAGCAGAAGAAGGAATATTGGCGATGAAAACCTATTCTCTGGCTTTGGGTTATGAACCGCCAAATAATTTACTTACACCCGAAGGCCCAGTTTATATCAAACTAAATGGTAAAAATGGCTTGTGTTATCTCGATTCCTATGATGGACATCATCGTGGTGTATTAGTATCTTGCCAGTCTTATAACGAAGATGGAATCAACGAAATGTATGGACACCTTCCCTTGGACTTATTTGTATAGATTCGGCGAATGTAGGTAGGGTATGAGCCTTGCCTACTCACTAATGAAAAATAATTAATGACTTCAATCTTATGAGTATTATTACACTACAATCAGTAAAAAAGGACTTTGGCATCAAGGAAATTTTAAAAGATGCTAGCTTTAGCCTTGATGCTACCGATAAAGTTGGATTAATTGGTACTAATGGTTCTGGTAAATCAACCATATTAAAAATGATCGCCGGGTTAGAATCCATTGATAGCGGTCAAATTTTAATCAACTCTGGTTCTAAAATAATCTACTTACCCCAACAGCCAGATTTAGATGAAAATCACACAGTTTTAGAGCAAGTTTTCGCTGATAGTGGTGAACATACGACTTTAGTACGCGAGTATGAAGAACTTTCTGATAAATTGGTTCACTATCCAGATGATAGTCAACTGATGTCTCGCCTTTCTGTCGTGATGCAACGGATGGATACGACTGGTGCTTGGGAATTAGAAACTAATGCCAAAATCATCCTCACAAAATTAGGAATTTCTGACTTTGATGCCAAGATAAGTACTTTATCTGGAGGCTATCGCAAGCGCATTGCTTTAGCATCGGCTTTGCTATCAGAACCAGATGTTTTGCTCATGGATGAACCGACAAACCATTTAGATGCTCTTTCTGTAGAATGGTTACAAAGTTATTTAAATCGCTATCGCGGCGCACTTTTTCTGATTACCCACGATCGCTACTTTCTAGATCGTGTCACCAATCGGATCGTGGAAATTGACCGAGGCGACATTTACACCTATACAGGTAACTATTCATATTACCTCGAAAAGAAAGCTTTAGCTGAAGAATCTGCCGTCAGTACTCAACGGAAACATCAAGGCTTATTGCGGCGCGAGTTGGAATGGCTCAAAAAAGGGCCGAAAGCCAGAAGTACCAAGCAAAAAGCTAGAATTGACCGCGCTCATGCTTTGCGGGATACTGAATTTAAACAAGTTCAGGGTAAAGTTGATATTTCTACAGTTGGTCGTCGCATTGGTAAAAAAGTTATTGAATTAGATAACATTTCTAAAGCATACAATGGACGCACTCTGATTAATAATTTCACCTACGAATTTAGTCCAGAAGACCGCATCGGCATTATTGGCGCTAATGGTGCTGGGAAATCCACTTTAATGGATATTATTACTGGTCAGATTAAGCCAGATTCAGGTATTGCAGATATTGGTACTACAATTCACATCGGTTATTTTGACCAGCATTCGGAAGAATTGCTTACAGCTTTAAACGAAAATCAGCGCGTGATTGACTACATCAAAGAAGAAGGAGAATTTATCAAAATTAGCGATGGTACTCAAATTACTGCTTCGCAAATGTTAGAGCGGTTTTTGTTTCCTGGTAATCAACAGTATGCGCCAATTAGTAAACTTTCGGGTGGTGAAAAACGCCGTTTATTTCTGTTGCGGGTTTTGATGAGTGCGCCCAACGTCTTGATTTTAGATGAACCGACAAATGATTTAGATGTTCAGACCTTGGCAGTATTAGAGGATTATTTAGAAGATTTTGTCGGGTGTGTAATTGTAGTTTCTCACGATCGCTACTTTCTCGATCGCACCATCGACACAGTATTTTCCTTTGAGGAAGGCGGTAATCTCCGGCAATATCCAGGTAATTACTCGATTTATCTGGACTATAAAAAGGCTGAAGAAGCACAGCAACAAGCTGCTAACACTAAGGAGAAGCCCAAAAATGTCGAAGTCCAAAATGGTGCGGTTTCACCCAAAGATGTAGAGAATACCAAGCGGCGCAGGTTATCGAATTGGGAAAAGAAAGAATTTGAGCAGTTGGAAGGTAAAATTGCCCAGTTAGAGGCTGAAAAAGCAGAAACTGAGAAAACACTGGCGAATGTCTCACCGGGGAATTATAGCCAAGTGCAGAAACTGTATGATCATGTGGAAAAGCTCAAGCACGCGATCGATGTGGCGACTGAACGCTGGTTAGAATTGGCGGAGATGGAGTCTTAGAGAACGTTTGAAAGTATTGGGTGAATGTGAAAATTCGTAGTGTCCAGATCCCCAACTTCTCAAAGAAGTCGGGGATCTAACTTTTCACGAATGATTTAGGACATACAGAGAAAACCCACCTCCGTGGGTTTCAAACCCTCAACTTTTCTTAGTCCACAGAGGCGGATTTCGCTTGTGTAGCCGCAACTTCTAGTGGCCCCATGCAAAATATGAAGTCTAATTGCTCAATATGCCAACTAAAATGTGAGTTAATTCAGTTAATTCTTCAGGAACCCGATATAACTTGAGGTCTTCTGTTATCTGTTTTTCCTGACGGTTGTATATTGCAAATCGCCAATCTTCACCAGTAGTTACTGCCCCATAAAGAACTGGCAACTCTGAATTGCTCCACTGGTCGAGTGCAATCAACTCAACTGCTAATTGTGTAAATCCTCTACTTATATCTGCTTGTTTCGCTTCAATTACTAACAAGCCTTTACCTTTATTAATGTAGTAATCCAAGCTGCCTTTTAGTTGGTCACTAACACTAATAGGATACTCAATATTCAATTGGGTTTGGGCAATTTCGCAAACTTCTAGTAATATCGGTGCGATAATTGCTTGCTTGCGGGCATCCTCACTAAGTAGCTTAACACGTCGGAGGTTACGCTCAATGACTCGGTGTAATTCTGCAATTATCTCAAAGTTAAATTCTGTTTTTGGTAATTGCAAGCGATCGCGTTTATAGGAACAGCCAAGTTCAGCAAGAATATCTTCTGGGGAAAACGGCAGTTCAAAATATTTGCTGAATGTATAGCTTTGACCAGGTTGAATGATTCGGGGACGACTCATACAGCAGTTTGTGTGTCGATGGCATACACTACTCTACGATTATTCTTAACAAAATTGTATTGGACAATAAGAGATTTAAATTAAAAAATATCCAAAGTAGGGTGTGTTGTTGCAAAACGCAATGTACCATTTGAATATTTATTGCGGTGCGTTACGGCGTTCCGCCTAATACACCTTACTCATCAGAGAAATTGTCTAGACTGTCGATGAGCGATCGCCAGGGGTTATCTTTGGCAATGAGAACAATCGCGTTACCAAATACAAGCGAATTTGGCTCATGAAAGTTTTTGAGTTTTATGTAGTTTCTCTAATCTCTCAGCCTCATCTGCTTCTACTGCAATGTCAGCGTCAATTTGGTCGCGGTTAGCATGATAATAAGCTAAAGCTGCATAAACCTGCGCTAAGGTCAGAGGACTAATTTGATCTGCAATCTCTTCGGCGCTATAACCTTGTTTGTAGCAGATTGCTATGCGCCTGACTGTCACCCCTGTACCAGCAATAATCGGACAACCGCCGTGTATTTCAGAATTATGGTTAATCAGTGTGCCAATATCGGTAATAGTTGTCAAAACTTGTTCTCCTAAATATCTCACACTAAAATTATGCTGATTTTAACAGTTATATTTTTGTCAAGCTGAAAGTCTTTGAGTTGTGTTTCAGGACAAATGCATCTAAATTTCACGCTTGTGTGGTACGGCGCAGCAATTGGATTTGTCTAAACTGCGATCGCGATCGCCCATGCATTCGGTGTTATCGTAAAGAATATTAGGAATTAATTACCAAGGCAGATGACTATTACTGTCAACGTTGCCCAAGCAACTGCCAAATTTAGTGAACTTCTGAGTCAGGTATTGCTTGGTGAAGAAGTCGTGATTGCTGAACAGGGGATTCCAGTTGCACGTCTAGTCGCCTTTACGAATATCAGTTCTCCTCGCATTCCAGGCTTAGATAAAGGTAAAGTGTTTATTGCACCAGATTTCAACGAGCCTTTACCAGAAGAAATCTTGAGTGATTTTGAAAGTTCTAACCTCGTTTAGTAATGAGAGCTTTACTGGATACCCATGCATTCATTTGGTGGGTAACAAATGACCCTCAGTTATCTGCTAATGCTCGTAATGTAATTGCTGATTCAGATAACATCCTATTTTTGAGCGTGGTAAGTGCATGGGAAATTGTCATCAAAAATAAATTAGGGAAACTGACTTTACCTGAACCTGTAGAAGAGTATATTCCAAGTCGTCTGGCGATCAATCGCTTTGAAAGTTTACCTATTCAAATGAGCCATGTTTTGCAAGTTGCTAGTTTACCAAGTATCCACCGAGATCCATTTGATCGGATTTTGATTGCCCAAAGCCAAGTAGAGAATTTGCCAATTGTGACAATTGATCAGAAAATTACACAATATCTTGTTCAAACGATATGGTGATCGCGATCGCCCTTCTAGAACACGCTGCTAACTATCTCTCATAAACTGCGTAGTTTACCGCCGTAGGCATCGCTTACAAAAGTTTTGCCTACGCACGAATATTCATTAAAAAGCCACTTTGCGTTGATGCACTCTCCAACTTATGGGAGCAGCTACAGGAATTATGGGAGCAGCTACAGGAATTATGGGAGCAGCTACAGGAATTATGGGAGCAGCTACGGAACTTATGGGAGCAGCTACAGGAATTATGGGAGCAGCTACAGGACTTATGGGAGTCGCTACAGAACTTATGGGAGCAGCTACAGAACTTATGGGAGTCGCTACAGAACTTATGGGAGCAGCTACAGAACTTATGGGAGCTTATAAATAGCTACATCTAGTAATTAAGTTACGAAAAATTACTGTTATCAATCAAAAAGTTTAGTAAAAAAATTGCGAGTTTTACTGAACCGGAACGCAGTTTAATTGAGGCAAGCTAGCTCTAAGAGTATCTTAAAGGACTAATTTTATGTCTCGTAAAAAACGCACATCCCGTATTTTAGAAAAAGCTCAGTTAAGATCCGCCGGATTGAAATCGATTGTTCCAAACATCAAATTTGATGAAGATTATAGTCTAGAAAAATTAGTTGAGTCAATTGAGCAGTTACGTAACAAAATTGATGTTTATAATACTGCTCTGTCTGTGGTTGACTCTTCTAAAACTGAAATAGAAGAGATGGAAAAAAATTTGAGTCAGCTTTCTGAGAAGATGCTAATGGTGGTTGCAATCAAATATGGCAAAGACAGCCGTGAATATGAGATGGCAGGTGGTGTTCGCTATAGCGATCGCATCCGCAAAATCAGATCGAGTCGCTTGAAAAATGTTGCAGAACAAGCATCTGATGAAAATGCTAAAACTGCATAAAATGCAGGATAAGGTAAGAGACGCGATGAATCGCCGTCTCTACAAAAGACTGAATTCTTGTAGAGACGGCGATTTATCGCTTCTTTGAGAAAATTCGGGAGAAATTGTTTCCAAAGTACCACCTACGACTTTAGAGTGTTGAAATAAGTCAAATAGTTATCTATCTGAAGGCGAGGTATGACAACAAACTTTAGTCGGCGTGAATTTATCTTGCTCGGTTCAGCAGGGTTTGGTACTAGTTTACTGCTGCAAGCTTGCAGTAATAAGCCGACGACACCAACAGCAACGGGTGGTACTGAAGGGTTTAAAATAGCGATCGCTCTCCCTGGAATGATTACCGACAAAGGCTGGAATCAATCTGGTTATGAAGGAATCAATCTAGCAAAACAAAAGCTAGGTGCCCAAACCGCCTATGTTGAAAAAGTAGCACAAGCAGATCAAACAGAAGTATTAACAGATTTTGCTCGTAAAGGCTACAATCTTATCTTCGCGCATGGTGGACAATTTGATGCCGCAATAGAACAAGTTGCCTCACAGTTTCCCAACACATTTTTTGTGGGAGTAAATGGTAATCTCAAGGCTGAGAATATTGCTTCTTTACGAATAGATCACCTACAAGCTAGTTATTTGTGTGGCATTATCGCTGCTTCTGTCACTAAATCTAATAAATTAGCTTATATTGCTGGAGAGAAGTTTCCCGCTACCGAGGGAGAACTGCGGGGATTTGAATTAGGAGCAAAGTCTGTTAAACCAAATATCCAAATTACTTCTACTTTTACAGGTGATTGGAATGATGTTGCCAAAGCCAAGGAAGCGACTCTGGCATTAATTTCTTCCGGGGCTGATGTCATCTATCAATGGTTAGATGCTGCTTCAGCCGCAGTCTTACAAACAGCAGGTGAAAAAGGAGTATATGCTTTTGGCAACACTAAGGATCAATTAGACGTTGCACCAAAAGCTGTCTTAACCAGCGCTGTCAAACGCTTAGATTTAGCCATAGTTTATATAGCAGAATTAGCCAAACAAAAACAAATCAAAGGACAAATATATACAATTGGGCTAGAAAGAACAGATATATTATTTTTAGGGAAATTTGGGGCAATCATACCGGAAGCAGTTAAGCAAAAGGTATTGAATGCAAACCAAGAAATTGTTAGTAAAAAAATCGTTTTTGAAGACTGCAAAGAGGCTGGTAAGGATACGCGCTGCGTGAAGGAAGCAACAACATAGGTTTAGCAAACTATATTAAAAAACTTTTGTAGTGAGGACTTTAGCCCAGATTTGAAAATCAAAAATAAAGAACCCCACCCCGCATTTGAGTAAAGCAAACGCTTCCCTCCCCAAACCTACGGTGTACACCTTAGCTTGTTAAGGGGAGGGGTGTTAAGGACTTTTGCAAGATATCTACTAAAGTCCTCACTACAAGCTATCAATTTTGTGAATATGAACTATTTACGCTTAAACAATATTACCAAACGCTTTGGGTCTTTTATTGCTAACGACAATATCAATCTCGCTGTTGCATCTGGAACTATTCATGCAATACTAGGCGAAAATGGTGCAGGGAAGAGTACTTTAATGAATATTATTAGTGGACTCTATCAACCTGATGCTGGTGAGATTTATCTCCAAGAGCAACTAATAAAAATTACCTCACCAAATGAGGCAATTAAATTAGGTATTGGCATGATTCACCAACACTTCATGCTTGTGCCTCAATTAACTGTTACAGAAAATATCATCTTAGGGACGGAGAAAACTTGGCGGCTAAATTTACAATATAAACAGCAAGAAATTGCTGCTTTATCCCAAGCTTATGGATTAGAAATTGACCCCACTGCCAAAGTTGAAAATTTATCTGTTGGGGCACAACAACGGGTAGAAATTCTCAAAGTTCTCTACCGTCGAGCAAGGTTGTTGATTCTTGATGAACCTACAGCAGTTTTGACACCGCCAGAAGTAGAATCATTAATTGCTATCTTGCGCCAATTGGCAGCCGCAGGCAATACAATCATTTTTATCAGTCATAAATTAGAAGAGGTAATGAATCTCTGTGATTCAGTAACAGTTTTGCGCCAGGGAAAGGTAGTAGCAACAATATCAACTGAAGCGGCGACACCTCAGCAGTTAGCAACATTGATGGTAGGACGAGAGGTAGCTTTACAGTTAAATAAACGTGGTACGTTACCAGGAGAAATCATCCTGTCGGTGCAAAATTTGCAAGTTGCTGATGAAAGAAATATTCTTGCTGTAAATAACGTATCTTTTGAACTGCGGGCGGGAGAAATTTTAGGAATTGCTGGTGTTGATGGCAATGGACAACGAGAATTAGCTGATGCCATTGCTCTTTTGCGGACTATTAAGCAGGGTAAAATTGAGTTTACGCCCAAGCATTCTTTAGTGGGCTACATCCCACACGATAGGCAAACAATGGGATTGGTGTTGCAATTTAGCATCGCCCAAAACTTGATTTTAAAGGTTTTTAAATATCTGCCATTTTGTCGCCGTTTTTTGTTACAACAAGAAGCGATCGCTAATCGTGCCCAAGCTGCAATGCAAGAATTTGACATTCGGGCGAATGGGATTGATATCAAGGTAAGTCAGCTTTCGGGAGGAAATCAACAAAAAGTGGTGTTAGCGCGAGAACTGGCGCAAACACCAGCTTTAATTATCGCCATGCAACCTACAAGGGGGTTAGATGTCGGGGCGACAGTAGCCGTCCAGTCGCGAATATTAACAGAACGCGATCGCGGTGCCGCAATTTTGTATATTTCTACTGAGTTAGAAGAAGTGATGACAATGAGCGATCGCATTGCCGTAATCTATAGAGGTGAGTTTGTGGCTATTTTAGATGCAGCCACGGCGAAGGTGGAAGAGATTGGTTTATTGATGGCTGGGGGATTTAATTAATTACTAATTCGTAATTTTTAGGTTTAGTTCCCCCTTCTCTACGAGACGCTACGCGAACGTCTATACGTGGCTTTGTTTCAGTCAGAGTCTAAATCCCTGTCTGAAACAGTCTTTAAATTACGAATTACGAATTATCAATTACGAATTATTTTAAGCCCATTGTTCTTGAGAAATGGCATAAAATGAAAAAGTGCTTAATTTTTCAAAGATATTAACACTGCTGATGAGCAACTCTGTATCTTTTCAGACAGTCATTGAATATGTGGAGGCTCTGTCAACCGAAGAGCAAGATTTACTACTCGAACTAATTTCTAAAAGACGCATTGAACAACGGCGTAAAGAAATTGCGGCAAATGCTGCACAAACCCTGAAAGCAATTAGAACAGGTACAGCCAAGCATGGTAATATCGAGGATCTACGGGCTGATTTGCTAAATGAAGGATGAGAGCTCTTGTTTGGGATAGTAGCTTTAAGCGTGCTTTTAAACGAGTTATTCGTAAAAATCCTCGCTTAGAAGAAGCAATTTTTGAAGTTTTAGAATTACTTATAACCGATCCATTTACACCTACTTTAAAATCACATAAGTTAAAAGGTGATTTAGCGGGTTTGTGGGCTTGTTGGGTCGAGTATGATTGCCGTATTATCTACACGTTTCAGCCCAATCCTGATGACGATGAAGATACGATCGTGCTAATCGATATTGGCACTCATGATGAGGTTTATTGAGAAATGCACAGAAGGCGATCACTAAAAAAATTAAGGTGTTGCTGAATCCGGTGATGAATTTACCTTATGCAAAGGCGCAGAGGAAAACTATTTATGGGTATAGACGGAAATTTTAAGCAGATATGTCATAATTTGCTAGAAAAAATAAAACAAGAGCCTGGATTAGTTAGAGTGTTTACTCATGCCCGATATGTATCTGAATCAGATTTAATGCAAGGTAAAGGCATTTTTTTATATCATAAAGAGTTTGATGAAATAAAATCAGATATTCCTTTGATTATTGCCGAAGGTAAAAATTAAGAATTAGATATTGATAAAGCTTGGCACGTTATCCACTTTTTATTAACTAAAGATTCATCTTGGCAGGCGTGTCACCTACCTTTTTTAATTTGCGAAAACTCAGATTGGGACGGTTTACCCTTAGTAAATGCTGTTATGGGAGGAACCCCAATAGAAGAGAATGATAGAGATTTTACTGCTGTCAGATACTTAACAAATCGTGAAGTCAAGCAAATTGCAGAAGCTTTACCCAAGATTACAGAAGCAGGTTTTCAAGAAAGATTGAATCAAGCTGTTAGATTGAATCCTGATATATATAAATCTACAGTCTGGTTAGAAGATAATCTATTAGAAGACTTAACGGCTATCAAGCAGGAAATTATAGAGTATTATCAAGATGCTGCTGACAAAGAAAATGCTATGTTGCTATATCTCAGTTAACTGAATGAAGATTGATTTCTCAACTCTTCTTTGCGCCACCCTGCGGGTTCTGCCTTAGCGGTACTGCGTCTGTGCATTAGAACATAGATTTATTCTCCACTTTTGTATTGATAGCGACAATCTTGTAATGCTTCCTATGCAAGATATTGGTCGAGACTTATTTTTTGAGGTTAAGGGGTAACAATCATTGCATCATGATTGCAAATAAACGCTTTCAACTCCTGCTGCCCATACTATCACCGCTAATTGCGATCGCCTGTGCCCTCATCGTCGGTGCTATCCTGATGCTAATTGCTGGGGCAAATCCCATCACCGCATACAGCATTTTATTTCAAGAATCTCTCTCTACCTACTTTGGATTTGGTAACACCCTCACCAAAATGACACCGCTATTGTTCGCTAGTTTAGGCGTGTTAGTAGCATTGCGGGCTGGGCAATTTAATATCGGTGGAGAAGGACAAATTTATCTGGGTGCGTTGGGAAGTACTTTAATTGGGTTATACGTGCAAGGATTACCTGCGGTGATTCATATCCCCTTAGCACTTTTAGCAGGATTTTTCTTTGGTGCAGTTTGGGGTTGGATTCCTGGTTATCTCAAAGCAATGCGCGGAGTGAATGAGGTAATTACTACATTGTTGCTCAACTATATCGCCGTGAATTTAGTTAGCTACCTCGTACAAAATCCATTAATGGCAACAGGTGCGCCTAGTCCTTATTCGCCATTAATTGCTAAAACATCCCGCTTGCCGATTATATTACCACAAAGCCTCGCTCATGCTGGTATTTTATTCGGTTTAATTGCCGCAGGTATTTTATGGGTATTGTTAGTGCGATCGCCTCTAGGTTATCAAATTACGGCAGTGGGATTTAACCCGATTGCCGCCCGTTATGCCCACATATCTGTTGAACGTACCATTATGCTGGTAATGGCTACTGCGGGTGGTTTAGCTGGGTTAGCTGGAAGTTGTGAGGTGATGGGGTTGAAATATCGGCTATTTGAACAAGTTTCACCAGGTTACGGATTTGATGCCATTGCGATCGCTTTCTTAAGTCGTGGTAGTGTTGTCGGTGTAATATTGACTTCTTTGTTTTTTGCAGCCCTTCGCAGTGGTGCGAATGTGATGCAGCGTAGTGCAGGTGTGCCGGTAACTGTAGTTTACGCGATTCAAGGGTTTATGGTGTTATTTATTGCTATCAGTTTCGCAGTCGAAAGAGAGATCAGAGTCAAAACCCAGAGAAGCGCCAAAGTTTAACTCAGAAAACTCTGCGAAACTTTGCGCTTCCCTCTGCGAACCTCTGCGTTAAAAAATAACTCTATGAATAATCTCAACTTCTTCTCCGATTACTTAATAGCTACCTTACGTCTAGCCGTCCCCTTAGCATTTGCAGCCCTTGGAGGATTGTACTCGGAACGATCGGGGGTGTTAAATATCGCCTTAGAAGGAATGTTGCTTACAGGTGCTTTTACTAGCGCTGTGGCTACTTTCTACACTGGTAATCCCTGGCTTGGTATCCTTGCATCCTTGATTGCTGGGGGATTAGTCGGACTACTCCATGCTGTTTTGTGTGTAACTTTGCGTGTCGATCAATTGGTATCTGGGCTAGCAATTAATCTTGTCGCAGCTGGATTAACATCGTTTTTGGCTCGGTTAGTGTTTAGTGGCAGTAGTACACAGCAGTTACCTGGAATCGGGGTAATTATGATTCCTGGTTTAGCTAATATTCCTCTGATGGGGCCGCTACTATTTCAGTCAGATATTTTAGTATATTTATTATTTATCTTAGTGATTTTAACTACATACATTTTATTTAAAACGAGCTTTGGATTGACATTGCGGGCAGTGGGAGAATCTCCGAAAGCTGCTGACACGGCTGGAATTTCCGTACCATTTGTTCGTTATATCGCTGTGGTGACTAGTGGCACTCTTGCGAGTTTAGGAGGTGCTTATTTAACTTTGGTACAGGTAAGATTTTTTGCCGAAGGGATGAGTGCTGGTAAAGGATTTATTGCGATCGCAGCATTAATTTTTGGCAGATGGCATCCTATAGGTAGTGCTTTAGCTTGTTTGCTGTTTGGGGCTACAGAAGCTTTACAACTACGAATTCAGGCATTAGGGGCAAATATCCCTTACCAATTTTTAGTCATGCTACCTTATGCGATCGCTTTATTAGCATTGGTGGGATTAATGGGGAAATCTACACCCCCGAAAGCTTTAGGTACTCCCTACTTTGGAGAAAATCACCACTCAGACTAATTTAACGTGAGGACAAGCCAATGAGGGAAAAGCAAATTGGACATCAGCACGCTCAAAATCAGCACATAATACAATAGCTAGTGTCCAGCAAAAGCCACTCATGCCGCAAAATAACCAAACTGCCGTTGAATTCCGCGATGTCACCTTTAGCCGCAACCATCGCCCATTGGTGTCAAATCTCAATTTCACCATCCGCCAAGGAGAAGCACTGGTATTACTTGGGCGCAGTGGTAGCGGCAAAACCACGACAATGAAGTTAATTAATCGCCTATTTACACCTACACAAGGCGAAGTTTTATTTGATGGCATTCCCACAACTCAATGGGATGAAATTAAACTGCGGCGAAAAATTGGTTACGTCATTCAAGAAATTGGTTTATTTCCCCATTTCACTGTCGAACGCAATGTCGGTTTAGTCCCATCTTTAGAAGGTTGGCAATCTAAACAAATAAAAACGCGGGTTTATGAATTGTTGCAATTGGTGGGTTTAGAACCAGCACAGTTCGCCGGACGTTACCCGCACGAACTTTCGGGAGGACAAAGGCAAAGAGTCGGGGTAGCCAGGGCTTTAGCAGCAGATCCGCCAGTGTTGTTGATGGATGAACCCTTTGGCGCACTCGATCCAATTACGCGGCTAGAACTGCAACAAGAGTTTCGGCATTTGCAGCAAGAATTAGGCAAAACTGTTGTGTTTGTCACCCACGATATTCAAGAAGCCTTTGTGTTGGCATCGAGAATTGGTTTAATGTCTGGCGGAGAATTGGTAGTATTGGGGACGAGAGATGAATTTATGCGATCGCAACATCCAGAAAGCCTTGCCTTTCTGCAATGTCTGCGTTCCCTACAAGATACTTTATGAAAAATTTCTTCCTGGTTAAGTATGCCCCAGAAATTCTTCAGCATACTCTAGAACACCTATTTTTAGTAGGTATTGCTATCGGAATTGCCATATTTGTAGGCATTCCTTTAGGTATTTTAATTACACGTAAAACTTATCTCCGTCAACCAATTCTCGGCATAGCGAATATTCTGCAAACTATTCCCAGTTTGGCCCTGTTTGGCTTACTTATTCCTGTTCCGATAATTGGCGGAATTGGTGCAGTACCAGCAATTGTTGCCCTGACTGTATATTCTTTGCTGCCGATAATTCGTAACACTTACATAGGTATTACTAGTGTCGATCCAGCGATTCGAGAAGCTGGGAGAGGCATGGGGATGACAGATAGACAATTATTATTACAAGTTGAGATTCCCTTGGCAATGGGAGTAATTTTGGCAGGTGTGCGAGTCGCAACTGTAATTGCCATTGGTATTGCAACTATTGCCGCAGCAATTGGGGCTGGTGGTTTGGGAGTGTTTATTTTTCGCGGCATATCAGTAGTGAACGATCAGTTAATTTTAGCTGGTGCAGTTCCGGCGGCGACAATTGCATTATTGGCTGACTTCGCAATTGGCTGGATGGAGAATAAATTAAAAATTAAAAATTAATGAAAAGATTTTTCACGCTTTGCTTGTTAAGTTTTGCTTTGTTATTGTTAATCGCTGGTTGTACGCCGAATTTAAATAGTAATAACGGTGCTGATATTATTGTTGCTTCCAAAGATTTTACCGAACAAGATATTTTAGGTGAACTTTTAGCACAACAAATTGAGGCGACAACTAATTTAAAAGTGGATCGCCGTTTCCGTTTGGGTGGTTCTTTCATCTGTCATAGTGCTATTACTTCGGGAAAAATTGATGCATATATTGAATACACAGGCACATCTTTTACTGGGATTTTAAAGCAAAAAGCAGTTAATGACCCTAAAGAAGTTTATCAGAAGTTAAAACAACTTTATGCCGAGCAATTTAATTTGGAAGTGATGCCAAGCTTGGGTTTTGAAAATACTTTTGCGATGATTATCCGGGGTGAAGATGCCAAGCGTAACAATATTCAAACTCTCTCCCAAGCTTCTCAATATACACCTCAGTGGCGCGGCGGTTTTGGCTATGAATTTTTGGAAAGGGAAGATGGTTTTCCAGGATTAGCTAAAACCTACGGGTTAATTTTTGCTAAATCTCCCCAAATTATGGACTTGGGTTTAGTATATCGTGCTCTGATTCAAAAACAAGTAGATATGGTAGCGGGTAACTCCACTGACGGACAAATTTCTCGCTTGGGTTTAGTTGTACTCAAGGATGATAAACATTATTTTCCACCTTACGAAGCTGCACCAATTGTTCGACAAGAAACTTTAAAAAAATATCCCGAATTAAGAACAGCGATCGCATCACTTGCTGGAAAGATTTCGGCAGATGAAATGCGACAGTTAAATTATTTAGTTGAGGGAGAATTACGTGATGTTAAAGATGTTGTCCAGGAGTTTCGTAAATCGAAGGGATTAAAATAATTCGTAATGACGCTCGAATACTCGCTACCGCTACGCTAACGTAATTCGTAATTCGTAATTTTTAAATAAGGGTTAGCGTCACACACACTACTAGTTTTTCAAGTTTAAATTGATGGGTAAGTAAGTTGATAGTAGGTACTTTAGTGCTTACTATAAACCCTCAAAACTCGCTTAAACATTGTACTACTGCTGTTCGCGCAGCGTCTCGTAGAGAAGCGGCTTGTCGCCAGACATCGCACTACATTGAGGATAAGCGATCGCAGGATTCATAAATTCAATTAACAGATTATTAGATCAAAGGCTTTTGCTTACAAATACAAAGCCACGGCTCTTCTTTGATACGGAATCATTTGTCAGCATTGCTTTCCATAAATCTGTTGTTTTTACCCACACTGGTGGATACTTGTAACGAGAAACATCAAGAATTAAAAATCTATCTGTTTGCTCATTATATGCTGCTACAGGAGAAATATGTCCGCCTTTCTCTTGACCAATTTCTTTACGTAAATAGTTTACTAAAATGAAATTTTGCGGTTGTTTTAAATTTTCTGCTGCTTGTTTGCGGAACTCCTCTAAACTAGTGTCAGCAGCGTGGTAAACATTAACTTTAACGCCATAACTAGCTAATAATTGCCCTAATTCATCTAAAGTCATACCTTGACGAGACACAACTTCAGGAGCTAGAACTTTTTTTGTATTATCATTACTAAAAAAGTTTTCTTGAGTAAATACTCGATATGGCTTGTACTGCTGTGCTTCTGGTGCTGGAATTTGTAAACCATTCAGTACCATAACCATACTAGCAACACCACAATATGCCTGATTATTTTGAGTGATGAATTGCATACTAAGTGGAAAAAAATCTTCTTTTGATTTACTCTCAACTAAGAATTTTTCACCTTCCGGGGTATTAAAACCTACTAAGTTAGAGGAAAGCGGTAATGTTTGAGAGAGAACGCTGCCGCTAGAGATACATAATCCAATAGTTAAAGCTTTGAAAAATGTTTTACTTATTTTTTGTAACATAGCATTTACAAGTGCTGTAAAATTTTCAAATCAGATCGTATTAATAATCTCACACCAAGATGCTAAATAAGTATAAAATTTTCGGAGAAATGGGATAAAAATGTTTACTGTTGCTAAACCCAAGCGAGTTGCGAGCGTAATCTTTTCTTTCAGCATCTTACTTTACAGCCAAGTAGCATCAGCCGCCTTAACTTTACCCTTACACAGCAAGAAGGGAATGGTGGTTTCAGCCCATCCTCTAGCAAGTGAGGCGGGAATTTCGATGTTACGCAAAGGTGGTAATGCAGTGGATGCAGCCGTAGCTACAACCTTTGCACTTTCTGTAGTTGAGCCTTTTTCAGCCGGAATCGGCGGCGGCGGATTTTTATTGATGCACTCTGAGAAAACTGGCGAGATGAAAGCGCTAGATTTCCGCGAACGCGCACCCCTGAAAGCCACCAGAAATATGTATCTAGAGGCAGAAGGAAAGGTGCGTCCGAATGCAAGTATTAATGGTTATTTGGCAGTTGGGACACCAGGAACGGTGGCGGGACTTTATGAGGTGCATCGTCGCTATGGTAAGCTTTCTTGGCAAGAGGTAATCAAACCTGCGATCGCACTCGCTAAAGATGGCTTTATTCTTAGCAATATGGTAACTTGGCGTTCTCTACAAGCAAACGATCCCCGCAAGCAAGTAGTTCTCAACAATCCCGCCGCACGGGAAATTTTTACTCGCAATGGTGAATTTTACCAACCAGGGGAGAAGTTAGTGCAGCGTGATTTGGCACGCACCTTAACAGCAATTGCTGAAAATCCCCAAAGTTTTTACACCGGAAGTATTGCTCGTGCGATCGCTTCTGATATGGTAAAAAATGGTGGTTTAATTACTCTCGAAGACCTGAAAGCTTATAAGCCAATCTGGCGCACTCCCGTTTGTGGAAATTTCCGCAAAGCTAAAATTTGCTCAATGCCACCACCATCATCAGGAGGCGTTCACCTATTGGAGATTTTAAATATTATCGGTGACACCGATCTAAAATCTTTGGGATGGCATCATCCAGACGCGATACATTTAATGGTAGAAGCAATGAAGATTGCTTACAGCGATCGCTCAAAATATTTAGGCGATCCTGATTTTGTCAAAGTCCCTGTACAAGAACTGCTCAGTCCAGCTTACGCTAAAAAACGCCGTCAAGAAATTAATATGCAAATGGCTCGACCCTCCACCGAAGTCAAGCCAGTAGATTTGAATTCAAAATGTCTGCGTTTTCCCTCATCCCCTTGTCTTCCGCATGAATCTCCCCAAACCACTCATTTAAATGTTGTGGATGAACAACACAACGCCGTGAGTCTGACTTTCACGATTAACCTCATTTTTGGTGCTGGTGTGGTGACACCGGGAACTGGAATTGTTCTCAACAATGAGATGGATGATTTTGCAGCTGCGCCAGGAGTGCCTAATGCCTTTGGTTTAGTTGGTAACGATGCCAACAGCATTGCACCCCGCAAAACTCCTCTATCCAGCATGACTCCCACAATTGTCACAGAAAATGGTCATTTTCGGATGGCAGCGGGTGCGCCTGGTGGTAGCACCATCATCACCCAGGTTTTGCAAGTAATCCTGAACGTGCTGGAATACAACATGGATGTTGGTGCGGCTGTTTCTGTTCCACGCATACATCATCAATGGCTTCCAGATGAGTTGCGCGTCGAATCCTGGGGCTTGGATGCTCTAACTTTGCAAGATTTACGCAGACGGGGACACAAAATAAAGGAAACTACTCCTTGGGGTAATGGTAACGCGATTGCTGTTACATCTGATGGAACTTTAGAAGGAGCCGCCGATCCTCGCGGTGAAGGTTCCCCTAGAGGTTTGTAAGCGAGTAACAAACTCAGACCAAAGAATAACTAATGACTAATGACCAATGACCAATGACTATTGGTTTTGGATTGTTGAGTCTGCGTAACTGCTGCCAAATTCGTTTGCCCGTGCGCTAGATACTAGTGTCCAACCTGCTTTCAAAAGTTTTTGATAAGTTGCCCAACCTTTAGAACCACCTGGTATTTGATAATCTGGGACTGCAAAATGTCCAAAAGCTGTGTAGGGACGCCAGGGTTGATTGGGTTCTGTCTGCAAATACAAAATTTTCTCTCCGTCGCCACCAGACTTAGATAACCAGCACATTTGTCGATGCATTGCCAACTCCTTTGCTCTCAGCTAATTATGCATAATAGCGGACTTTTGTCAAGTCAATTATCTCCAAGGGTGATAACTTTTTGCCTAATACTTTAGACAAAATGTAATTAAGTTCTATCCACTGCGAGATAATTGTTTAACAACTCATAGCCTGGAAGACAGCTGCTAACGGGACATAAAGATAAACAGCTTTACCTCACCTTGTTTATCGGGTGAGATTTTTCTCATGTTATCCGCGTTTTTTGCGATCGTGTGTAACAATCACTACTGTTTTGACTGAGGCTTGCAATCAGATTATTTGTTTTTCACTCTAGACAATTGGGGACTATGAAAAATCTCTTTTGGTTAATCAAGTCCTGGAACGTGCAGCACCAAAGGCACTGTACTTTTGCAAGAGGTCTAATGAATGTATTGTCAGGCAAAGATTGGGAACGAGTCAAGCCTCATCAAGCTAGGTTTTTTGGACTTGTGTGTACGCCGTAGCTTTGGCTGTTTGAGATTCTTGGGATTTAATTAAGTAATGAAGCAAACATGACATAAACAGTTATCCAGCTTCTCTGCAACTTTTCCATACACCCGGCGCTGAAGTATGGTTGTAAACGACGATGATTTTATTTACAATCTGGTGACAGAGTTTTGCTTTCTGATTTCATGTTCAGTTTTATTCAAGAAATTCTTCCTGATTTAAAATTAATTTATTAACTGATATGGATGCTCAAAAAATAAAAATTTTATTAGTTGATGACAACTTAGAGAATTTACATTTTTTATCAGACATACTTCAACACCAAGGTTATCAGGTAGAAAGTGTCATTTCTGGGCAATTGGCAATCAATACGGCACTCGCTTCTTCCCCGGATTTGCTTTTGGTAAATGTTCTCATTATAGAGAGGGATGATTATGAAGTATGTCAATATTTGAAAGCTAACGCTCGAACTCAAGAGATTCCGATAATTATTTTCGGAATTTGCGATGATTTTTTTGAAAAAATAAATGTCTTAAATTTAGGTGAGATTGACTATATTACTCAACCATTCCAAACTAAAGAAGTTTTATTACGCGTCCAAAATAAACTCACTCTCCAAAGACTAAAAAAACAGTTAAAAGAAAAAAATTTCCAACTGCAACAAGAGATTAAAGAGCGTCAACGGATTACAGTTGAGTTAAATATTTGCAACAGACAAATAGAAGATATTTTTAAAGAAATTCCCGTTAGCATTAGCAAAGCCTTTTGTAAAGAAGTTTATCAAAGCGAACGCCTTGTAGTCACTGCCCTCAAGAAGAGTGATCAGTATCGGCTCCTATTGGAGACATCCCAGGACACGATCTGGTCGGTGGACATTGATGGACTAATTACCTTTGTCAATCCAGCAGTCAAGCAGATTTATGGCTACGAACCCCAAGAAATGATCGGGCGTGCCTTAATTGATTTCATCTCACCTACACAAGTTGCTCAAGATAAAGTAGCCTTTGAGCGTGTTCTTCAGGGAAAGTCTATCTTTCAGCATGAAACTACCTGTGTCGCTAAAGACGGTACCTTACTTTATTTAATGTTGAATGCGATCGCATTACGCAACGAAGAGGGTCAGGTTATAGGCATGACAGGTACTGCTAGTAATATTACACAGCGTCGAGGAGTAGAAAAATTACTCCAAGAAAGCGCGATTAAGCTCCGCAATCATAATCTAGTGCTAACACAATTGGCACAAAATCAGACGCTTTATCAGGGTGATTTGAAAGCAGCCTTGAGTAAAATCACAGAAACAGCTGTCAAAAATATTGGCATGGAACGAGCTAGTGTCTGGTTGTATGACGAACCAGGCATAAAAATCCAGTGTTTCGATCTATTTGAGGGCAGTTGCAATCAACATAGCGAAGGACTTTTCTTATCACTGGGAGACTATCCACTTTATTTTGCAGCTTTGCAGCAAGACCAACCAATCGCCGCAGATGATGTTCATACCGATCCCAGAACTAAAGAATTTTCTGAGTCTTACTCAAGGTTAAACATTACCTCTATACTCGATACACCCGTTAGGCTGGAGGGAAAGACCGTAGGAGTTTTATGTCTGGAGGCAGTGGGAACTACTCATCATTGGACGTTAGAAGACCAAAATTTCGCTCGCTCTCTGGGTAATTTAGTATCCTTGGTATTGGAGGCAAAAGAACGCCAACGCGCAGAAGCAGCGCGACGGGCTTCTGAAGAAAAGTTAGCGTCAGCTTTCCGATCATCTCCTGACCCAATTGCCTTAATTACTGTTCAGGGCAAACGCTACATCGAAGTAAACGACAGCTTTTGTCGGTTTTTTGGTTATTCTCGCTCTCAAGCGATCAATCGCAGCGATGAAGAATTGAATCTTTGGGTGAATCCAGAAGAATATAATTTTCTCACCCACATTCTGCAACAAGCAAAAGCCATCCGCAACTATGAGATTGATGTCTGCACTTCAACAGGAGAAATTAGGACAACACTATTGAGTGCAGAAATGATCGAGATTGATGGACAATGGTATGTACTGGGCACTGCCAAAGATATTACTGAACGCAAGCAGGCAGAAAATGAAAGCCGTTTGTTGCTGTTGACAACCCAAGCGATCACTCGCGCTAGTGATGTCAACAGTGCCTTAGTAGTGGTGTTGCGCTTAATTTGTCACACGATTGGCTGGGATTTTGGTGAAGCCTGGATACCTAATGAATATGGGACTGTTTTAGAACACAGTCTGGGATGGTACGGAGAGGATAGCAGTTTAGAAGAATTCTGCGACCAAAGCCAAACTGTGAAATTCCCTCTGGGAGTGGGATTACCAGGAAGAGTTTGGCAGAACCAAGAACCAGAATGGATAGAAGATGTTTCTAAAGTTACACGACCAGTTTTTTGGCGATCGCCACAAGCTGCAAAGGTGGGATTAAAAGCTGGGTTTGGTGTTCCCATACTGGCTGGGAACCAAGTATTAGCTGTTTTAGTGTTTTTTAAACGTAGCTCAGTATTGGTAGATCGGCGTTTGCTCTTGTTAGTCAGTGCTGTTGCTGCTCAGTTGGGTGGGTTGATTGAGCGTAAAACCTTAGAACAAGAGCTAGCACTTAGAGAAGCTCGTCTCAATGCCTTTTTTAGCAGTGCCCCCGTCGGTATGAATATTGTAGATAACCAGCTGCGGTTTGTGCAAATCAACCAACTGTTGGCGGAGATTAATGGACTACCCCAGCAAGATCATATTGGTAAGACCATCCATGAAATCTTACCCCACATCGCCCCTTTAGTAGAACCAATTTATCAACAAGTTCTGATAACCGGTCAACCCATTCTCAATCAAGAATTGAGCGGCGCATCAATTAAACGACCAGATATTATCCGCCACTTCTTAGCTTCTTATTTTCCGATTTTTGGTGAAGACGATCGCCCTTCTGGTGTTGGCACAGTTTTAGTAGAAATTAGCGAACTGCAAGCAGCGCTACGCGAACGCAAACACGTCGAACAAGAACTGCTTTTAGCAAACGAACGCCTACAATATCTCCTCACCTCTAGCCCTGTAGTCATTTATAGCAGCAAAACATCAGACGATTTTAGCACTACTTTTATCAGTGAAAACGTTAAAGAAATGGTGGGCTACGAAGCGCGGGAATTTATCGATAACTCCAGTTTTTGGCTTTATCACGTCCATCCCCAAGATATTGAATTCATCTCAGAAAAACTTTCCCACCTTGTTGAGCAGGAGTACATTTCCTACGAATACCGTTGGTTACACGCTGATGGAACTTATCACTGGTTCTACGAAAAGATGAGGTTAATTCGTGACGAAGCTGACTACCCAATCGAATGTGTTGGTTATTGGGCAGATATTAACGATCGCAAATTGGCAGAACTAGCTTTGCAGTCAGGTCAACAACGATATCAACTACTAGCAGAAGCCTCACCAGCTTGTATCTTTCATACTGATGTGGATGGCAATGTTTTATATTTTAATCAACGCTGGAGTGAAATTACTGGATGTAGTTTAGAAGGATCTCTGGGAATAGGTTGGGCAAATGCCGTACATCCAGACGACCGCGAACAGCTATTATTGGCATGGAATCAAGCAACAACCGCTAAGTCAAGCTATAAATACGAACATCGTTTCTTGCATGATGATAGTACAGTCGTTTGGGTAATTTGTCATGCTTTGCCAGAATTTAAAGATAATGGAGAACTTAAAGGCTACATCGGTACAATTACAGATATTACCGAGAGAAAATTGGCAGAAGAAGCCTTGCGTGAGAGTGCAGAGCGAGAAAGAGCGATCGCCCAAGTGATTCAAAGAATGCGCCAAACACTGGATTTAGAGACGATATTTGCGGCTACAACCGAAGAATTACGGCAAGTACTCAACTGCGATCGGGTTGTTGTCTATCGTTTTAATCCCGACTGGAATGGCGAATTTGTTTCTGAATCGGTGGGTAACGATTGGATTTCTCTCATACAAGAACACAATAACGATCCTCATCTCACAGAAGGTGTATTACAAGATGGGCACTGCCTAGCGAAAATTTTGGATGGCGGTAATAACCCCGTGGAATATCCCGATCTGCAAGTAACCCCAGGTGCAAGTTTCATTTGTGTCCCAGACATTTACAACGCTGAGTTTCATCCTGCTTATATCAACCTCTTAGAGCGCTTTCAGGCCAAAGCATATATTATTGTTCCGATTTTACATGGTAGTCAGCTTTGGGGATTACTAGCGAGCTATCAAAATTCCGATCCCCGCCAATGGAAACCAGGAGAAATCAACATCGTAGTTCAAATTGGCAATCAGTTGGGCGTTGCTTTACAGCAGGCACAATTGCTAGCGCAAACTCAAAGGCAGTCACAAGCATTGCAAGAAGCTGTGATCGTTGCTGATGCTGCTAACCGTGCCAAAAGCGAATTCCTGGCCAACATGAGTCACGAACTGCGTACTCCACTTAACGCCATCCTCGGTTTTACCCAAGTCATGAGCCACGATCGTGATTTATCAACTGAACATCAGCAAAATCTAGCAATCATCAATCGTGCTGGCGAACATCTCCTAAATTTAATCAACGACATTTTGGAAATGTCTAAAATTGAAGCCGGCAGAATAACTTTAAATCTCAACAGCTTTGACTTAATTCGCCTCTTGGAAAACCTCGAAGAAATGTTGCGCTTCCGCGCCACCTCCAAAGGATTGGAATTGGTTTTTGAATATACATCTCACCTTCCCCAGTACATCCAAGTTGACGAAAGTAAACTACGTCAAGTCTTGCTTAACCTCTTGGGAAATGCAATCAAATTTACCGATACTGGAAGGGTAACGCTGCGGGTGGGAATGGAGAGTGGGGAGTGGGGAGCAGGGGGAGCAGGGGAGCAGAGGAGACAAGGGGGACAAAGGGGAATTATTGAACAAGTCTCTCCCTTGTCTCCCCCCTCTTCTTCGTCTACCTTGTCTCTTCTCCATGCCCAATGCCCAATGCCCAATGCCCAATCCCTAACCTTCGAGGTACAAGATACTGGCTGCGGTATTGCCCCACAAGAAATTGACTTGCTATTTGAAGCTTTTGGGCAAACTGAAACCGGAAGAAAATCACAACAGGGAACAGGACTAGGTTTAGCAATTAGCCGCAAATATGTGCAACTAATGGGAGGAAATATTAGCGTCACTAGCACTATTGGCGAGGGAAGTAAATTTGCTTTTGATATTCAAATTGGTCTAGCCGCAGCCAGCGAAATCCAGATCAAACAAACTAGACCCCAAGTTATTAGTTTAGCACCGGCTCAAAGTGAATACCGTATTTTAGTGGTTGATGACTCCACAGACAGCCGTTTAGTGCTAATGAAAATTCTGACATCTATCGGTTTTGCAGTCCAGGAAGCAATAAATGGCATTGAAGCGATCGCACTTTGGCAGACATGGCAACCACATCTAATTTTAATGGATATGCGGATGCCAATTATGGATGGCTACGAAGCCACAAAAGTTATTAAAACTAGAGAAGAAACCTCAACCCAAAATACCGAATCCCAAACCCCCAATTGGAAGACAATTATTATTGCCTTAACTGCTCATGCTTTTGAGGAACAACGAGAGGCAATAATCAAAGCGGGTTGCGATGATTATATTAACAAGCCTTTCCGCGAGGAAGTATTACTAGAAAAGTTAAGCGAATATTTGGGAGTTCAATATATTTATCAAGAAGAAAGCTATCAGCTAACAAACCTAAAGCAACAAAGACCAAAATCAATATTGACGCTCACTGATTTAGTAACTCTATTATCTGAAATGTCGCCGGAATGGGTGAAACAGGTATACACTGCCGCAGCTCAATGTAGTGATGACCTGATTTTAGAATTGATTGAGCAAATCCCTTCAAAAAATGCTGTACTGCAAAATTTTATCAAGAATTTAGCTCATGATTTTCAGTTTGAGAAAATTATGGAATTGACGAGTATTGCAAAAGTATTATTCAATTAATAAAAATTGATGGGTAAGCAAGTTCGTAGTAAGGACTGTAGTTTTTAATTTTCTAAGCAATAAAGTGCTTACTACAAACTTTTCATTACTAGCTTAGACATTGTACTACGCTACTTAGTAACGGATTGATAGCTATGCTATTGATGCAAAACCGGAGGCGCTCCGCCTCCGGTGAGGATAAAAACGGCAGGAGTCATTCAATTTTAAATTTATAGACTTTCCTACGGAACGCTACGCGAACGGCGTGAGCGCTCAGTCGAACGCTTTTTCCTTCAATTCAAAGTCCAAAATTCAAAATGGTTTTACCGTAAACGCCCCGATCGCAATGTACTAATAATTAACCACAAACCCAATAAACTAGCGACTGCAAACAGGATGGTGCTTAAAAAAGATAGCTGAGTTGTCTGCGCTCTGGTGGAAATAATTGCCGCACCCATAATCAACGAACCCACTAAAATACTAAAAGATAGTCGGTTAGCCGCATCGTCCATAGTGCGCCGCACGCCATCTAATCCCCGCAGCGAGAGATTCCACTGTAAGGTTTCTGAGGTAACACGGTCTAATAATAGTTCAATTTGGCGGGGAGATTGAAGAGACAGACTTTTAATATCTAAGGCTGTCCTCAGGAGCGATCGCACTGGATTATCCCCTACTAGCTGCCGACGAAACAAGTCTGTAATTAATGGTTTGACTTCATCAAAAAAATTAAGCTCTGGGTTGAATGTCCGCGCTACCCCTTCTAAATTCGCTAGGGTTTTGGCATACAAACCCATATTACTAGGCAACTTAATTTTATTGTTGCGGGCAACTTGTAAAACTTCATAAATTATCTGACTGAAGTTTATTTGCGTGAGGCTGACATTATGATACTTACGTAACATGCGATCGTAATCATTTTCTAACCGCGACAAAATTACTGGCTGACCAGAATCTGATAGCTGTAAAGTTAACTGAGCGCACCGTTGAGCATCTAAATCAACGATCGCTAACAACATTTCTGTTAATATCTGCTGTGTACGGGGATCGAGTCTTCCCACCATGCCACAATCTAAGAGGGCAACACGACCATCTTTGAGATAAAACAAGTTTCCTGGATGGGGATCGGCGTGAAAAAAGCCATCAATATATAGTTGCTGGAAAAATACCCGAAATAATAAAGTAGTTATTTCTTTACGCTTTTCGGCAGGATCTTTAACGTTGGGATCACTATCCAAATCCGCCGCCAGGAACGGCACTCCATCCAGCCATTCCATTACCAGTAATTTTGCTGTGGTCAATTCCCAGTTAATTTCTGCAACCACTATTTGTGTGGGATCGTACCAGCGACTTTTAGATAAGTTGCGCCGCAGTTGGTCTGTAAAACCTGCTTCCCGTGTAAAATCTAACTCGGCTTCTAAGGCTTTGGTAAATTCTTCGGCGGTAGATTTTATTTCGTAGGTTTGCCCAAACTCAGTCCGCGCCACTAAATCGGCAATACCTTGAATTAAAGCAATATCTTGGGCAATAGTAATATCAATTCCCGGACGTTGCACTTTCAGAGCAACTTCTCGACCGTCTATTAATGTAGCTCGATGTGTCTGGGCAATCGATCCGGCTGCGACTGGGATCGGGTTAACTGTGCTGAAGGTTTCTGCTAGTGAAAGTTTTAATTCTTTGCGGAGGATTATTTCTATCTCTGACCAAGGAACTGGTGGTACTTCATCTTGTAGAGTTGACAATTCCTCAATATAGGAGGCGCTCAGTAAGTCGGGGCGGGTAGAGAGTAGCTGACCAAGTTTGACGTAAACTGGCCCCAAGTCTACCAGGATATTTTTTAAAACCGCAGGTGTTGGAAGTTGAGGTTCATCAGCTTTGCCACCAGTAAGTAACCTTCGCATATAGTCCCAGCCATTGCGAAGGAAGACTTCAAGGATTTCTCGTTGACGGGGAACAGTTTGGGTGAGGAACATTTTTGTAAAAAACTGCAAAGAGGCAGAGGAGTTAAAGAGGTAGGCAGCAGGGAATGACAATACAACGGAAATCGGCTCTAGTTTTGATGCTTGTTAAAGTTTTGCTAGCTGCCGCACATTCTTGAAATCTTTTTAAGGATGATTGTACGGCTTCGTGGAGCTTCTGTTCACTCAACATCCGTTTGACGTAATTAGAGCAGGAATCCCCGCCGTGTAATAAGCGATGGGAACAAGAAAATCCTTTGGACGGAGAAATATATTTTTGATAGGCAGTAATAGAATCGATTGCTGTTGTCTTGGCCAGAGGCTCAAAGCTAATAATGTCCATAACTGTCAGATAAAATAACGGACAGTCAAGTTATAATGGGAAAATAGACTTTTTCGCCTCTGCCAAGGGTTCTAACTTTTATAGTAGGTCAGTAAATCGGGAATCGCTTTGGAGAATTTTAAGGATCTGCTTGATTTCCTGGGTACGTTCTTTTTTGACAACGAGGGTGACATTGCGATCGCGCACAATCACCACATCTTCTAAACCAATAGTAACAACTACATCCTCTGGATTTGAGGCGTAAATAATCGCCCCTTGCGTATCTAAACCTACGTGAGTAGCGAGTTCCACGTTTGGAGTCTCTTCTGTCTTCAGTAAGCGTTCGATCGCATTCCAATCTCCTAAATCATCCCAACCAAAATCAACTGGCAAAACGTATGCTAGAGTGGTCTTTTCCATTAACGCATAGTCTATACTCTTCTTAGGCAACTGAGGATAGATATCAGGGCCATGTTGTTCTAAAGGTTCGATAATTTCTGGAGCATGGGTATGTAGTTCCTTGAGAACAACCCCGGCCCGAAAAACGAACATTCCACTATTCCAGCTAAAACGTCCCGTAGATAAAAAAGTCTCTGCCGTTTCCCGGTCGGGCTTTTCAGTAAAGCGGTTCACGTGATAAGCTGGCAACTCATTAAAGTTACCTATTTTTTCACCTTGTTCAATGTAGCCGTAACCTGTTGATGGAAAAGTAGGCTTGATCCCCAGTGTAACGATCGCTGCTGTGCTTGTTGCCAGTTGCGTTGCTGCATTTAATGTGTGTGCAAACGCCTCTTGGTCAGCAATCCAGTGGTCAGCAGGGAAAAAGCCAATAACAGCGTCTTCTCCATAGCGCTGTTTGATTTCTAAACTTGTCCAAGCAACAGCTGCTGCAGTGTCTCTTCCTTCCGATTCAATCAGCAAGTTTTCAAGTGGTAGATCAGGTAATTGTTGTCTTACCCCTTCAGCTATCTGACTAGAAGTGATAACCCACAGGGAATCCCACCCGCCACCGAGTTCAATCAATCGATCGGCGGTTGCTTGTAATAGACTTCTAGAGCTACCATCAAGACTTAAAAATTGCTTGGGTCGGTCTTTGCGGCTTAGGGGCCAAAAACGTTCACCTTTACCACCAGCTAGGATTACGGGGAACAATAAAGTATTCATGTTGTCATACACGCCTACCGAAGAACATTACAAGTTTACAGTGAGCTTTTCCACTGGCAATATTTGTAGCTTGGATTAACATACTTTTAGGGAGTGGTTGAGTGGGGAGATAATTGTGATAAAACAAGTCGAATGGTCGGAAAATCCGGTTACGTCTCAACAAGTAGTATTTGAAAGTGATGTGCGATCGTCGCAACTTCAACGGACAGAAAATCAAGTAACGCCAGCACCAGTAGCCGACTCAGAGGAGGAGGTTGAACTAAACCAGCCAGCGAATCCGAACCACCGTAGCGTCGTCGAATCTGTGGGCGCGATTCCCAATCAGCTTTCTGAGAGACTGGGCTTAACCATGCCTCGATGGCTGTTATGGTTTATGACGGTTGTCATTGGCATCATCTTATCTGGGCTGCTGGTGTCAACGTTAGCGCTGTGGACTCCTTTATGGAGCAATCTAGATCGAACAGATGAAGATTTAGGAACTACTGCTAAAGACGAAGTAAAAATCCCATTACCAGGGGAGTTATGGAGCAAACTTTCCCAGTACAAGCTTTCACGACCGATGAATATTTTAATCATGGGGATTGAACCAGTCAGCGGTACTGTTGATGGCTCACCAGAAAGCTTTGCAGGCAAAAGCGACTCCATGCTACTGGTACGACTGAACCCTAGTGAAAAATCTGTACGGGTGCTTTCCATTCCCAGAGATACAATGATCGCCATCCCCGAAAAGGGAGAAAAGGGATTAACTAAGGTATCTGATGCCAATGCCAAAGGCGGCCCAGTCTTGGCAGCACGGGTAGTTAGCCGTACCTTAAACAACGCCCCAATCGATCGCTACATCCGCATTTCTACTAGCGGCTTACGGCAGTTAGTCGATCAGTTAGGCGGAGTAGAAGTCTTTGTTCCCCAATCAATGGAATATAAAGACTCCAGCAGTCGGCTATCGATTAATTTAGTCAGTGGCTGGCAAACCCTCAACGGCGAACAAGCAGAACAGTTTGCCCGATTCCGTGAACCAGGTTTAGGAGATTTACCGAGAGTACAGCGTCAGCAAGCACTAACAGCAGCCCTGCTGCAACGTTTAAATAGTCCTACCGTCTTACCCAGGTTGCCTCAATTAACTCGCTTAATGCGAAAATATTTTGATACCAACCTGAAGATGGAAGAAATGATGGCGTTGGTCAATTTCGGTCTTAACCTAGATCGAGATAATTTCCAAATGACTGTGTTGCCTGGTACGTTTAGCCGTTTTAGCAAAGACCCTGATAGCTATTGGCTGAATATGACTGGACAACAGAGCCTGTTGAATGATTATGTTGGGGTAAATGTACCTGGTCTAAAGCCAGATATGCGTCAGGTTCCTAACCTCAAAATTGCTATTCAAAATGCTTCAAATCAACCTCAGCTAACTGAAAAAGTTATTGCTTATCTCAAACAGAAAGGCTTTAATAATATTTACAAAGTGCCTGATTGGCCAGATACCCAACGTCAAACTCAGATTATTGTTCAAAAAGGCAACCGACGAGTTGGAGTTGATTTGCAAAAAGTCTTAGGCTTGGGTCAAATTGAGGTAGCGGCGATTGGTGATTTAGAATCCGATCTGACAATTCGCATTGGTAAAGATTGGAAATAGGCAAGAGTCATGAGTCATTAGTCATTAGTCATTGGTTAAATGACAAAGCGCAAAGTCTGATCGGAGGTTTCCTCCGATCAGAACTTTGTAAGAGAGGACTAATGACAAAGGACTACTGACAAATAATAAAGTTATGAAAAAGATTTTACTGCGCTTTTTGGGTTTGATTGTGATTTTACTACTAGCCTTTGGGTGGATAATACTTAATCCCAAACCGGCTTTTGCTCAGATAAACACAATTAATTACAACAATATAAATTTAGAAAATCGTGACTTTTCTCATGCTGATTTGGCAGGGGTAACTTTTGTCGCAGCAGAAATGCGGGGGACAAATTTTCAAGGAGCGAATTTAACTAACGCAATTCTGACTAAAGGAGTTTTATTAAAGGCAAATTTGGAAGATGCGAACTTGAGCGGTGCTTTAGTCGATCGCGTCACAATGGATGGTGCTAACCTGAAAAATGCCATCTTTACTGAAGCAACTTTGACCCGCAGCCGCTTTTTTGATGCCGAAATTACAGGCGCTGATTTTACCGATGCTTTAATTGACCGTTATCAAGTGTCGCTAATGTGTGAAAGGGCTGATGGGATAAATCCAGTTACGGGTATGTCAACGCGAGATAGTTTAGGTTGTAAGTGAATAATCTCAGCGTTGAGCATAAAAACAGAGACATTTTACCGAAAAATGGAAAATCAAAGTTCTTTATGAGGTTATGTATTATTAATTACCAATTTACTTTTGCTTTGGTATTTTCTCAGAGGTAAAAATCTCAAAATTCATGAGCAAACGCAAAATCAACTTAACTTTACTATTCAACCGAAGTGGTTTCTATTTATTGGGTTATTTATTGGACAAGCAGGGATAATTTGCTTATATACTATTTTTACGATTATAAGTTCCACACAACTAAGTTGTGACCGTGTACCCATAAATTTACAAGCTTTCAGTATTGAGCAAAAATCATCAATAATTATATGTGAACTGAGAGAGTTTGATTTTTTTGATCGTCAAAAAAGCCAAAAAACAATTACTGGATTAATTGGAACTCGTTTAGAAAAATAAACTAAAACTGATAAAGAGGGAAAAATATTATATACATATCGAGTTGAGTTATTAACTAATACAGAAAGTATTCCATTTACACGAATTGCTTACAGTGATTATTTTTTAGAAGAAGCAGAGTTGATAATTTTAAAAATTAAGAATTTCTTAGCACAACCTTTAGAGAAAAATTTAGTAGTTAAGCAAGATGATACTTTAAAAGGCTATGCCACAATTGGCGGAACCCTATTTTTGTTTTTGGTAGGTTTACTCATAATAGCCGCAGGTTCATTTATAAACTGTAATTTTGATAAAGAATCAAATACTTTAACTTTCAGCCGCTATCGATGGTTTGGAAAATTGGGAAAAGCAGTTTTTTTGTACTCGTTAAATGAAATTGTTGAGATTAAAGTTGAAAGTTCTGATTCTAGCGAAGGTGGCTTTGTTTATCGAGTAACCTTAATGTTACCATCTGGTGAAACTGTACCTTTGAGTGGATGCTATAGTTCTGGGTTTGAAGAGAAACAAGAAATAGTTAAGATGATCAAAAGTTTTCTAGCTTCAAATTAGTAGCTGTTTATACTAATTGTTAATCCGGCTTGATAAATATCATTAACTATAAAAGCCTGGTTGTTAACGTAACGTCCACCTTGTGTCTGTTGTAAATAAGTATCAGCGTAGGCGTAGCCTGTCGTAGACATCGCAGGCAGAAGACCAATTAACAGTAAACCAAAAAGTTTTTCCCCAAAGAGCGATCGCTAAAATACTAGTAGCTTATAATACTAGTAAATACACAATCCTCTAACCAGCAGACATAGTATATATAATGATTACTTATGATTAGCTGATTGCTAAGAAAGTAAATACTAACCGGATGGAATATAAATGTTTTTAACTACTTGATATTTACGCTGTAGGGCTTGAGATAAAAAAGCTAACATCTGTTTGAGTGCAAAAAGTGTGCTATAAATTAATCGACTGCCTTTCCTTTTACGACTGATTTTGAGCCAAAGTAGATTGACCCAAATATTAACTAAAAGAAAAGATATACCCACGAATAGTAATCTCAAAACTTGATTTTTATTATTCGTTATAATTCGACAAATATTCTTCAGACGATAACTAGTTTCAATCCCAAATCTTTTTCGATAATCTTGATAAATGTAATCTAAATTTGTTCTTACCTTGTGAGTAACATAAACAAAGTATTGAACTCCACGCTGATTACGATTTTCCTTCCTGTATTTACAAATAATCCATAAGTCAAATGTAACTGAATCATCCTTATCTCTTGTTATTGTATAAGTAGTTTTATAACTTTTTTTGCCTGTAGGAACATTCTTTAATAATTTGGCTGTATTTTCAATATTATCTCCATTGCTAGCAGCATGAGTCAGAATCTCGAATAAAGTCTGTTGGTCACATACTCCTTGAGAATCAAAAAGAAAAATTTTCTACTAAACAGTCAATAACCTCTTCAAGGGTTTCTGAGGCGGTTATTGCCAGTTATTCTGATGAAACAGTCAATTTTTTCAGCCAATATGCTACACACTAATTTCATCATTTCATTTTTTGAAATCTTTCAGAGAAATATCAGGATTAAATATGTTTTGGGTAGTATCTAATACTTTAAAACACGTAAGTTAATTAGCGATCGCTCTTTGGGAAAAACTTTTTGGTTTACTGATAACTAAGTTAGTATTGCAGGGACAAATCAGAAAAGCGATCTGACCACTTTTGAATCGCGTTCGCTGTATCATAGCAATCTTAGGAATTTAATTCTGGGCGTAGGCGTAGCCCAATCTAGGCATCGCTTTGCCCTTGGCGTAGGCATTTAAAATTACTAATTTGTCAAAATTTACCTGACAGACTGCGGAATTTCAGGTTAAATGTTTTAAAGTATGCACTCTGCAAGAGTTGTCGGGTATTATTCGTGACACAACAAGATCAAAAACCCTCTCGTTCTTTCGCTGGAATTGCTGGCATAGTTGCCGCAGCCACATTAATTAGTAAAGTCTTCGGTTTAGTGCGGCAGCAAGCGATCGCTGCCGCATTTGGTGTTGGTGCTGCTGCCACCGCCTATAGTTATGCCTATATTATCCCTGGCTTTCTATTGATCTTACTTGGTGGCGTAAATGGGCCATTACACAGTGCGCTTGTCAGCGTTTTAGCCAAGCGTCGGCGAGAAGAAGCGGCTCCCCTAGTGGAAACTGTGACAACGCTGGTAGGTGGAGTACTGTTGCTGGTGACAGTGGCTCAGGTTTTCTTTGCGGATACGATCATTGATTTAGTCGGTCATGGTTTGGAAGAAACAACCAGAGCGATCGCCATTCAACAACTCCGCATTATGGCCCCAATGGCTTTATTTGCCGGTTTAATTGGCATTGGCTTTGGTACTCTCAATACAGCCAATCAATATTGGTTACTCTCTATTAGCCCTTTATTATCCAGTATTACCGTTGTTGGCGGTCTTGCTATCTTGGCGATGCAACTGGGTAAGGACATTATTAAGCCGGAGTACGCTTTAATCGGGGGAATGGTCTTAGCTTGGGGAACCTTGGCAGGAGCAATTCTCCAGTGGGTAGTGCAGTTAATTGTCCAGTGGCGGTTAGGATTGGGCACATTACGGCTGCGGTTTGAATTTAAATCCCCAGGCGTTCAAGAAGTGATCAAAATTATGACTCCGGCAACAGTTTCCTCTGGAATGATGCCAATTAATGTTGCCACTGACCTTTATTTTGCTAGTCCTATCCCTGGCGCGGCGGCAGGATTTAACTATGCCAATCTATTAGTCCAAACTCCCTTGGGGATTATTTCTAATATTATTTTACTGCCTCTATTACCAATATTTGCCAAACTTGCTGGCCCCGAAAATTGGCAGGACTTAAAGTTACGGATTCGCCAAGGACTCTTACTCACTGCTTTTACCATGCTACCGCTAGGGGCGCTGATGGTGGCGCTATCTGTACCCATTGTGCAGGTGGTATATGAGCGTGGTGCTTTCAAGCCAGAAGCCACACAGCTAGTTTCATCCTTGCTAGTGGCTTATGGAATTGGGATGTTTGTCTATTTGGGGCGTGATGTTTTGGTGCGGGTATTCTATGCTTTAGGCGATGGACAGACCCCTTTTCGCATCAGTATTTTTAACATCTTGCTCAACATCTTATTAGATTGGTTTTTCGTTAAACCTTTTGGCGCTCCCGGTTTGGTATTGGCAACAGTGGGTGTAAATTGCAGCTCAATGTTAATGCTGTTATGGTTGCTCGATCGCAAACTCAATGGTTTACCTTGGCGCGAGTGGAGTTTGCCGATTCTGGGTTTGGCTGCTGGTAGCGTAGTTGCTGGGGTAGCAAGCTATGGGACTTTGATTGGTTCTCAGCAGTTGTTAGGTAAAACGGGTTTACTGATTCTGGCGTTGCAATTGTGTGTATCTGGCTTTGTAGGGATTGTGGTGTTTGCGGTGATCGCTTCATGCCTGAAAATACCAGAGGTGAATATTTTTATATCTCGTCTACGTCAGCGTTTTTTGAAGAAATAACTGTTATCTAAATATTTCAGTTGTTACAACCAAGTGGGTGAGAAATAATTCAGCCACTTGGGTGAACCAGGTGCGTGAGGTTACATTTTGTAAAAAAAGAGATTCTAGTACTAGAGAAGATTGATTTTACTTAACTCTAGTGAGAATAATTCTATGAAACTTACAAAATTAGCTGCCTCTTTCCTTGCTGTTGCTTCCATTATCCTCTCAGCCGGCGTTGCATCTGCTCAAACAGCAGGTACTAACGGTAACTACATCGGTGCTGGTGTTGCTGTTGGTGCAACCAGTGGCGGACAAGGAAACGATGAAGCACAAATTGGTGGTAATATTCAAGGACGATATGCCGTTCCCAATGCCCCTGTTTCACTGCGGGGTTCTGTGCTGTATGGTGGTGATGCTGCTGCAATTATGCCCATAGTGACTTATGATGCACCCATCGCCAAAAATACTAACGTTTACTTCGGTGGTGGTTATTCTTTTGTAACTGACGAAGGTCAAAAAACTCCATTGGGCAATCGGAATTCACCTGTAGTCACCCTTGGAATTGAATCAGAAGTTAGGAAAAATGTCATTGCCTACGGCGATACTAAATGGGGTATTGACGCCTACAGAAATAGTGATGCTGATGCTGTCAGCTTCCAAGCCGGATTAGGCTATCGCTTCTAGTAATTACGAGCTAGAAAACGGCCTATTCAGAAGCTAAAGCAATGCTGTTTATCAGCCGTAATAGTAATTCACTCTTTCATACCTGAGTATTCATATTCAGGTATGAATCATTTTTTTTGATGATTTTAATAAAAAATGATATTGGCTAGTATTGATACTTTTTCTTAAAGTGGAATGAGTAATTAGGAATATACGTATAAGATATTACTCATGAAAAAGATTAATCCTATTCCAGAAATAGTTGGTGAAACCACTGACGTAGAATCTTGGCTGATGCGAGCGGGGCTAAGATTTTCCGACTTAGGTGACGATGCCGCAAGTCTTGCAATCCGTAAGCAATGGCGAGAGTACCAAGCCGCAGTTCATAGATGTTGTGTAACCCTACACCAGCTACCATCACGCGTTCAACTAAGCGGCGACTATGCCAGTTTGAGAATACCTGGTGCGGCATCAACCAATTGTGCGATCGCCTGTCGAGTCCGTCCCCAGTCCTTAGACTAATAATCCTGTTGCACGCCGTTCACTACTGGCTTAATTTCCGAAAATGGATCGGTGCCGCCACCCCAATTAAAATCACTAATTCGGATGCTGAAGCCGCCTAACTCCAGCACCGGATTGTAACGTAAGGTAATGCCATAGGTGCGACGGCTATATTCTAAAATGTAGTCGGTGCTAGTTTCTCTACCAGTATCTAAGTTAACAGATGTTTGGAAGCCTAAGCGAAAAGGGCCGTAGATTTGCTGTGATATTCCAGCGGTCAAAACTTTATTGTCAACGGAGCGGTCAAACAAAAAGGGTGATAATCCGTTATTTAAGCCTTGAGAGAAACTGACATTAAAGGCGGTATAGTCTAAAAAAGGTCGAGAAAAATGACCAATTTGCCCTTGTAAGCCAATTGTAGCAATTAGAGTGCTTTGGTTATCACCATTGCTGTAATAACTGGTAGTGCCTGTGAGACCTGCGATCGCTAGCAAGTAAGGAACTACAGGGGTAGCGGTGTATCGTAATCCCTCAGTGGCAGTGGGTGGTAATGGTTTTCCCTGCCACAGCAACAGCCCTCTACTGAGGGTAGCACTGGCTTGTAAACGACCAAGTGAAATGCGATCGTTTTCCCGCACTGGTTCTAGCAAGTCTGGGCGATCGGTATTGGCATCAATATACTGGGCACTTGCCTGGTAATTGAGGTTGATGCCACTTTTTCCTAAAGGAATCACCGGAGAGGTAATAATGCCGCCAAAACTGCTCTGGACAGTTTGAAAACCCAGAGTACCGTTGTAGAGACGAGCGCGGTAGTTATATTGCACATTCAATATGTGGGGAAGAGAAGTGCCTAATGTCTGGCGCAATCCTAAATTCACGCGCAAATTGTCTTCTACATTGTTCAAGTTAAAACTAGTTAACTCCCCAGTTCCCTGAATTATCGACCGTGGACTCAAAACAGAATTTATCTTGGTCTTCACACCAAACAGTGCGCCTAAGTCACCCGTGCCTTCTTGCACACCTCTCTGTAATAATAACTGGGGCGTAATTGTCCAGCGTGTCTGCTCTGTATCGATTACTGGAAAGCCACGCTCAATATACAAACCACCCCGATCTTTTGCATCGTAGCCAGGAGAAACTATTGCAGGTGTAACGTCCCGCTCTCGGCGGTCAATAGTACGCTCATTCAGTGGAATTGGTAAAGAGACTCTTTGATCCAATACCAAACGCTGCTTCTGTGTCCTAATGCGGTCTACCAAGGGTGATTCTCGCGTCAAAGTTACTTTATCTGCGCGTAATTCTAATTCAGGAGGCGAAAAAGGATCGTTGGTGATGCGGACATTACTTGCTTGCCAGCCTTGCGGATAAAAGTCAATTTGTTCAGCTTCAAACCTGAGCCGATTGACTGCACCCCCTGTTTTCGGTGGCGGGATGTTGCTAGCATCTGCCTGACCACCAATTGTCACATCAATTCCTCCAGGGCTACTCACACCGGAAACGGGCTGATTGGCTCTAATGCGATCGCTGGGCGGACGTTTTGAAACTCCACCAGCACTTACAGCCGTGGGTGAAAAAGCAAAATCTGTTTGTGCTGAAGGTACGTAAATTTCTCCTCTACCATTTTCCAATTCCCCACGATCTTGAACAAAGTTATAGGTGAAGCGTTGTCCACGCAGTATTTGATCGCCTCGTGTTAAGGTTATGTTGCCGAACCCCGCAGCGAGCAAGTTGTCCAAATTGACTTGTAAGCGATCGGCATTCACCACCGCTCCATCAAATCGCACAATTACATTACCTACAGCTGTAATAATTCGCTGTTTCTCGTCATACTCTTGCCGATCTGAAGTGACTTCTACAATTCTTTGTCCGGCTGGCGGTGTGGTAGCTGGCGCAGTTGTACCAGATGGTTGAGCTTGTGGCTGAGTGGTATTTACTTGTGGTGTAGGCGTTGGTACTTGGCTTTGTTGCTGGACTTGAGACTGAAATTCTACAGTGATGGGCGCTGAGAGTTGGTTTGTGGGCTTACGAGACTTGAATGTGATAAAATTTTGTACTGATTGAGAACTCGGTGCAAGATCGGCAGCAGATACAGAGATATTGTCTTTTTTTATAGACTCTTGTGTAGTAATATCGCGTTGCTGTTTTTGTTGGGTTAACTTCTCAGCTAGAATTTTTGCTTTGGACTTGACTAACTTGTTGCGGTTTGTAAGAGTTGGGGCAATTTGAAGAGGGCGCGGAGATTGGGCAACAAGGGGACTTGGAGAAACTCTATAGCTAAAGCTAGAAGAGTCCAAAAAGGTTGGTTTTTCTCCACTACTAGAGTTTGGATTTAGCGATCGCTGACTGACTTTTTGAGAAGGTTGATCTTTTGCGTCTTGGTCTAAAACCCCCGCTTCGACTTTTCTTTGCAAGGCAGCGGCTTCTCTTTGCATCTCCCGTTTACGCAGCGCTGACATCAAGATAAGTTCCGAGTGGCGGGGTTCGACGCTCGGACTTGTCTTTGTGTCTTCTTTTATTTGGCGATTAGAGGTTGTAACTTTCTGTGTAGGATAACCAACAACCAGCGGCTGCCCCAAAAGCCCAGCAGTTGCAGAACCGACGATTGGGGAATTTTCTGGTGGAAAGGTTTCTGGTGAATGAGGTGCAGAGGAAGTTTCAGCAACTACCAAGTCATCTTGAGTTGAGTCGGTCGGAGTTGACAATAAAGGATCGCTCTTAGTGTTACCCGAAATTGCCAACTGAGCCAAATTCTTGGGCTGCTTGGATTTGTCTGTCTTTTCGTATATTCCAGTATCTACACCTGAAAGAAACTTTGTATGACTAGCAGATGAGGCGGGATTTACAGGTTGTAAAGATTCAACGATAGGAAGCGGATTGGGTGGCAGAACTGGATGAAGCATAAGTGAGCAAAATCGGGCTAACAAACAGCCAAATGACAAAGGGAAGGATTAAATATACATTTTGCCTTCCGACTGTCGCCTTCTGCTACCTACAGCAAGCTACTTGGAGAAAGAAACTTACTAAATTTTCGCTTAGTAAGTTTCTGTGGCGTTTAGTATTTTCCGCCTTCCAAAGTCGCGGATGATTTATCGCCCTTTTACTCTAAGTCCCGACGGCCGGGGTTACGAGCTGGATCGTTCGACAAAAATCCGAAGATGAAGATAGTTACGAAGAAGGCAACAACAATATAAACAGCGATTTTTAAAGTCAGCATAGAAATATCTCCAACGGGTAAAACAAAGAAAGCTTTTCTTTCAGTATCTGCAATGCAGAAAAGATAGCTACTTTATATTACCCAAATCTCGTCCCTTTTTTAGAAGACTCTGCCGACTCAGGACTAGCAATGTCTACCCTAAGGTTATTGATAATGTACAAGATGTCAGTTGTCTGACTTGTAGATGCCCTTAAGAAATGATAACTCAGAGACGTTTACCCTTGTGACGTTGACTGATGGCAAAGGTTTCCCAAAATAAAGGCAACAGCTTACAGGGGATAGTTACTATTCCCCATACCTTTCAGCAGTGCTGAGTGCTGTACATGGATAGCGGGGCGTTGAGCCAGTGCCGAGTGGGGAATGGGGACTGGGGGCAGGGGAGCAGTAAATCTTTCCCCTCTGCCCCTTTGCACCTCTGCCTCTTCTCCATGCCCAATGCTCTATTTCTCAACTTGAAGCTTTGCTATATCTTTGCTAATTCGGTTTTTGATTACTCGTGCAGGTATGCCGACAGCAACGGAAAAAGGAGGAATATCTCTATTAACAACTGCTCCCGCACCAATAACACTGCCTTTGCCAATAGTAACGCCATCTAATACTGTTACTCCATGTCCTAGCCAACAATCATCCTCAATCACAATTCCCTTGCGAGTAACACCTTGGTATTTAATCAGCTCCATCGGAGCGGCAAAATTATGATTATTGGCATATATCCCTGAATGGGCAGCAATCATGCAGTGTTTACCAATTTTAATGTCTCCCGGCCCCTCAATACACACGTTGGGAGCAATGAAAGTGTCTTCATCAATATGTATATACGTATCTGCCAAAGACCCGATATCAACGTTACGCTCAATTGCCACTCTATCTCCTAGATGAATTCTATTATTTTTGTGTCCTCTTGCATTCATCCGCACACCCTTGAAAATATAGACTCCTGCGCCGATCTCAATACAAGAAGTACCGTTAAATTCAACACCATTTTGAATATACACTGGGCTGCCTATCTGGGCAAAAATACTACGGTATCCTAAATTACGCAACTTTGGGCCGAGAAGAAGTGTCGGAATATCTCCTAACACTGTAGTTACTAAAAGTTCCTGCACGCGCTGCAATTTGGAAAAATATTGCTCGTTCTGCATGGCTATATATCTCTTTAATCAATTGTTGTTGACAGTGTTCAAAGTTGTTTCGGCTGTATCCTAATCTTCTGCCAATACCAATAATCTCTGTGTGTATTAATACATCAGCTAATGTAGCAGGATCACCAAAATTTCCCACAATTTTTAGATGGTTTTTCAAATATTGGAAAAACCAGAGTCTGGCTTTGACTATGCGAGCAATTATTGAGGTTACGTATGTAGAATTACTCAAGTAATATGCACAATTGCGTTAAGTCGCTAGAAGCTTCTTTTTCACAAAATCAATTAACAAAACAATTTCAGTGCTTTGTCAAGTCAAAACTTAGACTTTTAAATTGTCTGATGAAAAATTAGCTGGTTTAGATAGGCTACTGTTTTGGTTTTCTGGCAAATTTGAAAAGCTTGCTACCGCTAACAGCACTCCTAAAGCAACTAGGGATAGTGTTGTTTGTCTTGAGGCTATTTCCTCTCAAGCGGTTTTAGTCTTTTGAAACAACTCAGTTTCACAAGCTATTTTGCAACAAAAAATACATTTAACTAGACTATATTCAAAGTTTAGATAAAATTTTTGCCTAGCATGACAATGTAATTATTGTTGGATTTTTCTGGGTATTTTTGCCCAAATAAAATCCAATTAGGGTGGATTATCTCCCACATCAGCCATCACATTGAAATTAACCATCGGTGCAAACAAGTAAGCGCTTCCGCGACTGCTATGACGGCTTTCTTGCAACGAATTTCTAGAGTATGCTGCTCCAATCATGTTGCACACTGATGATTTACAAACTAGCCAATTCACGTTTGTAATGACATGAATGGTTTTTTATAACAATTGTTTTTAACGATAACACATTTTATTTTTAGTGGAACACTCTCATGAAATAAGTTTATTTCCAGGTTTATTGTTGATGAGAATGGAGGAAATAAGTTAACTTTTTTACTAGAGCGATGCCGAGGTTGGGCAAAGCCTACGCTACTTGCAAATATTTTTATACACTTAGATAAAATCCATTGAGGAGGGAGATTTAAAAAATGCTATCAGCGGTGATTAGCATTTCTTGCTTATCTATATTTATCTCGTTACTAGTGCAAGTAATTTTATGATTGGGCGTTCAACTAAGAATGATATTTACTATACTTGTGACACCCTCTTCAAAAAGCCAAACTAACTCAAAATATTCCTTTTGTCCACATACTTACTATCTAAAATATTCTAAATCACCCATTCGGGTGAGCCAAGAGGGTGATGTGTGCTTGGTACTACTCGTTATAAATTTTATTTAAAGAAAGCTAAAACGTAGCTTAGTTTCGAGGATAAATCTACAAAAAAACATCTAATTTCCCAAATTGAGGTATCGGTTTTAACTCACACACTTGGTTCAAATTATGGCTTTAATTAAAGAAATTGTGCAACAAGCTCTAAATACTGGCTATCTGAGTGTTGTAGCCGAAGATCAACTGCGATCGCAGCTTCAAAGTAATTATGACTCAGAAGACCTAGATGCCTGGATCATTTTACAGCGAGCGATTGCAGCAGGTGATATCAAACAAGAGTCGCGTCGAAAAAAAGCTTCCTCCTCTCCTAAAGCCAAGGATACTTCATCAAGTATCAAACTTGCTTATCAAATGGCAGCGGAACTAGCTTATGCAGCAGCTGTAGCTCTGACAATGACAAAAAATACTAAAGATCAGCCTTCAGTAGGTGCATAAAATAATACCTTGGTAAATAATTTTCCTGATTAGTGCAAATATTTAATACCAAGTAGTTAGCGTCGGCGTAGCCCGCATTTCTCTACGAGACGCTGCGCGTAGCTTGCTTCCCCGCAGGGGTACGACAAAGCTCAGTCACCACCGCAGCCATCACTTTTCTTGATTAATTGCTTGGTAGGGCTTTCATCCGATTCTTTATAGGATTTCCCTTCTGCCTCCTGGCTTGAAAGTACTGTTAGCGGTAGCTAGGGTTGAGCCAGTGCTGAGTAAAAATCCCAGTCTTGAGAAGACTTTTATGCAAGGCTTTTGAAACTCGTTTCATCGGGACTGCCTTCTTTGACAGCGCAATTTTATGAAAAAATAATTAAAAAATTTAACTTTACTGGACACAGCTATGGGGAATTTTTACCCTCAGCCAAGACTCTCGATTGATCCCCGGAAGCAATACTAAAATAAATATAAATTATTTATTCAAAACTAAATTTTTTTTAGTGATACATACCAGTCAGTGATTAAATTTTAATATACCAAGTACATGGCTGAGAGTCAGGCATAGAATTAGAAACACCTTGGTGTAAACTTTAGCAACGAGGTTAAAAATAATTCTCAATGCTTAACAAAGTCATCGCTTTTTCACAAACTACAGTATAAAGAATTGGCAACATTGGTAAAGAGAGTAAACAATAACCATAGCTAAACTTGGAGTTTTGCCAACCTATGCAGCCAATTCGCACATTTAACGTATCCCCTTCACTACCGCCGCGACTCGAACCACTACGGCGCCTGGCATATAACTTGCACTGGGATTGGAACGTTGATACTAAAGATTTATTCCGTCGCTTAGACTCTGACCTGTGGGAGTCTAGTCATCATAACCCAGTGTTAATGTTGGGTACAATCTCTCAATCGCGGCTTCTGGAAGTTGTCGAAGATGAAGGCTTCCTAGCGCAAATGGATCGAGCTGACCGTCAGTTAGACGATTATTTGCAAGAGCGTACCTGGTATCAGAAACAACGCGAGCAGAAACCAAAAGAATCCTACGCCTATTTTTCGGCGGAATTTGGACTTGTAGATTGTTTGCCCGTCTATTCTGGGGGCTTGGGCGTTCTGGCGGGGGATCACCTCAAATCTGCCAGTGACTTGGGTCTACCGCTTGTAGGTGTAGGTTTACTGTATCAGCAAGGCTACTTTGCCCAGTATCTCAATGCCGATGGCTGGCAACAGGAACGCTATTTGAGCAACGATTTCTATAATATGCCCTTGCATCTGGAGCGTAATGCCGATGGTTCAGAACTGCGGATTGCGGTAGATTATCCAGGACGCAAGGTATATGCTAGAGTTTGGCGCGTACAGGTAGGAACGGTTCCCTTGTATCTGCTGGACACCAACATTGAACCGAACAACACTTACGACCACGACATCACAGATCAGCTGTATGGTGGCGACATAGATATGCGTATCCACCAGGAAATTATGCTGGGGATCGGTGGCGTGCAAATGCTCAAAGCTTTGGGGCTGAAAGTTACCGCTTACCACATGAATGAAGGCCACGCTGCCTTCTCTGCCTTAGAACGCATCCGTTTGCTGATTCAGGAAGAGGGACTGAATTATGCCCAAGCTAAACAAGTGGTGGCTTCGAGCAATATCTTTACCACCCACACACCAGTACCAGCAGGGATTGACTTGTTCGCTCCCGAAAAAATGTTGCACTACCTGGGATATTATGCAGAGATATTTGGGTTGCCCAAAGAGCAATTTTTAGGACTGGGGCGTGAAAATACAGGTGATTTATCTGGGCCTTTCAGTATGGCGGTGCTGGCGCTGAAAATGGCAACATTTTCTAACGGTGTCGCACAACTCCACGGTGTAGTGTCGCGGCAAATGTTCCAAGGCTTGTGGAAGAATGTACCAGTAGAAGAAGTGCCAATCGCCGCAATTACTAACGGTGTCCATGCTCGGAGTTGTGTGGCGAAATCGACTCAAGAATTGTACGATCGCTACCTTGGGCCAAATTGGTCATCAGCACCACCAGATAGCCCATTGTGGGAGCGGATGGACGCCATACCCGATGAAGAATTGTGGCGCAATCACGAACGCTGCCGCTTGGATATGATTTTGTATGTGCGGGAGCATTTAGTTAAGCATTTGACCGATCGCGGCGCTTCTGCTTCCGAGATTATTCAAGCTCAAGAAGTTTTAGATCCTTACGCTTTCACCATTGGCTTTGCCCGTCGCTTTGCCACCTACAAACGCGCTACCCTCTGGATGCGCGATTTGGATCGCATTAAGCGGCTTTTACTAGCTAACAAAGACCGGAAAGTGCAATTCGTGATTGCTGGTAAGGCGCATCCCAAGGATATCCCCGGTAAAGAACTCATCCGCGAGATCAATCACTTTATCCGCGAACAACATTTAGAAAAACAGGTAGTGTTTGTTCCGAATTACGACATTCACATCTCCCGGTTAATGGTTGCGGGTTGCGATATCTGGTTAAATACACCGCGTCGTCCACGGGAAGCCTCTGGTACTAGTGGGATGAAAGCCGCTATGAATGGATTGCCAAATTTAAGTGTGCTAGATGGCTGGTGGGATGAAGCTGATTACGTCCGCACGGGCTGGGCGATTGGACATGGAGAAAATTACGACGATCCTAACTACCAAGATGAAGTAGAAGCAAATGCTCTCTACGAGTTGTTAGAGAAGGAAGTTGTACCGCTATTTTATGAACATCGGGATAGTGATGGCTTACCACGTCCGTGGGTTGCCAAAATGAAGGATGCAATTCGGTTGAATTGTCCCTTCTTTAATACAGCGCGGATGGTAGGAGAATATGCACAAAGAGCTTATTTCCCGGCTAGCGATCGCTATCATACCCTGACTGTTGATAACTATGCCCCAGCCAAAGAACTAGCCGCTTGGAAGGAAAAACTGGGCGAACACTGGTTTAACATCAAAATCAAAGATATTGACGTATCGGCAGCTTCAGACATTGAGGTTAATCAAACCGTTGCTGTCAAAGCCAAGGTTGACTTGGCAACTTTGACCAATAATGATGTGCAGGTGGAGTTATATCAAGGTGCGATCGATGCCAATGGTGAGATTGTCAACGCTGTGCCAGTGGTGATGAATTACCAAGGGGAAGATGCAGAGCAATTGAGTACTTACACGGGTAATATCACTTATACCGCTTCTGGTTTGCAAGGTTTGTCTTTGCGTGTATTGCCGAAAAATAAAAATCTGGCTAATCCTTATGAACCAAGGTTAATTGCTTGGGCAGAATCAGAGTAGTGAGTAGTTATTGAATACTCAAGATTAGGCGTTGCTAATTTAAATTTAGCAACGCCTTTTATAAGACAATTGGAAAAGTATGATACCAATTTGAAAAATGATAGCATAGCAAAAACTTATCTCAAACTCCTTCTGTGCGTCCTCTGCGCCTCTGCGTGAAATAAAATCCTACCTTCAACGCTCATTTTAGGCTAAAATTCTTTGGGGGATGACAATGTAGCCAGTGGTGCGATCGCCTAATACCAAATTACGTTGTTCTCCCCAATACCACCAATAAGCAGCAACATAAGCGCAAATTAAGCTATCTAGTTTATCTTCAACTGCTTTGAGGGTTAGGCCTGTGGTGGGAATTTCGCAAGGGAAAGAACCGCAGAGGTGCAGAGGATGCAGAGCAGGAGAAAGAGAGGGGAGAATATTAAGAAGATAATTTTGGAGTTTAATTAGTTCTAGACGGCGCTCATTTAAGCGTCCTTTTTTGTATTTGAGGATGCGTTCTAAGTTGAATAAATTAACGATTGCTGGGTGGGGAAAGACTTCTATTTGATATTTGCTGAGTTTTTGCGGTTCAATGGTGGGTGCGTGTGCAAAACCCCGTGATTCCAATTCTAAACCAAAGTTGATGGTGCGTTCTGCGAAGGGTAAGTTTTGATTAGCTGGGTAGCACCCCGCATGATATTTACCAAAGTATTTGTGGCTGAGTTTATCGGGGAGGCGACTCCCGTTAGCGTTGGGTATAAGGGTAGGTGCATCTACGGCAATAATGGCTGGTTCGTCTGCTTGTACGCTTTGATCGATCCAGATAAGGATGTCTGCAATGGCATCTTTGCGGTCTAGATCGAGTAATTGTAGTTGTCCATCTATCCATTCTAAACAGCACAATCCACTTGGTTGCGATCGCCAGCCTAAATCAATGCCAATAAATTTCATGGTTATAACACAAATTTGCGATTATTTTCGCATTTTCAGGCAACCATTTACCTAAATTTACTTGCTAAAAATCGTGATAAATAATCTTATAATCTTAAGCAGCTTGTCTTAATTTATCTTATCTGGCAATAAGTTAATCAAGATTATTCCAATGAAAATTTTATTTTTACATCCCAATTTTCCCTCACAATTTCGCAATTTAGCGACAGTTTTAGGGAAAGATCCTAATTGCCAAGTCGTCTTTGGGACAAATCGTCGGGAAGGGGAAATGCCTGGCGTTTATAAAGCTATTTATACTCCTTCTCGTGAAGCGGCACCTCAAACTCACCACTACGTTCGCAACCTGGAAAATGCTGTTCTCACGGCACAGGCTGTCTATCGCGTGGCAGAAAAATTAAAGGCTGAGGGTTTCTTTCCAGATATAGTTTATGGTCATTCTGGTTGGGGGCCGACTTTATTTATGAAAGATGTTTTCCCCAAAGCAGAATTATTGTGTTATTTCGAGTGGTTTTACCATGCTCACGGTTCCGATGCAGATTTCGATCCCAACGATCCACTGAATGTTGATGATGAATGCCGTATCCGCGTGAAAAATGCACCGATTTTAACTGATTTATATAGCTGCGATCGCGGTCTTTCTCCGACCAATTGGCAGCGGCAGCAGTTTCCCAAAGAATATCATAGCAAACTCACTGTAATTCATGATGGTGTTGATACCAATTATTTTGTTCCCAAACCAGGCGCAAAGCTAGTTTTACCAAGAATAAATCTGGATCTTTCCCATGTGGAAGAGTTGGTAACTTATGTAGGACGAGGAATGGAACCTTATAGAGGTTTTCCGCAGTTTATGGAAACGGTAGCGCTAATTCAACAGCGACGACCTAAGTGCCATGTGGTAGTTGTAGGAGAAGATCGGGTTGCTTATGGTAAAAATCTCCCTGATGGTCAGACTTATAAACAATTAATGCTAGAAAAATTATCTTCTTTGGATTTATCCAGACTGCACTTTACAGATAGACTACCTTACAATGAGTACCTCCAGGTTTTACAAGCTTCTTCTGCCCATGTTTATTTAACCCGTCCTTTTGTATTATCCTGGTCAATGTTAGAAGTAATGGCAGCAGGATGTTTATTAATAGCTTCTAAGACTTCGCCAGTCTTGGAGGTCGTACAGGATGGGGTGAATGGACTGCTAGTAGATTTCTTTTCTCCCCATAATATTGCTAATAGGATTGAAGAGGCACTGAATAATCCTCAAGAGATGAAAGCAATTCGTGCGAATGCGCGAGAGACTATTTTGAAGCGTTATGATTTGGCAAAACTATTACCACAGCATTTGCAATGGATGTTTGCTGGGAAAAATTCTAATAGTTTGAAAAAGCGTCCAAGTTCTAAAGGATTTGGCAGAAATTAGTAGATAATATTCGTCATTGGTCATTAGCCTCATGCATAAATATTTTTTGCCTCAAGCAAAGGTGCAAATAAAAGCCTGAAAAGAAATACTTTTGCAATAAATATATTAATCATTAGTTATTGTTCAAGAACAAAGGACAATTGACAAATAAATACAAAAGCGATATTTAAAATGCGAATTATTTTTACTATTGCTCATTTTTTTAAACCTAGTAATGAAGGTCGTCATGCTTCCCAACGCAAAGACCCGCAACCCCGCTTGGAGGCGTTAACTAAAAGTATTACCGCTTTACACCAATTATTTGGCAAATCTCAAAGTATTATCAACATTGCTCAACGACTAGCTTTTCCTGTTAATCAGCCGCAGTCTCACGAACTAGATATTGTTATTTGTACAACTAAAGATAATCATCTTCTGAATCAGCTTCCTTTACCATCCCATTTATATAGGCATCATTCTAGCAATGCAGAACCTCTAATTTTGGGGTTTGAGTGCCAAGCTGTTCTACAAAGTTGTCTCGGTCAGTATGATTATTACTGCTTTCTTGAAGATGACTTAATTATTCATGACCCTTGGTTTTTTATAAAATTAAACTGGTTTACTCAACAAGCGGGTGATTTAAATTTGCTCCAACCAAATCGTTATGAAGTTTCTGCCATAGCTTTGGTTCACAAAGCTTATATTGATGGGGATTTGGCTTTGCGAGTAACTGCTCCTTTTCAAAATGTGCAGGAGCAACAGGAACTCAATGGTGCAATTATGAATGTACCAATAACCTTTCGTCGTGCCCTCAATCCTCACGCAGGTTGCTATTTTCTAAATGAAAATCAAATGGCTCACTGGGCTAATCAAACCTATTTTATTGACCGAGATATTAGTTTTGTTGGCCCTCTAGAAAGTGCTGCCACTTTAGGAATTATGAAAACATTTAAAATTTACAAAACCTCGCCAGAGCAAGCAAGCTTTTTGGAGATTCAGCATTTTGGAACTGGATTTTTGGGGCTAATTGGCGGACAAGTGGGTTTGGCTCAAAGGTAAATCAAATTTAAGAGTTTGCCTGAATGAGTTTGGAGTAGAGACAGAATTAGTTACGTCTCTACTATCCAAAATTAACTAACAGGTGACAATTGATAATTTACTTTTTCTGCTTTTTGTGTTTGCTGCTGTTGTTTCAATGCTTCTAATTGTGTCTCTAGTTGTAGCTTCACTTCATGACGGAAGTACTAGCAATCTCAGTTGTCAGTTAATTGCGGCGTAAATCTGACAGTTCTATTGAGCGATCGCTTTTCCTAGTTTTAGCTTGATAACGATACCGCCACATCACAAAGCCAGTGATAAATAAAATTAACGGTGCCAGCCCGACAAATACATAGAGGATACGGGATGGAAGTCCCCAAAAGGTACCATAGTGGAGAGGAACAAAGGAGTTGAGGACGCGATCGCCTAGTGATAACTTCAAACCGTTATCAACACGCAAAACCTTACCACTGTATTGATCGAGATAAACATTACTATTACCATACTCTATATTTTCCTGCGGTAACTTCATGCGAATTTGTAAAGCATCTTCTGGTTTACTAGGGAAGTAAATGCTTTTGGTAACAGCACCAGGTAAGGCAGCATCGGCAATTTTTAGTTGTTGGGTTAGATTTAAGGTTGATTTACCAGGAATAGGCTTGGATACTGGCTCGGATGGTTTTGAGGTGAATGTAACAGCGTAAATAATCGGCTCAGTTAAATCATAGAAGTTCCAGCAGAAACCAGTGAACCCAGTAAAGAATAAAAAAACCACAGTAATAATGCCAGCTACTTTGTGAATATCAAAGTTCGCACGTTTAGGATGAGCATCAAGTTTGATTTTGAAGCCTGCAATTAGCTTATGCCAACCTGGCCAAAGAACTAAACCTGTAATGGTAAGGATACACATTAGAAAGGCAGTAATGCCAACAAACATAGTTCCGGTTTGACCTGCCATTAGGCTGTAGTGCAGATTAAGCATGACACCAATTAAAGTTTTATCCGATATCCGTTCACCAATAATTTTGCCTGTATAAGGGTTGATAAAAACCTCTGTCCTTTCCACATCAATTGATGACAACTGCCCCACGTAGGGAGAAGAAAAAGTATCTGGCAAATAAATCCGAAAAAGATGGAAATCACCTTGCGCGGGATACTTCGCCTCAATTCTCTTCACCACAGACTCTGGAGATACCTGCACCTGTTGGGGAGTAATCTGTCCATACTGTTGAGCGATCATAAAGTGGTCAAAATCTTGCTCGAACACCAACAAGCTACCTGTCAAGCCAACAATAACCATTACCAGTCCTACTGTTAAACCAAGGTAGCGGTGCAGAGTAAATGCTAAATCGCGTATTTTTTTAGAGTTCATGGTAGAAGCTCCGTGATACCATACAAGACTTAATGAGTTAACAAATTGCAGGAATCAAAACTGCACAGAAAACGTCCCCAGCACAGTTAAAGGCGCACCAGGAAGCAGATAGTAGCCTTGAGAATCGTAATAACGAGTGTCAAAAAGATTCTTAAAGTTCAGCCCAACCCTCCAGTTATCGCGTTTGTAAAAAATGGTGGCATCAGCACGCACATAGGAGGGGATTTTAAATGTGTTGGGGAGTTCAGCTTCGCGATCGCCAGTATAAAATAGTCCTCCACCAAACCCAAATCCTTTCCAATTACCGTTTTGAATTTCATAGCTTGTCCACAGACTAGCCCCACTACCGGCAGCATTTACCAGGGAGTCGCCTACTGGCAGGCTGTTATCTTTACTTACAAAAGCATCGTTGATAAAAGCAGAAGCAATCACATTCCAGCCTGGTAGAATTTGCCCAGAAACGTCAAATTCTAAACCACGACTTTTGACTTCTCCAGCCGCAATAGAAAAGTCAGAGTTACCTGGAGTGGGATCGGTTGTAGCGACATTTTCTTTGGTGATATCATAAGCGGCAAAGGTAGCAGATAGCCTGTCTTTAATTAGTTCCGCTTTGAGTCCTACTTCATACTGAGTGCCGCGCTCCGGTGGTAGTTGAGTTCCATCTACTGTCCGCGAGTCGCTGGGATTAAACGAGCGGCTGTAGCTGGCGTAAATTGAAATCGGTTCAATCGGCTGATAAACAATGCCAACGCGAGGTGAAAAGGCCTCATTATACAACCGATCAACGGTGGCATCATCAATTGGATCTCTACCCAAAGAATCCAGCAGTTGCACGCGATTTTTGCGGTGAATAAAGTCATACCTACCGCCGACTAATAGCTTCAGATTTGGCAGCAATGTTACTTGATCTTGCAGATAAAGAGCGATCGTATTGCGGTCAAAACGATCGCGTTCTGCTGCTTCATCAAACTCTGGTGGGCGGGAAGCACCATACACAGGATTGAATAAATCAATACTAGGAGTCAGTGAAGCAGTACTTCGCAGATAATCGTAGCCACGGATATTTTTATTCCACTCCAACCCCAGAAGAACTTGATGTTGGATGGAACCTGTATTGAAATTACTGATTAAATCGTTTTGCAGAGAGTAGTTTTGGTAATAAGCCGGACCCGCACCAAATCTTCGCAATACGGTATGACCATCTACATCAATGATATCCGGTTGAAACGCTGATTCTTCAGAATTATTAACCGTAACGGAAAAGCCACTGCGGAACTGGATGTTTTTACTAAAGCGATGATTGACGTTAAGAAATACAGAGTTTGTCTCTTTGGAGAAATAATCGTCTGGCTCCCCTAAGAAACGATTGAGCGGAGCTTGGAAAACGATTGGATCGGGAGTAAGACCACGATAAAAGGTGCGATCGACTTTGAGGTATTCATACTCCAGTGTCAATGTTGTCGCATCACCAATTTTGTAGGTTAATGCTGGTGCGATCGCGAATGTTTCCTGATGATTAAAATCGAGAAAACTACCAAAGTTCTCGTATGCAGCATTCAGACGGTACAGCAATGTTTTGTCTGAGTTTAGCGGCCCAGAAATATCAATGGAGGGACGATATGTGCTAAAATTTCCCGCTGTAAATTCAGCGGAGTAGTAAGGCTCACTGAGCGGTTGTTTGGTAATGTAATTCACCACACCTCCCGGCTCAAACTGTCCATATAGGACTGAAGCCGGGCCCTTGAGAACTTCGATCCGCTCAATGTTAGTCGGATTCACAAGGTCGTCTGGAACAGCAAAACCGTTTCTCAAGTTGTCATAGGTTGTAAATCCCCGAATATTGTAATTATCTGTTGAACCACCATAGCCCCCTTGCTGAGTTACGCCACTAACATTGCGTGTTGCATCACCAATCCGCGTAATTTGCTGATCCTTAATGACTTGTTGAGGAATGACTTGAATTGACTGGGGAATATCACGTTGAGGAGTATCAGTTCTTGTCGCAGTTGTGCTATCTGTTACGCGATATCCATCTTGCTCACCCGTCACCACTAGTTCAATCGGTTCATCACCTTGTGTTGATGGTTCTGGCTGTGTTTGACTTTCAGGCGGCTGTTGTTCGGGAGTTGGTTGGGTTTGAGGTTGTTGTGCTGTGGATGCAGCAGTTGCCACACTAAAAATTAAACCCTCATCTGGACTGTCAAATAACTCGACAGTTGGTATACCTACCTCACCGATCGCACTCACCCGGATAGTATTGGCATCAAAATTAGTCACTGTTATCTGTGTAACACCCGCTATTGGCTTTTCTGAGCGGAATGTGAATGCTTTGCCCGATGGTAGGCGCAATTGAGCATTAGGAATATCAGTGATGAAATTGCTACCAGTACTGCGATTTACTAATTGCAACTGTTGTCCTTTCGAGGTTTGTAAAATTACCTCCACACCTTTATTGGTGGGATTTGCTTTGACTCCAGTCACTTGCACAACTTCTAGTTGTGGCGTTTGTTGTTGTTCTATCTGAGCCAGCCATTCTTTTACTGTTCTGGCAAAGTGATTTGGCTCTTGGATAGGAGAAATTTTAGTTACTTCTTTTGCTTGCCCAGGTTTGACAATGACAGCAACCAGAAAACAGGAAATAAAAAACGATCGCGACAGTTTCATAACCCCACACACCCAACCGGATTTCTAGAAGCAGAGCTTGCTACTTGCAAGTTACTCTTAATTAACTCTATTCAGGAGAATACGAAAAATTGAGCGATCGCATATATCTGAAACCGGATTTTTTTTATCGGAATCGGGATCTACCTTTTGCTATAAGCCTTTGTGGTGGCGATAATCTCTAGGAGTCATGCCAAATTGCCGTTTAAAGAGGTAGCCAAAATGACTTGTGCTTTCATAACCCACTTGAGAAGCAATTTCTGCAATCGTTAAATTAGTGCCGAGCAATAACTGTTGTGCTTGTTCTAGCCGTAAGGATTGCACATATCCACACACCGTAGTGCCAAAAATTTCTCGAAATCCTCGCTTGAGCTTAAAGTCATTAAGTCCGATTTGTCTGGCTAAATTTAGTAAAGAAGGTGGATGCTGAAGCTTTTGATTAAGGATGGCTTTAGCATGATGTAAACGTTCAATTTCATCGGGACGAAAAAATAGCGATCGCTCCAATAAGAGATTATTTTCCCCCCACTGAGCAATTTGAAGCGTCAGTAGTTCCAAAACTTTTGCTTCTAAATACATTTGTCTGAGTGTTTCTCGGAACGGACACTGCAATATTTGCCTAAGCACTAACCGCATTGCAGGTGTGATGGCTCCTAATGGCTGATGGAAACGCTCCTTTGTCGGATTTTCGATCAACTGCACCAGCAGAGTTGGTAATTCCTTAAAGCAACCCTGGAAACTAGAAAGTAAATCAGGATACCAATAAATACTGATACACTGTTTGTGTTGGTTGGCAGTAAAATGCTCAAACTCCCGAATATCAGGCAAGTAAAATAAATAGTTATAGCCTGCAACTTCTTCATAATCGTCGCTGACTCCAGGCACATTTGGTGTAGTGGTTCTCATACCACCAGACAGCAAAAATTTAGATGTTAAAAAAGGCGAATCATCGTGTTCGCCCTCAACAATTACTGTTTCAGAAAAATCGCTTTCTTGAATTACTAGCTCAAGGTGATGCCGCAGCATAGTCCAGTGACTGCTAACTTGACCAAACCAGGTAAAAAATTTTACTTTTCCCTCATAGTGATTAAGCTGCACATCGTCACATAATTCATTAAAGTTTGTCTCAGTCAAACGAATAGTCATGATAATACTCTCAACAAGCAGTTGAAAATAGTATCTATTAAGAGGCGAAGCGATGTCTAGGACAAGCCGCTAAGAGCGTCTACGCAACTGAAAATATTGTGTAGTGGGTTATAGTCGCGGCTAAAATTTTATTTGAGTACTAAGTAGTTAATTGCATCTAGCAATACAGATTACTGGGGAGCATCCCATTTTTGCAGAAATACTGATTCATGAGTGTAGTATGGGGAGAACACAATACTCACTTAAACTATAGCCATGACCCCTTTGAGGTGAGCAGGACGCGTTTCAAGAAAAAACTTTGCGATCTACTAAAATTCAAATCAAATCTGGTGTCATTACTAAATCTGTAATTCTGCAACGGCAAGTTGACCTGGAAAATGTCAAAATTAAATGAGTTTTGCACTAGGCGCGTTTGGGTTGATGCAACTTCTTGTAGAGAAGAGAAGCTCTCTTGTCACCAAACGCCATTTGATTAGCGCAGATTTGAGATAACTAAGTTGGAATTTATGGGCAAGCAACGTGTTCTTTCTGGAGTTCAACCAACGGGCAATTACCATCTAGGTAACTACTTGGGAGCCATTCGCAACTGGGTAGAAGGTCAGAGCGAATACGAAAATTACCTTTTTGTGGCTGATTTGCACGCGATTACAGTGCCACACGACCCAAAACAGTTGGCAGCTGATACCTACACTCTTGCTGCTCTTTATTTAGCTTGTGGTCTTGATTTAAATCACTCTACTATCTTTGTACAATCTCACGTTTCAGCCCACAGTGAACTCACCTGGTTGCTCAACTGCATTACACCTTTAAACTGGCTGCAAGATATGATCCAGTTTAAGGAAAAGGCTGTCAAACAGGGAGAAAATGTGAGTGCAGGCTTGTTGGATTACCCTGTGCTGATGGCATCTGATATTTTGCTTTACCAAGCGGATAAAGTGCCAGTGGGTGAAGACCAAAAGCAACACTTGGAATTGACACGGGATATTGCAGCTCGGTTAAATCACCAATTTGGTAAACCAGAACAGCCAGTTTTGAAGTTACCAGACCCTTTGATTCGCAAGGAAGGAGCAAGGGTAATGAGTTTGGCGGACGGTACACGCAAAATGTCGAAGTCCGATCCTTCTGAGTTAAGCCGGATCAGTTTGCTAGATTCAGCGGAACAGATTCAATACAAGATTAAGCGTTGTAAAACCGATCCGATTCGTGGGCTGGCTTTTGACGATCCAGCGCGTCCAGAGTGTAATAATTTGTTAACATTGTATACATTGCTTTCTGGAAAGAAAAAGGAAGATGTTGCAGTTGAGTGTCAAGATATGGGTTGGGGACAATTTAAGCCATTATTGACAGACACAATTATTGAGTCTTTGAAACCAATTCAAGAAAAATATCAGGCAGTAACAGACGATAAAGGTTATTTGGAGTCTGTGTTACGGGATGGAGGAGAAAAAGCTAGAGCGATCGCAAATCAAACTTTATCACAAGTAAAAACGGCTTTAGGCTACTCTCTTCCTCTATAAGTTTTCACGTTTAGGTGTGATTTGTTATACCATTTAAGAAATTGAAACCTTAATAGTTTATGCATCACACCCACAGCCCCACAGCCTTTAATGACTTTCGCAGAGCTGTACAAGCAGGTGAATTTCTAGTTACCGCCGAAGTAGCACCGCCGAAAGGGGGAGATCCAGCGCACATGATTCAAATGGCGGCGACTCTTAAGGGGAGAGTTCATGCCGTCAACGTTACTGATGGTAGCCGCGCCGTGTTACGGATGTCTTCGTTAATGGCATCGGTGATTTTGTCACAGAATGGTATAGAGCCAATTTGTCAAATTGCTTGCCGCGATCGCAACCGCATCGGTTTACAAGCTGACTTGATGGGCGCTCATGCTTTAGGTATCCGTAATATTTTAGCTTTGACTGGCGACCCAGTAAAAGTAGGCGATCATGCAGATGCCAAAGCAGTGTTTGACTTGGAAGCTGTGCGATTGCTGCAATTGATTCGGAAGATGAATCAAGGTGTTGATTGCAATGAAAAACCCTTGACTGATGGAGCCTTAGATTTATTCGTGGGTGCAGCAGTAGATCCGCAATGTAAAAGTTGGTCGGGTTTGCAAAGTCGATTTGAACGCAAAATCGAAGCTGGAGCGCAGTTTTTTCAAAGTCAGTTGATTACCGATTTTGAGCGGCTAGAAAAGTTTATGGATACCATTGCTGCTGGTTATAAAAAACCAATTTTGGCAGGAATATTTCTGTTAAAATCAGCCAAAAATGCCCAGTTTATTAATAGATGTGTTCCGGGTGTAGATATTCCCCAACATATTATTGATAGATTGGCAAAAGCCAAAGACCCTTTTGAGGAAGGAATAAAAATTGCTGCCGAGCAAGTGCAGATAGCGCGGCAATTATGTCAAGGTGTCCACATGATGGCGGTGAAGCGTGAAGATGCGATCGCGTCAATTTTAGATTTGGCTGGGATTGCTCCAGTTAATCAGTTGGTATCCAAGTAAAGGAGATAACGAATCTTTTATTAAAGCAGATGGTTATTCCTATCTGCTTTTTTGATGCTGAAACAGACGCATTTACACTATTTTTGATAGACTTTTAATATCCAATGTTCACTTGACTAAATTTAGGTGCAAACTGACAAAATATTTTATAGCTTATTTCAAGCTTTTCCTAGCATATTTTTTGCCATAATTGGCGACATAACTGTCAATGTCAACGCATATCAATTTGTTTCAATCGAGCTAAAAGAAACTGCTTTTAGGATTGATGGTGTATTCATCCCCACAAGTGAAACTACAAACCAACCACTTTACTTTGTTGAAGTTCAGTTTCAATTAGACTCAAATTTTTATAGACGCTTCTTTGCCGAAATCTTCCTTTACTTGCGTCAAAACGAATCAGTCAATTTTTGGCGTGCTGTTGCCATCTATCCGCAACGAAGTTTAGATCCAAACGATCGACTACCATATCAATTGCTGCTAGACAGTTCACAAGTGCAACGCATTTATCTAGATGAATTAGATTCGACAGAGAACTCACTTCAAGTTGCGATCGTTAAATTAATTATCGAAAGAGAAGAGACAGCCGTTGACAAAGGTAGAGAATTGATTTTACAAGCAAGGCAACAACTGGCAGATGAATCTACCACTAAGCAAATTGTAGAATTGATCGAGACTATTCTGTTGTACAAATTTACCCGGTTAAGTCGAGAGGAGTTAGCAGAAATGTTGGGTATAGACGACGAATTCAAAAAAACACGGATGTATCAATCAATCAAGGAAGACGGCTTAGAAGAAGGTCGCCAGGAAGGTCGCCAGGAAGGTCGCCAGGAAGCTAAGTTAGAAGCTATTCCCCGATTGTTGGCATTGGGATTGAGCGTAGAGCAAGTAGCGGTGGCTCTCGATTTAACGGTGGCGCAAGTAGAACAAGCAGCCCAGAATCAGTCTATCGAATAGTGGGCGGTGCTTGCGTCTAATTTAATCAGCAAGTGCAACGCAAAATAGTCTGTCGTAGACATCGCCTCTTTTTGTTTTAGCTAAACCAGAAGCGATATTTACGACAGGCTTACGTCTACACACTTAAAACCTGCATTACATCTTACCGTGTTGCAGCACTTGTTGTAGATGTTGGCGAATCTCTTGTGCGTGTTCAATATCAGATTGCCGCAATTTTTGGAATAACTCTACACAAGGTTGAGAACCTACTTTTTCTGCATCTTTGATGTAGGTATCGTAAGCTTTAACGGCTTCAGCCTTGTTCTGCAAAACGGTGACAAAATCATACTCCAAGTCGCTAATCGCTGTTTTAGATTGTCCGTTACCTGTATTTGTAGCCATTGCTTGAACCTCTTTTAGGATTTCTAATTAACGTTATACTCACCCTTCAAGAGCGATTCATCTTCCAAAAAGAGTATATTTCAATACGTCGGAAGTACCTTGCAAAAATTATTTCTTGATACAGTCTCACACAAAAGAGTGGGGAGTGGGGAAAAAGTATTTCCCCACTCCCCAGTACAGATGCGATTAATCGCGTCTCTCCCACTCCCCATTTTCATAACAATTTATCCAAGCGGTTGATTCTCATCACATTGACGTGAATACTGTAATTCCAACTCGTTTTGCCGTTCCCTATCTCCTCTATAGACAATCGGACAAAACTTAGTGTTAGCGCTCATACAATCCATGTGTGGCGTTTTAGCACATACCACAAGTAGTCCACCCAGAACAAACAATAAACCACAAATTGCAAGCGTATTAACCCAATAAATTTCCAGCGCTCCGTGAACTACTACCTCTCGCAGTAGAGATACAATTGTGACTTCAACTGCTACTCCTACAGAGATACTATGTTCTTGCAAATAGACCATTAATAGTCGAAATAACTCGACTAAAATCAACACAAATAGTATTTTTGCAGTCACATGTTTATAGTCTAGTGGCTGCGTGAGGGCGATAGCTATCCCCCACAATTGGATTAGCATGACGGCGAACAAACCCAAACACAAAACAATCACAATTAAGTCTTGAAAGGCTTCCATATTGCGAACAATTGAGTGCCGATCAAGCCAGCGATCGCTAAATAAAAATCGACTTTTCTGGCGCTTTTGCATGTACATTTTTCCAATCGGGACAAGTTCAGACAACACCAGCGAGCCAACCCAATAGTTTTATGTTATGCAATATTAAATTTTTTTGCCTCAGCGAGGTTGGTAATTTAAATTTTGTGCTTGTTGCAACAATTGCTCGGCGTTTTTCGCCCACTGAGGATTTTTTTGAGTATTGTATAAATCTCTAGCAAATTGCAATACTTGTACTGCATCGCCATATTGCTGTAACTGGATAAAAACTAACCCAGCACCATAATAAGCGTTGGGATAGTTAGAGTTAGCTTCGGCTGATTTTCTAAAAGCTTCTAATGCTTCTTGTAATTTACTTTGTTGAACAAAAATTGAGCCGAGATTGTAGTAAGCTTCTGGATACTTGGGATTAATTTTTAATGCCTGATAAAATGCACTTCTGGCTTGATCTAGTTTCCCTTGTTGGAGATAACACATCCCTATATGGTAAAGAGGTTCTGGTGCATTTTTGCTATATTCTCCAGCTTTTTTAAAAGAGGCGATCGCTTGTTCGCAATTTCGTTGCTGTTCTCGCACTAATCCCAAGTTATAGTGGGCAAATCCGAGTTTGGGATCGAGTTCTAAAGCGCGTTGTAAATAATCGTTAGCTAACTTTAAATTATTGCCTTCTAATAACGCTCCGCCTAAATTAGCAAAAGCTGGAGCAAATTTGGGATCGGCTTGCGTCGCTCGATAAAATGCATCCGCAGAGGGTTGTAATTGTCCCGTTTGTCGAAGTGCTAGCCCTAGATTATAGTGTGCTGGTGCTAATGTCGGATCTAATTTAGCTGCTTGTTTAAAGGCAGCGATCGCATCTTGTACCTTTCCCGCCTGAATTGCTTGTAAGCCTTGGTTTAACCAGTCTACGGCAGTTTTAGGATTAGATTGTTCCAACTTTGAGGCCACAGGAGGAGATAGAGCAAGAGAGGGAGAGGAAATACTCATAACCAGCATCAAACTTACTAACCCTGCTATGCGATATTTAAAGAATGATAATCTCATTGATTTTCTGACTCGCAACACTTTCAGTTAAATTTACTTCACAAAAAGTTTTTTACAAAAGTTTTTGATTCGGGATAAAAATTTGTGAGCCTTAACTTTTCTTAAGCTAAATCTTACGACACGCTACAATTTTTTTAACTTCCGATTAAAGGGAGGATAATAACGAATTAAAGAAGGGGTAATTTTGACTCCAGAGAACCATTTTTTTATCCCTTGATATATACAGAATCATGCGGTTATGAATTAATTACCGCAAGGGAGGTTTTTATGAACGAAAAAGTAAAATCGGGTTCGCGGAACGTTGCAATTGTCGGGCCTTATTTAAGTGGAAAAACCACTTTACTAGAAAGCTTGTTATTTGTCACAGGGGCAATTTCCCGCAAAGGCAATATTAAGGACAGCAATACAGTCGGAGATAGTGCAGCCGAGTCGCGCGATCGCCAGATGAGTGTAGAAGTCAGCGCCGCTAGCACTGAGTATAACGGCATTCGCTTCACTTTTATTGACTGTCCGGGAAGTATAGAATTTGCCCAAGAAACGTACAATGCTTTAATCGGAGTCGATGCAGCAATTGTAGTTTGCGAACCCATCCGCGAACGAGTCCTCACCCTTGCCCCTTTATTTAAATTCCTGGACGATTGGGAAATTCCTCATTTCGTCTTCGTCAACAAAATGGATCGGGCAAATATTCACGTTTTGGAAACGTTACACGCCCTGAAAGCAGTATCTAGCCGTCCTTTGGTAGCGCATCAATATCCGATCATGAACGGGGAACAACTTACTGGCTTTATTGATATGGTGAGCGAACAGGCATATCAATATCATCCAGGCGCACCTGCTGACCCCATTCCCTTCCCCGAAAGTTTGAAAGAAGAAGAACATACAGCACGGGCAGAAATGCTCGAAGCCTTAGCAAATTTTGACGACCATTTACTCGAAGAACTTTTAGAAGACATCGAACCATCTCAAGAAGAAATCCTTAAAGATTTAAAAATGGAATTAGGGGCAGATTTGGTAGTGCCCGTTTTCTTTGGTGTGGCAGAACAAGATTTTGGTGTTAGACCTCTATTAGAAGCCTTGTTACGAGAAGCTCCTGAACCAGAAACCACAGCAGAACGTCGTTTAAAAAACTTAAAAGGTGATAAACCTCTAGCGCAGGTATTAAAAACTTACTACACTCCCCAAGGTGGCAAACTTTCTCTGGTGCGTGTTTGGCGGGGCAAATTAACTGATGGTATTGTCCTCAATGGCATTCGCACTGGTGGAATTTACCGCCTCATGGGACAACAACAGCAGTTCGTTAATGAAGTTGGTGCTGGTGAAGTTGTCGCATTGAGCCGTTTAGAAGGAATCAAGACAGGCGATACAATCTCCACAGAACAGCAATCGGCGATGGAATTACCCAAAGCTGTACAGTTGGAACCTGTGTATGCCCTCGCCATTACACCAGAAAAGCGCAACGATGAAGTGAAACTCAGCAGTGCTATTACCAAGTTATTAGAAGAAGACTGCTCACTTGCTTGGGAACAACACGGCGATACCCACGAAGTTATTCTTTGGGGTCAAGGCGAGATTCATTTGCAAGTTACCCTAGACAGACTGCGCCGCAAATATAACTTGCCAATGACAACCCACTTACCGCAAGTGCCTTATAAAGAAACCATCCGTAAAACGGTGGCTTCAGTTCATGGACGCTACAAACATCAAAGCGGTGGTCACGGACAGTTTGGTGATGTTTTTCTCGAAATCAAGCCCCTACCACGCGGTACAGGTTTTAACTTTAATGAAACTATTGTCGGTGGCGTGGTTCCTAAACAGTACATTCCCGGCGTGGAAATGGGCGTGCGGGAATTTTTGACACACGGGCCTTTGGGCTTCCCAATAGTTGATGTAGCGGTAACTCTGACTAATGGTTCGTATCACAACGTTGACAGTTCCGAACAAGCCTTTAAGCAAGCTGCCCGATTGGCAATGCAAACGGGGATACCCCAAGCAGAACCTACCCTATTAGAACCGATTTTGCGGCTGGAAGTGACAACACCAAGTGAATTTACCTCCAAAGTGCTGCAACTATTGAGTGGTAGACGGGGGCAAATTTTAGGCTATGAGGGGAGAAATGATTGGCAAGGCTGGGATAATGTCTCTGCATACTTACCACAAGCAGAGATGCAGAATTTTATTGTAGAGCTGCGATCGCTCACTCTCGGCGTTGGTTCCTTCCACTGGGAATATAACCATCTCCAGGAAGTACCGGAAAAGCTTGCTGAACGTGTCATTCACAGCAATGGGAATGGTGCTAACGGTAACGGCAAGTAATCTTGGATTTATCTAGAATCCATGTTGATTTTCTATATAGGGACACTCATAAAGGGTGTTCCTAATTTTATAGATCGTCCTCAATTTTAGCGATTAGGTACGACTTGGTTCTACCTAACACTTCAAAACATAATTTTATTTTTAGTTTCCTAATGTAAACTAAATTGCTACAACTAGACATAAAGAATCTGTGTTTTGTAGTTTATGTAATACAAAATACGAAAAATTGTGTAAGATGTTTGTAATCACTTTAGGTTAAGTATTTATATTTATGATGTGAAGTCGTAGGTAAGCACTACCATTAAGCACGCACTTAAGGAGAAAAACGTTAGTGTCTGAAGCAAAAGTAAATTGTGATCTAAATAGTGGTGAAGAACGTTTAGAAAAGAAAATTCTTGTGCTTGGTTCAGCACCTCATACAAGACAGATAAGCGCTTACACTTGGGATAGATTGCCGAAATTCCTTAATGTTGCTGATTATGATGTAGTTATTCTTAACCTAAAACCCTTTTTGGATCAGAATTTTGCTGATAACATAAATATAGAGACATTACCCTCTTGGCAGCAATTTGCCCGACTTGTATTTAGCCAAGCAAGCGAACTGATTATTATTGGAGAGCCTACAATCTACACTGGAAAAAATTCTCATATTGATATTTCCATGTGGCTACCACCATTACTTCCACAGTTGGTATTTGATTTGGGTGAAGAAATTCGCAATATTGACCCTGAGTTTAGCTATTACTTCAAGTATGTGCGTCGATGGTTCTCTCATAGAACCTCTAATTATATTCCTAACGAATACATTCAGACTTATTACTTAAATTTAGTTCATCCTCAAGCTGATCATTTAGAAATTCAATGTCATTCACTTGCACAAACCCGATTTCAAGAAGATATTGCTTTCCGAATGAAGTTTCAAGTATTGGGTGTAGGTGGAGGAAACTTTATTGATTCACAGAAACCTATAGCAGTTCTTAGAATATCAGGTGATGTCATTTGTCTTCCCATACCAACAGAAATTTCTGCCCAGGAAGCAGTTGATCTAATTTTACAAGAAAGATATGAGTTACAATTTGAGTCAACTCCACCAGCATGGGTAGAAGCATACAAACTTCCTCACGAGTTGCCCATTGAAGCTGAGATAGATCGGTGTAAAGATGCAATTAAACAATTGGAAAAGGAACTTACAGCAGCTACAATCCGATTGGGAGAAGAGTCACGATTTCGTAAATTACTTTACGAACAAGGTGAAGCTGCATTAGAACCAGTTGTGCGTGATGTGCTAAGAGAATTAGGCGCTCAGGTTGATGAACCAAAACAGCCAGGTAAAGAAGATGGACGATTAATTGATTCTAAGCAGCGGAGAGGAATGCTAGAAATCAAAGGCTTAACACACCAATTAAAGCTACGCGAGGTGCGTCAACTTGATCAGTGGGTACGCGATGCGCTTATTGATGAAGATTGGGAAAGTAAAGGAATATTAATTGTAAATGCATTCCGTAATGAACCTTTAGGGAATCGAGGTGAGCCTTTCCCGCTTAACTGTATTCAAGCTGCAAAAAAGTCTGATCAATGTCTAATTACAACAATGCAGCTTTTTAACGCCCTTTGTGCCTTGCAAAGAGGTGAACTGAACCTAGAAATATTTTGGGACACTATATTTAGCACAAGTGGTGTTTTTTCTTTACCTGGGCTAGATTTATTATGTACTAATAGCTAATGCTCGTAGATTGATTCGAGTAGAGCGACACTCAGCATCTGAAAACTCGTTTTTTGAATTTCCTAAGTAGAGCATTTCATTAATTCGTAGTAAATTAAATTTGGTAATACTTTGCATCCCTTTGCGCTTACTTTGCGTTCCTCTGCGTTTAAAAACGCTAAAATTTTACGCAAAGCTGTACTAAGTCCACCCAATCTATAACTAGTGTGAACTTTCTGCTCTACGATAACTTAATATTGGCTTTTGCAAGCTTCAACATGAAATTTCAATGGTAAGTAATGGTAACACTTCAATTGCGACAATTAAGTGTTCCGCCGGGACATAGAGTAATAGTCCACGATGTTAGCTGGCAAGAATTTGAGGCAATTTTAGAAGAACTTGGCGACCATCGAGCCACTCGGTTGGCTTACAGTCAGGGAACTTTGGAGATGAGAATGCCATTACCAAAGCATGAAAAAGCCAAAGTCATCATTGGGGATTTGGTGAAAATTCTCTTGGAAGAGTTAGAGATTGACTGTGAAACATTTGGCTCAACCACTTTCAAACGTGAAGATATGGCTTTTGGTGTAGAGCCTGATGACTCTTTCTACATTCAAAATCATGCTCAAACGATTGGTAAAGAGCGAATAGACTTGAGGGTTGACCCGCCACCTGATTTAGCAATTGAAGTTGATGTGACTTCCAAAACTCAACTTGATGCTTATGAAGCATTGCGAGTTCCTGAACTGTGGCGATATGAAAATGACAAGCTACAAATTAATATTCTTCAGGATGGCAAATATATTGAGTCTGAAATTAGTTCTACTTTTTCTAACTTGCCCATTGTTGAAGCAATTCCCCAGTTTGTCGAACAAAGCCAAACTTTAGGTAGAAGTTCAACACTTAGAGCATTTCGTCAATGGGTAAGAAAGCAAATCAACTCAACTTAATATAAACCTTGCCCTTTTAATAACAAATGAGCGTTGTAATACTTAATAGTATTTTTCTATCCAACAGAAGACTCCACGATAAAAAAAGGAGCCTAACTTAGGCTCCTTAATAAAAAACTGATAATAGAATTGTGACTACTTAACAGTCACCTTACCGCCAGCTTCTTCGATGCGCTTCTTAGCATCTTCAGCAGCATCCTTAGCAATACCTTCTTTAACTGCCTTGGGCGCAGCTTCCACCAAGTCTTTAGCTTCTTTCAGGCCCAAACCGGTCAATTCTCGGACAATCTTCAGCACGGCAATCTTCTTATCAGCTGGGACTGATTCGAGAATCACTTCAAACTCGGTTTGCTCAACAGCTTCTTCAGCAGGAGCAGCAGTAGCACCAGGGCCTGCAAACGCTACGCCAACAGGTGCAGCAGCACTCACACCAAAAGCTTCTTCAATTTGCTTGACTAACTCAGAAGCTTCGATTAAAGACAGGGTTTTTAGTTGTTCTAAAATTTGATCGGTTGCAGCAGACATTGATATAACTCCTGTAATTTTGATTATTTATTTGTCATCGGTCATTAGTCATTAGTCATTAGTCATTAGCTTTTGACTTTTGACTGATGAACTACGAAGTCTATTCAGCAGCAGTTTCAGTGCTGCTATCAGCTTCAGCAGAGGTTTCGGCACTGCTATCTTGAACAGCAGCAGTTTCGGTACTACCACCACTTTGCTCTTGGTCGGCCACAGCCTGCAAAGCACGAGCCAGTGAACCAGGAACTTCGTTGATACCCACAGCAATCTTGGTAGCCAAGGCGTTGATAGCCCCAGCGATTTGGGCGATGAGTTGTTCCTTAGATGGCAAGTCTCCTAGTACCTTGACATCAGGTTCTTTGAGTAGGCGACCTTCCAGTACACCACCACGAAGTTCTGTCTTCTTGGTAACTTTCTGGAATTCTTGGTATGCCTTAATTGCCGATGAAAAATCTTCTTTTACCAGCAAAAAGGCAGAAGCACCATTGAGTAATTCCGACAAAGGCTGCCATTTTTCATCGTCTTTAATGGCAATGCCCATTAAAGTGTTCTTCGTCACCTTACAAACAGTGCCACTGGGACGCAGCCGCCGCCGTAAATCTGTGATTTCCGAAACTGTTAGCCCCTGATAGTCAATTACCAGTGCCAGAGTTGACTCACTCAAAGTTTCTTTGAGGTCAGCTACTATTTCTTTTTTATTTTCTAGTGTTCTACCCATTCCAATCTCACCTCCTTAAAACAATCGGTGATTGCCCTACTTGTACATTTCTTCTAAACCTGAACCCAAACAACAAACCCCGACTAATTTAGCCGGGGTTGAGTATTAAGACTCCCGATGTCATAATTTATTACACCTTTAGGGGTAATAAATTATGACAATTAGAGTTTTAACCTCGGCAGGGTATTTAAGCTATTCGCACCTGCTGTCTCCGGCTTTGCCTATTGAATTTGATCATTAGTCATTTGTCCTTTGCCTTTACAAATGACTAATGACTAATGACTAAAAATTAACCAGCTTCGCTCAGTTTTAAATCTCGTAGGGCGGTGACATCAATTTTAATTGATGGCCCCATTGTGGCTGACACATAAAATGTGCGCCAATAACGACCTTTAGCTCCTGAAGGACGGTTACGATCAATCGTCTCCTGCAATGCCTTCAGGTTGACTAACAAATCTTCAGGCGAGAAGGTTGTCTTACCAAACATAACATGGACAATACCAGTTCGGTCAGCTCGGAATTCTAATTTACCTGCTTTGAATTCTGCGATCGCACCTGCTAAGTCAAATGTTACGGTTCCACCCTTGGGCGATGGCATCAAACCACGCGGTCCAAGCAACTTACCCAACTTTGCCACCTGTGGCATCACATCGGGTGTAGCAATTAGCTTGTCAAAATCCATTCTACCTTTCTGGATTTCGTCAATCAGTTCTTCTGACCCAACTATATCAGCACCAGCACTGCTGGCTTCGTTTACCTTTTCGCCTCTGGCTATCACCGCCACCCGGACGATTTGTCCTGTACCTTTGGGCAGTGCTACCGTTGTCCGCAACTGTTGGTCTGTATACTTGGGGTCAATTCCCAACCGGATATGGGCTTCAGCAGCTTCAGTAAATTTAGCTGTTGCTGTGTCTTTGAGAAGGGCTAAAGCCTCTAGGGGATGATAATCTTTCTCTTCTACTTTTGCTTGCAGACCCTGCAAACGACGCGATATTTTTGGCATTTGTTCTCCTGGGGTAATTCCGAAGCCTCGCCTCTCCCCCGATAATTTTTAGTTATTTGTCCTTTGTCATTTGTCATTTGTTGATTTTTTACTAATAACCAATGACCAATGACTAATCCGTAACTGTTACACCCATATTTTTAGCCGTTCCTGCCACAATCTTCATTGCCGCGTCGATATCGTTGGCATTGAGGTCGGGGAGTTTCGTTTGGGCTATTTCTTGCAATTGTGCTTTGGTAATTGACCCAACCTTCTTTTTGTTGGGTTCATTCGAGCCTTTTTCAACTTTCGCCGCCTTCCGAATCAGCACTGATGCGGGTGGCGTTTTTAGTACGAATGTAAAACTCCGGTCTTCAAAAACCGAAATTTCTACAGGTATCACCGTTCCAGCTTGGTCTGCTGTTTTGGCGTTGTACTCTTTACAAAACATCATGATGTTGACACCATGTTGACCCAAGGCGGGCCCAACTGGCGGTGCTGGGTTGGCTTTTCCAGCATTCAGGGCCAGTTTAATGACCGCCACTATTTTCTTCGCCATTTGTATTTAACTTTGTTTCTCTACCTGATTAAATTCCAATTCTACTGGTGTATCCCTGCCGAAAATTGAGAGCAAGGCTTTAAGTTTACTCCGCTCTGGAGAGACTTCAATCACCTCGCCTTCAAAGTCTTTAAATGGACCAGAAAGCACCATTATCTTATCACCAGTAGCCATGTCAATTTTGACAACAGCTTCTTGTTCGCTGGTTTGTTTGAATATACGCTCAACTTCTGAAGAACTCAGTGGTATGGGGTTGACATGACCGCGACCCTTGCTGCTACCACGTTTTTGTTCTGAACCGACAAAGTTAATTACATGAGAGGTGTTGCGTACCACCTGCCACGTATCATCATCCATCATCATCCGCACCAGCACATAGCCAGGGAAAACTTTTTCTTCTGTATGCTGGCGACTGCCATCTTTGCGGATTTTCACCGCTGGCGTCTGCGGAATTTCTACCTGGATAATTTTGTCAGCTACATCAAAAGTTTGAATGCGTTGCTCTAAGTTAGTCTTTACACGCTTTTCACAGCCTGAAGCTACTTGCACTGCATACCAGCGTGATTCTTTTGACGCTGCTTCTGCTGCTTCTGCTGCTTCGTCTGACTGCAACATTGAGTTGCGTGGTTCATCTGTTGCAAAAGTCATCAGAACACCTGTTGTGCTGCCCAACGAAACAATCCATCGACCAAGTATATCAAAGATGCGGAGAGTGCAACCATTAACAACACAGCTGCGGATTCGCTCACTATCTGTTTACGACTGGGCCAAACTACTTTTTCAAGTTCTTCTTTGGTTCCCTGTATGAAGTTGTTAAAGCTAAACCCATTTGTAGTTTCTGGCAATTCTGCTTCACTTTTTTTGGCCACGACCCTTAATTCTCCCGTTTGTCACTCAATTTTGGTCATCCAGGTTTGCAGTTTCGACTCTATTTCACTTACTGTGAGCAAAACAACTGCAAATACAATAAGTTTACCCGAAATTATTAACGCTGACTGCTATATTAGCAGCTGCGTAATTATTTCGGGCTTTGTTTTTTGCTCATGAGCGCGCCCTGGAGGACTTGAACCCCCGACATCAGGTTTTGGAGACCTGCGTTCTACCAACTGAACTAAGAGCGCACAAGCTGTTTTTGATTCAGTGATTGCGCTGAACTAAATTTCAGTTTAACGCAATATGCGATTTACATCATACCTGAATTTTGTTGGGAAAACAAGTCAGCGGCAGATGCCGCTTGCAGCTTGAGATTTCTCCCAATATTTTGAAGGACGAATCACAAAGGGCGGTCAAACCGTTGCTTGATTCGGGTTGCCTTACCTACGCGATCGCGGAGATAATATAATTTAGCACGGCGTACTTTACCGCGACGTAACACCTTAATGCTGTCAATCCGGGGAGAATGCAACAGAAATACCCGCTCAACGCCCACGCCTTGAAAAACCTTACGAACTGTAATAGTTTCGTTGATGCCGCCATTGCGCTTGGCAATCACAACTCCCTCGTAGGGTTGCACGCGGTATTTTTCGCCTTCTTTGATTTTTACTCCCACTTTTACAGTGTCGCCCACATAAATGTCGGGCAGATTCGATTTTATCTGTTCCGCTTCAATGGAGCGGATAATCTCTTGAGCGTTCATAGTCTTTCTGTCTGCTTAAAAAAACTCACGATCATCAATGATAAATCGATAATCCTATTTCAGTCTACTTGTTAGGATTGATAATTGTACTGATACAACAGCCTGCATATCAAAGCTATATTGCAAAATGCCGTACTACAAAGGAAAAATTTATGAAATTTAGCATCGTCATCAGTACCTATAATCGCTTGAATTTACTGCAAAGAGCAATTGATTCGGCTCGTAACCAAACAGTCGAGTGCGAGGTAGTTGTAGCTGACGATTGTTCTGATGATGACACCCAAACCTATCTCAAAAGCTTAGAGGACAAGGTTGTTTACCATCGTAACGAAGTAAACCTTGGTCATGCAGCAACAGTAAATGCTGGAGTTGCCAAAGCTAACGGCGACTGGATTAAGTTCTTAGATGATGATGACTATTTAGCGCCTAACTGCATAGAAGAGATGGCAAAGGCGATCGCACTTCGTCCCGAAGCTGTAATCTGCTCTTGTGTGGCGGCTCAGGTGGATGGCAATGAAGTTGAACTATCTCGCACCCCCCAAGTTGGCCCTGGTTTAGCTTTTTATATCCCCCAAGCCGATATTCACTACGGGATGCTTTTAGAGCTTGTACCCTTTGGCACACCTGTACAAGTAGCTTGTCGACGTGATGCTTTCCTGCAAAGTGGTGGTTGGGACTCCACACTTGATGCTAACTGTGATGACATCGATTCCTGGATTCGGATTGCTCAGTTTGGCGATGCTATTTTCTTCAACCAGTGTCTTGCTTACCGCACTATCTGGCCGGGTGCGTATAATCAAAAGTTTTCTTTGTCTCGGCGGTTGGCGACAAATATTTTGATGAAGGAGAAAATTTACGCCTTGGTAAATGAGCAACATCGCTCAAAGATTCCTGTCTTTCAGGATATAAAAAATTACCTAAAACTCCATTGGATTTTAGTTGCACTGAAGCAAAAAAATCTCAACAGTTTTCTTTCAATCATAGATCCATCTATACTTTCTCCTCGGTCTTGGAAGTTTTTGCTAACTGCTGTTTCATCACGCCGCTCTCAGGGAAACAATTCTCAAATTCGTAAACTTGTATTGATTGAGTTGCATTATGATGTCTGGCAAAATACCCAGAATAAAAGCGCCAGTCTTCAGAACTTAGAATTAGATTCTGTGCCACTGGTGGACTTGCCCGTGAGCGCCCAGTCAACCTCTGAGCGCTAGACGAAGACGTTACTACCAACTACTAGATTTGTCGCAGTGAAATTATTCAAAGTTGCCACGGTGTCATCATGATAATAACCCCCAGTGTAATTGTTAAAGGGGTGATTGACGAGTTTCATCAAGTTGTCAATATGACACCTAAAGACCTAGAGTCTTGGTTAGATACGGATGAGTCACAAACTGTTGGGCAAAAGGATGGCGACGATGAGTCAATTGGTCATAAATCTGGACGGCGTATCATCCAGCTATTGCAGAGAAACGATGATTATACCAACGACGATCTTTCGCACATGAAGAAAGTTATTAGTTACGTCCACCGTCATCTTGCACAGCAGCCATCGGGTGATTTGGAACACACACGCTGGTGCTATTCTTTGAAGAATTGGGGACACGACCCGCTGAAGTAAAGTACCTTCCTTATAGTCCGCCATTTAGGTTGGCAAATTCCCGCGATCGCCCTAGATACAGTTTTGCGTAAAAGCATAGCATTTTTAATGTAGGGGGATGCATTGGCATTGCAAGGGGAAGCATTGGCATTGCAGAGGGGCGCATTGGCATTGCAGGGGGATGCATTGGCATTGCAGGGGGATGCATTGGCATTGCAAGGGGATGCATTGGCATTGCAGGGGGACGCATTAAGATTGTATTGGGATGCATTGCCATTTCTTTAATTCGCTACGAATTAATGAAATGCTGTACTAAGTGTTTACGTCGCAGAAACCACACAAAAACAGGTTTTTACAGCCGGATTTTAACTCCATATTGCAAAACCAGCCGATCCTGCCAAACTGGTAGCTGCGATCGTAGACTCACAAAAAATCAAGAGGTTAACACCCGCGTGATGCGCAAAGCGCAGCGCCAGGGGGAAAAGAAAATTATTCTTGCAGACGAGCAATTACACAGTGCATAACTTTAATTTCATTAACAATTCGATCGAGTTCTGTGGAGAGCAGAGTTTGTTCTCGAACGGCTTGTAATGTGGGAGTTAAAGTGTTGGAATTGGTAGCAATCTCTGATAACCGAGCAGTATGTAGCTGTTGGATTTGGTTGTGAATTGCTTCGAGATAGCTATCCAGCGCTGGTAATGGTTGAGGTGGCTGTCCCTGCCCAAGGGCATCTGCTAAGTTTTGCAAAACTTGCACAATGGTATCGGCAAGTCGCTTGAGTTCAGTAAACTGGTACTCGCCGCTAAATTCCCGCAGATGTTCTGTCAAAGTTGTTACCGAACTGAAAAAGCCACGAATATATGTCATCAGCGTCATTACAGGTTCGATTTCTCCCTGAATGTGACGAGGTTCGCTGAACAATCGTTGAGCTGCGGCGTTGGCGTTGACATTTTCTAGCGCTGCTTGGTGGCGTAGCATGTTGATAGAATCAGCAAACGCATTATGTTCTGTATGGAGATAGTTAGCAATTACCTGTTGAAAGTAAGCAAGATTAGCTCGAATTGTCTTTTCCAGTTGTGCAGGAAGTTGCTGTCGTTCCCAACGCGGGAAAAGCAAATAGCTACCAAGCAGTGCTAAGGCACCCCCAGCAAAGCTATCGAAGATCCGCAATACTCCAACCTTCCAGCCACCTGCACTAATAATGTTGAGTAGCAATATGATGGCGGGAGTGAGTAGTATGGTGAATATACTGTAGCTTAACGGTCGCACCGACATCGCCACAAACACAAGCACCAGGAAACAAACTGCGATCGCTAATTGATTCTTAACTAGTAAAACCAGAGCAATACCGATAATTCCACCTAAAATAGTACCGATAACTCTTTGGACTGTTGTCTGTGACGTTCCCCCAAAGTTGGGTTTAAGTGCAACTAAAGCTGTGAGCGTTATCCAGTAGCCTCTAGGTAGTTGGAATAGCGAGGCAAGTAATTCCGCAAGCGTTGTGATTAGTGCCAGACGCAACGCATGACGAAAGAGGACTGAATCAAAAGTGAAGTTATTTCGCAGCGTATCAATAATTGTAGAACGCTCTGGTTGGGCTGGGGGGGAAATATCTCGCTGGGCAATGCTGTTGCGTTGTTTTCCTTGGCTTAAATCTGTAACAATCTCTGCATCAGTATGAATTTGCTCTGCCAGCTTTGTCAGACTGGCTGTAATTTTCCCAAGGTTAACTAGATCGGAATATTCATCTGTCTGAGCAGTGATGGTTTGATTGAGGACTTGAGAACGCAGAACTTGCCTTTGGTGTTCTAGTGCTTCAATACTTCGATCCAGATCCCCTAAGTGAGGTGAGTTTTTTCCTTTAGCGATCGCTCGTGATAACATTTGCAGAGCAATTGCCAATTGTTCTATCACTTGCTGAATTTCTGGCTGTAACCGAGAAAATAGTTGATGTTCGGATGCGATCGCTAATAGTTCGTTCAGTGCTACAACAGAATTGACAATTTGATTTATATCCTCAATTAATACGAGTAACTGATTTCCTCGTAGGTTAGCTCCTCTTTGCCTAGTCCAGATAGTTGTCCAGACGCTACGGGCAGATGTCAAGTTCTGAATGAGTGTATCCTGAGCTTGCAAAAATTGCTGTTCCCACTGCTGACGATCTTTTGGATTTAATGCTCTGTGGCCTGCCAAGTCCACAAAATTGCTTAATGAGAGATAACAGTTAGCGACTATCTGCATTGCAGGTACATAAGGACGCACCACCCACAGTCCTAATGACAAGACAGTTGTCCATGTTCCACCAGCCAGACATAGCCCACAGTGTTGAATAAGAGTAGACAAATTAGAAAATGCAGCGAATCTAGCCAGCGCAATCACAAACATGATCGAAGTAATCAAGCTGACAGATGCAGCCACGTTGCCATAGAGATTTGCTAAACCTGTGATAAATATTACCAAGAATGTGGTCGGGACAGCTAACCAGAGATGACTGCTAACCAGACTTGCGATTAGGAACATCACAGTTACCCCAATCGTAGCTGCGATCATCGCAATCGCTCGCTGACGGTAGGCTCCGTCAACATTTACCATCCCAACGAACCAAGCTGCCATAGTGGCGATCGCACTTTCAGCAGCATGACCTGTAATGATTCCAATTCCAATCGGGACACCCAGTATAAAAAGGCTACGCAATCCAGAGGAAAGGGCGGGCTTACCTGGCTGGAGTTGAAACTGCTGCAACAACCAACCCAGAGGACGTTTATCTGTAAATTGCATTATGAAACTGGCGACTATAACAAAGCGCGATCGCTTCTTAAAGCATTTTAGCCAGATATAACTGCGTGGAGGATGGTTGTAATATGTCTTTTGAGGTCATTCAGTTGTTTAATTTTTACTATCACTGGTGCATTTACTGAGAATGACTTCTAGCCCATTTTGTACTTGCTCAAGTTCTTGGCGCTTTTGGTAAATCCACATCTTTTCAGCCTCACGTTGTTCCAGGGTTTCATTGTGAGCTTTTTCCTGCTGTTCGAGGAGATTTTCGTAAAGTGCGATCGCTTGTGAGTGTATCATCTTCATCAATTCACCATCGTCAGGAGCAAGCTGAGAGAACCGCTTTCTTCTGAGCAATAGATTAAGGTTTCAACGAACAATCTTCATCGTGTGCACCCCGCGCGTGACCGGAACGGAGTAATTTGTCTTGACCAGTTCGACGCGCTGCGGCTCGGTGCGGCTTTCAACGAGCCGCCAAAAATCTATCGAACCACCCTTTTGCTGCTGGTCGAAATCGGTGAAGTTAGTGACGGCAAGATAGCGACTGGAGTTGTCGAACACCGCTGTTTCTGGCAATACGCCGTCGAACGCGAAATCGCCGACGCGGTTTAAGAAACCGTTTTCGGAATCGAGCCGCAGCAGCGTCAGCGACGAGAAGAATTCCTGACGCGGATCGTTTGGGGCAAACGTGCTGTTTTCAAGATTGGTCGTCACGATCCATCGTCCGTCGGGACTGATGTTTAAGCCTTCAGGGATAAAACCCGTGCTGGCTCGCGCAATCATCCGGTGAATAGGCGTACCGTCCGCCGCTGTATCCGCCGCGAGCCGGATGCTCTGCACCGAGCCGCGCGGCGAAAAGAAATACGAGCCGGGACCGGTGATGGCAGCTCCAGTGTAAGCCGAGTTGATGATGGCGCAGCGTCCGTTCGGAGTAAAACGCATCTGAAACGGATTGAATTCTATCTGAATCGTATTGCCCCAAGGCGCGAGTGTGATGCCGCTTCCGTTATCGCTTACTCGAACGAATGAGAGAGTCGGCTTTGTCTCGTTGACCAGCGCGAGAATGTTCTCTGTCGGGTGAAACTCAACGTGCGATAGCGAATCGCCCGCCGTCCAGCCAGGAATCTGCGGCACGAGCGGCGCACTCAGTTTGCCATTTTGCAAACGGTAAACGGCGAGCGGTGTCGTTTTGCCGTCGCCGCCCGGTCTGTATGAAACGGCGACGAGCGTACCGTTGTAGTTGATCGCCACCGCTATCGGCTGCCGAAAGCCTTCGATTTGCTGACTGACGCGCGGACGGTCGGGGTTGGACAAGTCAACGACTGTGATTGTGCGCCCTAAAGGAAGGTCTTTGAGCTTTTGATCTGACCTACCTGCCGTGCGCTGTCCGAGTGTTTCGATGACGACGGCGTATTTGCCGTTGGGCGTGACAGCGAGAGATGAGGGAGGACCCGTGACCGAATTGCTGGCAGGAATTTCGATCGCTTTGAGTTCGCGCAGCGGTCTGTCCAGGCGAATGACCGAAAGCGCGTCCGCCCCGTCCACCGCACCGAGATTGCCGTCAATATACGCCGAAGGAACCATATCTGCGTCCGACACCGAGACGAGCAGGCGACCTTTAAAATCGAATCCCGGAGCGGCGGCGCTTTCCTGACCGACAACTGCAAAGGCCGCGGCAAAGAGCAGCCAAGCAGCGCAATTCATCAAATTCACCAGTTTCATATTTTCCTCATCGTCTAATCTCATCCTACAAAAGCTACACCGAAATTTTCGCGGAATTTTTCAGTCCATTCGCGTTGCGGCTTTGACCGCAAACCACAGCGGAACCTCGGAAAATCTGAAATAGGGGATTTTGCCGTTCATCACTAGAGCCAGAGAAACAGCCAAAAAAAGAGATACTGTTTTAGCATCTGACTTTTACCGTAAAGTCTCGAAAAGCTTACTGACTAGCACCGAATTTTAATTACTGTACCGTATATGTTGTACTTTCTCTTAAATCTATTGTGAGTAACCCTTTGAAGACTTAATGGGAAAAGTCAGGTACAGAATGAGGTTTCAGCAGTGAGCGATCGCCTCATCCTACTCCAAGATAAAATCTGTCAAGATGCTCTCACTGTAATTAATCGTTGTGAATCACATGATGAGCTTGATTTTCTCTTTCCCGAAATTATCCGCATTAAAAATCATGATTTAGCAGTATTGGATTCGTGGCAAAATCATATTAATTGGATACAATCGCTTCCTTCATCAGAATTAAAACTTTTAAGTAGCGCTGATTTTAATAACTCAGATACTCACTACTCCACAATCAATTTAGCAGAACCGCCAGAACAATTAGTATATGAGAGTTTAGCCGAAAAATCTCATTTTTATTCGCTTCGTGACCAGTTACTATTTATATTCGAGCCTGAATTACGTAGAGAGTACGAATTTTATATTAGTGAACAAGCTGTAATTACTGGTTATAAAACATTAGTTACATCTAATTTGCAACAGGCATCAGACCTAACTGTTGGTAATCTTTATTACTACTTTAAAATCAGAGATGAATCGAAAGATGAGACAGAGGTAGTTTCAGCTAACTAAAACAGCTACGGCAATTCTTTAAATAACTATTTTCTAAAGTCCGCGTAGGCGGACTTTGTTTGTATAGTCCCGAATTAAATTCGTTCGGATATAAAATCACTCAAATACTACTGTTCTATTACCATACACTAATACACGATTTTGTAAGTGCGATCGCACTGCTCTTGCTAATACAATTCTCTCCAAATCTTTGCCTTTTCTCACCAAATCATCAACTTCATCACGGTGACTGACTCGCACCACATCTTGTTCAATAATTGGGCCTGCATCTAAATCAGGAGTGGCATAATGGGCTGTTGCGCCAATAATTTTCACACCACGTTCAAAAGCTCGGTGATAAGGGTTGGCTCCAATAAAAGCTGGTAAAAATGAATGATGTATATTAATAATTTGCGGAAATTGACTAATAAAACTTGCACTAACAATCTGCATATACTTCGCCAATACAACTAAATCTATTTTGTATTTACAAAGTAATTCTAGTTGTTGAGCTTCTTGTTCTGATCTATTATCTTTATTGATGGGAATGTGCTGAAATTCGATATTAAATTGTTCTGCCACTACATTTAAATTAGAATGGTTACTAATAATTAAAGGAATTTCAGCAATAAATTCTTTGGCGCGTTGTCTCCAAATTAAGTCAAATAGACAATGGTCTTGCCGACTTACCCAAATAGCAATGCGTGGTACTGTATCAGAAAAACGTAATTCCCATTTAGCACCTAAAGGTTGTGCGATCGCATTAAAAGCCGGGGCAATAAATTCTCGTGGCAAATTAAACCCATCTAGCTGCCATTCAATGCGCGTAAGGAATAACCCAGCAGCAAAATCTGTGTGTTGATCTGCATGGATAATATTACCACCGTTAGAATAGATGAAATTGGCAAATTTTGCCACTAGTCCCCTTCGATCGGCACAGGAAATCAGCAATGTTGCTGTCGGATTTGTCATAATAATATCGCCAGAATTGGAATTAATTATTTGCTGTTTGTCGGAGTCGGATTGGGAATGGTGAGCGGAGGAAGTTTCTGACTATTATCTACAGGTTGTTTCCACTCTGATAGTTCCCGATTCACGGCATTGGCAAAATCTGTAGATACCAACAGCACATTTATATTTCCATCAGGTTTCGCAGTAGGGTCAGCTTGAGCATACAAGAAACGACCGTTAAAGTTAGATTTACCCAAAATAAACTGATGGCTTTGTCGGTTTTTCAGGGTGATATTAATAGTTGCTTGGGGTGGTTCTAAGGCAAATTCTTCAAGCTGTTTTGCTGGAGTTGGTAAAGTACGCTCGCTATTACCCTTGACCAACAAATCCATTAAATAAGAAACAATAGCATCATTTGCTGGCCCAGATATCGGAGATTTGATTAACCACTTGGGGTTACTAGAAGATTCAGGGTTACCTTCCAGATTCAGGGTGAGTTTTTTTGTCTTGACTGTTAAAGACTGCACATCATTTTCTCCAAAAGAGAAAATTTTCTGCTTTTGCTCTTTTGTTTCTTCTCGCACAGTTGCACCCCGAATTTCATAGAAGTAAACAAAACCACCTAAACCCAGTGCTACCAGTATCAAAATTAAAGTCGTTCGCGGCAATTTCATTTTTTAGTCATTTGTCATTTGTCATTGGAATTGAGAGAGAATTCTTCACTCTACCGTCGTTTCCACCAAATAATAACTGCGATCGCAAACCCAATTAAAGGTAAAAGCAACAGAGATGACAATATTAAAAGATTACCTTGTGTGGTTGTCAGGGTTATCCGCCGATTTTTCGGTTCTTTGGGACGAATGGAAAGGGGTTGCTCATCCTGTTGACTCAGCCAAGTAACTGAGTTGAGGAATACATCTCCATTTAATTGCTGTTGAAACAAACCATCGGTGGCGAAATCGGAATTTCCTAAAACTACTAACCGTGACTCCGTAGCTGTTTGAGATGAGGGAGTAGGGGCAGGAGCGGGGGGGGAGGCAGGGGGAGTAGGGGAAGCCTTACTTTGAGTGGTTGGTGATGGTAGAGGTAACGCTTGCGGAGTCTTGGGGGAAGGGGAAGCAGTAGGGCTAGCCTTGCTTTGAATGGTTGGTGATGGTAAAGGTAAGGCTTGCGGAGTCTTGGGGGAAGGGGAAGCAGTAGGGCTAGTCTTGCTTTGAGTGGTTGGTGATGGTAGGGGTGAAGGTGTAGGTGCAGCTTGGGGAGTGGAAGCAGATTTGGGTGTTTGTTTTCTTGTTAAGGCAACGCCCAAGGTTAAAGGCCCTTTCAGGTCTTTATCTGCATTAAACTCCAATTTTTCGCTTTGGAGGTCGCTTTCTGCCCAACTGCTGGGGTAGGGTTTGGTTCGTAGCAGTGGAGTAGCCTGAACACCAGGCACAGAGGTAATTTCCAGTGGGCGGGCAATCGGATAAAAAGAATTACCGTTACCGAAATCTTTGGTAATTGGATGTTTTCCGTATTCTGTTACTAAGGGCGCAGCAGGGCCAAGTCCTACAACGCTTTCGCCAGAGACATCGACTGCTAAACGATTATCCAGACGAACACCCCACTCTTGTAGCAAGCTATTAAGTTTGGGATCGGTATTAGGATCAATCATCAGCAGTAAGTTACCGCCGCGATTAAGATATTCTTGCAAAGCTTTGACTTCACCCTCAAACAGTCCTCGTTTGGGGCCAGCTAGTATTACGACAGCCGCATCTTGAGGAACTTTGGAAGTTTCTCCTAAATTCAGGGGTGATGTTGTGAAATTTTTATCGCCTAATCCCTGAACTGCTTGTGATATTGCATCTTTACCAGGCGAAAGTTGGCGTTCGCCATGACCTTGCAGTAAGTAAACTTTGGCTGTGGTTGAATTTGTTAGTTGTTGCAGGCGACTAGTTAATCTGATTTCTGACAAACGCTCATTTTGATTTACTGTTTGTACTAATTGCCGTTTATCGCCAGATTCTAAATAAACTTCCCCGTAATCTTTGACGCCAAACTTTTCTGCAAGTCCTGGTCTAGCTTGGGGGTCGATATACTCGTATTTAAATTTTGAGCTTTGGCGTTGATAATTTTCTAGTAGTTCTCTGTCTTGGGGATTTTGGTTAATATCAAATACCCATACTTTAACTGGCTGTGGTAAAACCCTTACTAATTCACGTGACTGGGGTGCGAGGGTAAATAATTGAGCTTCTGTTAAGTCTGCCCGCAAGTGATAGCGAGTTCCCAAAAAGTTAATCAATCCCAAAATTGCTAATATTGCCAGAGTTGCCACTAGGGCATTAGTCCCAGCTTGGGTAGAACGACGGTTCCACCAGTTACTCTGGTAGCTTTGCCATATTAAGCCTAACCCACTGATGACAATTCCCCCAATCAAAAATACTAAGGGAATTAATCCCCACTGTTCAGAGACTAACCCAACTGTTAAGCCAACAGTAATTAGGAATGGGCCCAACCAAAACAGATATTTCCACAGTTTCTTTTTTGCAACTATCTTCATATTATTAGACTGAAGTGAGGAGTTAGGAGTTAGGAGTTAGTAGTTTTAACAAAACACAATTCAGGAGTCAGGAGCTATAATTCAGAACTAATTTAATTATGTATGACTGCTGGATAGCGCAGTGTCTCATAGAGAGCGTCTGAAAAAACGGGTTTAAGTCTCACACTTTCTTGTTCTGAATTCTGTATTCTGTATTCTGGATTTTTCTTAAACTCCTTACTCCTAACTTTTAACTCATAACTTATATAACTACTGCCTTTGAAAGCGCAGTGCATCAATTGATTGAGCTGTGAGAAAAATGCCAAAAAAAATGTAACTGGCGAATAAAATCAAGGCGCTGGTATCAAAAATGCCTTGAATAAAAGTGTTGTAATGTTTCAGCAACGACAGATAACTTAAAGCTTCGCCCACGGGACCAGGGACAATTTTGGCGATTAAATCAATCAATAACAATAATAAAATTACTGCAAAGGTAAAAACGGCAGATAGAATTGTGCTGTCTGTTAATGAGGAAATAAACATTCCTACAGATAAAATTGCTGCTGCTAGTAAGATTAATCCAAAATGACCGAGCAAGGGAATTGAGGGTGTCATTGGTGGATTTGAGCCACTGATGGCGATCGCTTCCAACACTAGCATAGGTAGAACCATTGTGATAAAAAATGTGACCACACCTAATAACTTACCTACAGCTACCGCCCAATTGGTGATTGGTGACGTGGCTAATAATTCTAAAGTGCCCCGCTTACGTTCTTCGGCATAGAGTCCCATCGAAAGTATTGGCAGGATAAACAACAATAGCCATCCCATACGATCTAAAAATGCCCGGATAAATTCGTAGGGGACATCTATCGGTGGTACTGGTACTCCCAGTTGTTGCCCTTGTGCATCTATTGCCGCGACTCCAACCAAAATGCCGTCTGGCCCTAGCAAAATCATTACGAAGAATAACCCGGCGATGAACCAAAATATGCCTGCGATCGCATAAGCCAAAGGTGATACAAAATAACTCTGTAACTCTCGGCGATAAATGGCAATAATATTACTCAGCACTATACCCATTTACGCTGCTTCTCCTTCGTTGTCTGCTGCTAAGTCTACCTCAGTATCGAAATTTTTCTCTTCTGTGGTCAGTTGCAAGAACACATCTTCTAACGTGGCGTTAACTCGCCGCAGTTCATGTAAACCAAATCCTGCACGCACTAATGTTGTGGCAATATCCTTTCCTGGTTCTTTTCCCGGTTGCGATATTACCCGCAGGTAAGCGCGATTTTCCTGGGGTTGATGACCTCCGGCTGTGGGAATTGATTCTATCAAACTTACACCCGCGACTTTTTGCAATACCTGTTTCGCTAGAGCAGCTTCTCCTTCTATTTCCAACTCATACCCTGAACCGCCTGTCAACTGAGTCATCAGATTTTCTGGTGTATTAGTTGCCACAACTTTACCGCAATTAATAATGGCGACACGGCTACAAGTCATACTTACTTCTGGCAGAATGTGCGTGGAAAGAATAATTGTGTGAGTACCAGCAAGGCTTTTAATTAAATTCCGCACCTCAATTATTTGCCGGGGATCGAGTCCGACGGTGGGTTCATCTAAAATGATCGCTGGGGGATCGTGGACGATCGCTTGAGCAATTCCTACTCTTTGGCGGTATCCTTTAGAGAGTTTACGAATAATCACCCGCCGCTTGTCTTCTAAGTTGCAGCGTTCGATGGCGCCTGTTACCTTGTTGGGGCGATCGCCTGCTGGAACTCCCTTAATTCGGGCGACAAAATGCAAAAATCCCTCCACCGTCATGTCTGGATATAACGGCGGTGTTTCGGGCAAATAACCAATGCGTTGGCGCACAGCGAGGGAATTTTCATGGACATCATAACCAGCAATCCGCGCATTTCCATTAGTTGCCGGTAAATAACCAGCCAGAATCCGCATGGTTGTAGTTTTACCAGCGCCATTGGGGCCCAATAACCCTAAAATCTCCCCAGGTTCGACGCTAAAAGTGACATCAGTAATCGCTGGGGTGGAGCCGTATATTTTACTCAGATGTTCAACTTCAATCATCGGTATAGTGGCGATCGCAATTTATAATATACCCAACAATCTTAGATCGCAATATTGGGTATGGGGGACTGGCACTAAGATTAGCCGACAACGGGTAAAGTTCCTGAGAAATCTCTTTATATCAAAATAATTGATAATTCATAATTGATTATCTATATGAAATTAAAAGAACTAATTGCATCAGTTCTATTAATTACTTTTATTTTTGGTTGTACAGATTGTGAGGCTAAAAAAACAAACATCTGTAATCTCTGCATTTGTTCCACCAAAAACAACGAATTTCTGAGACAACGGTAAGACATAAGCTAGCTTCTCCATTTAGAACTTTTGTAGAGATGTAGCACTGCTACGTCTCTACATTCTTTTGTAAATGACCTGGAAATGCGATCGCTAATAAAGAGATGCCAACACCAGTAATTAGAACCGCAGGTAAGACAAAACAGACGCCTGACACAATCAGCCCCAGCCATCCTGCACAGATGTATCCTATATGAATGCTTCTTGGTAAAATTCCCCTGTCCTTAAGGCTGAACTTCGCGCCGCCGACGCTCCAGAAAGCGGCGTTCGCTGTCATTAGTGACTAGCATGAGCGCGATCGCGTAGCTCTGTGCGGCTGACGCTGAGGCTCCGATGCGGCGCAGCATCTCGGCACGGGTGGCGTGAAATAGATGGTAGCCATTAAGTTGGGGGGCAAGCCGATCAATCAGTTCGAGGGCCGTCTGAGGACTCTCTATCATTGAAATCGCCACCGCCCGGTTCAGCGACACAATTGGCGAGGGCTGCAAGCGTTCGAGCAAATCGTAGAGGCGGACAATTTGTAACCAGTCCGTTTCTTCTGCTTGTGCTGCCTGACAATGTAGTGCCGCGATCGCTGCTTGCACTGCAAACGAACCAATCTCGCCCCCCAGTGCCTCTTCAACGAGCGGTAGCGCCTCAGCAATCTGCTGTTGGTTCCAGCGACGACGATCCTGATCTTCGAGCAACACCAGATCGCCTACCTCATCCAAACGGGCATCGCGCCGGGAGTCGTGCAGCAACATCAACGCCAAGAGTGCAGTCACTTCTGAGGGCGGTTGCGGTGCCATCAACGTCCTTACGAGGCGACCCAGCCGAATCGCTTCTGTGCAGAGGTCAGCCCTCACCATCATCTCGCCCCTAGTTGTCGCGTAGCCCTCATTGAAAATCAGATAGATCGCCGTCAGCACTGCGTCTACCCGCACAGACAGATCGGTTGTGTCCGGCACTTTATAGGGAATACCTGCATCCCGAATCTTGCGCTTGGCACGTACCAGCCGTTGCGCCATCGTTGCCGTGGGTACGAGAAACGCCCGCGCAATTTCATCTGTTTCAAGTCCGCCCAGGAGGCGCAGCGTCAAAGCCACCTGCGCCTCAATCCCTAGTGCTGGGTGGCAGCAAGTAAAGATCAGCCGCAGCCGATCGTCTGGAATTTTGTCTGTGTCGTAAGTTGGCTCCTCGCGAGTTGGAATCAACCCGGAGGCGGCGTACCATTCCAGTTTTTCCGTCAGCCGTGTCCGCCGTCGGAGGCGATCGATGGCTTTGTATCGGGCTGTTTTGACGATCCATGCACGTGGGAGATCGGGCACGCCGCTAGACTGCCATTGATTCACGGCGGCTATAAAAGCTTCCTGTACCGCTTCTTCAGCCACATCGAAATCTCCCACCAACCGGATGAGGATGGCGACGATCCGCCCCCATTCAGCCCGATAAAGGGAGGCGATCGCTTGGTTTACGTCTGTTTTTGCGTTTGGGATTATACCTGACATAAAAAATTTTTGGCGAGGTGTCGATTTGAGGCAGCACCGTTCGACTTACGAAAAAAGGGAATAAGGGAGGTATACCCCGATCGTACTAAACGATCAAAATTTTTGGCGGAGTGTTGTCGATTTGAAACAGCACCGTTCGACTTACGAAAAAAGGGAATAAGGGAGGTATACCCCGATCGTACTAAACGATCAAAATTTTTGGCGGAGTGTTGTCGATTTGAAACAGCACCGTTCGACTTACGAAAGAAGGGAAATAAAGGAGGCAACCCGATGAAATATTTGCTGCTGATTTACCTGGAGGAAAATGCCCTGAGCCAAACCGAACGGGAACATTGTTATGTAGAATCCGCGCAACTGGCACAACAACTCAACTCGAAGGGGCAGTATCTTGCAACCGCCCCACTCCATCCTGTGGCAACTGCAACCAGCGTTCGGCTGCGCGACGGCAAACCGCTAGTAACTGACGGACCGTTTGCAGAAACTCGCGAACAATTGGGCGGTTTTTTTCTGATTAATGCTCAGGATCTCGACGAAGCGATCGCGATCGCCGCGCGGATTCCAGGCGCACGCGTCGGCACCGTTGAAATTCGACCTGTAATTGAAGTTGCAGGCTTACCAGAGAATTCGTAACTGCACTCAACTTCAACCCAAAAGGAGAGATGACAATGACAACCAAAAGCACGATCGCAACTAATGAAGTTCAGATTCGCCAACTAATTGCCGAGCAACAACGTGCCATCTGCACCAAGGATGTTGAGCAAATCATGTCCTATTATGCCACCGAGGTCATCATCTTCGATGTTAAACCTCCTTTCCAAACCCAAGGAAAAGATGCTTGGGGTCAAGTGTGGTCAGAATGTTTGCCTTACTTCCCCGACACCTTTGAGATTGAAACACGAGACCTCAAGATTACCGTCAGTGAAGACTTAGCAGTTGCACATTGGCTATTTCGCTTCACAGGAACCCAAGACCATCCAGCAATGCAGACGTGGATGCGCGTCACCGTTGTCTGCCAGAAAAATCAAGGCGAATGGCAGATATTACACGAACATCTCTCGGTTCCATTCGATCCAGAGACTTCTCAAGCTGTATTCACGCTAAACCCATAGGCTAATCTACTGAGCCAACGCCATGAAACTCAATCCTTATCTCATGTTCAACGGCAACTGTGAAGTAGCGTTCAAGTTCTACGAACACTGTCTTGGTGGCAAAATTGTCATGATGATGACCCACGGAGATGCACCCTCAGCCGAGCATATACCTGCCGGATGGCATGACAAAATCATGCACGTCTGCCTCGATCTGGGCGATCGCCTCTTGATGGGTTCTGACAGCCCGCCTGGGTATTTTGATACACCCCAAGGCTTTTACGTGCAAATCAGCGTTGACGAGCCAGCAGAGGCAGAACACATTTTTCATACCCTAGCAGAAAACGGAAAAGTGAAGATGCCGATCGATCAAACCTTTTGGTCTGTCCGCTTTGGCATGTTGGTCGATCGATTCGGTATTCCGTGGATGGTCAATTGCCAGAAAACTGCTTGACTTGTGGGGAGGCGCTTATAGGCATCTTCCCTAGAGTAAAACCTCAGCGCTTTTTCGCCGATCTTTCACTGTGCAATAATTCAAAAGAAGAACCCATGAGTACTCAAATTTTCGTTAATCTGCCAGTCAAAAACCTCAATCAATCGATCGAGTTCTTTACTCAACTAGACTTTGAGTTTAATTCTCAATTCACTGACGAAACTTCCACCTGTATGATTGTGTCCGAAAACATTTTCGTCATGCTCTTGACCCATGAGAAGTTTAAAACGTTTACTCCCAAAGAAATTTGTGATGCGACAAAAAGCACAGAAGTGCTTGTGTGTTTATCTTCTGATAGCCGAGAACAAGTCGATGAAATAGTTCGCAAGGCTGTCGCTGCTGGTGGAACAACCTACAATGAACCGCAAGATCATGGTTTTATGTATGGACATGGATTTGCTGACTTAGATGGCCACATTTGGGAAATTATCTACATGGAGCCAAGCGCAATAAATCAAGGTTGAAAATGTAATGTTTGAAGAATTCCCATTCAGATGCTGTACAACGTTATATCGCATCTGAATGGGAACCGCCATATAGGACTAATATTTGATTTCTGAAAAATCTCCGTACATTTGAAGAGTGGTAAAATCACTTTTGCGATTCTTCTTCCGGTAAACCAAGATTTACCTCGGCTAAAAAGTCAAGGACTTCATGGGAACGATGGTAAGAAGCACCATCCCAAAAAATAAGTAATTGTTGCTTAGGGGACTGGTCTAATAAATAACGTAGATAATCAATCGTATTTTCTGAGTTACCTGCACCATAGGCTTTAAGAAGTAATTCGCCTTTGAGATAGTCAACTGCTCCGTAGTACGTCTGCTGAGTCCTATAGAAGCATAAAGTATTGTCAGTGACCTGAAAAATTCTGCATCGTTAAGGTATTGAGCCGAAATGTTTGTCAAATAGTGCCAATTGGCTGAAAAGCATTATCCTGTCTACATTTCTGCCCTGAAAATCGAGCTTTCTTCGACTTGTGTGTATACCGTAGCTTATCAGGGGAGAGACTTTGATTTTTCCCCCTTCCCTACTAGGGAAAAGTTAGGGGGTTAGGTTTTAGGTTGGTTTTTCAATATGAAGTGAAAAGTCAGGACAAATTCTCAGGAACTGTAGTACTTGAATGTGTAGTTAACAGTACTCCATCTACCTCTGTAGAGAACCAAATAAAAAGTAATAAGTGCATAAAACTACAAAACCTAACTGTATTTATTTATAAAGGTTCAAATACAAAAAACTCAATCTAGTTTGAAATTATCAAGGTGAAAAACTATGACAAGCTTTATTCAAGTTCACTTACACAACGATTCACTACACCCAGTCCGCGAGTGGTTGGAAACCATAGAAATTCATAACTCCAAATTGGCTCATTTCCTATGCAAAGCTATTCCTGCTCAGTGTCCCTTTGAGCGAGACATCGCGCTGTTTGGTCGGAAGTTATTTCATATTCCACCTATGTGTAAATTAAATCCCCTATACGAGGAAGTGGTTGGTTTGCGTTTTAGAGCGCTCTGTTATCTTGCCGATGAATGTGGTGAAGATATCACAGCTTATTGCTAATAGCCAGTTGGATTGTTCTTCGATCGAGCAGCGATCGGTAATTGCAGATTTACGGTTGTTACTTATCTTAGGTTTATACTAAGCTAACGTACACCTAATTAGATGTTTGGCTATGTAAGTAGCTGACACCTCACTAAAGTGTTTCCAGACCGTATTGTTGCTTACCGTATCCTGCTGAAATCATTAACATCATCATGACGCACATCTTACTGATTGAAGATGAGGTCAAACTGGCACGATTTGTCGAATTGGAATTGAATTATGAAGGCTATCAAGTCAGTATTGCCTACGATGGATTGACTGCACTCACCGCAGCGCGTGAGTTACATCTGGATTTAGTAATTTTAGACTGGATGTTGCCAGGTTTGTTGGGGTTGGAAATTTACAGCCGTCTGCGAAATATTGTTGATAAAGTGCCGATCATCTTATTAACCGTCAAAGATGAAGTGAGCGATCGCATTGCAGGCTTAGACGCTGGTGCTGATGATTACCTCGTTAAACCCTTCAGCATTGATGAATTATTAGCCAGAGTCGGCGCTCACCTGCGAAGAAGCAAGCAACCAGAGACCGCAGATGTTTTAGAATTTGAAGACCTAAGTTTAAATCGTCGCACGCGGGAAGTGTATCGAGATCGGCGGTTAATTGAGTTAACTGCTAAGGAATTTGATTTACTAGAATATTTACTGGCTCATCCGCGACAGGTAATTAGCTGCGATCGCATTTTAGAGGAAGTCTGGGGTTACGACTTTATCAGCGATGCCAACATCATTGAACCTTACATTAACTACCTGCGGCTGAAACTTGAAGCCAATAACGAAAAATGTCTCATTCAAACTGTGATCGGTGTTGGCTACACATTGCATGATTGAATTGGGCATTGGGCATTGAGAAAGAGGAGGCAGAAGGCAAAAGTTCTTTAATTTTGAATTTTGTTAGCGCAGCATTAGCGAGTCCGTGAGCGTCATTTTTAATTTTTAATTGATTTCTCCCTCATCTCCTCTTACTTCTTCTTGGTCTTCCAGTGTCAAATAACGGTAAAACCCCAAATCTTTCTATCACAGAAGGATTTGGGGTTTTTGGCTATCTCAGCAAAAACTCATCCAACTCAGAGTTAATTATATTAGGATGCACAAAGCTGTGCTCGTCAAAATAAAAGTTAAAAACCCAAAATGGCATGACCTATCTAGAAACAGCAGCGCAATTCTATCGTGAAGTTGCCCAAACCCCGCAAGTTGGACTTTGTTGTGTACAAAGTACGCCCCTGCAACTACCAGGATTGAAAATTCCTTTGCCAATGCAGGAAATGAATTATGGTTGTGGCACTACTGTTCACCCGACTGAACTAGGAAAGCAACCTACTGTGCTGTACGTCGGCGTTGGCGGCGGCTTAGAAGCATTGCAATTCGCTTATTTTTCCCCCTATGCAAGTGCTGTAATTGCCGTTGAACCGGTTGGGGCTATGCGGGAAGCAGCTACACGTAATCTGGAAATTGCTGCTCAAGAAAATCCCTGGTTTAACACCAGCTTTGTAGAAATTTGCGAAGGTGATGCTTTTAACTTACCTGTTGCTGATGCTAGCGTTGATGTTGTGGCACAAAATTGCCTTTTCAACATCTTTGAACCAGAAGATTTAACTCGTGCTTTAAAAGAAGCATATCGCGTACTAAAACCAGGTGGACGCTTACAGATGAGCGATCCAATTGCTACTCGTCCCATTCCAGCACATCTTCAACAAGATGAGCGACTGAGAGCCATGTGTTTATCAGGCGCACTCACATATCAACAGTATACTGAAAGGATTATAAATGCTGGTTTTGGTCAAATTGAAATTCGTGCCCGTCGTCCTTATCGCCTACTAGATTCCCAGACTTATAATTTAGAAGAAAACCTACTTTTAGAAAGTCTGGATTCTGTCTCATTTAAAGTTGTAATTCCAGAAGATGGTGCTTGCATTTTCACTGGAAAAACGGCAATTTATGCTGGTTCTGAACCCTTCTTTGACGATTTAGCAGGTCATATACTTCAGCTAAGTATTCCGGCTGCGGTGTGTGATAAAACTGCTGCTAAACTTGCTGCTACCAAGCCAGCAGAAATAATTGTTACCGATTCAACCTGGCACTATAGCGGTGGTGGCTGCTGTTAATTTATCTAAGAAAGAATTCAGGTGTCAGGAGTCAGAATTCCGAATGGTTCTGTGCGACTGGGTAATGAATGCATAATTGGAATATTTCACTAATTACATTCTGGATTCTAAATTTTGACTTCTTCTTTATAAACTCCAAAATGCTGTTAATTAGTCTGTTTTTAGCTACGCTTTTTTTAGCATATTCAAATGGAGCAAATGATAATTTTAAAGGTGTAGCGACGCTATTTGGTAGTAGAACTAGCAGTTATCAAACAGCAATTTTGTGGGCAACTTTTACAACTTTTGCTGGTGCAATAACTGCGGCTTTTTTGGCAGGAGAATTAATTAAAAACTTCTCTGGAAAAGGACTATTACCTGATGCGATCGCTAATGCCCCAGAGTTTCATCTGGCAGTAGCGATCGCTACTGGATTGACTGTACTCATTGCTACCCTCATGGGGTTTCCCATTTCCACAACTCACAGTTTAACAGGTGCGTTGGTTGGGGCTGGATTAGTGGCGATCGGACTACAAGTTAATTTTGCCGCTTTGGGAAATTCGTTTATTTTGCCTTTATTACTCAGTCCAATTATTGCTATTCCCTTGGGAGCAGGAATTTACAGATTATCTGGCTATATTAATTCAAAATGGCATCTACCAGTCAACCAAAAAATGATTGATGCTTGTCATTTTCTCAGCGCTGGAATTGTCAGTTTTGCTAGAGGATTAAATGATACTCCTAAGATTGTTTCACTCCTCCTAATTATTGAGTATTTCTCGATTCAAGGAGGAACGATCACAATAGCGATCGCAATGGCACTTGGCGGTTTACTCAACTCTCAAAAAGTTGCAATAACCATGAGTGAAAAGATTACCTCAATGAATCCTACTCAAGGCTTATCAGCAAATATAGTAACTGGGGTTTTGGTCATTGCAGCTACTCGGTTTGGGCTTCCAGTTTCTACCACTCACGTTTCAGTTGGTTCTATTTTTGGTGTAGGATTAATTAGCAAAACATCTAAATCTAATACTCGTGTTTTTTATCAGATTTTACTATCGTGGATTTTAACTTTACCAACTGCTGCAATTATTAGTGCAATCACCTACAGATTATTGCAAGGTTAGAAAAATTGAATATTGTTGTGCAATTGTTTAGGAGTAGTAACTAATGCAAACTCAAACAAAAATTCTACTAGATACAGCAATCACAGCCTTTAAAAACAAACTCAGTTCACCCTTGAGCAAAAAAGGAATCACTGTTTTACAAATTAATCTAGGTAAACGTTGTAATCTTGCCTGTACACACTGTCATGTCGAAGCCGGTCCAAAACGTACAGAAGAACTTTCTCCTGAAATTTGCGAACAATTGATTTTACTAATCCATAAATTTCCCGAAATTAAAATTGTGGATTTGACTGGTGGTGCACCCGAAATGAATTATGGATTTAAGCCACTTGTAGAAGCAGCAAAAGCAACTGATAAACAAGTGATTGTCCGGTCTAATTTAACCATTTATTTTGAAGATGGATTTGGCGATTTACCAGAATACTTTGCCCAAAACCAAGTAAGAATTGTGGCTTCTCTACCTTGTTATTTAGCAGATAATGTTGATAAAATGCGTGGTACTGGTGTTTTTGATAGTTCCGTCAAAGCTTTACAGTGGCTTAACCAACTCGGCTATGGTAAAAACCAAAATTTAATTTTGGACTTGGTTTTTAATCCCCAGTTGCCCACCGATGAAAAATTTTCTTTAGCTCCCGAACAGAGTAACCTAGAACAAGATTACAAAATGTTCTTACAAGAACATTTTAATATTGTATTTAACAACCTCTTCACCTTTACTAACCTACCAGTTGGTAGAACCAAAATGCATTTAGAACGGAGAAAACTATACACCAGCTATTTGCAGTTTTTAGAGTCGCATTTTAATCCCAGCACAGTTGAACATTTAATGTGTCGCGATGAACTTTCAATTGACTATCTGGGCAATGTATATGATTGTGACTTTAACCAAATGATGAATTTGCCTGCAAAAACCCGCAATGGTGAAACCTTGACAGTTGGCAAATTGTTAGAAGCTGGCAGTTTAGACCTGATTAGTGAGGTACAAACTGCTGCTTATTGCTATGGTTGTACTGCTGGATGTGGTTCTAGTTGTGGTGGCGCTTTGCTCTAAGAACTAGAGCATTTACTTTTCTGGCCCGACATCTCTCAGGAAGAGTCAGCATTTGTACATGGCTTTGCAGTTCAACACTGCTGGCTTGATCTGTTGAACACGCACAAACACTTAGTAAACGTTATTTACGTCTAGATTGCGATGATTCGCGTCCGCGCCTGAGAGCAGTATATCAAGGCTTTGCTTTCCGCGATCGCAGCCAGAGACAAATTGGTGCTTATTTCGTCTCTCGCTATGAGTATCAAATACCTCCACAAATTATCTAAATTGATATGTCTTTTATTGATGAAATTAATCCTGTCAATGCTTTGATTGTGGGAGCCAGTCAAGGTATTGGTTTGGGTTTTGTGAAAAATTTGCTACAAGATCACAGAATAGCTAAAATTTATGCAACTTCTCGTCAACTGGAATCGGCCTCAGAGTTAATAGCTCTTGTAGACAAATATCCTGAGCGATTAATTTGTTTGGAGATAGATATTACTGAGGAGTTGCAGATTATTGAAGCTGTTCAAAAAATACATACTCAAGTTGACAAACTGCATTTGGTAGTCAACTGTGTAGGACTGTTACATGAAGATACTTTGCAACCTGAAAAAAGCTTAAGACAGATCAATTCAGAAAATTTGCTGCGCTACTTTCAGATAAATAGTATTGGTGGTGTCTTACTGGCTAAACATTTATTGCCTCTGTTTCGTCATGGAGAACGCAGCGTGTTCGCCACTATTTCTGCTAAATTGGGCAGTATTGGCGATAACCAACTTGGTGGATGGTACGGCTATCGGGCTTCTAAAGCAGCACTCAATATGTTGATGCGAACTGCGGCAATTGAGTATAAAAGAAGTTGTCCGAAAGCATTAATAGTAACATTGCATCCTGGTACAACTGATACCCGCCTTTCTCGTCCTTTCCAGGGAAATGTACCTGCGGAAAAATTATTTTCAGTGGAACGTACTGTTACCCAATTATTGGCTGTCATCGAACAGCTTCAAGAAGGCGATAGTGGACACTTTTTCTCATGGGATGGAAGCAGATTGCCTTGGTAACTGCGTTACGCTGGTGCTAATGAAACCTACGTTATTTGTAACCTCAGCCTATGAAGTTTTTTGTGCCAGCAGCCAAGGATGATATCAAAGCAGAGCAGGTATATAGTGCGATCGCTCAGTCTCTTAAAGCACCAATAACCGAAAAGCGTATTTGGAAGTTACAGTGGCGTGATAACGAAATTGATATGGAATGCGAGGTAGGGAAACCTTTACCATCCTCTTACCAAACAGGGAAAGAGCTAGTTCTGGCAATCTTTGAGTGTGAAAATCTTTATAAGATTTGTACTCTTACCCGTGGAGGAGTAAAGGGAGAACCTATTTTGGTTGGAAAAAACTCTCAATCCTCAGCAATATATTTTTCGGATAATACAAACAATTGACTCTACATTTAAAGGTGCGATCGCCTGTTTGATGGAAGTGGATGCGATCGCAGTGCTAACGTAGTAGAGAAAATCGCCCACCAGATATCTCAAGGTATGACTAACATTCAGATTTCCTTACCTGAGTCGATGAAAGTCTTTGTCGAGGAACAAGTAGCTAAGGGCGGTTATAGTTCAGCCATCAGCAGTGGTTCTTAAATCACCTTTGATAACATCAGATACCAAAATAAAGTACTACTTAGAAAAATACAATATAATTCCAGGTATTATCTCTTAGAACTATTAGATGTCTACGACGCGCTACGCTTACGCATTAGTTGACGATAGAGTAATCAAACCTCATGTACTGAAAGCTAAGAATTAGGAAACTCTAACTCAGCGCTTCCCCGTCCTAACTGCACCACCTCAGATGGTAGGTGTCGCTCTAACCAATCCTCTAAATCACCCATTACCTCGCGGTAATTTATGTCACTTTGAATCTCATGATAGGCTCCCGTATACTCAATTCTCAGCTTATCTGTGCAGTTTACCCGTTGGTAAAAGATGTCACTTCCCGCAGGTAAAGCTACTCGGTCTGCACCACCGTGAAGAATCAACAATGGTAATTGCCAATCACCTGCGTGAGCATTAATCCAATCAACTGTTGCAAAGAATTCTGTAGCCAGACGGGCAGTAGCAAGGGTATGTCGCATTGTATCCTGAGCAATGGCGGCTAAAACCTGCGGATCTCGTGAAGCAGCACTGATGTCAATACCTGTATTCAGGGTGAAACGCGGCCACACCCGTGAGAGCATTTTTCCTAAAAGTACCCGAATAGGTGAAACCCCAACTTTCCCCAAGGTTGGTGCAAGAGCGATCGCACCCTGCAATAATGATGCTTGTTGGGGATAGCGCAGAATGTAATCTAAGACAATCACTGCGCCTAAACTGTGACCCAAGAGAAAAACTGGACATCCAGGATTCTGAGTCTGAATTAACTGTAAAAAAGCTCCTAAGTCTTTACAAAACTCACTCCAAGCGTTGATATAGCCTTGCTGACCTGGTGAGCGTCCATGACCGCGCAAGTCTAAGGCGTAGACAGCGTATTGCTTGGGTATCAAATGCTCAATTATATTACTGTAGCGATCGCTGTGCGCTCCGAGTCCATGCACAATGGCTAATATTGCCCGTACTTTACCCTCTGGATGCCAGCTTTGGTAATACAGTTCAAGTCCTCCAACACCTTGGAATCTGCCTTCTTTACGAGAAGCTAGGCGATCGCTATGGTCAATCATCTGGTTAATTTTTTACGTATTTTCCCAACAAGTTACTAAAAAGTCAACATCTATATAATTATGTACAAGTCTACAAGAATTCAAATTATGAAGATTGGGTAAAGAAGCTTACCTGACTTTGCTTCAGCAATCAAAAAACAGGGAACAAGAAACGAGGAGCCAACATTGTATTCTGATTAAGAGTAAGCAGTTCTTGCTGGAGGAAAGAAGTATTAACAAAAACTTTATTTCTCAGTATAAAGCTCAGTTGAAAAAGAAGATACTGCTATGATTTGAACCTGTGGCATTTTGTCCAGGATATATGCGCGGTTGTGCTTTTCATGGCGACTTTGCGATCGTCGGAGTTTCTTAGCCCAGGCACAACAAAACTTTTTATCATGAACCAACAGGATTAAAGCTTTTAGCTTATTTTCTCAATCATATATTGTGGTGAGAGATTATTGTTCTAAAAAGTTTGTAACTTTGAAATTTGATGTTCCCTCCCAACAGTGGTTCAAAAATGCGTTTACCTGAGCATCTGCTGCATCAACCGATTCCCTAGATGCATTAAATTGCACTGCTGTCACAATGTACTCAAAGATAATTACAAACTCCTTTTGGGGTGAAATTCTTTCGACTACAATTGTTTCACCTATCTTCGGTATTTGAGGCAGATTTACCACAAACGTCTCAATTTTCGGTTTATCTAATGGATTTTTGAAATTAAAGTATTTACAGTAGACAATAATTTTTACTTAGACAACTACCAATAACATTATAGATAATCTTGATTATCCTTAAATTGAAAAATTGCTATATTATAATAGTTTATTAAAAAATCTCTGCCAGCTTATACAAATTCGCCAAAATTAGGCTACAGATGTAAACCTGGAAACCCAGATGCAATCTGACAAATCTTAATTACGAATTACGAATTACTATTATTTCCCTTGCCATAGCTGCCGCAATGACTGAAAAATCTTTACAAATCTCTCTTCTAGCCAGACCATAACATAATCAAGCCATTCCAAAAGTTGCTCTAAGGGGTGCTTTTCATAGCCAGTTGAAGTTGCTTTGGTTTCTATCCAGTCTGGCTGCGCCTCAACTTGACTGCTTTGATTAGACTGCTGTTGCAAAATTTCCCCTTTACGACTCTCACTTTTAGTTTGGGAAATGCTGGTTCGGGTTTGTTTTGCAGAGGCGACTTTTCCAGAGGTTTTTTGACTTGAGGTAAGATTACTACTTGGTTGTTTTCTTTTTACCAAGCCAGATCCAATTTTAGGTTGTTTTACACTCAAATTCTTTTGTGGAAAATGCCCTACTGATAAACTTGGGGCTAAAGCAGGATTTATCTTCCCAGAAAATTTAATTGGCTTATCAACAACGGCTTCGGTGTCACCAAATAAATCATTCAACCTTAGCCAAGGATCATCTGTTAAATCCTGATTCTCTACCAGAGGGCTTTTGGACAAAGCTTTTCTAAGGCGTGATGGAAATAGTTTACCTGGCAATCTCTCATTACTGGTTGTTGTCTCAAGTGTTTTTCTATTACCAACACCAAAAAAGTAATTAAGCGCCGCCTCAATCAAAGCCTGAAAATTCTGTGAATGAGTTTCTAAACCATCAGCGTTGGGTGCAATTTCTCCTTTGGTAGCTAATTGCTCTTTGCCATAAAGAAATATGTTTAACTGAGTTTGGGCAACTTGGACAATTTCCTGGCTACGTTCTTGCACTGGGACTAAAGCATTCGATTCCAACTTAGCAATGGCTATATCTAGAAATGTTAATAATCTATCTGTATTGAGTAAATCTTTTGGTATATCCTCCGCTAAAACTGGAATTTCATCTGGATTTGCGTCAGTGAGTTTTGCTAATAATCGGTCAATTTGTGGTAATAGCTCCGTTTCTTTTTGAGCTACAATCAAACGCTTTTCCTTCTCTACCAGAGGCTGCGCCAACGGAACGCTACGCGAACGCGCAGCCTCTCGTAGAGAAGACTGCCAGTACTTAGCAACTTCGTTAATAATTCGATCTTCTAATTTTGCCTGTTGTTCGGGTGTTAAGATATCTAGAATTTCATTGTCGGCAGTAACAAGTACTAAATTTCGACTGATCAAATTTGTGGCAATTCCTCGCACTATTGGAAGACGCTGTTGAAGGGCATTTTCTAATTGTGAAGGGTTGAGACTGACAGCTTGATTATCTGTAATATTTGATGATTGAATAAGATTAGAGTTATTTTCAACGAATTTCAGCCGAAAAACTCCCAATAAAGCCAAGGGATTCAAATGTTTAGATGCTTTCGTAGGAGTCGAGGCGGGTTCATCTGATGACAGGTAATTGACTGCCTCTAGTACATTTTGAATGGGAGTATCAGCATTGGGTAGAGTTTCAGGCTGGAAATCGGTATCATTTGGTTGTAACTTTAATCTAGCTTGTGGTTCTTTAGTATGTAGCGTTTTCCCAGATGATTCAGATGACTGAAACAGTAGATACACGGGGTAAAGTAGTACCTCGACACCCCACTTAGTGGCAACTTGCAAATGCCGAAAGGTATGTTCCCACTGTTGTGTCACCCGCCGAGATTGCTGGTGGACAAAGTTAAATAGTCTGCTTTGATAACGACCAGAGGAACCAGAAGACATAGTAGTAATTTTTTAGTTCAAGTCTTGTTAAGTTGTGAGACTCGCGCCAAACAATAAAAATAACCAACACCTCATCTTAGCGAATATATGACCCCGACTGTCTCTCAATCCCAGACCAAATTTATCTCACAAGCAATTGAGCAACTGCGCTCTTTTTGTCAAGTTAATCTTCAGTCTACGTGGCTGTATCAGGAATCTAACTTAGTTATTACTGATGTTGTAGCTGCTGATTTGTCTCATTGGCAACCAGTCCAGTTGAATGCTAAAGAACATATTGCTTGGACGGGCGGGAAAAAAGTGCTATGGCTAGTGCAAAGATTGGTAGTTCCCCAAGATTTACACGGTTATCCCTTAGCTGGGTTATCTTTGCGGCTGGCGCTGGTTTGGTGGGCGGATTCTGCTGAGATTTATGTAAATGGCAAGTTAGTGCTGGAGGGTGATTTATTTGATTCTTCGCCGAGAGTACTTCTCAGTCAAGGCGTAACGCCAGGGGAAGAATTCATTGTAGCTTTGCGATTAGTGAGTCCGGGACATTGTGATGGTGCTTTAGTGCGATCGCTCCTAGTTTATGAGTCTACTGTTGATAATAATCCCGATCCGGGTTTTGTGGCTGATGAGTTAGCTGTAGTGCAGCTTTATTTGGAAAAGTTTGCGCCACAGAAGTTGGATGTTTTGGCGGCGATGGTGGGGGAAGTTACGAACCACAGAGGCGCAGAGAACACGGAGGAGAATAAGGGAGGGTTGGTAAAGTCGTTTTTATCTCTACGCCAAAATTTAATTCAATCCAAAATCCAAAATCCAAAATCTAAAATTTTCCTGTTGGGTCATGCTCACTTAGATTTAGCATGGTTATGGCCTGTGAGTGAAACTTGGAATGCGGCGCAAAATACTTTTGAGTCGGTTCTGAAGTTGCAAGAAGATTTTCCTGAGTTAATTTTCTGTCATTCAAGTCCCGCACTTTATGCTTGGATTGAAGAACATCGCCCGGATTTATTTAGGGCGATTCAAGCACAGGTAGCTGCTGGACGTTGGGAAGTTGTCGGTGGAATGTGGGTGGAACCAGAACTCAACCTAATTGCTGGTGAATCAATAGTCCGTCAGCTACTGTATGGTCAACGCTACATCCAGGAGAAATTTGGCAAGCTTTCAACTGTGGAATGGGTTCCAGATTCTTTTGGTTTCTGTGCAACTTTACCGCAGTTTTTCGCTAATGCCGGAATTGAGTATTTTGTGACGCAGAAGTTGCGGTGGAATGATACTACTAAATTTGATTATGGGGCTTTTTGGTGGCGATCGCCTGATGGCAGTGAAGTCTTTAGTTTGATGTCTGCACCCATAGGTGAAAGCATTGACCCAGTTAAAATGGCAACTTCTGCTCTTGAATGGCAAACCCAAACTTGTTTATCAGAATCCCTCTGGCTTCCCGGTGTCGGCGACCACGGCGGCGGCCCCACCCGTGATATGTTAGAAACCGCCCAACGCTGGCAAAAGTCGCCTTTCTTCCCAGACTTAGAATTTACCACGGCTAAAAAGTATTTACAGCAAATTAGTAAAGGAGGCAGGAGGCAGGAGGCAGGAGATAATAGTGATGATTCTCCCTTATTTCCTACTTGGAATGACGAACTATATTTAGAATTTCATCGCGGTTGCTACACTACCCACGCAGATCAAAAACGCTGGAATCGTCGTTGTGAAAATTTATTATATCAAGCTGAACTATTTGCTACCTTGGCAACTGTAAGCTGTGGTGTGAGATATCCCAAGGCAGAAATTGAAGCAGCTTGGAAATTGGTGTTATTTCAACAGTTTCACGATATTTTACCTGGTTCTTCAATTACCCAAGTTTACACAGATACCTTGCCCCAATGGCAACAAGTAGAACAAGTAGGAACGAAAATATTACAGGAATCACTTTTAGCGATCGCATCTCACATTACCCTATCAGAACCACCAAAACCCGATAGTCTGCCTATTTTTGTTTTCAATTCTCTCAATTGGCAACGTTCTGAGGTAGTCTCTGTACCCTTACCCACACCACCAACAACTACCCAAGAATGGCAGATTTACGATGCTTCTAACAAGCAGCTTGTCTCCCAATTATCTGAACCATCAACGCTACTATTTCTCGCCAGCGAAATTCCACCCGTAGGCTACCGCATATTTTGGCTTTCCCCTTCACTCCCCAGTACAGACGAGATTAATCGCGTCTCTCCCTCATCTCCCCCACTCCCCCCAGACTGGATTTTAGAAAATGAATTCTTGCGAGTTGTTATAGATCCTGACACCGGAGATTTATCAAGTGTTTTTGACAAAACTTATCAACGAGAAGTTTTGAGTGGGGCGGGGAATCAACTGCAAGCTTTTAAAGACAGTGGGCAATATTGGGATGCTTGGAATATAGACCCCAATTATGCTCAACATCCCTTACCCTCAACAAATCTTCAATCTATTCAGTGGTTAGAACAAGGCCCGGTGCAAAGTCGTGTACGCGTGGTGCGTCAGTTGGGTGAATCGGAATTTTGCCAAGACTATATTCTGCAAGCTGGTTCACCTCTGCTGAACATCGCTACAACTGTCAATTGGCAAGAAAATCATGTATTAGTGAAAGCTGCTTTTCCTCTAAATATTGAAGCCGACTTTGCTACTTATGAAATTCCCTGTGGCGCGATTCGCCGCCCCACTAAACCGCAAACCCCGGCAGAACAAGCAAAATGGGAAGTTCCTGCTTTGCGTTGGGCTGATTTAACAGCAGAGGACAGACAGACAAATACCGCAATCCCAAATCGTTATGGTGTCAGTTTGCTCAATGATTGTAAATACGGTTATGACAGCAAACCAAATCAACTCCGCCTAACGCTGCTACGCAGTTCTAATTGGCCAGACTCAGAGGCTGACCGAGGTTTTCACGAATTCAAATATACCTTGTATCCTCATGCTGATAGTTGGGAATCAGCCCATACAGTACGGCGTGGCTATGAATTAAATATACCGTTGCAAGTGATATTGAATTGGCCACTGGCTCAACCCTCCACTACCGCTAACAGCACTATTGAAGGAGTGAGTTTCCTAGATTTATCAGCTGAAAATTTAATCTTGATGGCCTTGAAGCCATCTGAAGATGATCCACAGCAGTTAATTCTGCGATGTTATGAATCTCACGGAGAAACAGCCGAGTTATCTTTGCAAAGTGATTTAGGGTTGAATCTCGGAAATCCAGTAGATTTATTAGAGCGTTCTGCCAGTACTGAATTTTCATCTCAGCAACAAATATTAATGATACAACCTTGGAAAATCGCCAATTTCAAGGTGATACCAGCGATTAATCCCAGGCTGGAGTGAGCCACTATAGTTAATGGTTAGTGATTAATAGAACAACCACTAACCATTAAAGAGACATCTGGTGAAATTAAATATGTGTTATCCAAACCTTTGTAGAGATGTAGCAGTGCTGCGTCTCTACATTCTTTTTCACCAGATTTCTATTAACAATTGGCTTATATAGCGCTTCTCGTTTGTGTGAGGTACACCTGTAGGGGCACGGCACTGCCGTGCCCCTACACCCCGCGATATAATGTTGTACCGCATCTGAATGCGAACCGCTATATCATGTCCGGCTAATTAGTTATAATTCCCAAATCTATGCAGAAAGAAAGACCAAAAACCCGTCCCCTCTACCCCTCTGCACCTTTGCCCCTCTGCGGTCTTAATGATAAGTCTTTAACCGGACACGATATTATTTGTATCACCAGTCCTCAATAGACATCTCTCGAAACTAATTATCTGCCTTATCCAAAATCCTTAGTAGGCAAAATTCATGTAGCCGAAGGCTTCCTATACCACTTGGTGGAAGCAAGCTACGCGTAGCGTCTCTGTTATGAGAAGGGTATTATGCCTACGTCATTTTTACGAGTCGTGATGCGTAAAGCCCCCGTACTTCAGTCGGGGGATATAAGCGAACGCGCTGAATTTATTCAGCCGTGATGTGGATCATTGATATAGTCCAGTACTTTTTGTGTGCTGACTTTTCCTGTGGTATCAAACATATAAGAATGTGTCCACAAACTAGGAAGCTTAAGTAAATCAGGAAATTCTTGCCTCAAAATCCGTGAGGAGCGTCCTTTAAACGCTTTCACAACCTGAGCAATTGAATGATGCGGATCGTATTCTACCAGCAAGTGGATATGATCTGGTGCAATTTCTAAAGCTTTGATAACCCATTTATTGTCATTGGCGACAGACTGAAATACTTGAATACATCGAAATTTCAAGTCTTCGTTATTTGCAAATACCCTTCTACGCCTGCATGGTATCCAGACTAAGTGAACAGTTGCTAACCCTAAGCTGTGATTGTAATGATTGTATACAGTTTTCATGTAGATGAGTATTGATTATCTACATGATAAATGGTATTATGTTTACATGAAGACATTAAAGTTTAAGTTGTACCAACACAAGCGAAATAGATACCTCAAAGCTAATATTAATGCTGCTGGGGTAATTTACAACTATTGTATTGCTCTCCACAAAAGATATTATCGGATGTGGGGAAAACACTTAAACTGTGCAAAACTTCAAGCTCATATTGCCAAGATACGCAAGCGTAAAGAGTTTTGGCAGTCGGTTGGCTCTCAGGCAGTGCAGGATATTTGCCAACGCATAGAGAAAGCCTACCAACTATTTTTTAAGCACAATAAATCATGTGTCAGACCCCCAGGATTCAAGAAGGTTAAGAAGTATAAATCATTCACCCTTAAACAAGCTGGCTATAAGTTCTTAGGTGGCAACAGAGTAAAAATTGGTAATCGAATATATCAATTTTGGAAGTCTAGAGACGTTGAGGGAACAGTCAAAACGTTAACAATTAAACGCACCCCATTAGGTGAGTTATTTATGGTTATTGTTGTTGACGATTGTTTTGAACCAGAAATTAAATCCACGACTGGTAATATAGCGGGTTTTGACTTTGGACTCAAGACATTCCTCACTTGCTCAGATGGTACAAAAATTGAATCTCCCCAATTCCTCAAACAGTCTTTAAATGCGATTAAGAAAGCAAGCATTCATCATTCCACAAAGCTAAAAGGTTCCTCCAATCGGGAACGGGCGAGGAAGAATCTAGTACGCAAATACGAGGATATTTCTAACCGTAGGCGCGATTGGTTTTGGAAGTTAGCCCATGAATTAACCAATAAGTTCGATGTACTGTGTTTTGAAACGCTGTACCTCAAGGGAATGCAACGTCTTTGGGGTCGCAAAATATCAGATTTGGCTTTTGGTGAGTTTCTGCAAATCCTAGAATGGATTGCCAAAAAGAAGAATAAGCAAATTGTATTTATTGATAGGTGGTATCCATCCAGTAAAACTTGTTCTTGTTGTGGTCATGTTTTAGAAAGTCTTGATTTGTCAGTTAGAGAGTGGCGCTGTCCTTATTGTCAATCAGTCAATGGAAGGGACGAAAACGCAGCGCGGAATATTTTCAAAGTCGGGGCATCGACTGTTGGGTTAGGTGATGTCAGACTGGCTATGCCAGCATTCGCTGCTTGAGCCTAGAATCCCCCGAATAAAGCGCTAGCTGATTCGGGGGAGTATGTCAATCATATCTCTAATACCGTCGTCGGAAATTTTCGTATCGTCCGTAAGGCTGCCGTCGTTCGATTCGCTGATATCGTCCGTAAGGCTGCCGTCGTTCGATTCTCTGATATCGTCCGTAAGGCTGCCGTCGTTGGATTCTCTGGTATCGTCCGAAGCCCTGCCGTCGTCGCATTATCTGCCGTCGTCGGATTCTCTGGTATCGTCCTGACCGCCGTTGAGCAATCAAAAGCTCTCCGGTTTGATTTCCAACCAGGTTAGCATCTCGTGCAACGCTCTGTTCACTCAGAGCATTACTTAAAGAAATATCTTTCGCTTCAGCTAATGAGGGCGGGGACACAAAGGCAAATAGCAATACTGCTATTGAAGATAACTTCCTGAAACCTTTCATGTTTTTGCTTCTCTAAACTTTCGGTAATAACTTTATTAAAACACTTTAAAATCGGAAATTTACCGCTTGTACACTTTTTTAAACTGAATTTAGGATGAAATTAAATATTACAATTTCACCCTTTTGTACAATTGTAATTTTTATAAGCTTGTGTATATAAATAGTTAGGATCTAACGGGATGTAACTTTTTTTACTATACAGATAAAGTATACAGTTATTAAATAAATAAGCTACATTTTTTCTTGTGAGATGGGTTCAAAAGCCTTATTGGTTAAGGAAAATATCTTCCATAATTTTTATTTAGGAAAACTTTATATCGGACTTATCTCCATCCCACAAGATATATCAAAACTGTATCAAATACAAACGAGAACTGCTAAATATTCTTAGCGGAAGCTGTAAATAATAATCTGTCACTAGGTTTGTAGCTCCGACTAACTATCTTGTTAAGTGCTGCATTTTTCCTATCTTCCTCCTTTTCCTTTAAGGATATCTTTTGCTACCTCCACCTACTACACCAATTTTGTGGCGATAGGAAAGTTCAGCACCGAACCAACCAGAAGCACTGGTTAATGTACCAACAACGAGCGAGATTAATAGTCCCCAAGGTACTATTCGGGACTCAGCGTCGCCCAAACGTAGGAGAAAGTTAACGAGTGATAAAACTAGTATAGAAACGTTAAGTATCAAATGCGTCCAACCGGCGCTGCGTTTGCGGACTCGTTCAATTTTCACAAAGTCGCTAAGACCGATCGCAGATGCAAGGACACCTCCAGCTAATCCAAGTCCGATTAACCATAGCGAAGCCCTAGCCCAAAAGAAATCGCTAGTTAACCAGTAACCAATGTCACTTCCCAAGGCGGCGGCTAAAAAGGCTATGGGAAAAATCACACTCAACGGGTGTAGGGGATGTCCAGCGATCGCAACTGTACTCGGTACACCAGTATCACGATACTCACTGTCGTTACTTTCAATAACTGGTGGAATATTTGGGAAAGGTGTTGAACCTATTTGCGTTGTTTCTGTAGTTTCCATTATTAGTATCCTGAATTTATCAACGTTACATTTTTAAGCTGAAGGAATTTTTTCCACATGAGCTTCAGCCTGTAAGATTAATTTGCCTACTTCTACTTTTAGTTGATTGACTTTTAGAGTCATACCTTCTAAATCAAAGTTACTTAAATTCAAAATTTCGCTAGTTTGATCTACCAAAGCTTTTGTCAAATCTGGCGATATTTCCTCACTTTCGCCATACTCAATATTTTCCAAAGTCACACTTTTTCCATTGCTGTTAATTTTAGGAACTGCGGAAAAAGCAACTTGCTGATTTTCACCAGTTTCTACTAATTTGATGCTGGCATTCAGTGCTACTTTCCCATCACCCGGTAATCGAAACTCCACTTCTTGAGGTTCAATAGTCGTCAGCTGTCCGTTAATATGTATTTTTTGACTTTGCAATTGCGATCGCACATATTCTGAGTTGAAAGCACGATTGATATCAGCTTCGGTTAATACAACCCGTGTATGAGCTTCAGTCGGTTTAGTGAGTTCAATTTTGCCAAAAGCCACACTTAGAGGATTAATAGCAACATTAGTCATTTGCATTTCAAATTCCTCTATGCGAAGGTCTTTCTGCATAACTAAACCTTCACCTTCAATCGTGACTTCATCCACCTCTCCCTGAACCAGTTTCAGCGGGTCTGTCTTGATGTCTACATCTAAATTTTCTACTTCATCTAATTGACTAGATAATCCTATTTCTGCCGCTTTATTGAGCGCTTGCTCTCCTAATCCAGGATTGTCTGACATTATGTAAGTTAACTCCTAATTTAAAGTACATCCTTGAGTAAATTTAATAAACTAACAGCAGAGTTTTATCTATCTGGCGATGGAATGTAGATTTAAATGTTGTCTATCTAACTAATTTCAAATTTTAAATTGAAATTTTACCTCTATACCCCTTTCATCTTTTATTACCTCTGCACTTGGAGCGATTTGTTATAAAATTGACACAAACCCAATATTTCGGTTAAATTCTTCTGACTGCTGGATTTTTTTTATACAATGCTCTCCGAACGTTTTACCGTAGCCCTTACCTACGCTACCCAACTTCACGCTAACCAAGTTCGTAAAGGTTCAGGTGTCCCCTATATTGCCCATTTATTAGGTGTCACCAGTATTGCTTTAGAATACGGGGCAAATGAAGATGAAGCGATCGCAGCTCTGTTACACGATGCGATCGAAGACCAAGGTGGTGCTGCAACACGAGAAGAAATTCGCCGTCGCTTTGGTGACAATGTAACGGCAATTGTAGATGGTTGTACTGACGCTGATACAACTCCAAAACCCCCTTGGCGACAGCGCAAGGAGGCATATATTGCCCATATTCCTACTGCTTCTCCATCAGTTCTGCTTGTGTCATTAGCGGATAAACTTTACAATGCCCAATCTATTCTCAAAGATTATCGCATTTTGGGCGAATCACTTTGGGAACGTTTTCATGGGCGTAAAGAAGGCACTCTTTGGTATTATCGGGCGCTTGTAGATGCTTTTAAAAAGACTGAAAGTCCTGTAATTATTGAAGAATTAGAACGGGTGATTTCGCAAATTGAGGTGTTAGCATCTAAATAAAAATTTTATTCCCCCAGAAGTAGATAAAAGATTTACAAAAATTACATAAATAGCTTTTTTACAGACACAATATAGTGATGTATCTCACGAATAAATTTTGGCTTTTAGGTTCTCTCTCTAGATAAAAAATCTTTCTCTCGGTAGATAGGTGTACTGATATTATTCTGACTGCTAAGTTACTAATATGACGATAGTAAGAAAAAACACCCTAAATCCAACTGTAAATCCTTCTGTAAGTCCTCCAGAAAACTTGGCAGAAAAGTATATGGAAGCAGAGCGTATGCATGATGTTCTGCTTTTACTGCAAAACTTGATTAACAGTGAAGAAGCCACTGTGAAACTAATTCTGGATTGTCTTTATGATGTTGGTTCAGTGAATCTGATCAATCAAAAGCTTCGCTTGAAACCCTTAAATAGGGTGATGAAATTAATTGCCCGAATGTCCAAACCAGTTTTTAAAACCTTAGCTTTAAGTTGGTTTAAAAAAAATTGTCCCCAACTGATTACTAATTGGTTACATACGCAAGTCTCTTTTGAAAAGCCTCAAAAGACACCCGAACAAGTACCTATCGAAGTTGTAAAACTGGAACCATATTCCATACCACAGACAGAAAATCTGAGCCAAGAGATTAAAAATCTGCGCTATCAGGTAAGATGGCTAGCCGGAATTTCAATAATTGCGATCGCTGTTTTAGTAGTAAAAGCCACTTGGTTAAACTGAAACCTATGAATGATGAATTATGAATGATGAATTATGAATATTATGTCTCTGCCAAAACCGCTCTTGGAGGATATAGAAATACACCTGCTCTTAGAGGGTGTGTATCAGTACTATGGTTATGACTTTCGCAATTATGCTCTTTCCTCACTCAAGCGTCGTATTCAGGGCTTCATGCAATTAGAAGGGTTAGCAAATGTTTCTGCATTGCAAGAGCGGTTACTCCACAATCGTCCCTATTTAGAACGATTTTTGCTTGCTTTGACAGTGAATGTAACATCAATGTTTCGCGATCCCAGCTTTTATAATACCTTCAGAAATCAGGTTATTCCCTTCTTACAAACCTATCCGTTTATTCGCATCTGGCACGCTGGATGCTCAACTGGTGAAGAAGTCTACTCAATGGCAATTTTACTGCAAGAAGAAGGACTTTACCACCGTTGCCGCATATATGCCACTGATACGAATGAGAAGGTATTACAAAATGCCAAAAGTGGGATTTTCTCGCTGAAAATGATGCAAGAATATACTCATCTTTATCTGAAAGCAGGCGGCAAGAAGTCTTTTTCAGAATATTATACAGCAGCTTATGATAATGCTATTTTTCGGTCGTCCCTAAGAGAAAATGTTGTTTTTGCCCAGCATAATTTAGCCACTGATAGTTCTTTTAATGAGTTTAATGTGATTCTTTGTCGTAACGTCCTCATATATTTTAATCAGGTACTTCAAAAGCGGGTACATGAACTATTTTATAATAGCCTTTGCACCTTTGGTATTTTAGGTTTAGGAAGACAAGAATCTATCAGGTTCACCTCTTATGAGCAGTACTACGAAGAGTTAATTAAGGGTGAAAAAATATATAAGAAAATAGCAGGTGGGTGAAGAGAGTGCTTTGAGTAGGGAACTGAATTAGGAATTATCCTAAAATAACTAATGCCCAATGCCCCAAAAATTATAAATAAAATTGCGTAGGCGTAGCCCATTGTAGATATCGCTGTCAAAAGACAGTCTGTCAAACATTTTTTATTGTGTTCATAAGATAAATTTAGCGATCGCTTAAGGTAAATTACACATTAAAGTCTTAAAGGAGATTGTCGATGCAACTTCTCGAATGTCCTGCTGTTGCAGTCATTGCTGGAGAAAATGCGGTTCATATTTCTCAACTACCTTCTACATGGCAAGACATTGCTAGAGGAACCACGAGCGTTGGACTTTCCCAACCCCAAAGCTATGTTGAGATGGCACAGTTATTTTTGTATAAATTAGAACATGGCGATGTTGATTTATTTAGCGATCGCCCCCAACTAGCTCACCTAATACCATCATTTTCCCAGTTATTTGCACAACTAGCATGGGAAACCTTAGAGTTTTTTGGGCAAGACTTTCTCAAACACAGCTATCCGAACTTTGCAGAAATTCTCCGTGATGTGGAGTCAAAAGGAATCGATTACGCTGATGAAGTAAAAGTGGCTCGTATTGGCATAGATTTGTTCAATGAATTTGGTTATGAACTACCTGCTAGCTTTTATCACGTGCATTTAGCACCAATTTACCGCGATCATGTTTTTGAAGAACGAGCCTTGCGATATGATCGGCGCGATATTGAGCATAAACGTGCTTGGGATGCCATACTCCATGCAGGTAAGGTGTTTGCTATCCAAATGAAGGTGCAAAGTATTGCTTCTCAATATGGTTTTACTTATCAGCATGGCTGCGGTTGCAACTCTCATCTATCTTCTATTGATGTATCTCGTGGCGCGTTTGAATATGAATTGAGTCTCGACAAGCGTCAGCGATGGATTCGCAGTTTCATCTGGACTGCTTGGTACGAGTATGCCTTCTTTGCGATCGTACCTAATACAAGTTATTTGGTTTAACAATAAAGAATTCAGGAGTCAGGAGTCAGAATTCAGAATTAAATTGTGTGCGACTGGTGGATAGCGCAAGGGTAGCGAATCCGCCTACCCTTGCAGCGAACAAACCAAGCTACACGCAGGGTCTTGTAGAGAACATTTTGATTCTTACCGGAGGCGGGGTGTCTCCGGCTACACTCCTAAATTCTGACTTCTGAATTCTTCTTCAATAAGACTTATGCAAAAACTCTCTGAAACTCTTGTTCCTTTGTGTCCTTTGCGTCCTTTGCGGTTCGTTTTTTCATGATTTTGCGTAAGTCCTGTTCAAGAAATTGGTTCAAAAACCATTTGAGGAATTAACACTTCATCTTGTAATTGTCCAACACCTAAAAAGCGAGTCTCTTCTTGATAAACTCGCACTATCCCAGTAACATCAGAATTTAGAGAAACTCGCTGACCTTGACACCATTTTTGAGCAGATGTTGCTGGTAAAGTCACAGACAACAAATGTTGTAAGGCTGCATCAGGGGTAAGAGGTTGAAATGTCCCGCCTTGCAATTTAGTTTCTAAGTCGGTGAAAGTGAGACTATCTGTTAAATCGAAACCACTGCTTTGGGTACGGATCAAAGCCGCAAGAGTGCCACCAGTTTCTAAGATTGCACCTAAGTCACGAGCGATCGCTCTAATATATGTACCAGATCCACAGGCGATCGCCACATCCAATTCGGGAAAATCTCCTTCTCTCCAGTCCAAAACTTCTATCTGAAAAATTTCCACTGTCCGCACTGGAACTTCTACTATTTTCCCTTGGCGTGCTAAGTCGTAGAGACGTTTGCCATCCACTTGAATTGCACTGTAATTCGGTGGTATTTGCTCAATCTTGCCTTCAAATTGTGCCAGTGCAGTTTTAACCTCTGCCAAACTCAATCCAGCACAAGCTTGAGAAGTGATGATTTCACCTTTTAAATCATCAGTTGTAGTCCGCACACCCAGCCGAATGGTAGCCTTGTAAGCTTTGTTTTCTGGCAGATATTGCAATAATCTTGTGGCTTTACCAAGTGCGATCGGTAACACCCCAGTAGCTGCTGGATCTAAGGTTCCTGCGTGTCCCACACGTTTGAGGCGCAACAATTTTCGCACCCGCGCTACGCAGTCGTGGGAAGTCCAGTCAAATGGTTTGTTTAAGTTGAGAAAACCTTGAAGTAACACAATAGCAATAGTTTTATTTTTTTCTGTCTCAAATACTCATCTAATGCTCAAATATCTTAATTTCAGCATAAATATAAAATCATACTCGTTAATCATGCTCATAAAATGCTCGTTCGTTTAAGGTTATTGGTGGGGTGTTGTGTTATGTAGAGACGTTGCATTGGAACGTCTCTACAAGCGTTATCGATAGACAAATGATCTTATCCTAACCCTATTGATTACTGACTCAGTAACCCGATCGCCATTTCAAGATACATTTTTGCTTTATGCAAAGCTAGCAGTTTTTCTTGGGTGTACCTATCTGGGTAATTCATGATTTTTCCTTCCATCGTGATTTTGATCAGTGCAGCTTGCTCATCTGTAGGAGCATTTATCTCATCTATAGCGTTACTCAGTGCTTGCATGAAAGCAAAGGTAGGAGGTTTTAACCCTTTACCTGTCTCGAATTGAGATAATGCCATTCGAGGGAATACCATCAAAGATGTAATCCATGAGGTCTTGTACCCTTTATTCCCAGTTGGTTTGATACCGTAGCGTAAGCATAAGTCATGAAGTTCTTTGATGGTTTTGATTTCGAGTTCCGAACGTGTAAACATAGAGTTACCATTTCTCAAAAGTGGTATCGGTGAGTTACAAGTTTTCCAGACAGTACGCTCACCGAGTTAAAACTATACACCGATGGTTTCGTCGGTCTAAAGCTATATTTACATCTCTAAACAATGTCTGACCGCAAGGGTAAACCTGAAAATTTTGGTAATCCACAAAGTAAAGAACTAAATCAGCAGCTTAGTTTTCGTGTCACTAAGGAAATGAAGGATGCGGTTAAAGCTAAGGATGACCCGCCTGAATTTTGCCGTCAAGCTATTCAGAAGGCACTAGATGAGGGTGTGTAGTTAATTGTTCAATAACTTATTGAATATAGAAAAACCTTCCTACTGTGTAAGGGAGGCTGTATATTGCAAATGATTGTTTCCAAATATCATCAACGGCAATGACCAATTACCCTGAAAGTTAGATTAATTCTTGGTTGAACCTTCTTCGATGTTTTTGGGATCTGATGCTGCCAAAAATGCTGCGTTGCTCCCGCCATAACAAGGAGGCTGCCATGTATTAACTCAATTTCTGCTTTCAAATCCTTATCGTGCTTATGCCTAAACATAAACCTTCTTACTCCACCAAAACTAACAGAAGCAATTACAGGATTGTTACCTAATTCGGGTTCAGCATCAGTGTGCCAGGAAATTCCATCATTTCCATCTCGGTAAAGGTTGAGCAAAACGCTGTTAAACTTAACTTTTGCAATTTCATCAACTTTCTCTTTTACTTGTAGCAATGTAGGTGTCCAAGGTTCTGGTTCGAGATGAATACCTGAGAATGTATATGACTTGTTTCTATCTCCATACCAAGCAGTTTTTCTTGGCAAGTTTACTTCCTTACCGTAAATCTTCATCTTGTCTTGTCGCCATTTGATTTCGTTAAACAAGGTTTGAAAAAGCTCGTCGCTCTCTTGCTGATTGAAAAAATTACGATAGAAAATCACATCTGCATCTGGCATAGATAAGACTTCTTTCTCTGCACTATTCTTTGGCTCATTGATAGCAGAGTCAAACCCAGAAAATAAGTCACCTTGAATTGTATTCATAGCTGATATATTTTTTGTAAAAGCTTATTTAAAAGTTTTATAGTAAACTGTCTTTCATATTTTTTTATTTCTCTGATTTCAAATTTACTACTTTTAACATAAAAAACTTCTTTGGTAATTGCTATACTGGTATGAAATGAATCTTGAACTTTAGGAAAATTGTCGAATAAATTATAAAAAGTATCTATTCTGGAGTTTGCTTCATATCGTGACGGACTTGTGCAAATAATACGATTGTTTCCTTCAAAGCAATTAATTATTAGTTGATACAGTTTTTCTCGTTACCCACATTTTTTAATCTCTGGCTTCGTTGCCAACCCGTCTCTTAATCAATTCCCTCTCTTATCCTAAAGTTCTCTTGAGTAGACTTGAGTTATGAGCCGCTGAACTTAAGTTCTGGGCTAAATGTGGGACAGCAGGATAATTTTACTGTTACAAAAATGTAAGTAATTAGGACTTACGCACTGTACAAATTAATCATAGTATGTTTCACGAAAATAGGTCGTTTTAGCCTTTATTAATTGTTCTTTGATGATCAGTAAACCCGCGCTGTAGGGGCACAGCATTGCTGTGCCCCTACGACAGATGTGGTTTTTAAAGCCTTACATACTATGTATTTTGTGTCAATGCGTAAGTCCTAGTAATGACAAGCTTTTAAGTACGGAAATTAATTGATAACTGATAACCAAATTGCCACAAGTCAAGTAGATGATGAAGATAGTTTATTTGTTGGGTACATCTTTGGTAAGCTAACTGTAACTTTAGTTCCTTGCCCTACTTCACTTGACAAGGCAATATTGCCACCATGTAACTCGACACAAGCTTTAGCGATCGCTAGCCCTAAACCTGTACCAGGAATGGTGTCAACGTTACTTGCACGACTGAAGGATTGAAATAAATTTTCTTGATCTGCCATCGGGATACCAATTCCCCGATCTTTGATGTAAAAAATTGCTTCTGATTCTTTGCCGATCAGGTGGAATTCTACACTACCTCCATCTGGAGAGTACTTAATTGCATTGGACATTAAGTTAATAAAAATTTGCTGCAAAAGTCCGCGATCGCCCCAAAATCCATGATTATTACCAGTAATTTTAAAAATTAATTCGTGGCGCTCATTTGCTGTTTCTCGCTCTTGTTCAATGAGGTCAGAAAAAAATTCTAGTAAATCGACAGAGATTGGCTTAAGCTTGGGTTTTTCCAGTTCAAGTTGGTTAACCAGAAGCATATTATCCACGAGTTTGGACATATACCTTGCTTTCTGTTCAATGATTCCCAAGAACCTCTGTTGTTTAGACTCATCCAGTTGCTGGCTATGTTTTACCAAAGTTGATGCAGCAGCCAGAATTGAAGTTAGCGGCGTTCGATACTCATGGGAAACCGTTGCAATTATTTGGGATTTAAATAGATTGAGTTGCTTTTCTTTGGCAAGAGCTGCTTGAGTTTGGGCTAACAATTCCGCCTGTTGAATAGCAATTGCTAGTTGCACTGATACTTCATTGAGCATTTCTGCATCATCAGTTTGCCACTCTCGCTCCCCAGAATTATGGTGAGCAATCAATAAACCCCAAAGCTTGGGGGTTGGGTTCCCATTGTTGCTCAGATTAATCGGAACTACCAGATTTGCCTTAGTATTAAATTGCTCTTCTAGGTTGACACAATTACACAAGCCAAGCTCATAGATATAAGGGATTGGAGATTGTGGATTGGGCATAAGAGGCACAGGGGCACAGGGGCACAGGGGCACAGGGGAAAGACCTACTGCAACTTCCCCTTGGTCACTGAGCGACTTGCCCTCTTGGTAGTCGTTGGCGCAGCCTCTCGTAGAGAAGGGAGCCGAAGTGCTGCTCCCCTGGTTACTGAGCGCAGTCGAAGTATGCTCCCCAATCCCAGTGCCAACGCGATCGCACAATGCCACAGTACGGTATGACTCAATTGATGAGGCAACTATCTTACCATCTGTATCGGGGGCAAACTGATACACTATCACGCGTTCGCACTTCAGAAGTTGCTGTACCTCGGCTACAGCCGTATTCAAAATTTGCTCTAGATTAAGAGACTGGCGAATTCGTAAAGCAGTTGTGGCAATTAGGCGTTGTCGCTCTTGAGTTTTGATCAGTTGGGCTTGCAAGCACGATTGCTTGATGGCGTTGCGGACTGCTAGTTGCAGCACATCCTGTGTCAAATGTTGCTTGACTAAATAATCTAAAGCACCCCGTTTCATTACCTGCACAGCGATTTCTTCATCGCCGCGCCCTGTCAACATAATCACGGGGACAGAAGTCTTAAATATCTCCTGCTGTATGCGATCGAAAAGTTCTAACCCACTCATATCAGGTAGGCAAAAATCCAGCAGTATGACATCACAGCGTTCTTTTTGGCACAAAGCAAGTCCTTCTTCTGCACAGTCTGCCTCCAAAATCTTGTAGGACTGATGCCGATCTTTCAAAAGATATCGACGATAGATTTTCCGATCTGCGGCACAATCATCGATGATAAGTAGCGTCCATGTGTCCAACATAAGGTTATGAGGATCAGTGAGCGATGTAGATCCCTTTTATCCAGATTGTGTTTTTATTGCATAATTCTAAAACTAATATAAAAGTAGTATAAATAAATAAATAAATAAAATCTAAATTCTTTAGTGATTTTAAAGCAATACAAGCAGTTGAACACAGTCGGAAAAACAGAACGATCAGAAAACTCATCTACAACAGATAAGTAGACACAGTGACTCAAAGAGGAAAATATGGCTGTGCCCTGTGAGCCGTCTTTCTTGTTGTCCTTTTGTCCCTACTGCTTCATCAATAGAAAATAAATAAACAAATTAATCGAAGACTGGCGGTGTATTGGCTTCAAGCCAGTAGTCCACAAACGCCTGGATCGTCTTTTTTAGTTCCTGAGCATCCATCGGTTTTACCAGATATCCATTTGCGCCCTTTTGGTAGCACAATTCAATATCCTTGGGGTTAGATGATGTGGTAAAAACAACGATGGGGATTCCCTTGAAACTCTTGTCTTGCTTGAGCCGATCTAAAATGTCACGGCCATCAATACCTGGCAAATTGAGATCGAGCAAGATTACAGAGGGTCGTAATGCTACTTTAGAATTGGGTAGGTCTTTGTCTTGAGCGTAGGCATTGTTTCCCTGTTGAGAAAGGAACTCTAAAACCTCATCTCCATTAGTACAACGGTGTATGGGGTTCTGGACGGACATACGCTGCATCAGACGTTGTAGCATCCGAAAATCTTCATTGCTGTCCTCAACAACGAGCAGCGGTTCATGAAGTTTTTTTGTCATTCGTGGTCTTAAAAGAACTTAACAAAAATATATATTTAGTCATTATCTTAAACTATTGCAGCGTAAAATAGAACATCGAGCCAATGCCTACGTTAGATTCAACCCAAATTTGACCGTTATGAAGCTCAACAATCTTCTTAACAATAGCTAGTCCCGCACCTGCTCCTCCACCGTATTTTTCCTGAGAGTGGAGCCGCTTAAATAATCTAAAGATGATTTTTAGGTGATGCTCTGGAATTCCAATACCGTTATCGCGTATATAAAAGATTGGGCATGGGGCATGGGTTATTCCTCTTGTCTCCCCCTGCCCCTCTGCTCCCCCGGTCAGCGTTAGGGGTTCCTGCCATAGACCTCTGCCCCCCCGGTCAGCGTTAGGGGTTCCTGCCATAGACCTCTGCCCCTCTGCCTCTTCTTGAGAAAAGTAGCCAATCTCAACCCATTTTTCCGCCTTATCGTTGTATTTGAACGCATTCCCAAGCAGATTACTGAAGACTTCATTAACGAGAACTCGGTCGCATAAAACTGTTGGTAAAGGCCGAGGAATGCGAATATCCACAAGCTCAGAGTCTTGGCGACTAGCACGAAAAACGTCAATTACTTGGTTGAGTAATTCGTTGAGGTCAGTTGCTTGCAAACGCAGTTGTGCTTGTCCTAACTGCGATAACCGCAGCAGAGCATTAATCAGAGTTTCCATGCGTACAGACAAGGCGACTACTGTTTGCAAGCACTCAATTCCCTCATCATCTAATACTTGGGCATAGTCTTCTAGCAGCACTGTCGAGAAGTTATAAATGCCCCGCAAAGGTTCCTTGAGGTCATGGGAAGCGGCGTAGGCAAAGGATGCTAGTTCTTGGTTGCTGCGCTCTAACTCCAGGTTGATTTTAGCTAATTCATCCGCTTTCGAGAGTACAATACCAACGATCGCATTATTCAAAGCGATCGCACTGTCAAGTTCACAAGGTTTCCAGGGTAGAGAAGTTAATCTAACCGTTTCTTGCCATTGTTCAAAGGATTTTCGTACAGACAGGGTAAAGCTACCATCTGCCTGTGCTTGCATGGATTTTTGTGGATTTCCTGCCCAGTGTACTGTTTGGATAACTTCGGGGCGAAACCAAAGGATGTAATAGCGCCGGACTTTAGAAATCCGCAGTAGCAACAAGCCACTAGCAGTATCTTTAAATATCAGCGCCTCTTGGTAAAGCTTCGGCAGAGAATCAGTAGAAAACAGGTTGTCACTAACTTGAGTATCCGCCCATTCAATCAGCGCCCTAACTTCATCAATATTCGGTGTTGTCCCCACAAGGTTAATTTCATTATCTAGACAAACCGCCGCTCCTGAAGCACTAACAAGATCCAACAAGCGGATTTCCGGTTTGATTAGGGCATCGATAAAATTGTCGGCTTGGGAAATAGATTCTAGAAAATCAGACTGTAGCGATTTGAGCTTTACTTTATAATCCCATTCCGAGTAACTGATTTTGTGCGCTAACTCTGAAGACGCAATCTGTCCCAAAAATTCGCACATCTTGCGGACTTCGTAAGAAATATACTTTGGTGTTTGATGGTGACAGGATATTAATCCCCAAAGCTTCTGCTCTTGAATAAGTGAAATCACCAAAAGAGCTTTTACTCCCATATTTTGATGATATTCAGTACAACACCAATCAAAACTCCGTAGCAGACAGTAGCTTAAGTCAAGATGCTGATGTGTTGTCGGATTTTCCGTTGGAACTAGTTTGACAGGTTCGGCAGTCAAATCGGGGAGAAATCTCAAAAAGCAGCGCGTGTATAACTCCCTAGCCTGCGCTGGAATATCTGTAGCGGGATAGTGGAGTCCTAAATAAGGTGATAAATCTTCCCGTTTAACTTCTGCAACAACAGAACCCGCTTCTGACTGGTCAAATTGATAGACCATCACCCGATCAAAACCGATGATTTTTTGGATTTCTTCAGCGACCAGATGCAAAAATTCTCCCAGATTAGATGTGCTTTGCATTTTTGCGATCGCTTCACTCGCCAAACTATGAAAGTTTAAGAAACTCACCTCAGATTCCGAGTCAGTTGGTTCTAGCTCCAGAATCACAGCTTCTTCTGTACGATGAGCAATAGCATCAAAGTATATTTCCCCATATAAAGTATGTATTAGTACTTTAAAAGCATTAGCACTGCCAATCTTTTTTACTAAGCACTGCTTGACAATTTCCACTTGCTGAGGGTCAAGTAAATAGCTCAAAGGTTGACTGAGCAAATCTTCTGGAGCTTTGCCCAAATACACTTGGGTATTGTTGCTAACTTGCAGTATCTCTAGCTGAGTACTGAGTGCCAGGAGAACGCCATGAGGTTGAATAGAGCCAGGTATGTGAATAGGTTTGCGATCGTGGTTAGTCAGGGCATTAGCTTGGGCTGTAGTATATTCAGGCTGGCTCATAACTGAACTTATGTAAAGCTGACTTTTACAATAGCGCAATTAAATGTCACATTTCTTTAAAGTATATGTCGAGAAGTATGAATGCGATCGTATATATCTGTGCTGGTTACAGTTTTTACAGTAATTAAGCCAAGTGCAAATAATTAGAACATGGTGTAATTAGGTGGCAAGGCTTCCGTAACATAGCGAAAATACAAATTATGGTATATTCAAAGTAGATACGTAAAATAGTCTAAAATAGGCGTGTCAAGCTTTGAAAGTTTTATGTTTGGGTGTGAAATTGTCTAAGAAAGCATTTATTTTGAGGTACTTATGACTATAGTTGTTGCTAAGTGGGGAAACAGCCTAGCTATTCGACTTCCGAAAGCTTTGGCTGAACAAGTTAATGTCAAAGAGGGGACAGACATAACTTTCAGCATTTCAGGCAATAGTATTGTCATCACGCCGCAGCAGCGAAAAAAATATACGCTTGATGAATTATTGGAAGGTATGACTCCAGATAATTTCCATTCTGAAATAGATACTGGATCTGCTGTGGGGAATGAAGTTTGGTAGTTAAACCATACATTCCAGATAGAGGTGATATTGTCAAGTTGGACTGCGGAACTACAAAGCAAATTACGGCTGATTCGATCCGACGTGTATTAGCCCTGAGAACATCAGGAATGTCATTTGAAGATATTGCTGAAACACTTAATGCTGAACTAAAACCTCAAGGGCGTGAGCAGATGGGCTATCGTCCTTTTTTAGTTATGTCGCCATTAAAATATAATCGAATGGCTTCTATAGTTCTAATTTGTCCAATTACTAATCAAAAAAAAGGTCTTAACTTTGAGGTTCCGCTTCCTGACGGAATAATAACCAGTGGCGTGGTGCTAGCCGATCAGATCAAATCACTAGACTGGAAAGTTAGAAAGGTTTTGTTTGTCGAGAAAGTTGAACAAGAGCTAATTGAAGAAATCCAAGCAAAAATTGAGCCTCTAATTTTATAAAGACGCAAATAAACTTATACAGACGTAATTAATTACGTCCGTACAAATCAAATAAAAATCATCACATGCAGCAATGCAACACCAATATCCAACATCCAAAATCCGAAGCTGACTATGGTGTTGGGAACTTTTTTTTTACGAGTTTGGCTCCTTTAATATCCAATAATTGCGCTAATTCGGTTGTATTCAATGACTTGACGAGACTCAAACCAAGAGACTTACTAGAAATGCTTTGAGTGTAGGCGGCGTTCAAGTACGGTGTGTATTGCGGCTTTCCTGAAATGTATGTTTGGAAGAAAGGTAAACTTAAAACATTCATATAACGACGTGCTTGAGAAGCATCGCCAATCATATCGGCAGGTAATGCTACTTGTTGATTTGCAGGGTTTGCATTGCCAATGATGGAAAAGTGTGTGCCACCAACAAGCATGACGAGATACTTTTGGGAATTTGCCAACCAGGAGAAAGGTAAAATTTGCTCGGATAAAGCTGGTGCAACTGTATCATCACTACTGCTGACAATCATCACTGGAGTTTTAATTTGACTTAAACCAGCTTTGCCGAAAATCGAACTAGTAATGGGATTAACTGCGATCGCAGCTTTCACTCTCTCATCCCGCAGGTTATAATCTTTGCCAGACTTGCTAATGCTCAATTCTAAAGCGCGACACTGGAGCAGTAAAGACATATTCCAGGTTTTTTGCAGTGCTGCTGGTTGACAGTCTTGTTTTAGCTGCTGAAAGTTAATTTTAGCGCCTGCCAAGGCCAAGGCTGTGTAGCCTCCCAAAGATTGACCAAATACTCCAACTTGTTGCAGATTTAAGCGACCTTTAAATCGTGAATCAGATTGATTGCCTTTTTGCAATTGATTCAGTATATATGTTATGTCCATTGGTCGGTCTTGAAATTCGCTTGGTTCTGCTACTTCAATGGCGCGTCCTTTTAACAGAGAATGCAATTGTTTCGCATCGCTACCAGGATGATTGGGAACAACGACAGCAAATCCGTAAGAAGCTAGATGAGTAGCTAAATATTGAAAGTTACTGCTGTCTAAACCCAAGCCGTGAGAAATTACAATTACCGGTGCAGTTTTCTGGACATTGGGAATGTAAACATCAGTCAATAAAAGCCGATTGCGGGTTGAGTCGAAAAAGTTCAGGGTGTATTTTTGCGACTTAAATTTTCCCGGAACCTTTAAATCGGGCAATTGCGAGAAATTTGGTTGGGAAATGCTATCAGCTTCTATTTTAGACTTTTGGGAAACAGCTGCGATCGCCCGATGGGTTTGGTTAACAAGTCCCTCTAATTCCGTACCTATTTCCAAAGTCTCGGCGACATCAAGGCGAATGCTGCTGGTGGGATATTTACGCAACACATTTAAAAGTGTCAAGCCTCCCGATTCACCAGAGGCTAAAATTAGCGCCGAACGCAAAGTACCCAATTCTGGTTCTGGTTGACTAGTTTTAATCACTTGCGCCAACCGATGCAGCAAAAATTCTCCTTGCGGTGTGTAGAGAAGTTGCGAAACTACTACCGGACTAACTTTCACACGATTAAGTAAAATCCGCCGCAATTCTTGAAGCTGTTCTAAAGGCAGATATTGCTGATAGGCTGCTAAGTCTTCGTTAATTACACCTGTTTTGGCGTAGTTCTCTAAAGTCGTGACTGAAATCGAAAGCTCCAAAGCTGAATAAGATGCATAAATCCGCTCTGCTGCCAAGACGGAATTACTAATTCCAAATGTTGGCAGCACCATTGAAAGAACCAGCAATAAAGAATTTTTTCTGAGGGTGCTGGCCCAATTACCAAACAAACTATTCATCGCTCAACTATTTCGGTGGTCTGGTTTTATCGGGTGTTGGCTTTGGTAGTTATTCGGGCGCCCTGCTTAATTTACTTAAAGTTATTAGCCTCAATTTTATCAAAACAGAATTTAGGAGTCAGGAGTTATAAATCAGGATAAATTATGTATGAATTGCGAATGTAGCTTGCTTATAATGATGGGTTTGAAATCCCTACTAAATCTTAGTTTTGGTAGTTTTAAAAAGTAGTAATTCCTAATTCCCTAGTAATGTATTCTGACTCCTAAATTCAGATTTTTGAATTCTTATTCAAGGATATTTCGGCTAGAAAGTCAACAATTAAATACTACAAAATCACGCAGATGGATAAAGTATCTGGCTGACTTCAGTAGTTTGCCTTCACTATTAAATCATAACAAATAAAAAATAGTCTGCCTCAGTATTTATGTTGTAGCTTTGAATATTGCACAAAATCACTAGCTGAAAAATCTAGTAAAAATCTGGAAAAACATTGCAATTAATCAGCTTTTTCCCAAGGCGATCGCTACTGAACCTGTAACTACTAAACCCGCTCCAAATATTGCTATGAGGGTGAAGTGTTCTGGTGGTGTCCAAGAAGGTGCAATAACTGATACAACCGCGACTGATATTAATGTCACAATGGGAGCTAAAGCTATTACTGCACTTACTCGTGATGCTTCCCAATGTTGTAATGATTCAGAAAAAGCACCGTAAGCGATAAAGGTATTTAAGGCACAAAAAATCAACATTCCTAAATGGAAAGTATCAAGTATAAAAAGTGATTTAATTTTAGCTAGAGGAGTGAATAATAAAGCACAGCCTCCATAAATGATCAACATGATGCTGGTGGAAGATAAAGATTGTAATAACTGCTTTTGTGCCAAAGCATAAATAGCCCAAGCTGTCGATCCTAGCGCGATTAAAACACTACCTAGTATATATGTGCCATGTGCTGTAATTAAATTCGTTAGTTGTTCGTGGAAAAATAAAAGATAACCGCAAATCATTACACTAACGCCAATCCATTGAGACAGCCGATAACGTTCTTTAAAAATTACTAACCCTCCGAAACCTAATAAAAGGGTAGATAATTGAATGAGAACTTCAGCATTAGCAGGCGATGTTAATGCTAAACCTTGGGTAAATGAAAAGTAATTAATCCCTAAGAATATTGTGGCGATCGCTAATAATTTTCCAGAAGCAGAGCGCAGTTGTCCTAATTTTGGTAATTTGCCGCGTATCCCTAAATACATAGCAAGCAGTATAAATGATACCAAAAAGCGAAACCAAATAACGGTATAGACATCAAGTACTTGCAGAGTTACTGCTAGGGCAATAGGTAAAATTCCCCACAATAAGACCGTCAATAGCGATAACGCTAGCCCTAAGCGCCACCGACCAGAACTTTGATGTAGTAACATTTAAATCTCCTACACAAAGTAGGGCTAATAATAAGTTTGAGATATACCTAACTGATTTTATCAAACTCTTGTTGAGAAAATATATTAATAGCTTAGTTGATGCAAATTCAATATAAAATAATCTACTGATCCAACTTAATTTATTATTCGTAGCCGAAAGAGGGTGTTTTTTTTGTTCACGTAAAATTCGTAATTTATGTGCTTATTTTACATGAATCTTAAATTTCAAACTTCCTCGTAAATGTATACTTTATCTCGGTGTTACTTTATAAAACAACTATGGGGATTATACCCATAATCAGCTTAGTAATCTTGACCACTGCCTTATCAAGTTGCTTACTGCTGACCTCAAGAGGTCGATTTTTGCTCAAATCTTTGGTGACAAAAATAAAGCGGCAAGAGTGGAGATTCAGATATGGCAAGCCCAACTACTTGAGATCGAGATTTTCAAGGACTATAACAATTGCTGCCATTATTCTGGTAGCAGTAATAGCCGGAAATACTGTATCAGCAGAGGTTACAGGCCCGTCTCCAGTTTCGCTCAAGAGCGTATCGGTTCCAGAACCTGACAATCTTGGAGACTTCGTAAAAGACAAAACAGCTGCAATCAAGTTAGGAAAGACTCTTTTTTGGGATATGCAGGTTGGGAGCGATGGAAAGACCTCCTGTGCGAGTTGTCACTTCCATGCTGGAGCCGACAACAGATCCAAAAATCAGATCGCTCCTGGGCTTTTGCGGGTCAACGCCGATGGTACAGAGAATCCAGATTCAGTTTTTAATATCGGCGGGCTACCAAACTATCAGCTCAAACCAGAAGATTTTCCCTTCCACAAGCTGTCAAACCCAAATGATCCTACGACTATTGTATCTGACAGTAACGATGTCACTTCTTCTCAGGGGATCTTCAATACGAAGTTTGTGGATGTCACACCTGGTAATGCAGAAGACAAAGTTACAAACGAGCCAGATCCGGTGTTTCACGTGGGAAGTATCAATGTGCGACGCGTCGAGCCGCGTAACACGCCAACCGTGATTAATGCCGCATTCAACTTCCGTAACTTTTGGGATGGAAGGGCACAAAACATCTTTAATGGGGTGAATCCCTTCGGTTTAAGAGATCCTAATGCCGCTATCGCCAAGGCTGTAAACCCAATTAGTAATCTAGAATTTGTGAAAGTCAGCCTGAAGAACTCGTCTTTGGCATCCCAAGCAGTTGGGCCGCCACTTAGTTCCTTTGAGTCGTCCGCAGATGGTCGCACTTTTCAAGAAATTGGTGATAAGTTCGGGCGAATTGACATAAGATCCCTCAGCGTTAGTAAGGGTAAAAAGCTCCCTCGAAAACTTGCGAAAAAGTTATTACCTCTTAGACCACTAGATAAACAGCTTGTTCATCCACAAGACAGCGTTTTAGGTGAATATAGTAGATCGCCTAAACCTGGACTTAGAGATAGAACCTACACTCTAATGATTCAAGATGCCTTCAAGCCTGAGTGGTGGAAGTCTAATCAACTCATCCAAATTGACGCTGACGGTAAACGCACTGTCATCAAGAAACTTGATCGCTCCTTGGAGACTAATGAGTACACATTGCTAGAGTACAACTTCTCGCTATTCTTTGGGCTGGCAATTCAGTTGTACGAGTCTACACTCATTGCCAATGATACGCCCTACGATCGCTTTTTGGAAGGAAACACCAGCGCTCTAACCGCGCAGCAACAACAAGGGAAAGGACTGTTTGAGGGCAAAGCACTGTGTATTGCTTGCCACACTGGAGTAGAATTAACAGCGGCTTCAGTAAGCAGCGTGGCTAAAGACGGACGAATCAAACGTGCGCCGTTCGGGACAAAATCCCCTGAAGATACTGGTTTCTTCAATATCGGTGTCAGACCGCCCACAGACGACCCCGGCTTGGGTGGTAATGACGGTGTGCAGAATAACAGTCAACGTTATCCGCTTTCAGAGGCACGATTGGCTCAGTTGGGCAAATTTAAGGATCTCCTTGGCGAAAACCCCCCAACCCTTAATCCACCGTTGAATTCCAGTGAAACTGTGTTTGCAAAAGGAGCTTTCAAAGCACCTGGACTTCGCAATGTGGAACTCACTGCTCCCTACTTCCACAATGGAGGTCAGGCGACTCTAGAGCAATTGATTGATTTTTACAATCGGGGTGGTGATTTTGGAGTACTTCCGCCGCTAAATCTCTCACCAGAAGAAAAACAGCAATTGGTCGCCTTTTTAAAAGGGCTGACTGATGACCGAGTTCGGTATGATAAAGCGCCCTTTGACCATCCACAATTGTTTATCCCTGATGGACATGTGGGTAACTCTAATAACGTTGTCAATGACGGCACTGGTAAAGCTAAAGATGACACAGTGGAAATTCCTGCTGTTGGTAGGAATGGTAATAGTGGTACACCAAATTTCCTGAGTTAATCTCATTTCACGACGAAATACCTGAATACAGATAGATATGTAGGGATGTACAGATGTACGTCCCTATTTTTGCGATTTGGTGCAATAGTGGTGGTAGTTTGTCCGATTTAAATATGATCAGTTTGTAGTCAGCACAAAGCGTGCTTAAAAATCCAGGACTAAAGTCCTTACTACGAACTTATTCACCCGCCAAAGTTGATCTGGTGGACTAGACGATCGCTTGACTAACGAGTGCGTAGGCGTAGCCCGCCGGAGGCATCGCCAAGTATCGGTTGTATATTGCTAATTTTGGTATTGTCTAGGTAATTATAGACTCTTCTGGAAACTTCACGGACAAAATCTCCAGCTTTGGGATCGTAGTTTGGTCTTTGCACCAAAACACCTGCTAAATAGCTTTTGCCATTGGGCATTTGAATAATACCCGCATCACCAATGATAAATCTCAACGTACCAGTTTTGTGGGCGATGGTAGCTCCTTGTCCGATACCAGCTGGTAGTAAACTATTGGTTTTGACATGGCGCATAATGCCTAAAACTTGATTGCGGCTAGTTGGGGATAACAAACGATTATTAGAAACTAACGCCGCCAATCTGACCAAATCTTTAGAACTAGTTGTATTTGTGCCAGCGATGTCTGGAAGTAGATTCCGAAGTGCTGTATTTTGCAATCCCCAGCTCCGAAAACGCTGACTAACTTTTGCAGCACCACCCAAGCGATCGAGAACTAGATTTGTGGCGGTATTATCGCTGATTGTCATCATCAAGGTAGCAGTTTCCAGGACACTAAATTTAGTGCCGATAGGTTTGTATTGCATAATTCCAGATTCACCAACCTTTAAATCGCGCCGCATCACTAATTTATCGGTGAGTTTAATTCTACCTGCATCTATTTCTTGGAAAAGAGCCACTAATAAGGGAAATTTGATTGTACTAGCAGCAGCAAATCTTTTTTCGCCATTAATATCTATATAGTTTCCTGTATCTAAATCCAAGAAAAATATTCCTGGATTCAATGTTTTATAACTTGCTAACAAACTGCGAATCTGAGAAGTGATACCAACCATTTCTTGACCAAGATTCACAACTCCAGCAAATGTCGATGCATCTGTGGATTTGATGGCAATATCTTCTCTGTTTTCTCCCACAATGGGATTACTTTGGCGGTTAAATGAATTGAATTTGAAAATCCAATGAGAACGGGAATCTCCTTTAATTGATATATTTTGGGGAGTAACATCATAACCAGGAGCTAACTCGACGACAAAACGAGTGGTTTGAGAGTCTGGTTTGCCGAGGCGAATTTCTTTCACCGCCTTACCAAAACTTTGTTTGACAGTATCAGAATTAAAATTAGTTCCAGGTAAGTCAATCACCAATCGATTAGGATTATCTAATAAAAAGGCTTTTGGTTCTATTCCCGAAGTGGTAGTTAAGTCTAATTGATTTTGGCTAGAATCATAGTACCAAGACTGTAATTGTGACGCTTTAGCTTGTCCTGCAACTAGAACCAAACTACTTAAACCAATCGCCAGTAGATGTGATTTCATTTTGTGAATGTGGGTGTGCAAGTAAGGATCGACTAATCAGGTTTACTTAGATTGTTTTCTGATGACTGTGCTGAACTTCCGGAGAAAAAGTCATAAATCTCGGTGAGTTATTTTTTGAGATGAGTTTTGAGATTAGATAAGCACGATAAATCATCATTACTTATTAAAAGTAAATCGCTGACAGTTTTATTTATGGTGTGAGTTGACAACAATAGAAATTGTTAATCTAGCGGAAGGACGAGCGAAGGATTAATTATGTTTCCAACTTATGTTTTGTAGAGAGAGAAAGTAAAGCCCATTCACTAAAACCCTAATACATATAGATTTCGCGTAGGGGCTGATATTGAGTTCATTCACTTACGGTTACTCACCGCGTCATCCCACCCCGGTTTTGTCTAAAGCCCAATAACCGCCCCTCCCCGATGCCTTGGGGCTACGGTGTACACACAAGTCGGAAACAGCTGATTAACCAGGGTTTTTCCCCACCCTAACCCTCCCCGATGCATTGGTGAGGAAACTAGATTTCCGGCTTCCACCCAATGCATCGGGGGGATTGAGGGGGGTAATTTAACTGTGTGTACACCGTAGTCTAAAAGGAGAGAGGCTTTGAGGCTTACTCCCCTTCCCTCTCTTCTTTACGAGACGCTGCGCGAACGCAGGGAAGGAGCTGGGGGTTATATCTGTATTTCCCGCAATTGAGAACCGCTATATTTGTTATTTCGGCGAACGCATTTGTTATTTCGGCGAACGCATTTGTTATTTCGGCGAACCCATTTGTTATTTTGGCGAACCCATTTGTTATTTTGGCGAACCCATTTGTTATTTCGGCGAACTCATTTGTTATTTCGGCGAACGCATTTGTTATTTTGGCGAACCCATTTGTTATTTCGGCGAACCCATTTGTTATTTTGGCGAACTCATTTGTTATTTTGGCGAACCCATTTGTTATTTTGGCGAACTCATTTGTTATTTCGGCGTGTCCATAACGCACTCTACTAGCGTGTCATTACTCAAATGTTGCAATTTTCCCACTTTTCCTATCTTTTTGACGAGACGAAGCGAAGCGTGACAAAATTGAGACGGGATCGGCTGGTTTAACTACACATTACTGTCCCCCCTTACAGACTTGAACTGACGCAGAGAAAGGTTGGTTGACATCTCACGTTAAAAGAAATCAGCCACCCAAGGAGAACTACCTGCAAATATTTGCGTAGCTGCTGAAATAGCTGTTTCTGTTCCATGCAGTTTTCCGGCTATTTGCAAATGGTAGGGAGAGAACAAACTTGTATATAGTGGTGCTAGTTCTCGGACATCTAACTGTAACTCACCTTTTCCACCTTTTGTAACTTCACCGCGTCCATTGGCAACAGAAAGAATGAATTTACCATTGTTTGCATCTAGCAAATTATCTTGAATATCTAGGTGCAGTTCAGTTTCAATTCCCGATGGATAACCCCGCATCTCCAGCGCCTTGACTACATCTACTACCCGCAGCAGCCAACGCATCGTATGCTTGAGCTTGGCAGTTTGCTCTGGTAGCAGCAATGTCAAGGAATCAATTGCAGAACTCCTCCATCTCACCTGTTCAATTTGGGAGCGATGACTGGCAAGAAAAGACCAAAATGTTTGTGCAGCCGCAGTTGTGAGAATTACCCAATCCTTTACCCGCAGGATTGCGCCATCCTCTGTTGAATGTTGACTAAAAAGGATGTAGCCTTCAGGTTTCTCTTTTGTACCGATAAAATATGCGTAAAATGTTTCCTTGTCATCTGGTTGAATTAAGCGCTCCCAGATTGCGGGATGTCGGTCTAAATATCCATGCGTTAATCTGGCCTGCTGCTGATAGAGTGCGTGAAAGACTTGATGATTGATGCTCGCTATTGGTTGTAAAGGTAGGGGTTGGCCCCGCACTTGGATACTTTTAGTCGGAACTTCCCAATTACACCAGCTACCCCCCTGCTCATATCCGACTTTTCGATACAAGCCTTGAACTGCTGGATAAAGAGCAGAGAGCGGTATACCTCTAGCATAAAGTTCCTTGAGCGTCTGCTGCATGAGAGCGATCGCAGCTCCCGAACCACGATACTCTGGAGCAATACCCACTACAGCAATTCCCGTCATTGGTACACGCTCACCACCCCACCACTGACCCATATCCAGAGTTGCCAATCCACCAACTAATTGCTCTGCATGACGAATAATGCGAAAGTTTTCTATGCCAACCTGGTTGATATAAACTTCCTCAGTGCCAAGTGTGTTGACAAAACACTGGTCAAAGATAGCCCCAAGCTGCTGAATATCCTGTGGATGGGCAAGAGTGCTGTATTCAAATTGAGCCGTCATCTCTTATACCATTAGTAGGGCAAAAACACAATCATACTACAGCAGATGTTGCCCCAATGCTTGAGCAATTTCATCGCCATAAAGCCCCGGAATCAGCCTCAATTATACTACTGCACGTTTGGTTTAAAATGTTGGCACACTTGTATCACAATCAATAGATATCTTGCACAAATGCAAAATTTGCCCACCCTGCGGGATCTTGCTACATCCCCTAACCCCTTCTCCCAAACTTGGTAGAGGGATTTAGGGTGAAAGCTCATTGATTCATGTAAGAAGTCTAATATGTTCAATTAAAGGTTATTGGTGTAGATAATTAGTCTTTCAAAACGCGATAAATCCGTGATAAATCGCGTCTGTACATTTGGGTTTTGTTGCTCATTCTGAACTGTATTTACTTAGATCGTTTCTTTGTCATGCTGCATATATTTACCCTCACCTACGCCTTGCCCCCAAAGCATCTTCATCGAGAATTGATATTATACTTGTAAAAATTTTTCATGAGTTACTTCAGGACTGTTTATTCTATTTTTAGGGCCAGTTGCTCTTAACAAACCACTTACAAAAAATATGTCAACAAGTTGGATTTACCTTATATTAGCAATCCTTTTTGAGGTTTCAGGCACAACTTGCATGAAATTATCACAGGGATTTACCAAAATAGTTCCTTCAATATTAATATTTGTCTTCTATGGACTTTGTTTTACTTTTTTGACCTTTGCCCTCAAGAGACTTGAAGTGAGTGTCGCCTATTCTGTCTGGGCTGGATTGGGAACTATTTTAATTGCTCTGATTGGTATTATTTGGTTTCGGGAATCTGCCACATTAATCAAACTTGTGTCGATCGCCTTAATCATCATCGGCGTAATTGGCATCAACGCAAGTCAATGAAGGAGGCAGGGGAGAAGGTTTGCAGATTTTACACAGCTTAGTAGCTGCTTTAGCTAAACATTACTTAGGTAGCGGTGAACAAATTGAATGGCGATCGAACCTTCTCCCACACCGGATGCCACCCGTTTAATTGAGCCGTAGCGGACATCTCCGGCTGCGAAGATTCCGGGAATGTTGGTTTCTAATAAGAAAGGAGAGCGTTCCAAAGGCCAACCACGAGGAGATTTGCCATTATGCATCAAGTCTGGCCCTGTGATGATAAACCCCTGAGCATCGCGTTGAATAACGCCATCGAGCCAATCAGTTTTGGGGCTAGCACCAATGAAAATAAACAGCGACGCCGATACAGTTTCCGTTTGTCCAGTCTTGGCATGGGCGATCGCTATTGCTTCTAAATATTCTTCTCCCTTGACTTCCACGACGCTGCAACTGTCTTCAAAAATTTGTCGTCAAAATATCTACTGTTTAACCAGTTGCTTTAAACGAAAGTATGCTTCTTCTGGTGTCAGAGGTTCCGATTGACTTTCATTGGGTATATAAAATACCCAAGTATCAGGAAAGTAATGTACCACAAAGCTGGGAATTAAACCCAACTTTACTGCTTGCTTTCCGAGTTTTTCAGTTTGTTCCTCTAAACTCAGTTGGTCATGAAATGGGTGTTCAACCATACTTTTTCATCTCCCTGTACTTTATTTGACTCTGGAAGAAGGTTCAAAACCAGTATTGCACAAATCAACTTTCGGTAATTCACCATTTACCATGTTCCAGAATCAGCTTGAGAATATTTTGGTAGTAGACTTAAATAATTTCAAATATGCTTTCGTAGAGAATCATAAAACTATTTGGGTCATTCAGGGTAACTGAAATTAGATTGAATAAGGCAGCAGGGTACTCCTTCGATTGAGGTATTGGGAAATCATCTGGACTGTGGATTATGCGTTGTTCCTAAACAGCGTAGGCGTAGCCCGTCGTAGACATCGCACTAGTCGCGGCTTATGCTGTCAGAGTTGGATTCAGCTGCAAGCAACTGAATATCGCAACAAGAGTTATTATAAAGTGGAGAAAATTTAACATTTGACTATGACCGATCTGGATATTTATAAGCAGCAACTAAAAGAATTTTATGGTAGTAGAACAAATTATGACCATGAGAAAGATACTCGCCATCCTTTAGAAGCCAAGATTTTACTTGAATTTGTGACACTACATTCGGGACAGAAAATCCTTGATGTGGCGACTGGAACAGGTTTAGTTGCGATACCCGCAGCTGAAAAAGTTGGTTCAGAGGGCTATGTGATTGGAATTGACATCACCCCTGGAATGTTGCATCAAGCAAGACTTAAAATTGCAGCAGCAAGATTACAAAATATCGAGTTGATTGAGGCGGATGCAGAGTATTTCAACTTTAGCGATAATACTTTTGATGTTGTTTTTTGCTGTGAGGCAATTGTACTTTTTCCTGATATAATCGCTATTTTAAAAAAGTGGTATAAACTGCGTCCACGTTGAAAACCGTAGTTCTGTATGAATAGAAAAACCCTCATCCCCCAGCCCCTTCTCCCAATATTGGGAGAAGGGGAGCCGGAAAGAAGTCCCTCTCCCAAGTAGGGAGAGGGATTTAGGGTGAGGGCAAAAACTACGGTTCTCAACATAGATGAGGTTTAGCTTCTTAAAACCCGGAGGATTTGTGGCATTCACCTGTCCTCCCGAAACTGCTTTTATGGCATCTTTTCAGCAGAGGATCTGCACTAGGGTTTTGGGTGTATCGCTACCACATATCCTTGAACCACTGGGAACTCCAGAAAAATGTCGTAATTTGCTTAATCAGGCAGGTTTTAGAGATATCGAAATTAAGATTGAACCATCAGGACGTTATCGCCCTCTAAGAGGTTGTTTGAAAAGTATTTCACTGTGATTTTAGGCACTTTTAGATCCCCCCTAACCCCCCTTAAAAAGGTGGGAACCGGAATCAAAGTCCCCCTTTCTAAGGGGGACTTAGGGGGATCTAGAACTTTTGATACCGACAATACGACTTTTCAAACATCCTCTAAGGGATAACAGATTATCTGAGACACTAATTAAGATAAATTTTAAAGGTAATCCCCTGTTGTCAAAATTATCACCAGAACAATTAAATCAGTTGCAAGTTGAGTACAAAGCAGAAATTGAGCAACTAGCAACCGATCAAGGTATTTGGGAAGACACTACAAAGTTGTTTGTTCGCGCTCGAAAATAAATTTATGACCTTTGTTCTTGAACTGACACATGAGGGCGATCGCACATGATAATCTTGCCGATGACAGTTTAATCCCTAGACCGATGTAGAAGTAAACGTTTTCAGATTTACTTGAAGCAGCCCCTTGAAAAATTTGTAATCCAACCTTTGGACGCTTATATGCAAAACCTGTCCCTGATATTAGTGCCTGTACTCGCTGCACAGAAAGTAGCAGGTGACGGTGTAATTAAACCTCTCGGTCATCATGAACTGCTGTTGGTACTAGTACAACTGTCACTGTTGCTTTTGGTAGCGCGGGGATTAGGTGAGTTGATGCGCCGGATTAACCTACCGCCTGTTGTTGGGGAATTACTGGCGGGTGTGTTGCTTGGCCCTTCTCTATTTGGTTTGCTCCTTCCAGACTTACAGGCGCACATCTTTCCCAAAAGTCAAGAACAGTCTAATTTACTTTCGGTGATTTCTTGGTTAGGCGTGTTGTTTTTGCTGATTGTGACGGGGTTGGAAACGGATCTCAAGCTGATTCTTCGTAAGGGTAAAACGGCTCTTTTGATTTCACTGGGCGGAATTATTGTCCCGTTTATCACCGGATTTGGACTGGGCTGGCTATTGCCAGATAGTTTTTTAGCCGACCCAGAAAAGCGATTGGTATTTAGTCTGTTTATCGCCACAGCAATGAGTATTTCGGCAGTACCAGTGATTGCGAAAGTGCTGATGGACTTAAACCTGATTCGCCGTGACATTGGTCAAGTCACCTTAGCTGCTGGGATGACTGACGACACCATCGGCTGGATTTTACTTTCTGTGGTTTCAGGTCTAGCTAGTAGCGGTAAATTTGACCTTGGGACAATTTTCCATTCTGTGAGCGCTGCCATATTATTTCTAGCGATCGCCTTCACAATTGGGCGTACGATTGTAGATCAGATATTGCGCTGGGTTGATGACTACATTGGTGGAATCTCCGCTAGTATGTCGGTTGTGCTGATTCTTTCGCTCTCGGCAGCAGCACTTACCCACGCATTAGGTCTAGAAGCTGCATTAGGTGCTTTCGTGCTGGGAATTCTGGCAGGTCAATCCCGCCGCTTTAGCAATGAAGCTGGACACATGTTAGAAGTTTTCACAGCAAGCTTTCTAGCGCCAATTTTCTTTGCTTCTGCGGGCTTGAAAGTTAACTTACTAGCTCTGTTAGTCCCTCAAACATTGATATTTGGCTTGATTGTTCTCGTTGTCGCCTGTGTTGGCAAATTTACAGGTGCTTACCTTGGTTCTCGCGTCGGTGGCTTGAGTCATTGGGAAGGTTTGGCCATGGGTTCCGGGATGAATGCTCGCGGGGCGATGGAAATTGTCGTTGCTACGATTGGTTTATCTTTGGGAGTGCTGAATCCCCAGATGTACTCGATTATAGTCATGGTAGCGATCGTCACTTCCCTAATGGCTCCACCCCTGCTGCGGTGGACTTTATCAAAAGTGGTTATGGGTGAAGAGGAAGCTCGACGTTTGGAACAAGAAGAACAGGATAGCCGCAGTTTTATCAAGCAAATCCAGCGTGTTTTAATACCTACTAGTGGTGGCCCCAACATCCAACTCGCAGCGCAACTAGTCGGTTACATGGCTCACCAAAACTCGATAGAAGTTACATCTCTATTTGCTCTGAGTGATAAGCAACCTCAAAGCAAAGCCCGCCGGATGGAGGCAACCCAGCTTAAAGACACAGCTGCCGAGCAAGCTTTAGCTGCTGTGACTGAGGAAATGCAGCTACCTGCTGATACCACTCTGCAAACAAAAACGGAGTCTGGGCGTAATAAAGCAGAGGTAATTCTGAATGAAGCAAACAAAAACTATGACTTGATTGTACTAGGAGCTTCGGAACAGATAAGTCCCCAGAAAGCATTGTTTAATTTGCTTGTCGATCGGGTTGTCCAAGAAGCGCCTTGTGCAACGATGGTGGTGAAGTCGCACCTACACCATCCCAAAAGTGAGATATGTAAAATCGCTCAACAACAGCTGAAAAAGATTCTGGTGCCAACGGTGGGGACAGAATATAGCAAAAATGCTGTAGAGATGGCAAGTACGATCGCAGCTCAAACCGGGGCATTAGTGATGATCGTTAACGTAATTAATTTGCCACAGGTTGAGTATATTCTTTACGAACAGCGATCGCTAGCTCCAGTGAAAGAAATTGCTCACGATATGCTTGAACAGCAAGCCGCAATGGGGCGCAATCTGGGTGCTGATGTCAAAACCTATATTCTTCAAGGAAGCAGTCCAGAAAGGGAAATCCTCAAGTTTGCCCAAACCCAGGAAGTTGACTTAATTCTTCTAGGGAGTAGTATCCGAATGGTTACGGGTCGCGTTTTCTTCGGTCACAGAGTGGATGCAATTCTGAGTAAAGCCCATTGCCCAGTAGCGGTAATTACTGTGCCATAGTCGTTCTAAGCTGAGATGCATTTAGGCAACTTTATCGTTTGTGCATAATGCTCGAAGACGAGGTAAAGCTTTGCTTTGAAGCCTCCTTGAGTCTTTTCAAAAGCTAGATACCTGGAATCCCGGTTGAGCATTTCCTGAATCTCTGTTTTGTGAATCATCGTTATCTTTAGGCGATCGCGCCAGTGAGTTAGTTTGCTATTGCTTTGTGTACTTGCTGTGAAACGCTAAGAGCGGCTTTAATTAAATCGGCTCCTTTCTCGCCGATCATAATCGTGGGCGCGTTCGTATTTCCCCCGACTAGAGTTGGCATAATCGATGCATCAACAACCCGCAACCCCGTAACACCGTGTACCTGGAGTTCGGGATCGACAACCGCCATTGGGTCAGTTCCCATTTTGCAGGTGCCGACAGGATGATAGCCCGTAACACAAAATTCCCGGATGTAAACTTCGAGTGCTTCATCGCTAGTCACCTCAGCACCGGGACTGATTTCCTCACCTCGAAACTGATCAAAGGCATTTGTATGAAACAATTTACGCATTATTTTAATCCCAGCAACTAGCTTTTGCACATCGGATTGACTTTGTAGAAAGTTCATCCGAATAATTGGTGGGTCTTTGGGGTCAGGCGAGGACAAACTGACACTCCCAATGTTTTGGGGATGAGTCAAACTGACTGTAACAGTGAATCCCAAACCAGAGAGGGTTTGTCCAGGAGATATCCATAGAATGGGACCGAAGAAAAACTGTAAATCTGGCGTGGCATCCAGATTACCTTCGGTATGCAAAAATAATCCGGCTTCAGCGTTACCATTACTGCTAATTACCGGGTGTAACCCAGCAATTACCTGGGGTGCCACAGGACTGGTAATTATCTGGTGTGCCACAGGAACGAGAGAGTGGTCTTGGAGGTTTTGACCGACACCTGGCAAATCAACGACGACAGGAATCCCCATTGCTTGCAGTTGTTCTGCATCACCAATGCCGGAAAGCATCAGCAGCTTGGGCGAATCGAATGCACCAGCACTTAAAATCACTTCTTTGTTAACCTTGGCTTGGTGCAGCGTTCCCTCGTGCATATATTCCACCCCAACAGTGCGGGTTCCCTCAAACAATAACCGAGTCACTAACGCTCCTGTTGTTATTGTTAAATTGGGACGCTTGAGAATTGGCAAGAGGAATGCAGCAGCAGCACTGTGACGTTTACCATCCTTGACCGTCAACTGATAAATTCCCGCACCTGATTGCTGTATCCCATTGAAATCAGGATTGTGGTTGTATCCGATCGCCACGGCTGCTTCTACAAATCGTTGGGATGCCACAGCACTTTCTTGAATATCGGTGACGCTCCACTCCCCATCAACCCCGTGGTATGCGTCGGCACCGCGTTGCTGATTCTCAGATTTATTGAAATAGGGCAATACATCTTGGTAACTCCAACCAGGATTCCCCAATGACTGCCAGTGGTCATAATCGTGATGATTGCCCCGGATATAAATCATGGAATTAATCGAACTGCTGCCACCCAAGACTTTGCCACGGGGACAAAAGATTTTGCGGTTATTCAGGTACGGTTCTGGTTCAGAGAAATATCCCCAGTCCAGCTCTGAGCCGGGTAGGTTGGGGGATGACAACGGGATTTGAATCTCTGGTTTAGTATCTGGGTTGCCAGCTTCGAGTAATAACACGGTTGTTTCACTATCTTGTGTCATCCGGTTGGCGACAACGCAGCCTGCCGAACCCGCACCAATCACAATATAGTCATATTGAGTCATCACATCCTCGCTTGTAAATTCAACTACTTCAAGAACTGCAACTTAAAGATTGGTTAAAGCTTGAAGTTTAAGAATCTGACTGTTGCATTACGACCAACACAGAGATTCATGCTGAATCTCTGACGCTAATTTTTCTACTGATTGTGCAAAATTTGGGTCAGATTTCATTATCTCTTGTAAGTAACCAACTACCCGATCTAAATTAGCCCTTGACCCTTTTTCTGCCTCTACTAAAGCTGTTACTGCCTCTTGTTTACCTCGAAGCTTGTCCAAATCTTGTCACGTAGCGCTTTTATCTTTGTTAGAGTTGCTTGTGTCAGCTTCTCATATCATGTCCGGTTAAAGACTTATCATTAAGGCAGCAGGGGTGCAGAGAATCAGAGGAGAGAGGCTTTTGGGCTTTCTGCATAAATTTGGGAATTAAAACTAATGAGCCAGACTTGATATCAATTGTTTTTCCAAAAGCTATTTTCAAAGGCTTTGTTACGATTGCCTTTGGCACTGCCCCGATTGCGATCGCTAACTGCTGGCTGTCGGCAGTAATCTTTTATGTGTTTATATAGCGGTTCCCATTCAGATGCGGTACAACATTATATTGCGAGGTGTAGGGGCACGGCAATGCCGTGCCCCTACGGGTGTACCTTACGTAAACGAGAACTGCTATATTTAATCTTTTTAAGTAATAAATGTATTTTTGTACTGAAGATAGTCATTAGTAATTGGCTGTATGGTTGTGCCAAAGGCAATCGCACGTTTTTTGCCCAACTTCATTTGCATCGCCTTGTTCCCTCCCCAGCAGGGTCGCTAGATTGTCTTTGCGAATGCAAGCCAATGCGTTAACAATGCAGGCAGGGTATTGCCTTTCTTTCATTCGCTACGAATTCATGAAATGCTGTACTAAGCAAACTTTTCTTTAATGATTTGACCTTAGCGCGAAGCCCTAGATGTTACCGATCTTTGCAAATTAGCTAGAGCGCGATTGTAATCCAAAATAGCTTCAACTCGATTACCTTCTGCTCTTGTCAGGTCATTTTCAGCATCAATCACCTCTGTTTGAGTGCCCACACCAGCTTGGAACCTCAGCCTTGCTAAATTCAGAGCTTCCCTGGCTTGATTTAAAGCCACACTAGAAGTCTGCACATTATTTAAATTGGATTGCAATTGAGCATAATACTGTTCTACATCAAAGCGAATTTGGTCGCGCTGGGTAGCAAATTGAGTCTCTGCGATCGCAATATTAGCTCTCGACTGATCTGCACGCGCTTTTGCTGCTCCCCCTTCAAATAAAGTTAGATTTCCTTGAATTCCTGCGGAATAGCCATCAGTAATGCTAACGCCATCGTTATACCGATCTAGCAGATTGTAGTTACCGACCAAACTAACTTGCGGCCCTAGCTGTGAAAGTGCCTGTCGTCGCTGTTGCTCGTAAATATTACGTTGTCCCAAATACTGTTGCAACTCTGGACGATTTTGAAACGCTTGGACAATACTTTGTTCTACCGTCTGCGGCCAAAGACCCGCTAACTGTACAGGGTCAGAGGCACTGATATCAACTGACTGCGATAAACTTAACAACGTAGCAAGCTGACGACGGGCAATTTGCTGCTGTGAGATCGCATTAGTCAGTTGTTGTTGGGCGTTTGCTAAATTTACCTGAGCTTGCAGCACATCGAACCGCGTACCTACTCCAGCCTGTTCTCTGGCTTGAGTATCGCGTAAACTAGCCTGGGCATTTATCACAGCAGACTGATTAATTCTGACTAGTTGATCTGCTTGTTGCAAATCGTAGTATTGAGTTGTGGCATTCAAGCTAATTGTCAAAGACTGACTTTCAACATTTAATTGATCTACCCGTAGCTGTTCCTCTGCGGCTCGGATAGTCGCTTGTCGGTTCCCAGAATTATAGAGATTATAATTCAGTTGGGCTGAACCATTAAAAGAGGTGCTGGATTGAGATGAATTGTTATTAAAACCATTACCATTATTAGTCACGCTACTGTTAATACCAAGAGTCGGAAACAAGGCAGCTTGAGACTCGCGTAGCGCCGAGCGACTGCGTTCTAGCTGTAATATAGCTACCTGTAAGTCTCGATTGTTACGTTTTGCGAGTTCCAGAGCTTGTGCCAAACTGATTGGCACAGTTCCCTGAATTTTTACTTCCTCTGGTTTAGTCGGAAATTGGAGAGGATTGGGATTGGGGTTGAGGCGATCGGGAACTTGTACAGAGCTTGAAGAATTCTGTGCTTTTGGGGGAGTTGCTGCATTTACTAAAGTTGGAAGAAAAATCGCGAATGCGACAGTAACCCAGGCAGAATGCACGAAAAATAAGCTGAAATTCATAATCTAAATATAGTCATTAATTAGGTTTTTTGAGGATATAATCAAAAGTTTCCATCCTGATTGACCTACAGAAGTTTAAATCTTAAATTCCCCCTCAAAAGGTTAATCTTAACAAATTAGCCGACAATCAAACCATCCTGAACTCGAATAATCCTTTGGGTTTGAGCAGCGATATCTGGTTCATGAGTGACAATCACAATCGTGATCCCTTGGTCATTAAGTTCAGTCAGTAAACTCATCACCTCATGCGAAGTTTCAGTATCTAAAGCTCCTGTTGGCTCATCTGCCAAAACTAATGCAGGTCGGTTGACCAAAGCACGAGCGATCGCTACTCGTTGCTGTTGTCCGCCAGATAGTTGACTAGGACGGTTAGCGATGCGTCCCCCTAATCCTACCTTTTCTAAGGCTTCTAATGCCCTTTCTCGGCGTTTTGGCTTAGGCAAGTTAGCGTAAACCATTGGCAACATGACGTTTTCTAACGCTGTCGCCCGCGCCAATAGGTTAAATTGTTGAAACACAAAACCTATCCTTTGGTTGCGGATATAGGCTAATTCATCATCATCAAAAGTTGTCAGGTTTCTGCCTTCAAAAATATAGTCTCCAGTTGTCGGACGATCCAGGCATCCCAAAATATTCATCAGAGTAGATTTACCCGAACCTGACGCACCCATAATCGAGACGTATTCCCCTTCCTCAATAGAGAGTTCAATTCCCTTGAGTATGGGAACACTAACTTCTCCCAAGTGGTAGGTCTTAGTAATAGATTCCATCCAAATCATGGTTGGCATAAGAGTTACGAATTACGAATTATCTAGTCACTTCTTAAAGCGTTAATTGGATCTAATTTAGATGCGTTCCGTGCTGGAATCACCCCAGCGATTAAGCCAACAGTTAACGAGAGTACAAAGCCAGCAACGATCGACAATAAAGAAATTACAAACGGAAACTTGAAAACGTTTGCAGCTACAAAGGCTAATAAAACGCCAGTCACCATCCCAATACCTCCGCCGACAATGGAAATCACGATCGCTTCCGCTAAAAATTGATTGAGAATAGCTGAATTAGTGGCTCCTACGGCTTTGCGAATCCCGATTTCTCGCGTCCGCTCAACCACAGAAACTAGCATAATGTTAGCAATACCAATGCCACCAACCACCAGAGAAATTCCAGCGATCGCTACCACCATGACTGTAAATAAACCCACAATACTAGTAAAGGTACTAACAATATCAGCTTGATTAGTCAGCCGAAAATCATCAGCTTGTGGCGGATAAATGTTATGACGCAGCCGTAAGAGATTGGTAACTTGAAACTGAGCGGCTTCTAACTGCTCCTGATTAGCGCCTTTAACTAAAATTCCATTGACAGAAACGCCTACTAACGCATTGTTACCAACCAGTCTTTTCGACATAGTAGTTAGAGGAATAAAAATCTGGTCATCTCGATCCATCGGCCCTTGAGCGCCTTTAGGTTCCATCACCCCAATTACTTCATAAGCCTCTCCCTGAACACGAATTTTCTCGCCGATCGGATTTACACCCTGCCCAAAGAGTGTTTTTTGGACTGTGGGGCCAAGAATGGCAAACTGTGCGGCAGTATCTAATTCTTCTTGAGTAAAATATCTCCCTTGTTGGGGGTGAGTATTTCTGACTTCTGGGTAGTTCAAATCTGTGCCATAAATGGTTGTTGAGGTGTTCTGTCCTGCATATACAACTTGAGCAGTCCGTTGGAGATAAGCAGAAACCATCTGTGCTGATGGCGCTTGTGTAGCGATCGCTTTCGCATCTTCCCAGGTCAAGGTACTGCTAGAACCTACTCCTTGACGGACATTCCCGCTTCTTGCCGCACCCGCTAAGATTTGGATCACATCTGTACCCAATGCTTGTATCTGTTGCTCAACTCCCTTTTGCACTCCCTGACCGACAGAAGTAATGGCAATAACTGAAGAAATCCCAATAATCACGCCCAACATAGTTAGACCTGTGCGTAATTTGTTACTCCACAGAGTCTCTGCCGCCATTGTCAAGATTTCCAGCAATGGTACTGTACGGGTATTCTTCGCTTTATAAAAGCCCTTAAATATCTTAAACATAATGTTTTATTTAAAACTAACTTTAAGGGGAACCACCGCCTTGAGAACGACCACCACCACCAGAACTGCCGCCGGAACGACCTCCGCCGCCACCTGCTCCTCTTCCGCCTCCTCCTCCGGCTCCTCCACCTCCACCTAGACCAGGGAAAACTCCTCCTCTTGGTGTTGATTGCGGACGCGATCCTGGTGGGAAACTGAGCAACACCCTTTCGTCTCCTGTCAATCCAGACTTAACTTCGGTAAAGTTATTCGCGGTGACGCCAGTCTCAATGCGAGTAAACACAGGTCTGTTATTTTTTCCTTGCACAAACACGCCTGTGGCATTTTCTTGGCGTACCACCGAAGCTGTTGGCACTACTAAAACATTTTGAACTTGACCGACTTGAAAATCTACTTCCGCATTCATTCCAGACCGCAGGAGTCTTTGAGGGTCTAAAAGCGATACTCTCACTTCAAAACTGGTGACGTTTTGCTCTACTATTGCTTGGGCAGCAATTTGGCTGACTTTACCTTCAAAGGTTTTTCCTGGATAGGCATCTGCTTTAATCGAGACTTTTTGACCAAGGCTGATTTTGGAAATATTTGTTTCCGCTAAATTGGCGACAACTTCATTTGTGGAAGCTAGAGACAAGATTGAAGAAGAAGAAGAAGAAGCTACTTCACTACTGGCAGTTGTGGGTGTCACGAAAGCGCCTGGATCGGCATACTTCTTTGTCACTACACCATCAAAGGGTGCGCGAATGATCGTGTCGTTGATTTCGGCTTGGATGTTTTGCAGCGAACCACGAGCCGATGTTACTTGGGCACGAGCGGCATTAATATCTTCTTGGCGCGTTCCGGCTTTCAGGAGTGCCAAAGCTTGCTGTCTCTGCTTTACTACAGCTCGTGCTTGCTCAACATCCTCTGGACGTGACCCGGCTTTTTGCAGAGCCAGTGCTTGCTGTGCTTCATTGACATTAGCTTGGGCACTGTCACGATTGGAGCGGTTTTGGTTGAGAGTCTGAAGGGAAATACCGCCTGCATTGTAAAGTTGCTGATTGCGAACAAAATCATCTTCTGCTTGGCGAAGGGCAGCTTGAGCGCTTTGCAAGCGTGCCTGTGCTTGGGCAATATCTTGAGAGCGATTACCTGCGATCGCTTTTTGCAGATTCGCTTCGGCTTCGTCTAATGCTCCCTGTGATTGGGCAATATCTTGAGGACGATTACCTGCGATCGCTTTTTGCAAATTCGCCTCGGCTTGTGCCAATTGTCCTTGAGCAGAGGTAAGTTGCCCCCGGAGGTTGGAATCATCCATGTAAGCGACAATCTGTCCTTGTTTGACAATATCTCCTTCTTTCGCCAGCAGGCTTTTCAAGATGCCGGAGTTTTTTGGGCTAAGGTTGATTGACCGCTCAGGTTTCACCGTTCCGTTCGCTGAAACTGTGATTGTTAAACTCTGCCTTTCTACAGGTCTTGTCAGTACTCTGCGTCTGGCTTCTTGACGGGGAGCAACCGTTACTTGGTAATAAACGGCATAACCAATTCCACCCAAAAGGCAAAGAGCAATTAGCCAAGAGAGCCAATTACGTCTGCCTTTTTTTTTCTTTACCTCTGGAACTAAAACTGATGAAGATGAATCTACGGTATTTGGTGTATCAATTTTCATATCCATTTTGTCTATAAGGAACGGCTACCGAGCTGTTATTCACGGCTAAAACTATAGCCTGGTAGCCTAATACTGACAATGATTTTGAGTTTTTAGTGTTTAAAGGTTTATTTGCAGTACTAATCCACTAGGAAGTCTGAAGTAATCATCACGCACTCTCACTAATCTCCCAGCAGGAACAATTTCTTGATTGGGAAGAAGAATATCCCCGTTAGGAAGTCTGAAGTAACCTTGATCGCGCAGTCTGACTACGGATCTAGCAGGAATAATTTGCCCATTGGGATATCTGATATCACCATTACCAAGTCTGACTACTCTGCCATTAAATTGGTTGTCACGGTTCCAATTATCCCGATCTCTGGGGTTTCTGACTTCTCTAGAATTAGATCTGCCGTCACGGTTCCAATTATCCCGATCTCTAGAGTTTCTGACTTCTCTAGAATTGGATCTGCCGTCACGGTTCCAATTATCCCGATCTCTAGAGTTTCTGACTTCTCTAGAATTGGATCTGCCGTCACGATCCCAATTTTGATCGCGATCGCCAACAACGTAGACTTTCGTCTGGGCACTTGCAGGTGCAGTCAAGAGAGTGGGAATAACGATTAGGGCAGCAGCAGCTAATACAATCGATATACGGTTTGGTTTCAACATGGAATTGACTCCTTATTTACATTAAAGTTCTATTCTGCTGAGGTATGGATGAAGCAATCTTAGACAGTTGCTTTTTTTGATATCAAAGTGTTTAATATCTACCTCATCGTATAAATTCATACATAATAATTATCGTTCAAAACATCTAAACTGATGTATGACCAAAGTCACTAGTAATTCCAGACTGATATATGACCAAAGTCATCAATTGTTTAATGGGTATGGGGCATTGAGCACTTGTACTGAGCGACTTGCCCTCTTGGTAGTCGAAAGGAGTCGAAGTCTGCTCCCCTGCTTTTCAACTCCCTCATCTCTCCACATCCCTATTCCCCAAGATTGGTAAGATTTTGCTACCGCCAACAGCGTAGATCGTTTAAGCTAGCTGAAAGATTCTTTGATTAGTGGCTTAAAGGCGGTAGTGTGCCTAAACATGTTCGTTTGATTTCTCTTTTAATGGTCTGTAGTTTATGGAGTATGCCAAAAGCCGCTAACGCGCAGGCATTAATACCCCATACGCTGCAATTAGATACGACAAAGTTAGAAAAGCAAGGGTTGAGCTTGGCACAAGAGGCGGCTCAACTAGCTCAGTTTCAACAGGTTGAATTAGCTTTGCCACGAGCGCGGCTGGCTAGTCAACTGGCTCCTGGGAATGACAAAGTATGGTTGCTGTTAGGTGGATTGCAGTTGCAATCCAAAGAGTTTGATGGGGCGATCGCTAGTCTGAAAAAAGCGCAATCTCTCAACCCCAAAAATGGTGATATTTTGTTTGCTTTGGGTTCAGCAAATTTTCAGCAAAAAAATTACCAGGCTGCTGTTGTTAATTATCAAGATGGTTTGAAATTAAAACCCAACGATCCAGAGGGGTTATTTGATTTGGGTAATGCTTACTATTTGCTGGGTAAATTGCCAGATGCGATCGCACAGTACGATAAAGCTGTCTCTCAAGATAAAAAATTCTGGCCGGCGCTCAACAACATTGGCTTAATCAACTACGAACAGGGTAATATCCCTGAAGCAATTAAGCGATGGCAATCTGCTGTAACCCTTGAAAAACAAGCGGCAGAACCTTTATTGGCCTTAGCAGTGGCACTGTATACTAAAGGCGATCACCAACAAGGACTAACCTTGGGAGAAACTGCACTCCGTATCGATTCGCGCTATGCTAATTTGAATTTCCTCAAAGAAAATCTCTGGGGCGATCGTCTACTGTCTGATACGAAAAAATTCCTAGAATTACCCCGTATTCAAGCAGCCATACAGCAACGAGAAAACTCATCATCAGCGCCTACGCCTAGACAACAGCCTACTCAATAGGCAGTGCTGAGTGTTGAGTGCTGAGTGAGGAGTTATGAATTTACGAGTTCAAATATTTAACTGTTAATTCCAAACTTCTAACTCCAAACTCTTTACTCAGCACTCACTACTCAGCACTCAGCACTCCTCCTTACCACTTGCCTAAGAGTACCTTTTCGTAGTACATCTATACTAAATACAGACAGGAACTAGTTGCCCAAAAACATTGGCGGGCGAGCATTCCTGAAATAAGTCGTTAATTCCCAGTGTTAGTCTGTGGGTAGAAGTGCGATGATTTGGTCAACAAACTGTTGATGGTCAACAACTGGCTTAGAAATGTAGCCATCAGCACCACTTTGCTTGAGAAAATTCTCGCGATCGCCTTCCATAGCATGTGCTGTCACCAGAATCACAGGTAAGTTTGCTGTTTTTGGATCGGATTTTAACATTTGTGTAATCTTGATTCCATCAACAGACTTGCCTTGGTAAACACTTCTAGAGAGAGAAACATCCATCAAAATCAGGTCAGCTTCTCCTGATTGGGCAATTTTAATGACTTCTTCGACATTTTCAGTGTGTTTCACACCCAAGCCACCACGCTTGGACAAAATTTTGGAAAAAACACGAGCATTAATTAGATCGTCTTCGACAATTAAAACAGTTTTCATGAGAATTTTAGTTATAGAGGTGAGGAGATTCAAGAATTCCAGAATACAAAATTAAGAAATGCAATCATGGTAAGTATCATGGCTACTAAGTTTATGTAGATTATACTCGTGTGCATCCTTTTTAATAGTCAATGTACATCTTCGTCATCAAGGATGATACTACTGCTTTTTCTTCTGTGACTATGAAAATTTTGTTATGAATCTCATTTCATCCGTTATGCTGTGGTTGCCGCAGTGTTGAGTTGCATTGGCTTTTGTGTAGTTAAATTTCAGGGAAAAAACTCATGGCAAAACAGTTAAACCTTCTCTCAACGGGACAGGTAATTCCAACAGCCCTGCACACCGAGATGCAACGGTCTTATCTAGAATATGCCATGAGCGTGATTGTCGGGCGAGCGCTACCAGACGTGCGTGATGGCTTAAAACCAGTGCATCGTCGCATTCTATATGCAATGCACGAACTCGGTTTAGTACCAGATAGACCTTATCGAAAATGTGCCCGTGTAGTGGGTGATGTGTTGGGTAAATACCATCCTCACGGCGATCAATCAGTTTACGATGCTTTAGTTAGGCTGGTGCAGGATTTTTCTAGCCGCTATCCCTTGCTAGCAGGACATGGTAACTTTGGTAGTGTCGATAATGACCCGCCAGCGGCGATGCGCTACACAGAAACGCGCCTCGCACCGATCAGCCATGAGGGAATGCTGACAGAAATTGGTGAAGAAACTGTGGAATTTGTCGGTAACTTCGATAATTCCCAGCAAGAACCAACGGTGTTACCTGCTCAGTTGCCGTTTTTGTTACTCAATGGCTGTTCTGGTATTGCCGTGGGAATGGCAACAAATGTACCACCGCACAATTTGGGGGAAGTTGTCAATGGGTTAATTGCTTTAATCGACAATCCAGATTTGCCAGATGAAAAATTATTTGAGCTAATTCCAGGGCCAGATTTTCCCACTGGTGGGGAAATAGTTGGTGAAGCGGGAATTCGGGAAGCGTACACCACAGGTAAAGGTGGAATTCTGCTGCGGGGAGTCGCGACTTTAGAAGAAATTCCAGCCAGTAGAGGAAGCAAGCGCCGGACGGCAATTATCATTACAGAATTGCCTTATCAAGTGAATAAAGCTGCCTGGATCGAGAAGGTAGCGGACTTAGTAAATCAAGGACGCTTGCAGGGAATTTCCGATCTTCGGGATGAGAGCGATCGCGAAGGGATGCGAGTAGTAATTGAACTCAAACGCGATACAAATCCCCAAGAAGTTCTCCAGCATTTGTATCACCAAACTGCTTTACAAATGACTTTTGGAGCGATTCTCCTGGCAATAGTGGATGGACAACCCCGCCAGTTAAGTTTGCGTCAACTGTTGCAGGAGTTTTTGAGTTTCCGCGAAGAGACACTGAACCGTCGCTACAATTACGAGTTGGGTAAGGCTCAAAGTCGTGTGCATTTGGTAGAAGGTTTGCTGAAAGCGCTGTCTAATTTGGATCGAGTAATTGGAATTTTACGGCAAGCTCCCGATGGGAGTACGGCAAAAATAAATCTTTGTAGCCAACTAGATTTGAGTGAGGTACAAGGAGATGCAATTTTGGCTATGCCGTTGCGCCGCCTCACCAGTTTAGAACAGCAAAATTTGCAGCAAGAATTTGAGCAGATCAGTGAACAAATTAATTTGTTGGAGCAATTACTCAACGATCGCCGCGAATTATTGAAGGCGCTGAAAAAAGATTTGCGATCGCTCAAGCGCAAGTATAACGATCCCCGACGGACGAAAATTGGAGAGGAGCAAAAGTCTAAAGCAGAGGAGCAGAAGTCTAGGGCAGAGGGGCACAGAAGCACAGGAGCAGAGGAGGAAGAACTTAAATTTTCTCAACCAGTAGAGGAAGCGATTTTAGAATTTACCCAACGGGGTTATGTCCGCCGCACCCAGCCATCTGGGAGAAAGTCAAAAGCTGAAAATGGTCTACACGATAATGACTTCATTATCCAAACTATTTTAACTGACACAGAAAAAGACCTGCTAATACTAACTGGTGGCGGCAAAGTCTATCCTGTGAATGTGGGAGAAATTCCCCCAACTACTGGGCGTTCTCCACGGGGAAAACCTTTGATTACGATGCTCAGTAATACTGCTCAAGGCGCTCAAGAAGCTGTGGTCAGCCGCTTTTTGCTGCCGGAAAATCTTGAAACTAGGCAGATGATTCTTTTAACAAAACAGGGAAGAATTAAGCGTCTGTCTTTGGGAGAATTTACTAACCTGACTCGGCGCGGCATCACAATTTTGAAACTAAAAGAAGATGATGAATTATCATTTACCCAATTCACCACACCAGGAGCGCATCTGATTTTAGCTAGTTCCGGTGGGCGAATGTTGCGCTTTCCAGTCAATGATGAACAATTGCCGGTCATGGGACGCACAGCAATGGGTTTACAAGCATTTCGATTATTGAAAAATCAGCAAATGGTTGGCTGTGTCACTGTCGGTAAAGATGACCAACTGCTGCTAGTTACTCAAGAAGGATATGCCAAGCGGATGGCTGCAAGTCAGTTAAGAGCGGCGAATCGGGGCGATTTAGGCACGCAAGCGCTGAAATTTGCTAGCAAAACTGACAACTTAGCTGGTATGGTGATGGCGATCGCATCTGGCGAAGTAGCTTTAGTAACGAATAAGGAGCGGGTAGTGCGAATACCTGTGGAAACAGTGCCGATTTTAGGTAGGGATGTCAAAGGTGAAAGTATCCTCCAACTCAACCGCGATGAAAAAATCATCACCGTGGCCGAAGTGCGATCGTAAATTAGGATGATGTTCAACTTGCGACAAGCCAACTTGTAGGACTTAGAGGCGCTAATTCAACTGCGTCTTGAACTTCTGCGGGAGGCTGGCAAGATTAAAGGTGACTCTGACATCGCAAATTTAGCAGAAGCGACTCGAAAATATCTTGGCGAAATAAATGCCGTCGGGTGAGTTTTTAGCTTGGGTAGCTGAAGTGGATAGTCAAATTGTTGCCACTAGCGGCTTGGTATTTTTTCAACGATCCCCTTACAACGACAATCTCTCAGGCTTAGAAGCCTACATTCTGAACGTTTATACAATTCCGATGTGGCGACGCCAGAGAATTGCAACAGCATTATTAAAGGAAATTATTAGCTTTCTGAGAGCAACTGAGGCAAAACGCCTCTGGCTTTATACCACTGAGGATGGTAAACGTATCTACGAGAAGCTTGGTTTTGTCTCGACTTCAAAAGAAATAGAAATGGTCTGGTACTAACTTAAATTATCAATAAACTTTTTATTTTAAAATGCGATATATATTTAAAATAAAGCAATTTAACTAAATTAGTTGATAATTAATATCAATAGTATAATATTGTTTATAAAGCTAAAAGTCTGGATAAGATTTCTTCTACCTCAGTAAATCTCACTAAAGGTTGATGTTTTAGTCTCTATTAATAGCTTATTTATATTTATGTCAAGCTCTGGAAACAAAAATATAAAAAATGTTGCCTTTATGAAAATATTTGTTATATTAGTTTACATAAGGCAATAAACCTTAAAAATTAAGTTTGGAGTCCTAACCATGACAAATGCAAGCACAACAAAAGTCACTACTCCCGTAATTGAAGATCGTAACGCTTGGCGTTGGGGCTTTACCCCACAAGCAGAAATTTGGAACGGTCGCTTGGCAATGATTGGCTTTTTAGCAGCCGTTTTGGTTGAGCTTTTTTCTGGTCAAGGCTTTCTACATTTTTGGGGCATTCTATAAGTTTTAATATTTAAGATGACCTATAAATAAAAAAACCTGGAGTGCTAATTCACTACCAGGTTTTTTATTTGTTTTGTCATTTGTCAGTTGTCATTTGTTTATTCACTAATGACCAATGACTAATGACTAATTACTACCGAATATACTCTTTGAGAACGCTGTTACGATTTGGGTGGCGTAACTTGCGCAGTGCCTTCGCCTCAATTTGACGAATCCGTTCGCGGGTAACGTTGAAAATCTGTCCGATTTCCTCAAGGGTTTTCATCCGACCATCATCCAAGCCGTAACGCAGTCTGAGAACATCGCGTTCGCGTGGGCTGAGACTGTCGAGGACTTTTTCGAGGTCTTCGCGTAGAAGATTTTTGGAAACTTGGTCTTCCGGCGTCTCACCATCAGATTCAATAAAATCACCCAATCGAGAATCTTCTTCTTTACCAATTGGCGTTTCTAATGAGATAGGTAACTGGGCGGATTTAGCAATGAACCGCAACTTCTCAATGGTCATTTCCATGCGAGTAGCGATTTCTTCTTCAGTGGGTTTGCGACCCATTTCTTGAGATAGCAGTTTGGTAGTTTTCTTAATCCGAGAAATGGTTTCGTAAAGGTGAACTGGAAGGCGAATTGTGCGGGATTGATCTGCGATCGCGCGGGTAATTGCTTGACGAATCCACCATGTAGCGTATGTAGAAAACTTATAACCTTTTTCGTGGTCAAACTTTTCAGCGGCACGAATCAAACCGAGACTGCCTTCCTGAATTAAGTCTTGGAATGACAAACCACGATTCATGTACTTCTTAGCAATTGAAACTACAAGACGGAGGTTAGATTGCACCATCTTGTCTTTCGCCCTGCGACCAACATGCAGGCGATAACGAAAGGCTGGTAGTGGCAGTTGTACTGCTTCTGCCCATTCACTATCTCGAGGATCGCGATCTAATTGCTCACAGAGTCTTTCGCGTACCCTCTCTAATTCCAGCAAATCGGCTATCTTCCGCGCCAATTCAATTTCTTCGTCTGCCCGCAACAGACGAATTCTACCAATCTCTTGCAAGTAAAGCCGAATTGAATCTTCGGTATAGTGCTTTTTCTTGCTTTGTGTCCGACGACGCGATTTAGCGGCTTTTCCAGACTTTGCGTCGTCCTCATCAGACTGAGGCTCTAAAAATTCCTCGTCACCTTCATCTACGATCAGCAAGTCCTCTTCATCGTCTATTAAGAGTTCTTCTAACTCGAGCTCAGGCTGATTCATTATTTCTAGGTCAGGCTGATATATGCTTTCGAGTACGTTGTTAGCCTGGTTCATGCCGCGTTCCTCATGCTCCTTGCAGAATCAATTACTCAAGATGTGTTTAGCGCTCTTTTAAACGAGCCAATTGCCAACCGAAAATAAGCTTTTTGGCAGATTTGCCAGAGATATTTTCGGACGTTTTAGACCTCCGGTAGGAGGGTTTTTACTTTAGTTTTAGCAATTACTAAAGGTGACTTGCTCACTTTGGTAAATGTTATATGTGTTGCTATCACATATTGCTTTCAACTAACTGGTCAAAATAAAGACTCGCCTTTATCAAAAAATTTGCCACTCTATACAAATGAGTTCATACTGTTGGCAGATTTTCGTATAAAGACTCTTCCGATTGTAGCCTGTTTCACAGAAATTGCACTCTTTTTGTGTATAAATCATGAATTCATTAAGCAACTGTTAGCTATTTTCACCAAAAAGACATTGAAAACGGGATTTATACCCTGAAATTTTTTCTCCACTTTTCGGAATTGCAGTGACGCTCTTATTACATTACGAAGTAAGTACGCTTGCTTCTGCCGAATTTCATGTATTTTACACAACATTAATTACTGAGAAAGAGCGCATTTTATGTTAACTCAGACTATTCGTCTTAACCTACTCATTTTTACATTTCCTTCATAAATTAAACATCCCTTAGACTAAAACGGGTATTGTCCTTGGGTAAATACAACAACGGTGGTGGTACTTGCCTGAAAGCAGTTAACCTTCTGCGTACTAACTACCTTAACTGAGGAGTTGAGGCGGTGGCAGATCGATCCGATCGCAGATCAATTTAGGTTTACTAATTCGGTCTTATTCACACGTTAGCGCACTGTGGCGATTTCAGCCCTATGAAACTTGACAAACTTTTTTTATTGTATACAAAGATATTTTAATCAATTCAAAAACAATTTGTCCTGCGAACTTGCCAATATCGTCTTAGTCTTAGGCAAAAGTATATTAGATACATACGATACAATAGCGATCGCCACGGAACTATATGAAGATATTAACAAGTTTTCAGCTTTATAGTGTGTACTTCCAACAGCTATTACCACGAACACAGAGAACCCAGCAGATTACCTGATGATTTAGTTACAAAGATTTTTTGCGTAAGTAAATTGTAAATTTAAATACTTTTATTTCGGTAATTTTCTGTCATCTGATGATGAGAAATCCTCAAAATACTTATTAATTGCGATTGGATAGATGATATTTAGTTATTTTCTTAAAGCATAACAAATGTGTTTCTAGCAGGTGGTTCAAATTAATCAGCGAGTTAGAGCAAAGAGTATTATCTGGACTAAATTTCCAATAAAGTTAGTAGTTATGTTAACAATCGAGCATTGATTGTTTGGAAAGTATTGACAATAAGCGAATTATATGATTTTTCTAACCGATAAATTTGGAATATTTGTAGTTTTTGTATTATAAAATATTTGCTCTTGTAACAAGTCAACCTAAATTTTTAATTGATTGTTTGCGACTAGTTCAAAGTCAGGGAGGCTTTCAAAGCTATCCCTAATTAAAACTGGGGACTATGAACTTTGCTGAACTACCGTGGTGTTGGGGTGGTGTTTAGACTTGCAGGGAAATTAGGTGGCAGAAGTACCTGGTCAACTACATGAACGATGCCATTGCTAGCTGGGATATCTGGCTGAGTCACCTTAGCATTGTTAACTGTGATTGAGTTACTGGCACGATCAACTGTGATTTTAACGGGACTACCCTCAATTGTTTTAACTTCTCCAGATGTCAATTGCTGGGAGGTAATTCCCCCAGGTATAACGTGGTAGGACAGAACCTTGATTAATTGTTGTTTGTTTGCTGGCTGTAAGAGTTGGTCTAGAGTAGCTTTGGGTAAAGCAGAGAAAGCTGCATCAGTAGGTGCAAATATTGTGTAAGGGCCTGGTGTAGCCAATTGTTCAGTCAATCCGGCAGCTTGCACTGCTTGGATGAGAGTTTTAAACTGTCCTTGACTAGCTGCTGACTTTGCCAATTCTGCTAAATTTTGGGTGGCAATAGTCGCAGTAGGAGTTGGCGTGACCGACGGGACAGTTGTTGAAGGGACAGTTGCTGTAGGAGTTTCTGCGACAGGTTGAGCGCAGGCAGACAGAGCAACTAAGCTACCTATGCCAATAATATTGAACAATGCTTTTCCTAGTATGCCTTTGCTCGCTTTCATAGCTTTGTGTAAAATCCAGTTAAATAAGGAATTATTAATAATAGTTAATGAATTTGTGAATATAGTCACTCATCTAACGACATAATTTGTAGTAGTAAAAATCTTAATACAATAAATTTATAAATTACATAGTTTGCCATCAGCCAAAAGAGGTAATTTTTACAGAAATTTTGGATATAAAGTCTTTAGCAAAATCTGTTGCAGGAATGTCAAGCAATATTTCAAAGTTAAAGATCCCCGATTTGTTTGATAAATCGGGGATCTTAATTTTTTACGAATGATTTAGGACTGCTGAGATTAAATATCTAAATCGGTGAAGTTGAGTTTAGAGCCATAGGTTTCGATGAATTCTCGTCTGGGTGCGACGCGATCGCCCATTAAAATTGTGAAAATGCGATCGGCTTCTGCGGCATCCTCAATTTCGACTTGCTTCATTTTACGGGTTTCTGGGTTCATTGTGGTGTCCCAGAGTTGTTGTGGCATCATTTCACCCAAACCTTTGAAGCGTTGGATGGTGTAGTTGGCGTTAGCAGGAAATTTGGCGATCGCTTGATTTTTTTCGCGATCGCTATAGCAATACTCATGATTACGTCCCCGTTCTACTTTAAACAATGGGGGACAAGCAATATAAATAAAGCCTTGTTCGATGAGCGCTCGCTGATATCGATAGAAGAATGTTAACAACAAAGTCCGAATGTGCGCTCCATCTACGTCAGCATCCGTCATAATGACTATGCGGTGATAGCGCAGTTGAGTAGAATCAAATTCATCACCTTTGACACCTAAACCGAGGGCTGTAATTAACGATTGAACTTCGTTATTTTTATAAATCTTAGCGTCGTCGGTTTTTTCAATGTTGAGAATTTTACCACGGAGAGGCAAGATAGCTTGAGTGCGGCGATCGCGTCCTTGTTTGGCGCTCCCACCTGCTGAGTCCCCTTCCACGATGAATATCTCAGATTCGCTAGGGTCACGAGAACTGCAATCTGCCAATTTACCAGGTAATGGCGAAGATTCCAGCACCGATTTGCGCCGAACTAATTCCCGCGCATGACGGGCTGCTTCTGCGGCTTTGAAAGCTTGGATAGCTTTATCTAAAATTGAGTCTGCTATAGCAGGATGAAATTCGAGATACTCAGTAAGGACTTCTCCCACCAGAGAATCAACAATTCCCCGAACTTCGGTGTTACCGAGTTTGGTTTTGGTTTGTCCTTCAAATTCTGGATCGGGGACTTTAACGGAAATTACGGCTGTCAAACCTTCGCGGACGTGTTCGCCACTGAGGTTAGGTTCATTCTCTTTAATTTTATTGCGCTTGCGGGCGATCGCATTTAATGTCCGCGTCAAAACCGCCTTCAAGCCTTCTAAGTGCGTACCACCATCCACTGTGCGAATATTGTTAGCAAAACCTAGCACATTATCCGTGTAAGCATCAGTACACCACTGCAATGAAACTTCCACTTGTACGTTGTTGCGTTCCCCTTGCACATAGATAATTTCTTCATGCAGTGGTTGCTTCTCGCGGTTCATGTAAGCAATGTACTCTTTGATCCCACCCCTGTACTCGTAGGTTTCTACCTTGGGTGTATCGCTTTTTAGTAATTCTAAACGGTGGTCAGTAAAAGTAATTTTGACACCTGCATTCAGATACGCCAATTCCCGTAGGCGACCTGATAAAGTGATGTAATCAAACTCAATGCTAATAGTGAATATTTGGGTATCTGGTTTAAAAGTAACAGAAGTTCCAGTTCTAGCTTCTTTGTAAGGTTTGACTTGCAGATCGCTAACTGGGATACCGCGTTCATAGCGCTGAAGATGAACCTTTTTATCTCGCCAAACCGTAACTTCTACAACCTCAGATAGGGCATTAACAACAGAAATACCAACCCCGTGCAATCCTCCAGAAACTTTGTAGCCACCGCCGCCAAACTTTCCACCTGCGTGCAGTACCGTCATTACGGTTTCCAAAGCCGATTTCCCGGTACGCGAGTGAGTATCGACGGGAATACCACGACCATCATCTGTTACAGTCACGGAACCATCAGCGTTGATATCTACTTCTATATGAGTGCAATGACCCGCCAAAGCCTCATCAATTGAATTGTCCACCACCTCGTAGACTAAATGGTGGAGTCCTCGCGGCCCAGTGGTACCGATGTACATTCCTGGTCTTTTGCGGACGGCTTCCAGACCTTCCAGAACTTGAATCTGATCGGCACTGTAACTGCTCGTCATGTAAACTCTCCTGATGCGTGGGGTTGAAATCGCCGAAAGGCAAATAAAAGTAAAAACACTCCAAAATTGTAACACAAAAGCCTTGCTGGCGTCTGTAGGGCATTTAAAAGAGAAGTTTATACTAGGGTTGCACTACCGTGTCAGAGGGGCAAAGGGGCAGGGCGAAAATAGCTTAATGACTAATGACTAATGACTAATGACTAAATTAATTGTGATTTGTGGAGCGACAGCAACGGGTAAGTCGGGTTTAGCTTTGGCTTTGGCGATGCGCTTGGGTTCTGTAATTCTTAGTGCCGATTCTCGTCAAGTTTACCGTGAGTTTGATATTGGGACGGCAAAACCAGCTGTGGCTGAACAAAAATTAGTGCCGCACTATTTAATAGATATCTGCGACCCGACAGACACGATGACAGTAGCAGACTACCAGGAACAAACACAAGCCTTAATTGCTTCTATTGAAGTTATGCCACTTTTGCTAGTTGGTGGTACTGGTTTATATATCCGTTCCATTGTCCAAGGGATGAAAATTCCTAGAGTTGCACCACAAATAAAATTGCGATCGCAGCTTGAATCTCTTGGTCAACTACAACTATACGCAATGTTACAACAAGTTGACCCCGTTGCAGCACAAAAGATTCATGGCAATGATTCAGTGCGAACTTTAAGAGCATTAGAGGTATATTATGTCACTGGTCATCCAATTTCAGAACAGCAAGGGGAGAATCCACCAAATTATCCGATTTTGCAAATTGGTTTAGATTGCGATGTTGAAAAGTTGCTTGCTCGTATTCAACAACGTACTGAGCAAATGATAGCAGATGGTTTGGTCGCTGAAGTGGAGTATCTTTGTCAAAAATATGGCGCTGATTTGTCTTTGTTGAATACTTTGGGCTATCAAGAAATTAAGCAATATTTGGCTGGTAATATTTCCTTAGATGAAGCGAAAGAATTAATAATTTTGCATACCCGACAATTTGCCAAGCGACAACGTACTTGGTTTCGATCATATCCACAAATTAAATGGTTTGATGCGGATGCTCCAGATTTATTAGAGAAGGTTTGGCATCGGATAAATGAGTTTATAAGTTGCACAAGTTAGTGAGAATTTTTTTGCTCATGCAAAGATGCAAAAAAACTTTGCGTCTTTACAGCAAGTGTCTTATAGAGTGTCGGGATCTACGCCCATAGCGCGTAGCCTATCTGCTAATAATTGGGTGCGTTGTTCTGCTTGTTCAGCACGTTGTTGTTCCTGTTCGGCGCGTTCATCCCCAGTCAGCAAAACATTACTATCTTGGTAGCACCAGCGTAACCAATGATCCTGTCTACCTTCAAATTCACCTTCCCACAGAGTTATACCTAAACCAACTTGTTCAAGCCAAGTTTCTGAAGTTTCAAAGTAACGCCTTCCCCTAAGTTCATAAATGCGTAGTACTTTTTCTCCTAATTGCTGGTTTGGGTCATATACGATGTAGTAACTAGCCCGCATGTGTTCATAAATTTGTAGCTTTTTGCCCAGTTCATCACCTTCTTTATTTGAGACAATTTCGAGTACAACTTCCGGAGGTTTGCCAAAACGCCAAACCATATAACAACGATTTTGTTTTTCCCACCATTTTTCAGGCACTTGAACATCTAAGCTGAGAAAGACATCAGGTACAATGGGGGGCTGAAGGTCTGTGTAGTAAATGCCCACATTAGCTTCAGCTAAAAAAGTCTGATGTTGTAGAGAACTGTAAAGAGAACTCACTAAAAGGCGTTGTTGTTTTGCAGATGCAAAATTATCCACAGGTGTATCATTTTCAGTGATTAGCTGGTTGGCATCTGGCACATAGTAATCATCATTATTGATTAGAACTTGCTGAACCATGATTTTATCCAGTATTTGAGAGCGTTATTTATAGGTTAATTGATTTTCTAGGTTAGTTGATTAATGAAAGATAGAGGTTGTGACAATATAGAGATTTCATTGCCGTACTTGTTTGCTTAGTGGGATTAAAAACTTAAAACTAATTCACCCTAATCCAAAGCTCTCCATTGCTTTCAACAGATTTTGCCGTAGCTACGTTAAGTTTATTGCAAATTCAGGGAATTCTAATAATAGAACAAAATTATAGAGGCTTTGGGGAAACGTATGGGGCAAGTATGGTATCAGGTTCACATATTTAATGGAGACTCTAGTTGGTTTAGGGGTGTACGCTCTACCTCGGTAAATTTAAGCCGCCAGATTCTTGCTTGCGGGAGTGACGACAGCATAATTCGATTATGAAATTTGAATGCCGATCAACTTTTGAATTACCAATTAAAACATACAAATTCTGTTCGTTCTATAGCTTTTACTACTACAGGAGATGCTCTCATAAGTGGTGGTGACGATGCTATTATCCGAGTTTGGGATTTAAACACATGTCAAGAGTTACACGCTTTTAATACCCACAGCAAATCAGTGACAACAGTTGCAGTAATCCCTATCTATAACTTTCTTGTAAGCGGAAGTGATGATAGTACAATTAAAATTTTTAATTTGAAAGACAGAAAAGAAATTCAAACACTGAGAGGACATTCAGGTTATGTACAGTCTATAGCAATCAGTCCTGATAGTACTTTGATTGCAAGCGTTGGTTGCGATCGCAATGTCAAAATATGGAAAATTGGTACTTGGGAAGAAGTTTCTTCTTTTGCTGCTTACTCAAATGATGTTCGTATAGTTGCTTTTAGCACTTCTTGTTGCTGTTCGGGTGCTAGGGTTTGCAGCTTGGCAATTAATTTTGAGGTGGAATCTAAAACTTGGTAAGTTATTTCACCCTCTGCTGTTAAATGTCTGACTCTATGTTACTTTAACCCCATACTTAACTAAGTATAGAATTTTACCATCATTCAACGCACTCGTTAAGAGACATCGCACCTTCCGTACTTAAATTATGCGATCGCTTTTACTCACTTTTGACTGCTATTCTTGCAACAATAGTAATTAATGCGTCCCAAAAGAGCTTGCAATCCTCTATACATCTACCTTGAACTTTAAAAAACTATGCTTACCCAAGATAAAAAACAACTCAACTGGAAACCCATTATCAAAGCATTCGAGGCTGTCCTTGGCAAAAATGGTGTGGTGCAACGCCGCGAAGAACTCATTACCTATGAATGCGATGGTTTAACTGGCTATCGCCAACGTCCGGCTATAGTAGTGTTACCCAGAACTACAGAACAAGTTGCGGAAGTTGTGAAGATATGTAATCAATATTCTATACCCTTCATCGCACGCGGTTCTGGCACTGGTCTATCTGGCGGTGCTTTACCAGTAGAAGATTCTGTTTTGATTGTAACCTCATTAATGCGGCAAATCCTCAGTATTGATTTAGAAAATCAACGGACAGTTGTACAACCAGGGGTGATTAATAGTTGGGTAACACAAGCTGTTAGTGGTGCTGGATTTTACTACGCTCCTGACCCTTCCAGTCAAATTATTTGCTCTATTGGGGGCAATATTGCTGAAAATTCTGGTGGGGTGCATTGTCTCAAATATGGTGTTACGACTAACCACGTTTTGGGATTAAAAATTGTTACGCCAGAGGGGGAAATTATCGATTTAGGCGGACAAATTCCAGAAATGCCTGGTTATGATTTAACAGGTGTTTTTGTTGGTTCTGAAGGCACTTTAGGAATTGCCACAGAAATTACTTTGCGAATTCTCAAAAGTGCAGAATCAATTTGTGTGCTGTTGGCAGATTTTACTAGCATTGAAGCTGCCGGAGCAACTGTTTCTGACATCATCAGTGCCGGCATTATTCCTGGTGGTATGGAAATGATGGATAATTTTAGTATCAACGCCGTTGAAGATGTTGTTGCAACTAACTGTTATCCCCGTGATGCGACTGCTATTTTGCTGATAGAAATTGACGGTTTAGAAGTGGAAGTTGCAGGGAATAAGCAGCGAGTTACCGAAATTTGTAAAAAGAATGGGGCGCGGAATGTCACTTCTGCTACTGACCCAGAAACCCGATTGAAATTATGGAAAGGACGCAAAGCCGCTTTTGCTGCGGCTGGGCATTTAAGCCCAGATTATTATGTACAAGATGGTGTAATTCCTCGGACTCAGTTGCCTTATGTATTACATGAAATTGAGGCATTAAGTAAACAATACGGTTATCGTGTTGCTAATGTGTTTCACGCTGGCGATGGCAATCTTCATCCACTAATTCTTTATGATAATTCTATATCTGGAGCATTAGAGCAAGTAGAAGAAATGGGTGGAAAAATTCTCAAACTTTGTGTGCAAGTCGGCGGTAGTATTTCTGGGGAACATGGCATCGGTGCAGAGAAAAAGTGCTATATGCCACAGATGTTTAGCGAAGTTGATTTAGAAACTATGCAATGGGTGCGGCAAGTTTTTAATCCTAAAGGGTTAGCAAATCCTGAAAAGATATTCCCCACACCACGAACTTGTGGTGAAGCAGCAAATGCATCGGTAATCAAGCAATTTGAAGGCGTGGAAAGATTTTAATAAGTAAAGAGTTTAGGAGTTAGGAGTTAGGAGTCATAATTTATTAGGTTTTGGTATCGTTAAGTATATTCATCACCAAAACTGGCTCCGTATTATTTCAAAGATTCTGACTCCTGACTCCTGATTTCTGATTTCTGAATCATCATTTCTTTACATCATCCGGAGGATTACAACTTTATTTTGTAGTTATATATATTCCGATCGCACTAGGTCACGCTTACAAATGAATCGGGTTGTTCGCCGTTGTGTTGCTTGCTTGCTGTGTTTGGGATTAGTAGTCGCTTTAACAGTTTTTTTACCCTCTTCACTGCCAGTTTATTCCCAAAAAACAAGTCCTTTAACTACAGAAATTCGCGGCGTTTGGCTCACTAATGTTGCTAGTGGTGTACTATTTGTCCCTTGGGGTATTAACCGTGCTATAAATCAATTATCGGCTCTCAACTTTAATACAATTTATCCTGTAGTTTGGAACCGAGGACATACTTTTTATAAAAGTGCGGTAGCCAAAATCACTACAGGCTCAGAAACTCAACCTTTGCTTAACTTCATGCACGGTGGACAGGATGTTTTAGCAAAGATAGTAAGACTTGCCAAAAATAAAGATTTGAGAGTCATTCCCTGGTTTGAATACGGGTTTATGACGCCGCATTATTCACAATTAGCAAGGCGTTATCCCGATTGGTTGACAATTGGGCAAGAAGGTATAAAGTCTACTCAAGATGCCCCACCGGAAGAAATCGACAATATTTTAGTAACTAAACTGGCCTGGTTGAATCCCTTACATCCACAAGTGCAAGAGTTTATCCAAGGGTTAATTTTAGAAGTAGTCAGGGATTACGATGTAGATGGTATTCAGCTTGACGACCATTTTGGGATGCCTGTACAGTTCGGCTACGATCGCTTCACTATTGAACTCTATCAACAAGAGCATCAAGGCAAAAGTCCCCCTCATGATCCTTTTAATTCAGAATGGATGCGGTGGCGGGCAGATAAAATTACTGATTTTATGGCAGAAATCTACCAAGCTGTGAAGGCAGTTAAGCCCAAACTCAAAATCTCTCTGTCTCCCAACTATCAAGCTTTTGCCTACAAATACTATTTGCAAGATTGGGAAAATTGGGTAAAAAAAGGTTTAGTTAATGAGTTAATTTTGCAGGTATATCGAAATGACAAAAAGTCTTTTATCGCTCAACTAGAACTTCCATCTATAAAATTGGCTCAAAGTCTAATTCCTGTAGGTATTGGTATATCAACAGGAACAGTAGGTAATCCGGTGAAAATGGCACAAGTTAGAGAACAGGTTCAGGTAGTGCGCGATCGCAATTTTGATGGTATCTCCTTTTTCTACTGGGAGAGTTTGTGGGGTTACATCGTACCTGAATCACCCCAACAGCGACGCAAAGGTTTTTTTGAGATGTTTAATGCAAGAACTGTCAGACTATTAAAAACAAAGAAACTTTGATGCCATTCGCGCCTAAAAATACTAGATTTGGCTTTACATTGCTGTGGACTTTAGCTACTTTTGGCGGATTTTTATTGAGTTTACTCTTAATTGAAGTCGGTGAAAAGCCAGATGTTGGGGTGGTAGAGGCTGCTATTGGCGGATTTGCGATCGCACTTCCTCAAGGTTGTCTTCTCAAAGAACCTATATCTTGTATCAGGTGGATTTTGTCAAGTCTTTTGGGTTGGAGTCTCATTACTGCGATCGGTATTGGTGCGGTGGGTTGGATTGTACCTAGCACTCAGATTCTTCCCCTAAGAATTTTGTCAGGGGCGGTTTATGGTGCCCTTGGCGGCTTGGGGATTGGATTAGCACAATGGTTAGCAATTCCCCAGGCTGTAGCGTGGCGATGGATATTTGTCTCTGCGGCAAGTTGGGCTGTTGCTGTCCCCGTGGGTTCTACTGTGGGGACGATCTGGCGCTACTTAAGCCAGTTATTTTTAGGTGAAGTCATTGGATTAGGCATCACTTGGCTACTAGTTGGTATTCTCACAGGAATCAATGCTCACAAATTGCGATTGTAACTTCCCTTATTAAGAATTATAAACTTAATTGATATATACTTAGGTTTGCATTTAGATATATGCAACAATTCTAAAAAACTCTTAAAAATAAATTACAGAAAGTTTGCCCTCACCTGCAAATGTATTTTCACCTTCAAAAAGCAGGATTTTGTTAAGCTGACTTTTATTAGCTTTCCTAGATTTCTGACAAGAAGTAGAGAAAGATCAAAATTTCGATGAGCAACAGCTGACAATACTTTGCTATAGGCGCTAAAGTGCATCTACTATAAGCTTAACGACAAGAGAGCGCCTAGAAGAGTCAGTAATACAAGAGTGGGACTCTCGCATGAATATAAATCCAGTGGAATCAACTATGGAGTTGACAAAATTATCACCACCTCAAATTCTTTTTGGCACAGAAGTAGATGAAAAAAGTAGTAGCGAGCAGTTTCTACTAAGCATCTACGATTCTGTAGAGGCATCAATATTTGTAGTTGATGTTTTGGAGGATGGAGATTTTCGATATGTGGCACTGAATCCCACTCATGAACGGTGGATAGGGATTCGCTCAGACGATCTCCGGGGCAAAAAACCAGAGGATATTCTCTGTGCCATTGATGCTGCAAAGGTGCGTCAACATTATGCTGACTGCGTGCGATTCGGCACAACTATTTCTTACGAACAATGTTTGCAATTCCAGGGAGTTCCCACTTGGTGGAGTACGACTCTCACCCCATTAAAGGATGCTAACTCCAGCGTTTATCGACTGATTGGTACTAGTAGTAATATTACCCCTGTGAAGCAAGCAGAACAAGCAGTTGGACTCCAGGTTGAACGAGAGCAATTGCTAGAAGCGATCGCTGGACGAATTCACCAATCTGTAGAATTAGAGACAATTCTGCATCAGACTACAATTGAAGTGCGACAATTTTTGAATTGCGATCGCGTGTTGATTTATCGTTTCAAGGCTGATGGTAGTGGAGTAATCATTGCCGAATCAACTGTAGCTGTCAGCGATCCCCTATTGGGAAAAAACATCACCGATCCCTGCTTAAGTGGCAAACATCCAGAACACTACGGACGAGGTTGCATTCAAGTTGTCGAAGATATTTATGCAGCCGACTTGCATCCTTGCCATATAGATTTCCTGACATCTTTGCAGATAAAAGCTAATCTCGTCGTGCCGATTTTCCAAAAGCAAGATATGTGGGGGCTATTGATTGGCCAGCATTGTCACCAATCGCGTCAATGGCAGCAAACAGAAACTGACTTACTCAAACAGTTGGCAACTCAAATCGGCATTGCAGTCCAACAGGCAGAACTTCATCAGCAACTCCAGGATCTCAAAGCCAATATGGAGTTACAGAAGCAGAAGCACATCAATCAGTTGCAGCAGGTGCGAAACTTTGAAGCCTTGGTGCGACGTATGACAGAACAAATCCGCGACAGTCTGGATCAAACTCAGGTGTTGCAGATACTTACCCAGGAATTAGCAAAGTTACTAAACCTTGAGCGTTGCCAAATTGAACTCTATAGTACCTGCCAAACTCTAGTTACGATTACTTACGAATACTGCATTAACTTCCCCCAGTGTCAAGGATTAACTAAACAGGTTGCAGAGCATCTTGAAGTTTATCAGCCGCTGTTGCAAAAACAACCATTGCAATTTTTGGAAATCGTACCGGGATGGGAACCAAAGTTGCTAATTATGTCCCAGATGGCTTGTCCAATTTTCGATACTCAAGGGATTTTGGGAAATATTTGGCTGACAAGACCATCACAAGAGGCTTTTGACGAATTTGAAATTGAGCTAATGCAGCAGATAGCAAATGAATGTGCGATCGCCATTCGTCAAGCCCAGCTTTACAAACAAAACCAGGCACAGGTAAAAGAACTAGAAAAAAGCGATCGGCTCAAAAATCAATTTCTCAGAACCCTATCCCAAGAACTGCGGACACCAATAACCAGCATTAGCCTTGCAGTCCAAACTCTCGAAAGTGTCCTCACACCAGCAGAAATATCAGAAATAGAAATAGTGCCGCAACTCTTGCAGATTCTGCATAATGAGTGTGGGCGAGAAAGCAAGTTAATTAACGACCTACTCACACTCACATATCTCGAAGCCGAACCCGATCCCCCAACCTTGATTGCTATTGACTTTCAAAGCTGGCTTCACCCGATTATCGAGTCTTTTCGACACCTCACCAACTGCCAGCGACAGCAGTTAAACCTGACTGTCGATCGTGCGCTGCCGCCTTTGGAGACAGATATCACTGATTTGGAGCGGATTGTCACCGAACTGCTCAACCATGCCTGCAAATACACCCCAGCCGGGGAAGCGATCGCAGTCTCTGCTCGGTTGATAGGGGATACAGTCGAGCTTAATATTACCAATTCCGGAATAGAGCTTACCAGCAATGAACTCTCACGGATTTTTGAACCCTTCTATCACCTTTCCAAACACGATCCTTGGAAACATAGCGGCACAGGGCTGGAATTGGCATTAGTGCAGAAAATGGTCAGACATTTAGGCGGCTCAATTTATGTAGAGAGTGCAGCAGGTCAAACCACCTTCACCATCAAATTCCCCTTTTAATTAGTTTTTTGGGTGCGGCACTAACTAAATTGTCGGAAGTTATGCTAAGATTGTTATTCGTGTGGGTGACTAGCTCAACGGTAGAGCAGTAGACTCTTAATCTATTGGTTGCGGGTTCAAATCCCTCGTCACCCACTTTTTAAGTATTTTATGTCGATTGCCAAATTAGATGTCCGCGTTGGCAAATTAGCGTACTATTAAACAGCAAACTTGTCAAGGTTCGGTGTTTTGTCAATCAGTTTATTTTGCGGGAATGGTAAGCCGCGATACCTACGGCGGGCTACACCTACGCTAATTCTTTCGCTTTCTCCTGAGGACTACCTCGAATTGGCAGTTTTGACTCTTCTATAAGAATTCCAGCTTTAGCAGCCTGACTTTGAACACTAGAAATTAATCTGCCGTAGCTCCACTGATGGACGTTAACTTGGTATTATTTAGCATACTGTTTTTGAACTTCTATTAAGTCTGATTTTTGTTTAGCTTTGGCTTGAACCTCACTTTGAACTTGTTCTTCGCATATTGTCCAACTTAGGTAGAACTTTTCTGAGGCGTTCAATCTGAATTTAAAGTTTACGACGAGGTTGAGCAAATTTTTTAGCGTCTTCCTCTTTCTCGTTCATCTTGCAACCATTTTTGAGCATAATTCACCAATGCGATGTCTGACAACAAGCCGCTACGCGTCTACGCATCTCTAGAACAAGGTTGTGATTCCTGTGTGGTTAGATATCATTTATCAACAATTAGCCGAGAAACTGCGAAAATAGGGATTCTCTTTCATAAGATAGAAGCATTGCAGGAGTAAGTATAGTGCCGCGTGGAACAAGGAAAAACAGCAAAAATCCAGCAGAGAAAAACGGTTCTCTTGATTTACCCCTTCTACAGTTAGCGAACCAAGCTGATGAGCGTTTGGATATTCCCGCAATGGAACAATGGCTGTGGGATGCTGCTTGTAAGATACGCGGTGCGACGGATGCACCAAAATTCAAAGATTTTATTCTGCCGCTAATTTTCTACAAACGGCTGTCTGATGTGTTTGATGATGAGTATGAAAAGTGCGCCGAGAAATTTGGGGGTGGAGACTTAGCCCGTGCTTTCATTGAAGCAGATCATCAAGATGCAATTAAAAATAATCGTCAGCCGATTGTCCGTTATTATGTACCGCACGAATACCGTTGGGATGCAATTCGTTTTCATCCGAAAGATGGCTTAGGAGAGTTTGTCACAACGGCGATGCGGGAAGTGGCAAAGCGCAATCCTGGGTTATCAGGAACGCTGACGCTGAAGGATTATAACGAGAAGCAAAGCAATCAGCGCGTTTTAGATGATGACCATTTAAAGGACTTGATTGAAGTCATCAGTCGGCATCGGTTGGGGTTAAAGAATACTAATGCAGATGTTTTAGGGGAAGCCTATGAGTATCTGCTGCGGAAATTTGCCGAAGGACAGGGGCAAAGTGCGGGGGAGTTTCTCACACCATCAGAGGTGGGTTGGTTGATTGCGGAAATTATTGACCCTGAACCCTACACAAAGATTTATGATCCCACTTGTGGATCGGGAAGGTTGTTGACTAAGCCGCGTCTGGTGTTCAACCGCAAGCATCCAGGGGAAGAGAGTAAAGCACCTCGGTTATTTGGGCAAGAGTTGAACTGGACAACTTTCGCGATCGCTAAAATGAATATGTTTTTGCAGGATTTTACTGATACTCAAATTGAGATTGGCGATACATTCAGGCAACCAAAATTTACGGTTGACAAGAAGGTAATGCGCTTTGATTATGTGGTTGCTAATCCGATGTGGAATCAGGACAACTACGGCGCAGATGCTTACGAAGAAGATTCTTTTGAACGGTTTAAAGACGGAATTGCCTCCAAATCTTCAGCAGATTGGGGATGGGTGCAGCATATTTGGGCATCGCTGAAAGATAACGGACGGGCGGCGGTTGTTTTGGATACAGGTGCAGTGTCTCGCGGTTCCGGGAGTCAGAACAAAAATCAAGAAAGGGACATCCGCAAAGAATTTGTGGAAAAAGACAGAGTTGAAGGGGTGATTTTGCTACCTGAAAATTTGTTTTATAACACCACTGCGCCAGGGGTGGTAATTTTATTAAATCGCCTGAAACCTCTGAATCGTAAGGGCGAGTTTTTGCTGATTAATGCTGCTGATTATTTTGTGAAGGGCGATCCGAAGAATATTTTGACAAAGGAAGGGATTAAGGCGGTTGATGAGGTTTATCGCAATTGGGAAACGCGAGAGAAGCTGAGTAAAGTTATTAAGTTAGAGGAATTGAGAGAAGCGGATTATAATCTTAGTCCGTCGCAGTTTGTGGATGTTAGCGATAAAGTTGTGCATCGGGCGATCGCAGATATTTTGACAGATTTGGCGGTAGCAAGACAAGACAGGGAATGGGCTGATAAAGATTTAGCTGAGGTGTTAGCAAAGTTGAATTTATAGCAATACAGTTCAGATAATACCAAAACACTTGTAGAGACGGCGATTTATCGCGTCTCGAAAACCCACAATTTTGTACAAGTAGCCCTTAACCCAAGCGTATTGGAATTTATAGCGTTTTTCATATAAGGCGATGCTTAAGGCTGGCTACGCCTACGCATTTGTTGATTCGGGGTTCGCATTTGTTGATTCGGGGTTCGCATTTGTTGATTCGGGGTTCGCATTTGTTGATTTGGGGTTCGCATTTGTTGATTTGGGGTTCGCATTTGTTGATTCGGGGTTCGCATTTGTTGATTTGGGGTTCGCATTTGTTGATTTGGGGTTCGCATTTGTTGATTTGGCGATCGCATTTATTGATTCGGCGTTCGCATTTGTTGATTTGGCGAACGCATTTGCTGATTCGGCGTGGCCATAACGCACCCTAATACGGTTCGGATAAGATCCCCCCGCCTGCGGCGACCCCCTTTTTAAGGGGGTAAAGATTAGAAAAAGCCCCCCTTTTTAAGGGGGGTTGGGGGGATCTTCGAGAGAAAAACAGGTTAACCGAACCGTATTGTAATGCACCCTACGAAACTACTAGAAGAGTTGAAACCTATGCTGGTCATACTTGTGTGTACACCCTAGCCTACAAGGAGAGAGCCTTTAAGGCTTACTCCCCAACGCTAATAGGGAAGGGGTTGGGGGTTAGAATATTCGTAGGTTGGGTTGAGGCTTTGCGAAACCCAACAAACCCTGCAAAATTATAGGTTTTGTTCCTCAAACCTACCTACACATTTTACGCTAGCTGATCTCTGAGTATTTAAGTTTGTCTGCAATGAGTAGTAAAGTTTAAATTGCTAAAGTTTCAATCAGCTACAAATATCTTATTATTTTTATCCAGGATACAGCAATGACTCAAGCAATTGATCGAGAACAAATAATCATTGATGAATTTAGAAAATTATCTCCAGAGAAGCAGCAGGAGGTAATTGATTTTATTCAGTTTTTGCAGTATAAGGAGATGCAAAAGCAGGATGTACAGCATAAAGAAGAAAAAGAACCTATTTCTGCCTATGAAGCAGCCAAAGAGTTTGCTGGTTGTGTTGATGGAGGGCCTGGCGATTTAGCTACCAACAAGAAGTATTTAGAAGGCTACGGTTGGAAATGAGGAAAAAGGTACTTCTAGATACAGGCCCCTTAGTTGCATTTATCAATAATCGGGAAAATTCGCATGATTGGGCGGTTAATGAATGGAAAAAGATTAAACCACCCTTATTAACTTGTGAAGTAGTGATTAGTGAAACGTTTTTTATATTGCGAGATTTTTATGGTGGACAGGATGCGGTTATGTCTTTACTAGATACTCGCATAATTCAAATCTCTTTTCGTCTCAGTGATGAAATAGGAACGGTTAGAGAGTTGTTGAAGCGGTATCAGAATGTACCAATGTCTTTAGCTGATGCGTGTTTGGTAAGAATGAGTGAGTTGATTAATGGTAGTAGTGTGTTAACTCTAGATAGTGATTTTCGGGTTTATCGGAAGAATAAGAATGAAATGATAGATTTGATTATTGCTGATGGAATATAAAAGGGGTAGGGATGGATGAGATGCAAGTACCGCCTCATTGGAGGATAGTGAAATTGGGAGATATAGCCCAATTAAAGAATGGTATCAATTTTAATAAAGAGCAAAAAGGAAGTGGTACTCTCACAGTAGATGTTCTGAATATGTATTGTGAAAGTTCATTTATATCAATGAATAAACTTTATAGAGTAGATATTAAGCTTAAAGATGATTATCTACTTAAAAAAAACGATATTTTATTTGTACGCTCATCTTTGAAGCAGGAGGGAGTAGGTTGGGCTTCTTTATTTCTTGATTTTACAGAGCCTGTGACATTCTGTGGGTTTATAATTAGGGCGCGATTAGAAACACAGGAAATTGAACCTATCTTTTTAGTTAATTATCTCCGTCGAGATACAGTTAGAAAAATTCTTATCTCTAAGTCTGGGAAAGTAGGAGTTACTAATATTAATCAGGCAAATTTACAATCATTGCCAATTATTATCCCTCCACTCCCCGAACAAAAAACGATCGCACACACTCTGCGAACCATCCAGAAAGCCAAAGAAACCCGCCAGCGAGAGTTAGAACTGGAACGGGAACGCAAAGCAGCACTGATGCAGTATCTCTTTACTCATGGCACTCGCAATGAACCGCGCAAGAAGAAGGGAATAGGGGAAATTCCTGAGAGTTGGCAAGTTGTGAAGTTAGGGCAAATTAGTCAAATTACATCTGGCGGCACGCCTAGCAGAAGTAATGCTAAATATTGGAATGGCGATATTCCTTGGGTAAAAACTGGAGAAGTCAATTACGGAATTATTACCGATACAGAAGAGAAAATTACAAAAGAAGGATTGAAAAACTCAGCAGCCAAGATAATTCCGCGTGGAACTCTTTTAATGGCTATGTATGGGCAAGGAGTAACGCGGGGTAAAGTTGCAATTTTAGGAATTGATGCAACTCTAAATCAAGCTTGTGCAGCAATCTTATTACAACAAAATATTTTAAATGATTATGTATTCTATTTTCTAGCTGGAAACTATGAAAAAATTAGAACGTTAGGATATGGAGCAAATCAAACAAATTTAAATTCAATGATTATTAAATCTATTACTATACCTTTACCTATTTTTGGTGAACAAAAAGATATTGCTCTTACCTTAAAAGCCTGCGATCGCAAAATTCAAGCCCTAGAAAAAGAAATCGCCCTTACTGACGAACTCTTCCACGCCATGCTAGAACAACTGATGACAGGTAAAATTTCCACCCAACCCTTAACTGAGACTTACGTATGAGCGAAGCTTCCGCCGTTCAAAGACCGATGCTGAAATATGCATATCAAATTGGCTGGGAATACCTAACTTCAAAAGAGGCATTACAACGGCGGGAAGGGAAGGGAGAGGAAAAGCTCAAAGAACGCTACTTTGCCGATGTTCTTCGCAGTCAACTAATTAAACTAAATCCTGGCGTAGTCACCTCTAACAACATAGATGAAATTCTGCGCCGCCTGCGAAACATTGACAGCACCATCGAAGGCAACCGCGAAGCATTAAACTGGTTGCAAGGCAAACAATCTATTTTTGTCGCCCAAGAAAACCGCGACAGAAACATTACCCTCATCGACTTTAACAACCCGGAAAATAACATCTTCCAAGTCACTGATGAATGGTCGCAAAAAGGCGTAAAATTTCCCAACCGCGCTGATATTATTTTTCTAATTAACGGTATTCCCGTTGCCATTGCTGAAACCAAAGGAGAAAAGAAAACTGATGGTTTAGCACTAGGGATTGACCAAATTCGCCGCTACCACAACCAAACCCCAGAATTGCTAGCCTTTCCCCAAGTTTTTGAAGTCACAGAATTGTGGAATTTCTGGTATGGCTTAACCTGGAATACCAACCGCAAAAACTTGTTTGAATGGAAACTTACCTCTCCCCTAACCCCTCCCCTGCAAGGGGAGGGGAACAACAATATTACTCCCCCTTCCCTACAATGGAAGGGGGCTGGGGGGTTAGGTTCGATTATCCAAGAAGGCGACTACGAAGAGAAAATCAAAACCTTCTTCGACCATCAACGCTTTTTAGAGATTCTCAGATATTACATTGTTTTCCTAGAACGCGATGACGGCTTAACCAAAGTAATTTTACGCCAACACCAGACGCGTGCAGTCAAAAAAGTCCTGCAACGCATCCAAGATCCGAATAAAAAACGCGGATTAGTTTGGCATACCCAAGGCAGTGGTAAAACCCTCACGATGATTACAGTTGCCGCCCAACTCCGCAATATTAGCGGCGATAATACTGTAATCATGATTGTTGACCGCAACGAACTAGAAAACCAACTAGACAAAAACCTCAAAGCTTATGGCATCAAAAGTTATGAAGTCGCAACCAGTAAAGCAGACTTAGAAAAACTCATCCAAGATGATTATCGCGGGTTAATCGTCGCCATGATTCACAAGTTCGACAAGATGAAGGTAGAAAATAAGCGTTCTACGATTACCGTCTTAGTCGATGAGGCACACCGTAGCACTGGCGGTAATTTCGGCATATATTTGATGGCTGCCCTCCCCAACGCCACATTTATCGGTTTCACAGGTACACCCGTCAGTAAAGCAGCTAAAGGACAAAGCACCTTCCAAACCTTCGGCGAACCTACTGACCCGAAATACAGCCTAGATTCCTATTCAACCGCCGACTCGGTACGAGATGGCACAACCCTGAAGCTAAATTATGCCCTGGCTAAATCAGAGTTTCGTGTTCCCCAAGAAATTTTAGAAAAAGAATTTTTCCAACTCCAAGCCGCAGAAGGCATTAACGACATAGAGGAACTTGATGGCATTCTCGATCGCGCTGTTAAATTAAAAGAGTTTCTCAAAAGTGCAGATAGAGTAGATAAAGTAGCGAAATTTGTCGCCGCACACTTCCGTGACTACGTTGAACCAATGGGCTTTAAAGCTTTTATGGTTGGTGTAGATCGGGAAGCTTGTAGACTTTACAAACAAGCCTTAGATAAATATCTCCCTAGCGAATACTCAACCGTCGTTTATTCCCGGACTACAGCCGCAGGACTGCGGGAGTACAACCTGACTGATGCCGAAGAGAAAGAAGTCCGCAAAGCCTTTATTAAAAAATCCGTCGTTTCTGCCAAAATATCCTTACCAAATGCAGTCATCGACTTTATCGAATCTCGCCCGAAAGATTTTAACTACGACACCACCAAAACCCTAACTTTTACAGGTTATTGTTCTGCTGAAGATGCCCAAAATTTAGAAACCCTTTGCGGTGGCGATGCTGATGCTGTGACCAAAATTCGCCAACTTTACGAAGACTACCGCAAAGCATTGCCGAAAATTCTCATCGTCACCGAGAAACTACTAACGGGCTTTGATGCACCGATACTTTACTGTATGTATCTCGACAAACCAATGCGCGACCACGTTCTCTTGCAAGGAATCGCCCGTGTGAATCGCCCCTATGAAGATGCACAAGGTTTAGTTAAACCCTACGGCTTTGTTCTAGATTTTATCGGTATCTTTGGCGACAAACTAGAGCAAGCCCTGGCCTTTGAGTCCGGAGAAGTTAACGACATCATCCAAAATGTTGATGTGATCAAAAACCTGCTGCAAACGATGATGGAAAATACTGCACCTGAGTATTTACCGCTAGCTAAGGGATGGGATGACAAAGCAAAAGAACGCGCTGCGGCTTATTTTGCAGACAAAGATTTGCGCGAGAAGTTCTTTAAATTTGTCCGCCAACTACAATCAATTTACGAAATCCTCTCTCCTGACCCCGATCTGCGCCCATTCATGGAAAATTATCAAGCGATCGCCAGGCTTTACGGAACAATACGCGCTGCTTACAATACTAGTCCCTACATTGATCTTGAACTCACCGCCAAAACCAAAGAACTGGTACGCCGCAACGTCACAATCGGCGAGTTGGAAATGCCAGGAACAATCCACGAACTCAATGCCCAACAATTAGAACAATTCCGCCAAAATAGCACCACAGATACAGTAAAAGTTCTAAACTTGAGTAGGGCATTGTTGAAAACAGTAAACGAGCAAAGTCAGCGATCGCCTTTTTTGATTTCCATTGGCGAACGTGCCGAAATTGTCCGCGCTAGCTTTGAAAACCGCCAAATAGAGGCTCACGTTGCTTTAGCGAGACTAGATGAAATTGCCAATGAATGCGTAGAAGCAGAAGTCTTACGCCAACGGCTCAAAGTTGATGAAAACACCTTTGCCATTTATATTGTGATCAAGCAAGCAGGCGATCGCCTTGATATCAGCCAAGCCGAAAGCATCAACGCCATTTATGGCAACTTCCCTGATTACTGGTGGGATGCGCGTCAGGAAATTGATTTAAGAACCGAACTTTACGCTACTATTTATCCTATTACAAGCTCAGTCGAGCAAACAATAGAAGTCACCAACAACCTGCTGAAACTCGAACGAGTCGAATCATGATTGCTAGCTGCGACAATCGAAAATGGAAAGACGCGCAAGCACTTAAGGACGCTGTGGGAGAATGGAGCGATCGCATTAAAGTCCAAGTCAAACAAATTCAACTGCGTCCGATGAAGCGCAAATGGGCATCTATTTCTACTACAGGACGCTTAACGCTGAATACTGAACTCCTAGATTTACCAAAAGAATTGGGTGAATTTGTCATTGTTCACGAACTCCTACATCTCCTCGTTCCTAACCACGGTAAACTATTTAAGTGTTTCATGTTTGCTTATCTGCCTGACTGGGAAGAGTTAGAGATAAAGTTACAGAAAAATTGTCAGCAATGACTACTGATTTACGAGCGGCCTAAATTGTTTATTAATTCTTCTATGGCTCTATTTTTTGTATTTTCGTCAGGCAGAAAATAAAAAACTTTTTGTAAAAGCTCTATAGTTGCATTTTGAGCAAACCAGTCATCGCTAGGATTGTCTAGAATATTTAAAAAATACTTTAAACGCTGCTCTATAGCATCTTTATCTGCTTTAGCTAGTTGTCCCATGCGTTCCAACCAATTGCCTGCTGAGTCTTTGAAGCAATTAGCATCAACAGTACACAGTTGATGAACCAGGACATAAGAATTTTTCTCAAGACCGTTTTGGCTAGTAGGGTTAATTGGATACGTTGTTGGTAAACCGTTAGATGTTGTTTGTGAGGTTAGAGGAATAACAGAAAAAGTTGCTATATAACCTGACTCATCCTGAAACTCATCACCTGTCCAAACTACATAAGGATGCGTTCCTCTAAAAACTCTACTAGAATTGATGTTTTCAGTGCAAGAGATAGTCAGACATTGTACTTCACCTGGCTCATCCAAATCATAAATATGAGTGTGTCCAACTCTGCAACGTAGAGATACCCTATAGGGATTAATAAAATAGATCCAACCTTGTCTAGGTTTTTGTCCAGCCACCTGATAATCCTAATTGCCTAACTCATTGATTAATCTATCTCTTTCTGCTTGTAAGTTAAGTTTAACTTTTTCTTCAGGTCTGTAGATATCTTTTACTTCCATCATGGGAGCAGTGTTATATACATACTCTAGTAACTGAGTAAGTTTATCTTGTCCTGCACCAGCCCATTCTCTCCTAATATTATCCAGTACTAACGTCAAACTTACAGGCAATTCTAAATCATCTACATTACCTGCTTGGGCACCAAGTTTGATAAGTATTGTATCTCCCTGAGATTCTTGAGATATTTCTTTACCATCCATTTGATTTAAAGTATTATCTATATCCTCATTCCAAGGGCCATAGTAATAATAACGCCAATCTAGATGTGTCAGCTGCTTTGCTGTCCATTTGACAGAGTAAAGATCAGCTAAATACAAAAACTTGATTAGCTGTGTTTTTGTAATATAACCTTTTGTCGCGTAGACAAAATATTTTATGAGCTTCTCCAACATCGTTCTCTCTCTTTGCTAACCATAAGACTTTTGTAGGAATTTAATAAATATTAATAGGTAAAATCATTCCATTGACAACTCTACTGTTTGAGAGCTTTTCATGGATTGATATCGCTTTATTATAATGAGTTGTATTCAGATCTTGACACTTTCAGGTTTAGATGCCAATACGAATAGTTCATGCGTACTATCTATTTTAGTACATGATGCAGTTTATGTAATCACAAAATTTGTAACTAGCATTTAATCTGTTGGTGACAGTTAATAAGCGTTGTGGGTAGTTAGTCAGCCTTCTGCAACTTTATCATTTCCTTGACGGGCAAAAACACTACAGACATAACCTATTGGAGCAAGAGCGACTTGACGAGCCTCACTCCCGACTCAATACGGTTCGGTTAAGGTTTTTTGATGAAAATTATCGATCGCCAAAGATGCGAGAAATTGCCGTCAAGACGAAAGACTGATTATTGTAGAGACGGCGATTCATCGCGTCTCTACCTTAACCAAACAGTATTGACTCCCAACTAATCTCAAAGTACACGCAGTAAGCTGGGAATGCTTTCGATCGCTGAGAAATTCCGAATTTCTGCCAAAGCTTGCCGAAAGTTGCCTTCTAGCACATCATGGGTAACAACCACAATCTCTGCTAGTTCCCCTTGAAAGCCTGTTTGGACAATTGACTCTAAGCTAACGCCATAATTGCCAAAGCAAGTACCCAATTTGCCGATAACTCCAGGTTGATCATTCGTAAGGAAACGGGCGTAAAACCGAGTTATCAATTCTGCCATCGGCGCAATTTGACAGTATTCCTGATGCCCACAAGTTAATAATGGATTTGTAACTGCTGTATTAGTTTTGAGGACAGCAACTAAATTCAAAATATCTGACGTGACAGCACTGGCGGTTGCACCAGCACCAGCACCTGGGCCAAAAAACATTACTTGCCCGATTGGTTCTCCTTCGACAAGAATGGCATTATAAACGCCGTTGATGCTAGCCAAAGGGTGGGCTTGAGGCACTAAAGTAGGATGAACTCTGACGGAAAGGGGGGATGAGGGAGTATCACGTTTAGCGATCGCTAACAATTTAATCACAAATCCCAATTTTTCGGCGTAGGCAATATCTGTTTTACTTACTTGCCGAATCCCCTCAGTATAAACATCTTGTAGGTTGATGCGTCCCCCGAAACCTAATGATGCGAGGATGGCAATTTTATCTGCTGCATCTAAGCCATCTATATCAGCTGTGGGGTCAGCCTCAGCATAACCTAATCGCTGGGCATCAGCTAAGACATCATTAAAGTTGCTGCCTTCTGTTTGCATCCGCGTCAGGATGTAGTTCGTTGTACCGTTAACGATACCCGTTACTGTGTGAATTCGGTTAACACTTAAAGATTGCTTTAGAGGTTGAATCACTGGAATACCACCACCCACAGCGGCTTCTAGCATCACGTATACGCCAGCTTGATTGGCAGTGGTGAAAATTTCTGCTCCGAAGCGGGCGATCGCTGCTTTATTGGCTGTGACTACATGCTTACCATTACTTAAAGCTTTGAGCATTAGCGATCGCGCCGGCTCCAGTCCACCCATCACCTCAACCACAATATCTACCGCCGGATCGTTGACAATAGATTCTAAATCTGTAGTTAAGACTTCCGTAGACAATTCTACTGCACGGGGTTTATCTAGCGATCGCACTCCCACCCGATAAATTTCTATCTCTTGCAACAATGGGTGACGCCCAGCGCTATCTTGCAACAACTGCACTGTTCCCGTTCCCACGGTGCCTAATCCCAGTATTCCTAGTTTCACACCCATTTTGCACCCAATTCATTTTTAAGTGCCTCGGCTTAGAGTGCTGAGTGCTGAGTAGTAACAAGTATTTAATACTTTACCCCCCAGAACTGAGAACTCTTTCCTCAGCCATCTATATAAAACAATTGTAGGGTAGGCACTGCCCACCCTACTCATTCATAACTTAGAACTCAAAACTCAGCACTGGGTACTCAGCACTTAGTAAGTTTCTACGTGCCAGCGATGAGCTTTCTTAAGTTGCTTCTGGTAATCACTCCAGGTTACGCCTTCCTTAGCAGCAGCAGTAGTCAAGGCTGCATCAATACCTTCTTCCATACCTCGCAAACCGCAAATGTATGTGTGGGTTTTTTCATTTTTAATCAACTGCCACAATTCATCAGCATGTTCTGCTACGCGGTCTTGGATGTACATTCTACCACCTTGAGGATTTTTTTGTTCCCGGCTGATGGCAGGAGTGAGGCGGAAGTTTTCAGGATATTTTTGTTGGATTTCTTCCAGTTCTTCCTTATATAAAAGGTTTGGAGTTGTCGGTACACCAAATATTAGCCAAGAGAATCCTTTAAATTCGTATTCTGAGTTAGCTGCTTTTTCTGCATCTTTAAACTGACGCCACAGATAAGCTCGCATCGGGGCAATACCTGTTCCAGTTGCCATCATGATCACATTAGCATCAGGGTCATCAGGTAACAACATTTCCTTACCCACAGGCCCTGTAATTTTCACATCTGTCCCTGGTTCTAGGAAACACAGGTGTGTAGAGCAAACACCGTAGACTGTTTCGCTAGTTTCTGGGTGCTTGTACTCCAACTGGCGGACGCACAACGATATTGTCTTATCATCCACATCATCGCCATGACGAGTTGAGGCGATGGAATAGAGTCTAAGTTTTTCTGGCTTGCCGTTCTTGTCTAATCCGGGTGGAATAATCCCAATACTTTGACCTTCTATATACTTCAAATCCCCGGCGGAAATGTCAAATTTAAGGTGTTGAACAATACCAATACCACCTTCTTTGACTAGCGGTTCATTAGATATTACCTTGCCAATAAACGGAGCATTGGGACGGTAAGTATTAACAGGTACGTCACCGTGGTCTTTTTTGGCTTTCGCTTGAGTCATGGTGTTGCCTTTCTTGTCCTTGTTCTTGAGCTGTTCTTCAGCTGGTGGTTTAGCAAAACCTTTGGTTTCACTATCAGCATTTACAGGTGTGGCTTTACCATTCCCTTCACTGTTAGCAGTTTCCTCAGTTGTAGCTAACTCGCTGACAACGCTTGTAGCATTCCCAAGTGAGGCTTTACCATTAACTGGCTCTAGAGCAGTTACAGACTGGATGCTAACAATTGTGCCGCCTAGACGAGTGATACGTCGCATTTCTTGATTCATCCGGTTGTAAGGCACTCTGATGAACACACTGCCACTTTTCCGAATTGGGTAGTTAGTTTGATCGGTTTCTTCGCTCTGACGCAAACCTACTACTTCATAAAGGAAGATGCGGCTACCTAATTCTGTGTTGGCAGCACCCTCAACAGCACCTTGATTGTACATTCGTTCTACCACTCCGATAATTTACTTAACCGTTTTTCAAAAAAAACTATTCCCCTACCTTGCCAGCTTTAGTTTACCGGATTTTCGTTTCACAAAACTAGCCTTGAAGGAAAAACGGCATCAATAAATTAATGCCTTGCTAAGTACACTCACCAAAGACATGCAGGCATAGCAAAAAACACACCTGTTCACCTTCTAAGGTAAAGGATAAGTCTTGTGGAGAATGTTAATAATGAATCAATTTAATCTTTTTTTCGTTAACTACCACCCCCATCAGGGAGATAGCTTTTTACCTTAGTACCCAATGAGCAACTCACAATAGCAGATATTCTCGGAAGATTGCTTTGATCGGTGGAAGCTACCGCTCAGTTTACCTCCAAAATCTGTTCTTGTGCTTGCTTACTCTAGGGGTTTAAATCGGAGAATGCCAAGAGAGGAAGGTTTTCTTCACGATTGGTTTTACTTCTCCAAATCTACTATTCTTCTGGAATGTTGTTAGCTATCTTCATTACCTGTCTATAGATAATTACATAACTAGGATAACTCCAGCTACAAACATAACAAGATAGAGAATCGTAATTCAAGCAACTGTAATTAGTTTCAGTTGATGCGAAAAATCTATCAACCTTGTATCAGTACTTTGCCATAACGTCAACGCTTCTATATGAGTATATCTATAAATTTACAACCAACAATTTGAGTAATGCAAGTTGTTTCCTCATTCGTTGGATAGATTTTTGCTTTGAATATATTAAGTATTGTCGAGCAGGAATTACAATTTAGGAACATTAGAAAATTTGCGGCAATAATAAATTATACCTTATAGTCTTGATTCTATAGAGTCAAAAGTAGCAGAGTGATAAAGGTGCAACGCTGATGGGCGGTACTGATCCCCATTTTTAAATTAACAACTAAATTAACAAAAAAACAATTGATGAACCATGTTAATTCTTCTTGACAGCAATCTTGTATGGGATACCCCCTTCTGTTAAAATAAAATATATCACTAGGATTAAATACTTACCGGCACCAACATTCAGGCTAGTCCGACGAGTAGCAACTTAAAAGAGAAGGCAGGAGGCAAAGGGCAGAAGGCAAAATGAATTTTTTATTTCTGGGTCAAAAGCCCAGTTTAAAAATAAGAATTGTATTGAGCGAAAAGTGCCGCGAGATTCGAGGCATCTACAGCTTAAGTCCCACGCTTTTAAACGTGGGTTACTCCTGTTTCCTACCTCCTGCCTTCTGATTACTTTGTTGCCTACCCGCTTGGTGTCTTATAGATGTGCTAGGTAGCAAGAACGCAGGATAAACCAAAGGGGTAAACTCCTGGCTTCAGAATCTGCTGTGTGAAAAATTATTGACACAACTTTAGTATTTTAGAGGAGATTTATGACAAGAAAGCCAGAACGCGTGGTACTGATTGGAGTAGCCGGAGACTCTGGGTGCGGTAAATCTACGTTTTTGCGTCGTTTGATAGATTTGTTTGGTGAAGATTTAATGACAGTCATCTGCTTGGATGACTATCACTCCTTGGATCGCAAACAGCGCAAAGAAACGGGGATAACGGCACTAGACCCCAGGGCAAACAATTTTGATCTGATGTATGAGCAAATTAAAGCGCTCAAAAGTGGTGAAGCGATTGATAAGCCGATTTACAACCACGAAACCGGCTTGCTCGATCCGCCAGAGCGGATCGAGTCGAATCACATTATAGTTATTGAGGGGCTGCATCCTTTATATGATGAGCGGGTGCGATCGCTAATCGACTTTAGTGTTTATTTTGACATTAGCGATGAGGTCAAAATTGCCTGGAAAATCCAGCGAGATATGGCTGAACGCGGTCATCGCTACGAAGATGTGTTAGCGCAAATCAATTCCCGCAAACCTGACTTTGATAAATTTATCGAACCGCAAAGAGAATTTGCTGATGTGGTTCTCCAGGTATTGCCCACAAACTTGATCAAAAACGACACCGAACGTAGAGTCTTACGGGTACGTATGCTCCAGCGGGAAGGTAAGCAAGGCTTCGATCCAACGTACCTATTTGATGAAGGGTCAACAATTAATTGGACTCCCTGTGGACGTAAGCTGACCTGTTCTTATCCTGGTATGCAACTATACTACGGTTCAGATGTTTACTACGGCCGCTATGTCTCAGTACTAGAGGTAGATGGTCAATTTGACAATTTGGAAGAAGTCATTTATATCGAAACTCATCTCAGCAATACATCCACAAAATATCAGGGTGAATTGACTCACTTGTTACTCCAGCACCGCGAGTATCCAGGTTCCAATAATGGAACTGGTTTCTTTCAAGTGCTTACAGGTTTGAAGATGCGTGCTGCTTATGAGCGGTTGACAGCTACGGAAGCAAAGTTAGCGATTCAGGTTTAAAGCAGCAGTGTTTATGTCAAAGCTTTTGGGGGCGCTTCCGGGTGCCCCCCTTTTTTTGTGTTATTAAATACATTTAAAATAAAAAATAATTAGCATACATTTATCTTACTTACGAATATTTACCTTATTATTAGTGGTTTTTATCAATATCAAGAAGATACTAACGACTGAAGTATAAATATTGTTATGATTTCATAAATTAGTAGTTGAACTAAATGCCTACATTTAATCAACGAAAAAACTCTCGATGGAGGAATTTCCTTTGTCTCGTCGATATCTATTTACCTCTGAGTCAGTTACCGAAGGTCATCCAGATAAAATCTGCGATCAGATTTCTGATACCATTCTGGATGCCTTATTGACACAAGACCCTAGCAGTCGTGTCGCAGCTGAAGTCGTAGTTAATACTGGTTTGGTGCTAATCACTGGTGAAATAACTACCAAAGCTAATGTAAATTTCGTCAATCTCGCCCGGAAAAAAATTGCCGAAATTGGTTATACCAATGCTGACAATGGCTTTTCTGCTAACAGTACCAGCGTTCTGCTGGCTTTAGACGAACAATCACCCGATATTGCCCAAGGCGTTAACACCGCCCAAGAAACCCGCCAGCAAGATAGTGATGAACTATTTGATAAAATTGGTGCGGGCGATCAAGGTATAATGTTTGGTTTTGCCAGCAGCGAAACACCAGAACTGATGCCTTTACCCATCAGTCTCGCCCACCGCATTGCTCGGCGATTGGCAGCAGTCCGTAAAACAGGTGAATTGTCATACCTGCGTCCTGACGGTAAAACCCAAGTAACTGTGGTCTACGAAGATGGACGCCCAGTAGGTATTGATACGATTCTAATTTCCACCCAGCATACAGCTAGTATTGGGGAAATTACGGATGAGGCGGCGGTACAAGCCAAAATTAAACAAGACCTCTGGTCAGCAGTGGTCGAACCTGTTTTTGGCGACATTGATGTTAAGCCTAATCAGGAAACACGTTTTTTAGTCAACCCCACTGGCAAATTTGTCGTTGGTGGCCCTCAAGGAGACTCTGGTCTGACAGGACGGAAAATAATCGTTGATACCTACGGTGGCTATTCACGACATGGTGGCGGCGCTTTTTCTGGCAAAGACCCCACGAAGGTAGACCGTTCTGCTGCTTATGCGGCTCGTTATGTCGCGAAAAATATTGTCGCTGCCGGGTTAGCAGAAAAAGTTGAAATCCAGCTATCTTATGCCATTGGTGTAGCGCGACCAACAAGTATCCTAGTGGATACCTTTGGCACCGGTAAAGTGGATGAAGAAACCTTACTGGAATTAATCAACCAACACTTTGAACTGCGTCCAGCAGGGATTATCCATACCTTCAACTTACGCAACTTACCAAGTGAACGAGGCGGACGTTTTTATCAGGACGTCGCGGCTTACGGTCATTTTGGGCGGGCTGATTTAGACTTGCCTTGGGAACAGACCGATAAAGCCGAATTGTTGAAGCAAGCAGCGAACGAGTCACTTTCGGCAGTAGTTGCTCAGGCAGTAACTTAGACTTATACGCTACTGTAAAAATTTAGTTTATCTACGTGAGGGTATTAGTAACTTGACAAGTTACCAATAGTCTCATTTTTTAGTAACCACCTGAATCTCGAAAAGTAAAACAGGAGTCAGGAGTCAGAATACTCTACCCATGTTCGCGCAGCATCCCGTAGGGATGTCAAAGTCAATTTTTTTAGGACTTAGGCAAGAACTCTCTGAAACTCTTATTTCTCCGTGCCCTCTGCGTCCTCTGCGGTTCGATTTTCTGTTACCTGTGCGTAAGGCTATGCCTATCCTACTGCCCTCATAAATGCATCAGATCGCAAACAAGATAAGCTGTTACCGTCCTGTTTCACCTATCTGATCTGCATCGTCTGCTACTCCATTGCGAAAGCGCACTTCTAAGCCGTGTTCTGGCTCCCAGGAACACTCAGCTATCAACTTAAAGGTAGCAATATGCAGGTCATACTCAACGTGGGGCGGCACATAGATATATGAGAAAGTGACCTCATCCCAGACCTGAATGGGATTAGCCAGGGGCGGCATTTCCTCATCTCCAATCATGTCACGATATACATCATAATTTTGCAGCACCAGAGGAGCAGTGATGCGTAACACATCAGGTGGCAAGGCTAGAGCTTGCCGAATAGCTTCACGCTGGAGCGATGAAAGTTCCCCAATCTGCCCCTGTTCAAAATCCAGGCAAATCGGTACACAGCGATCGCCCAAAACAGCACATTCTGCTAAAGTCCAGTGGTTATCTTCGATTCTCATCTGTCCAAACTCAGCATCGTAGTAACTCCTTGGGGGTTTCATCATCTTCAGGTACTACCTTTATTTATCAAAATGTTGAGCGCCAGCAAGTTTTTTTGCAGAGTCAGGATAAATTAGACTTAGTGTCTACCCCTCAGCAATTAGTAGCTCAATCGGTGGGACTTAGTAACTCTACAGTCAGCCTGATTGTGCGGGGACGGTATATATTAGTTTGCGATCAACACAGTCGGATAATTCCGTTGCATTCACTATGTGTTGCTGTAGGAGTAGGCGGACGTACTCCTCAACAAATCCAACAGATGCTAATACAGTTAATTGTAGAAGAATCATCCGCCAATCCTTATACTGATGAGCAATTAGCCCAGCTTTTGAAAATCCGATTTTGTTTGCCAATCACTCGCAGAACAGTCACAAAATACTGTAAAATTGCCCGGATAAAGTCATCACATTACCGCAAGTTGACTGAAAAGATGGAATTGAGGACTGGGGATTGGGAATAACGCCGCGACCCTTAAAACATGGAGGTTGAGCCTTTTAGCCTCGAAGTTGAGCCTTTTAGCCTCGAAGTTGAGCCTTTTAACCTCGAAGTTGAGCCTTTTAACCTCGAAGTTGCACCTTTTAACCTCGAAGTTGAGCCTTTTAGCCTGAAACTTTAAGTTTGGTTGTTGACAAATGACCAATGACTAATGACTAAATCCAAAAATAAGCCAGGATGAGAGTCAGCACAGTTAACGGTAGACCAAAACGTAGATGTTCCCAGAATGACAATTGATAACCAAGTTTTGCAACAGCCTCAGCAACAATTAAATTGGCAACTGAACCTAACAAAGTTAGATTACCTGCTAAGGTAGATCCTGCTGCTAATAGTAACCAGGTTTTGGTGTCTGGATGGGGAAGTAAATGTTGTAGTAACAATACTGCTGGAACATTAGAAACTAAATTTGAAAGCAGAGCAGTAATTCCTAATATGTTTAGGGGAGTATAAACTAAACCGCTAAATAAATTCAATATTCCTAATTTTTCTACTCCAGCAGTCACAATAAATAGTCCAGAAAACATTACCAGTAAATCCCAATCCACTTTATTTAAAACTCGTTGCGGTTTGATTCGCCTAGTAATGAACAGTAAACCAGCAGCTACGAGTGTTGCTTGGGCTGGGGGTATCCCAATTAAGAATGCAATTAATAGTCCTCCGGTGATCAATAGGCTTTTAGTAAGTAACGGTTTAAATATGCGGTAACGCACGGGGGTTACACTCGGACAAGACTTAGTAGAACGGACATCAGGATAAAGCCACCACAATAACCCAATTTGGATCAACAAACTTACTAATGCGATGGGAGTCAATGCTTTCGCAAAATCGAGATAGCTGATACCAGAGAAGGAACCAATCAGAATATTTTGCGGATTACCACTTAAGGTAGCTACTGAACCTAGATTAGTTGCTCCAGCTAAGGCAAGTAAGTAAGGAATAGGATTGAGGTTCAAAGTTTGGGTTAATCCGAGAACCAAAGGAGTCAAAATTAGAGCAATGGTATCGTTTAAAAAAAAAGCAGAGAGAATTCCACTGCCAAAAGTTAAAACAATCAGTAAACCCAAAGGGCTGCGGGTAAAGTGTGTAACTGTATCAAGGGTTAATTGGAAAAAACCAGCGTAAGCTAAGTTTGTGCTGATTACCATCATGCCAAACAGGAAAATCAGCGTTTTATAGTCTATCGCTTGCCATGCTTCTTTGAGGTCTAATACCCCAAATCCTATCAGCAAAGATGCACCAACTAAAGCAATACTGGCTCGGTTCATCCGTAAACCAGGTAAATATCCTAAACCCAAACCTATATAAGTCAGCCCAATAATGATGTATCTGAAAACAATCATGATTTCGCTAAATGCTTTTGATGTGATGCCTTTCTATTAACTCCTGTTTTTGTTTCAGGTACACAGAACCAAAAAACTGCTAAAGCCACAACTGCGATCGCTGCTAAGATCAAAAAACCAACATTGTAACCAGCACTTTTAACCACAAACCTAGCCAGCACGTTGCTCAAACCTGCACCAACACTAATGGTAGTGTTGAGCATCCCTTGGCTAACATTAAAACGTCCTGTGCCGTTAGTAAAATCAGCTACCATCAATACGGAAAGCACACCAAAAATCCCGCTTTCAATACCATCCAGAATTTGCACAGAAACGAAAAAATAAGGATTGTGCGAAAGCGTATACAGGACTCCTCAAATCGGTAAGACGGCAAAGCCAAGCAGAAATATGGGTTTTCGGGAAAAAAAGAATTTGGCGATCGCAAACTCTTCTCACTTGTTCTTCGCTGTTTTTGCATATTTTACTGATATCTTGTGAGCTATGGAGAGGTCACAATACTCTTATGCAAATAATCGTGCCAAATCAATGGAGTCCGGCTGCATCTAGCGAAAAAACCTTATTTGTGCATATACACAACTTACGCAAATAATAGCCGAAACCCTGATTTTGAATTAGGGCTAGTAAAGTCCTCTAATGAGAAATAGTAAAGATTTTTAGATTTTAATTGCACTTTTTTGTATGGATATCAGCGCGATCGCAAAAAGAAACCCCCTCTGCTTTTGCCATAGTAAAGTGATTACAACGCAGAGGGGTTTCATTTTTCTTAATATTTTTGTAGAGGCAGGTTTTAACGGATAATTCTGGCAAAAAAGCTCGTTTATTTGATTTAAAACCCGCCAAAACCTATGTTGTATTGATTTTAAGCTGTGTACTCAGTTGGACTATTTCCAATCGGGAATTTCAGCGTCTTCTCCACCAATCCCGATTCCGGTGTTAAATATTTCCGCATCAGTAAGATTTAGATCGTTCATTGATGCTTGATACACATTAGAATCGTGAATCGTAGCACGAGTAAAATTTACTCCGTTGAGATTAACTTGCTTCAAATTCACATTGGTTACATAAGCAGATGTTAGGTTAGCACCTGCTAAGTTTGCACCAGTTAAGTCAGCACCTTCGAGGTTAGCTCCTACAAGGTTAGCTCCTTGCAGCTTCGAGCCTCTCAAGTCAGCACCAATTAAATGAGCGCCACTGAGGTTAGCTCCTGATAGTTCGCACTTAACACATTCCCCAGTTGAAAGCAGCTTTTGTAAATCCTGTGGATTCTCGGCTCTAACCGAGCTAGCGAAAAATAGGGGTGTTGCTAAGGCCATGGCCGCTAATAGCTGGAGTTTCATAATTTTCCCCCTTAATAATCGAGTTGCGTCCGTTCTGTCCCTCACAGTTCTATTATCTCACTAAATTTCGTGAGGTCAATCTATCTTGTGACAATCTATCTCCCGACAAGTTAGTTGTGATCTGAAACACAGATAAAAGTGATATCAAAAATGCCATTAATTCTGAATTTCTGGCAATTTTTACCCAATAATTCTTCAAAAAACGCCAGTATTAAATTACTATTAAATCTTTTTAAAAGTAAAAGCTGGCGCTACTTACTATAGCTGATAAAATAAGTATTTATACTTATTAATAGTTTAGCTTAAGTCCTCAGAAATTCTCGCATATACTGATTAACAAATTCCGGCTGTTCTTGCTGCACCCAATGGCCACAATTAGGAATGTATTTGATTTGAAAATCCCTGACATAAGCGGAGGTATCGTATGTTAGTTCCTTGCCAAGTGCAGTGTCGTTTTCTCCCCATATAATCAGTGTTGGCACTTCCAGAACGCCCCTATTTAGATTTAGCATTCTCTGCTGAAAAACATTGCGGTAGTAGTTCAACATTGCTGTGAGGGCACCGCGTTTTGCAGCAGCATCTTTATATGCGTCAATATCCGCTTTAGTGAAAGCACTCTTGTTAACTGCTGTACCTTTAAAAATTGTTTCAATTGCTTGGTAGTCTGAAGATTGTAAGAATAATTCTGGTATCCAAGGTAGTTGAAAGAGGAAGATATAGTAACTTCGCTGCAACTGTTGGGGAGTACGTAAGCCTTGGGCAAATTTGGCAGGATGAGGCATATTAAGGATAATTAATTGCTCTACCATTTCGGGATAAGCATAAGCAAAGGCCCAAGCGATCGCACCACCCCAATCATGTCCAACTAATACACATTTTTGGTATCCTAATCCTTTAATTATTCCTTCAACATCTTTAATCAACTCATCCATGACATAAGCTGATTGCTCCTGTGGTTTATCACTGTTGTTGTAGCCACGCAAGTCAATGGCAACTACTTTAAAATGTTGGGCAAATTCTGGTATTTGATGCCGCCAAGAATACCAAAATTCAGGAAACCCATGCAACATCAACATTAAGGGGCCTTCACCTTGGGTGACGTAGTGTAGCTTCACCCCATTAGTAGTTATATATTCGTGTTTCCAAGAATTTTCTATTAGAGACATAATTAATTCTAATTCAGCATTATAAAACACTAAATAATAATACTGTACTTAATAAATGTAATCTTATTTCAAGCAACCTCACATCTATTAAAAGACAGTACTACAATAGTGATTTATTACAAAATAATTAGAAAATTTGCTCTGGGATAGATGTGAATCGTGGGTAAATTTTGGTATAATACTATATATAATAATTCTCCAACTACCATGACACAACAGTTGACAAACCATGTTTCATTGTGGGTTGAGCGACTGGGACGATTTGGCTATGTTTCCAAAGGAGTTGTTTACGGTCTAGTTGGAATACTGGCAGCACAGGCGGCTTTTGGCAAGGGTGGTAAAACAACTGATACCCAAGGCGCTCTCCAAACAATTGTCAACCAGCCATTTGGTAAATTTTTGTTGGCTTTAGTTGCAATTGGTTTAATTGGATATGTAATCTGGCGGTTTGTACAGGCAATTAAAGACCCAGCAAATAAAGGTAATGATGCCAAAGGTTTGGCAGTGCGAATTGGTTACGCAGTTAACGGCTTGATTTATGCAAGTTTAGCCTTAAGTGCTGTGCAAATCGTGATGGGTACAGGCAGCGGTAAAAATAGTAGTGATTCCACTGAAGATTGGACAGCACGTTTACTTTCTCAACCCTTTGGTCAATGGTTAGTTGGAACTGGGGGGGTGTTGATAATTGCTCTAGGTTTTTATCAATTTTATCAAGCTTTTAGTGGCAAATTTCGTAAAGAACTCAATTTAATTGAGTTAAGCAACACAGAAGCCCAATGGGTAATGAGAATTTCCAGATTTGGTTTAGCGGCACGGGGTATAGTATTTTGCATTATTTATTGGTTGGTTTTTAATTGAAGCAGCAAGGAAATCGAACGCCGCTACCGCAGAAGGTTTAGATGAAGTATTACAGACCATCGCGCAACAACCTAACGGAGCATGGCTTTTGGGTATTATGGCACTAGGTTTAATTGCTTATGGTATTTACACAATAATACAAGCGCGGTATCGTCGGGTAGTTAATGTTTAGATGGTGCAAGGCTGAGAATTTCAATTTATAAAAATGGCAATAATAGAAACCCGTGGTATCTGGCTGACTACTACTGATAGTAAAGTTCTCAGATCGAAGGAACGCATTGCCGAGGCAATGGATTTCCTAGCCGAGACGGGATTTAATGTGGTGTTTCCTGTTGTTTGGAATAAGGCAGTAACTTTATATCCTAGTCAAACAATGCGGCAGACTTTTGGAGTTGAGATTGACCCAATCTTTATAGGTCGCGACCCTTTAGAAGAAGTGGTAATTGAAGCGCGGCGAGTTGGGTTGAAAGTTATTCCTTGGTTTGAATACGGTTTTGCCAGTTCTTACAATTTGAATGGTGGTGTACTTTTACAGAAAAAACCGGAATGGGCTGCGCGTGATTATAACGGCAATTTACTGAAGAAAAACGGCTTTGAGTGGTTGAATGCCCTTGACCTACAGGTGCAGGAATTTTTGTTAAACTTGGTGCTGGAAGTTGCAAATAATTACGATATTGATGGTGTTCAAGGTGACGATCGCTTCCCGGCATTACCCTCTGAAGGTGGCTATGATCGGGGAACTATCACCCGCTATCGCCAGGAATTCGATCGCAATCCGCCAGAGAATCCCAAGAATAGGCAATGGTTACAGTGGCGTGCAGATATGCTGACTGAGTTTTTGGCGCGTCTCTATCGGGAGGTGAAAGCGGTGAATCCTAATTTATTAGTAGCGATCGCACCTAATATTTATGATTGGGCATTCCAGGAATATCTGCAAGACTCGCCCACATGGCTGAAGCGGGGAATAGTTGATATGATTCAGCCGCAGATTTATCGCCGTGACTTTAGGAGTTATGCTGCGATCGCTGATAAACTGGTAAACCAGCAGTTCACAGATGTGACCTTGCCGAAGTTAGCACCGGGAATTTTGATGAAGCTTGGCTCTTATTGTATTAGTTCAGAATATCTAGTGCAGGCAATTGAATACAATCGCCAACTTGGTATTCAAGGAGAGGTATTCTTTTTTTACGAAGGTTTGCGAGAGAATAACAATACCCTAGCTAAAGTTTTGCGAAATGGCCCTTATGCTAAGTCTGCATCATTTCCTACTCTGTTAGATTTGAGTGCGGGTCGCGTGAGTTATAAGAGGACATTTTCAATTTGGCCAAGAGTGGAAAATTTGTTAAAAAAGATTTTTTAAGGAAAAAGGCGCGTGGAATATAAATTGCCAATGGAAAAGGTAATTAATACTTTAAAAGAAGACTTACCAACACTTTTTGAAAAAGATATCTCGTATCAAATTTATACACAGGATATCTATTTTAAAGACCCGGTAAATACATTTAAATATAAATTTAACTATCGCATTATATTTTGGACTTTACGATTTCACGCTCGGTTATTTTTTACTCAGAGTTACTTTGATGTGCATGAGGTTTATCAGTCAGATGAAGACACAATTCTAGCAAAGTGGACGGTGCGGGGAGTGTTGCGCGTTCCCTGGAAAGCTGGGTTGCTTTTTAATGGCTATTCGACGTATAAACTCAATCCAAATAATTTGATATACGAGCATATAGACACCTGGGATAGAAAACCAGGGGAGATTTTACGGCAGTTTTGGCAAAGGCAAGAAGATCGCTAATTAGCTGTTATATCATTGACAGACTAGTACCGCAAGGCGGAAGTCAAAAGTCAAAAGTCAAAAGTCAAAAGAATTGTATTTCGTGCTTTTGCGCCATTTTAAATGGTATGTTTATTTCCGCACTGTTGTACTATTAGGGTGCGTTACGGACTTTGGCTAAACATATTTTACTAGTCTATGAAGAGTGCTGAGTCCCGTTAGCGGTAGCGGTGCGTTTAGCCCGTGCTGAGTAATAATACTAGTCCTAAGTCACTCTTTCATGTGTTCTTCTGTGAGGATTCCTCAGTCTAAGGCTAGCGATCGCTCCTAGCAGCTCCCCAAACCCTTGCATTTATCAAACGTTAAATATCCAAATTATCATGGACTCTTGCCCTAGTTCCTGTAAGATTATTGCTAATCACTAGCATTAATCGCCAGCAATGACTATTACCATGACAGCGCAGGAAGAAGAGGAACTGTGGGATGAGGTTGCCCAGAGTGTTATATGTGATGCTATCTCAGAACCCTTTGAATTCACTTTGGATGTGCCTAAGCAATTAGGTAAAGGTAGTTCTCGCGCTGTACAAGTCCATCCTGAAATTTGGCTGGCGATTATGGACTATGAATATCATAATGATGTCATCATACAAATTTCCGAATGGGAACATCCCTTGCAATTTGGCGTTTTGCTTTCAGGCAGCGTCATAGATGAATACGGAGGAAAAGTTGGAGAAGGATACACTTGTATCTCTGGTAGTGGTATCCAACGCCAAATGTCGATTAAAATTCCGCAACCGCGACGTGTGGGTGTGGACATTCATATGTCCCCTGATGTGTTGAGAACCTTTTTCCCGACAACAGATGGAGAAATTTTGCCCCAGTTGCGTTTTTTAGCAAAGGGTGATGATTGGCAAACTTTAGTTTACCCAGAAATTACACCAACTATCCAAGGAGTGGTACAACAAATTATTAATTGTCCTTACCACGGTGTAACCAAACGGATGTATTTGCAAGCGAAGGTTTTGGAATTGATGACATTGCAACTAACCCCGATTTTGGCACATCAGGAGGGATTGCAACCATTACCGAGATTAAAGTCAGGAACTATTGCCAGAATCCATCATGCTAGAGAAATTTTGCACTCTAATTTAGAAAATCCACCCTTATTACTAGAATTAGCACAGATGGTAGGAATAAGCGATCGCACTCTCAGACGCGGATTTCAGGAACTCTTTGGCACAACAGTATTTCGCTACCTGACAGACAAGCGCATGGAGTGGGCAGAACAGTTATTACGTCAGGGAAACACCACTGTTGGCGAGGTTGCCCACCAAGTCGGTTATTCTGAGCAAGGACGCTTTGCATCTGCTTTTAAACGTAGATTCGGTATCATGCCGAGTGAATGTTTATCTGGGAAAAAGTCCGTTTCGGACTGACGATGCCGTTTTTGCCATAGACTCAATAACCAATTCTTCTTTATACTCACTCTCACTAGAGAATAAAAATAATTTGCAATAAACCAGATTTTGTTTAAAATTCTGGGCTTGTGTGCATATTCAATAAAAGCTGAGTGGTTTGATTCCCTGTTACAGGGAATTAAGTTTTTAGTCATTCAACTCCTTGAATGATCAATCTCTACTTTTTGAGATGCTCATTGCAAATAGTGTCAATAAAGTTAGGTTTAGCAAGTTAGTGTTTGAGGAGTTGTGATGAAAAATTCGTGGTTATATAGCGGTTTTCAGTTGTGGCTGTTACTGAGTATTTCAGGATGTTTGAGTGCTTTAGTAGTTATGCCTGCATCGGCACAAGTGAAATCAGAAAATAATGTCGATTCCCGTACTTCCAGCAACCTTACTACCCTTTTGAAAGTTGGCAGGGGCAATGCCAAAGGCGGGCTACGCCGAAACAATTATCCTATAATTCGACAACTAAGCGAAGTTGAACCCCCCATTACCAATGCCCAACTGTTACTAGTGCAGTCGCCCACGCCACAAATAACACCAACTTCAGAAATAGTACCAATAACGTCCGTTAAAGCAAATCCCACTGCTCAAGGTGTAGAGATAATTTTACAGACTCCTCAAGGGACTCAACTGCAAGTCAGAAATCGCAGTACGGGTAATAATTTTATTGCCGACATATCTGGTGGGCAGTTGCGTTTACCGTCAGATGAGGCTTTTACATTTCGTTCCGAGAAACCTAGTGCGGGAATTACTGAAATAACAGTTACCAATATTGATGCAAACACTGTCCGAGTGACGGTAGTAGGTGAGAAGGCTTTGCCCACAGTTGAATTATTTGATGATGATGCCGGGTTGGTTTTTGGTATAACTTCGGCTACAATAGCGACACAGCCACCACAGCAACCCCAAACACCGCAAACTCAAGAAAAGCCTTCTAGTGAGACACCGCAAGAGAAACCAGCAGCACAGGATGAGCCGATTGAGTTGGTAGTGACAGGGGAGCAGGATGGCTATAATGTGCAAAATGCGACAACAGCGACAAGAACCGATACCCCCTTGCGAGACATTCCCCAGTCAATTCAAGTCATTCCCAATCAGGTGATTAAAGATCAGGGCGTGAATCGACTGCAAGATGCAGTGCGAAATAATGCTCCGGGTGTCTCACAGTATTTTGGTCAAAATCAAAATTTTGTTATTCGCGGATTTAGACAAGATTTCAACCTCATAAATGGGTTTCGTAGCGGTGTCAGAGCACCCGCGGATGTGGATCTTGCGAATATAGAACGCATTGAGGTGTTACGCGGACCGGCATCGGTTTTGTTTGGGCAATTGCAGCCCGGAGGCGTGATCAACACGGTGACGAAACAGCCTCTGAGTGAGCCTTATTATAATGTCAACTTCACAGGGGGGCAGTTCAGCTTTTACCGTTCAGAGCTTGATCTTTCAGAACCCTTAACTGATGACGGCAATTTGCGGTATCGGCTTAATACAGCCTATCAAAACAATGGCAGTTTTCGAGACTTTGTGAGTGAGCAGCGCTTTTCTGTGGCTCCTGTCCTGCAATGGAATATCAGCAAAAATACGACCTTAACGGTTGACTTCTCCTATACCTATAACGATCCACAGCTTGATTATGGTGTATTAGCCCTCAGTGATGGTTCTCTGGTGCTGCCGATTAATCGAGCCTTGTTCTATCCATCCCTGGACAGGTATACCGAGGAGCAATATCAGGCGAGTTACCGATTTGAGCATAAGTTCAGTGATAACTGGCAGCTTCGCAATGGACTTTCTTTCTCTAATACATCTTCCTCTGGTGGCTATACATACGTAGAAAATGACTTCCGTGATGATCGCTTTCTTGATAGACTCTATGCGGATGGGGTTTCCATAGCCCAGAGCTATCAAATGCAGACCGATCTAATTGGGAAATTTGCCACGGGTTCCATTCAGCATCAGTTATTAGTCGGGTTTGATCTTAGTCGCACTACCGACTATTTCACGTTTGGTACTGCTTTATTACCGACAATCGATATCTTCAACCCAAATTACAATGTTACTCGACCAAATGTCCAAATCGAGAACTATGGCACAACTTTCACAGACACCCTGGGTATCTATATTCAGGATCAGATTGACATTACCGAGAATTTACACTTGCTAGTCGGTGGACGCTTTGACTTCATCGATCAGTACGATACTTTGGGAACCTTTTCTCAGGCGGATCAAGCGTTCAGTCCTCGTGTGGGCATTGTCTATCAGCCTATTAAACCGATTTCTCTATATGCCAGCTACAGTCAATCGTTTAATCCGGTGATTGGGCGATCGCGAACTCAAGAAATCTTTGAGCCTGAGCGAGGCAACCAATACGAAGTTGGCATCAAAGCAGACATCAGCAATAAGCTGTCTGCCACGTTAGCTGCTTTTCAGATTACTAAGAGCAATGTGCTAACCAGTGACCCTGTTGATCCGATCAATTTCTCGATCCAAATCGGTGAGCAACGCAGTCGAGGAGTTGAGTTCACCATTGGGGGGGAAATCTTACCGGGATGGAATATCATTGCAGGCTATGCTTATACCGATGCGCGAGTCACCGAAGACAATGACATTCCAGTGGGTGAACTTTTGCAGAACGTTCCCAAAAACGCGGCGAACCTGTGGACAACCTACGAACTTCAAAGCGGTGACTACAAAGGATTAGGCTTTGGATTTGGGCTAGTCTTTGTGGGCGAACAGCAAGGCGATTTTCCCAACAGCAATTTCCAGGTTCCCAGTTACGTCCGTGCTGATGCTGCCTTGTTTTACCGCCGAGACAACTGGAGAGTTGGGATCAACGTGAATAATCTTTTTGATACAGAATACTATGAGACTGCTTCCAGACGAACCCTCGTCTATCCAGGCGCACCGTTTAATGTGCAGGCAACGATTTCCTACGAGTTCTAAATCAGGTGCTTGATTCAAAATGCAGGGAATCTTTTCTTAGAGGTTTACACCCCTTTGCGCGATATTCCCCAATCAATTCAGGTCATACCGCGACAGGTGCTAGAAGACCGCAATGTGAAAACTGTGACCGAGGCAGTGGAAACGATCAGTGGTGTTGGCAGTGCAGATACCAATTTTAATTCACCTGCCGGAAGCTATATTATCAGAGGATTTGAACAAGGAGGAAATTTCCGAAATGGCTGAATGATAGTGCGTTCAGCCCCCGAATCGGGTTGGTGTATCAGCCTAGCAAATCTGTTTCTCTTTACACCAGTTACAGTCAATCTTTTAACCCTGCCCAAGGATTTAACCCTGATAGTAGCCAGTTCGAGCCAACCAAAGCAACCCAATATGAAGCGGGTCATTAAAGCTGACTTTCTAGAAGGCAGACTTTCGACAACATTGGCAGTCTATCAAATCACTAAGACGAATATCGTAACAGACGATCCCAATAACTCTAACCCTGATTTCTTTATTCAGGTATTAAGAGTCCGAATTACGAATTAGTAATTATTTACTGTGTTACATTATGATTTATTGATAAAATTTATCATTACAAATAACTTGTTTTTTTAATTGTAGAGCTTCCACCATGCAAGTTAAACACTTTCGTCATCTAGTTTTTACCCTACACCGCTACATTGGTTTAGCTGTAGGACTGATTGCAATTATCGTTGGCTTGACTGGCTCTATATTGGTCTTCCACTCAGAAATTAACAGCTTCGATCAGCAGCGCCGAATTAGCACAATTACTCCTCAAGGTAAACAACTGCCAATTGAGGTTGTCCTTAACACGGTGAAAAAGACATATGCAGATCAACCAGATGCAACTCTTCAGACGATTTATCTGCCCTCAAAGCCAAATGAGCCGATGAATGTTGTGCTGAAAACCAAGGAAAATGACTGGACAGAAAACTACGTTAACCCTTACACAGGAGCGATTCTCGGCAATAACTTAAAGCCAAGTTTTGTGAGTAAGTTTTATGAAATCGCCTACCCACTCCATTATACTCTTTTAGGCGGTGACATTGGCTATAAGTTTGTGGGCATTATTGGTTTACTGATGTCCTTCATGAGCATTACAGGCATTATCCTTTGGCCCGGTTGGCGCAGGTTGATTTCTGGCTTCAAAATTAAGTGGAATGCTCATCCCAAACGGGTTAACTTTGATGTTCACAAAGTTGCTGGCGTTGTCGCAGCAGTATTTCTGATATTTGCATTCTTTACAGGATTTTGCTGGAGCTTCAGTGAGTTCATCAACCCAATGATTTACGCAGCTACCTTCAGCAAAGAGCAACCAACTCCGGTATCTATTCCCATTGCTGGTAAGTCTGCGCTAGGACTAAAGGAACAATTAGAAACTGCTCAAGCTGCCTTACCGGATGCATCGCCCAGGAGAATTTACTTTCCAAGTAAACCAGAAGAAGCCTTAACAGTTAGCTTTAAGCTGACCCAAGAAGATGTAGACTCTGGTGAAAGCACTGTTTATCTCGACCAGTACAGTGGTAAGGTTTTGCGAGTAGATAGTTCTTTGAAGGTATCATTAGGCGATCGCATCATCAACTCCTTTGTCCCTCTCCACTACGGTACTTTCTGGGGACTGCCATCCCGAATTTTCTACGTCTTTGTTGGACTTGCACCGTTAATTTTGTTTATTACTAGCTTTGTGATGTGGCGGTATCGTTATCGGGCTAAAACTAGTGTAGGCGATCGCTCACTAGAAATGTCACAGTCAGGTCGAAACTAACTGACAACTGAGATTGTATACACCAAAGGGCGATGCCAAAAGCATCGCCCTTGTTGGGTACTCTATGCGTAGCCGTAGCTAGCCTTCTCTACGAGACGCTCCGCGAACGGCATGGCCTAATCATTCAACGCTTTGAGTAGTGCGATCGCCTTTTTGGGGTACTAACTAAGGTCTGTTGGATGCGATTCTCCTTTGGAGACGCTACGCGATCGCCTACAGATGACTACGTCTACGCATCACAAGTTTGGGAGGCAGACTCGTCTCCTTTTTTTGTCACTATCAATTGTCAGTTAATTTTGACCTGACTGTGATATATCTATTGTGCGGCTAACTACAGTTTTTGCCCGATAACGATACCACCACATCACACAACCAGTAACAAACAGAATTAATGGTGCAAGTCCCACGAAGATGTAGAGTATACGTGTTGGTAAGCCGCCAAAAGTACCAAAATGCAATAGTATAAATGAGTCTAAAACTTTGTCGCCCAGAGATTTCTTGAGTGCATCTTCGATCTGAATAGTCTTACCTGTGTATTGGTCTAGGTACACACCTGAACGACCTAAGATTGCCTCTTCATGAGAATATTTCTTACGTATATAGATAGCTGCTTCCGGGGTCTGAGGTAAATAAACAGCAGTGGTAACGGTGTTTGGTAGGGCGGCATCTGCGAGTTGCAGCAATTGTGTTAGGCTTAACGCCGTTGAGCCAGCAATGGGTTGGGAAACCGGGTCAGGTGGATTAGGAGTGAAAGTAACAGTATAAATAATCGGTGTAACGAAGCCTCTAAAATTCAAATAGAATCCAGTAAACCCTGTGAAAGTCAGAAACACAGCAGCAATAATTCCTGCTACTTTATGGATATCAAAGTTGACTCGTTTGGGATGTGCATTTTTCCATTTGATCTTAAAACCAGAAATGAGTTTTCTCCATCCGGGCCAGAGGATGATACCTGTAAGGCTGAGGATGAATAGTAATAGTGCAGCTACTCCCATTATTTGAGTTCCAGTTTCGCCAGCGAGCAGTTGTTCATGTAGTTCAAGGGTGAATGTCGTGAATGTGCGATCGCTAATACGGCTGCCTATAATTGCGCCAGTGTAGGGATTGACATAGACTTCTGTGGTTTCGCCTTGTGGAGGTTCGAGGTTGAGTTGATAAGGAGCATCTGGTTTTTTTGGTGTGTAGATGGTTTGAACTTTGAGTTCTGGCACTTTGTTGTATGCTGCCTTAACGGTATCTACTACTGACTCGAATTGCACTAAGAAAAGCTCTAAGCTATACAGGGTAAGCGCTACAGATTTTAAAGCTATAAACAGTGTCGGGACGGGGCAGGGGATTGTCCTTGATGAAGTGTTGCGATCGCTAATGAAGTTTGCTGCGGGCGTAACCGCCCGCCTGTTGGGATGCCTGCGGCGGTAAACTACACCGTGCCTGACTCTAGCCAGTGCAAAGATGTAGGAGTTGTCCAAAAAATTTTTAGGTAGGAAAAGCTTACTGGTTCATTCCATACTTACTTTGAGACGAGCAAGCAAACATCATAAATACTACTGTGACACTACGAGTACAAATCCTCAAGGATAAATTTAATTCATCTTTGGGATTACCTTTTAAAGAACTGTTACCAACAAGTGTAATTGAGCAAGCACTCTTGGAGCTAAAAACTAGATACTATAGACGATTATTTGATCCAATAGTAACGCTTTGGGCATTTTTATCTCAGGTTTTGGATACTGACAAAACTTGCCATAATGCCGTGAGTAAAATAATTGCTCATTTGGTAGAGGAAGACGTAGAAATCCCTTAAACTGATACAAGTGCTTACTGCCAAGCACGGTCGAGATTGCCGGAGAAATTACTGGAGAAACTTTTCAATTACTCAGCACAAAATCTAGACGAAAAAATGACAGAAGAACATTTATGGTGTGGTCGCAATGTAAAAGTGATAGATGGTTCAACTGTGTCCATGCCTGACACTGTAGAGAACCAGCAAGAATACCCTCAATCCAGTAGTCAAAGCCCGGATGTGGATTCCCAATTGCCAAAATTGGTGTGATATTCAGTTTGGTGACAGGAGCTGCTGTTGCTCAATTAGTAGGTCAGGATGAAAAAGCAGAATAAATTCTTGCCCAATATCAAAAAGGAGTGTAAAAAATACGACAAAATATGAGCAACACGTTATAAGTAAAAGATATCTCCGTCATTGAATCTGATGATTCTAGTTTTTGGATTAAGCCGAAAGATGAAAATTACTTTCAAATTTTGAATTATATTGGTGTACACCTAAAACCAATTTCCAGCAATCTAAATGAGTTGCCTTCATATACCATTGAAGTTATAGACAAAATTGATGCAGACATTCTATTTATTAGTGATGAAAACAAGGAGTAATGTAAAAAAAATTGCAAAATTGAGTGATGCCAATGTAACCAAAAGAATGATTAATTAAGACTATGCAAAGCTCTTGCAGTTACTATATTTCCATTTTACTCAGGTATCTCCAACCCCTGTGGCATAAGTCACTTTTGCTACTAATTCTCTTGCTGATTGGTATTGGCTTACGGTTGCTTAATCCTCAGATTTTAGCAACGTTTATTGATACAGCGATGTCTACGACGGGCTACGCCTACGCTGGGGCAAAATTTTCTCGACTAATCCAATTAGCGTTGCTTTTTTTAGGAATAGCCTTAGCAACTGGGCTAATTTCTTTATTAGAAACCTATCTAGCAGCAGATATTGGCCTACGAGCCACAAACCGACTGCGGGCGAATCTGACGCTGCACTGCTTGCAACTCGATATGTCCTTTCACAATAACCAAACACCAGGGGCTTTAATCGAACGCATAGATGGTGATGTCAGCCAATTGAATGACTTTTTTTCTCGGTTCGCCATCGACTTTGTGGGTAACAGTATCTTTGCTGTGGGTGTTTTTATTGCCCTGTTTCATATTGACTGGCGAATAGGGCTAACAGCGATCGCAATGGTAGTCATCCTTTTGTTTACTTTTAATCATTTCAATAATATAGTCATTCCTTATTTTCAAGCGGAACGTGCCTCCAGTGCAGCTTTATTTGGTTTTTTGGCAGAGCGACTCTCTGGTACAGAAGATGTGCGTTCCTCTGGTGCGTCAGCCTACGTCATGCACCGTTTCTACGAACGCTCACGAGATTTGTTTCCCAAGTTGGTTAAATCACAGACCTTTGGTCTTGGAGTATTTAGCGCTTGGAGTGTTTTCTTTACTCTGGGAAAAACAGTGATTTTGGGGATGAGCATCGTGCTTTTTTTCAATAACGCATTTGCGATCGGCACAGTTTATCTCATCTATCGCTACATCGAGTTATTGGAACAACCAATTCAACAATTTGGTCGCCAAGTTCAAGATTTACAAGAAGCTGAAGCTGCTTTAATTCGGGTACGAGAATTACTCACAACCCAAAGTCGTCTTCCAGATATTGGTCAAACAACTCTTCCAGATAAGGCATTGAGCGTAAGATTCGAGAATGTTGACTTTCGTTATCCTACTCCTGACAGAGATGCGATCGCAACACAACCGGATTTAGTATTGCGCGATGTCTCATTTTCCTTGTTGCCTGATACCATTCTCGGTCTACTTGGTCGCACAGGCAGTGGCAAGACTACTATCACCCGCCTTCTGCTGCGACTTTACGACCCCACACAAGGAACAATTCGTTTAGGCGGGGTCAACTTACTCGATATACCTTTGGCTACACTGCGGGAACACGTCGGTATGGTAACGCAAGAAATTCAACTTTTCCACGCCAGTGTCCGCGATAATCTCACTTTGTTTGAGTCATCTATCCCCGATCAACGCATAGAGTCAGTTATTCAGGAAGTTGGCTTATGGGACTGGTATGAATCTCTCCCTAGCGGTTTAGACACTTTACTCGCTCCTGGTGGTAGCGGACTATCAGCAGGACAGGCGCAGTTATTGGCATTTGTGCGGGTGTTTCTCAAAAACCCTGGTTTGGTAATTTTGGACGAAGCCTCATCCCGCCTCGACCCGGTTACAGAGCATTTGTTAGAAAAAGCGATTGATCGCCTACTCGTTGGGAGAACTGCCATCATTATTGCTCATCGTTTAGCAACAGTAAAGCGAGCCGATCAAATCATGATTTTAGAAGACGGTCATTGTCTAGAGTGCGGTCAGCGCCAGGAATTAGCTACTAACCCTGACTCCCGCTTTGCCCAATTACTGCAAATCGGGTTAGAGGAAGCTTTGGCATGAGAACAAAAACTGCATCTTCCATCCCAACTTGGCGGTATTTACTGGAGTTAATTCGCTACAAACCTTTATTTTACTTAACCAACGGGTTGTTAGCGAGTGGTCTATTTTATTTCTTTCTCTTGATACCCGGACTGATTATCCGCCAGATTTTCGATACCATCACAGTCAAAACAGCCGCAGGGTTAAACGTTTGGACATTGCTGGCTTTGTTGGTTGGGAGTGTTATCACACAGCAAACATTTATGTTGATTGGTGTCACAGCTGATGGTGTGTTTCGGATGCATGTTGCAACTCTGCTCCGCAAGCATTTACTCGCTCGCATCTGGGAACGACCAGGCGCACAAGCATTACCAAGCTCATCTGGAGAAGCGATTTCCCGTTTTCGTGATGATATCCAAGCCATCCTCGATTTTTTGACCTTTTCTTTCGACCCAATTGCTCAGGGGCTAGCAATTACCATCGGCTTAATTATCCTAGCTCGCGTTAATCTCTTGTTAGCACTGATAGTATTTGCACCTTTAGTAGTGACGATCGCAACCATCAATTTAGCCAGTAAGCGCATCCGCAAATACCGACAAGCAAATCAGGAAGCCATTGGGGGAGTGACGGGGTTATTAGGCGAGATTTTCACAGCAGTACAAGCAATTCAGGTTGCTGGGAGTGAGAAGCGTGTTGTGGAATACTTTGAGAAAGTGAATGAAGTTCGCCGCCAAGCCGCTCTCAAAGATTTGTTACTCGGACAGGTACTGTATTCGTTTTTGACAAATATAGCAAATCTGGGCACAGCCATCTTGCTGCTGGCGGCGGCTGGGATGATGCAAATTAAAACAGGAACGACTTTAACAGTCGGTGATTTTGCTTTATTTGTTTCATATTTGGGGGAGTTTGCAGCGATCGCAGGATTTTTCAGTGAGTCTTTAACAGGTTACTACCAAACTGAGGTTTCCCTACTCCGACTGGCCGAACTCATTCCTGGTGTGCCACCTCTAAGTTTAGTCAAACACGAAAAAGTTTATCTTCGGGGTAAATTACCCCAGTTGCCTTACACTCCCAAGACTGGGCAACATCGTTTAGAAACGCTGGCACTCAGGAACTTGAGCTATCACTACCCTGGTACAGAGTGCGGTATTGCCCATGTGAGTCTGACTTTGAAAAGGGGTACTCTGACGGTAATTACCGGGCGCATTGGTTCGGGTAAGAGTACTTTATTGCGCGTGCTTTTGGGGCTTTTACCCAAACAAGCAGGAGAGATTTTCTGGAATAATCAGCAAGTTGCAGACCCAGCCGCTTTTTTTGTCCCACCCCGTAGTGCTTATACTGCCCAAGTTCCGCAACTTTTTAGCGAAACGGTACGCGATAACATTTTGATGGGACTGCCGGAGGATGTAGTGGATTTGGCAGGTGCTATTCATTTGGCGGTGATGGAAAAAGATGTTGCCAATTTAGAAAATGGCTTAGATACTATTGTCGGGCCAAGGGGAACAAAACTTTCTGGTGGTCAGATTCAGCGTGCGGCTGCGGCGCGGATGTTTGTCCGCCAGTCTGAGTTGTTGGTTTTTGATGATTTGTCTAGTGCTTTGGATGTGGAAACAGAACGCACTTTATGGCAGCGTCTGTTGGCAACGGAAAATTTTACCTGTTTAACTGTCTCTCATCGTCAAATCGCTTTACATCAAGCCGATCAAATTATTGTCCTCAAAGATGGTCGAGTTGAAGCGAGTGGTAAGTTGGAGGAGTTGCTGGCAAACTGCGAAGAAATGCAGCGTCTCTGGTCTGAAGATATGGGACAAATTAGATCGAGTTCGGACTAATAGGACTTAGACAAAAAACACCCGCAAAATAGCCTCAAAGCTATTGAAGGATTCATAAAGCTGTATTTTTATTCGGGATAATAACTCGCGAATAAGTTCATGTGTCTTTCTATGCCTAGACTCAAAATAAAAAAGTTTGAAAAATTACAGTTCCTTCACCAATGATTTCTAAAATTTAACCAGCTTTGCTCTAGAGGAATTTTGATTTGTCTACACAGATAAATCGGTGTATTACTACTTTTTCCAACTTTTTGATTGGTTATCATAGCTACTTGATTAACTTGATTGAATAGCTGTTTTAAGTAATTTAAATCACCTCCAACACTAATCACAATCTCACCAGAATATTTTCTTGGTCCCCAGAAATAATAACCTATATCGCCACTGATTGATTTTGGCAAATCATAGGCTCCACCTAAAACATCAATCGCCCCAGCATAATTGTAGTCCCAAGCTAAAATGGCACATTTTGCTTGCTCGCTTGGCAAAAGGCTATGGTAAACTTTAGCCACTGTCGCGACAGCTTCCTGCCAACCAAGTGTCCATCTGTGTGGTGCCGTCACCTGTTTTGGCTCTAGCATGAAGGGATATTCCCAAATCGGCAATAAATAGCGTGAGAAACGTGAGTAGCTGATGAAGGTTTCTAAGGGCAGGACAGGAAGTGAGGCAGGCATTGTTATAATACCACCAGTAATTAGAACAGCTAAAATAATAGATTTTAAACGCCTGCGATTGTAAATCAACTTCTCAACTTGGACTGCCCCAGATGCCCAAAGCAATGGATAGATAGGAGCTAAATAATAAATTTCTCTGGCTTCAAGAATTATCAGTAGTCCAAAAACAACAATACATAACCATCCTATAAAACGATATGATTTACCTTCTTTGTCTCTGAAATAATAGTAAAATCCTGCTAATGTAATTGGAAACGTCAGGGGATGCATCTGGAATATCTGTTGTAGGGTGAAATTAATAGTAGATATCCAAAAATCGACCTGATAATCTGCTTTAAGTGCTTTTTGTATCTCAAAAAAAGGCCAACCATGTGTAGTTTGCCAAATTAGATTTGGTAAAGCAATTGTAAATGCAATTAAGCCAGCTATCCAAATGTATCGAGTAAGTAAAAGCTGTCGGTTTGAAGTAATCAATAAGCCAACTAATAAACCAAAGCAAAAGAAAACAATTGAATATTTGTTGAGCCATCCAATACCTACTATTAAACCAACTAGCAACCAAAGTTTAGGAGAGTTATGCTTAACAATGAGAATCGTAATATAAGTACACAGCAACCAAATTAGTGGCTCAAATGCATTCATTGTCAGCACTGTGTGATGCCACAAATACATCGGTGATACGATTACACAGAACGCTGCTAGGCACTGAGCAAATCGACCACCACCAAGTTCACGTACCATTAGTCCTGTGAACAAGACAGTTAGGCTTCCAGCTACGGCAGCAAAGAAGCGAAGCGCGAAAAGTGAATCTCCCAACAGCCAACGGCTGATATTAGCGATTGCAAAAACTAAAGGTGGATGATCGGGAAAGCCCCAATCAAGATGTTCGCCACCAGCGATAAAGTAAAATTCATCAAAAAAGTAACCATATTGTCCATTTGTGAGAAAATGCAGTAATAATTTTGCTAATGATAAGTAACATAATATAGCCACATCACTTTGCAAAAAAATGATTGATTTTTTTGAGTTAATCATCTTCGATTCCCTTCATAAAAATAATGCCTTGAGGACGAAAGCGACGGCTAGATATTTTATTATTGGTAAAGGTCTTTTCAGTCTACTGATTATGGTTATCTTTTACGATAACAGACGTTTCTGAGCCACAATAAATAGAGAGCTTCCAAAAGGCTTGTATGAGAAAAATCTGTTTTCAAACGCTGTTAATCGATATAAAATTTCGTTAATAACGAGATGGGGTAATGAAACATCAGAGGATATCGTCTTTGTTCCATATCGCAGTCGAATACGTTGTGCAACCCGAACAATATAAATGAGCGGAGAAAGGAGAAATGGCCAAAAAAAGGTTGTATGTATTGAGAACAGATGAGAGGGGAAAAACGTAGGAATGTCGTTTTGATTTACTCTCGATAAGATGCCAACACTTATATCATGAATGCCACGAAATGCCTGCCCTGAAGGAAGATTGCAAAGTACATATCCGTCTGGAGTTAGTGCGTTGTAAAACTGACGAGCAACATCTTCTCGCTCGGTTAGAGACAGATAGCAGAGCACATCATTACAGATAATACAGTCGATAGATTGAGGCGTAATTCGTTGTGACATCTCTTGTAGGCTACTAAGCTCAAGCGAGATACCCTTCCTTCGCGCATAGTCGATAGCATAGGGAGATATATCAAATCCACGAAGCTGATAGTATCCATGCTGCTTTAGAAAGCTGAGCAGTCCTCCCGTTCCTGCACCTGCATCGAGAATGGTAAATGCTCTATCGTTCGATAACTTCAAAAGTGTAGCGAGTACTAATTCATGGAGCGCTCGATACCACCACAGAGTTTCCTCTACTTCGGCCATCTTTTGGTATTCGATCTCGTTTTTAATCATAAAAAGATGTTGTCTAATAAAAATTGGGACATCGCCAACGCGAGTTTCAAAAACAGGAGTAATAGAAATTTTATTTCCGCTAATTTCTTGACAAAGTTGAGTTGCTTCATAGAGGTAAAGTTTGTTATTTAATCCTCCACCAATATTAAACGCGATATGATATTCCTACTTTGTCCAAAAAAGCTCTTTCGTTATAACTTTCAAAAAAAGCCACGTTCGTCTAGCCTCAGAAAATTTTTGCTCTAAAACACTAATTGCTCTTGTTTTATACTCTTTTTTCTGAAATTAGAGTCAGTCTCATCATCTAAAATTTGCATCAAGTAATGACCATAGCTACTTTTAGCCATAGATTCAGCTATGTTACCAACCTGAACTGAGTCAATATATCCTTTGCGATATGCAATCTCTTCAACACAAGCTATTTTGAATCCCTGTCGTTGTTCTAGGATCTGGATAAAGTTGGCCGCCTGATGCAATGATTCGTGTGTACCAGTGTCTAGCCAAGCATATCCTCGACCCAGTATTTCCACTTGCAGTTGACCTCGACGAAGGTAAACTAAATTCAAATCAGTAATTTCTAACTCATTTCGAGGGGAAGGCTTGAGACTAGCAGCAATTTTAGTAACTTGGGAATCATAAAAGTAGATCCCAGGTATAGCATATTTGGATTTAGGAATTATTGGTTTCTCCTCAATACTAATTGCTTGTCCGTAGGCATCAAATTCAATCACGCCGTAGTTTTGAGGTTCTTTTACCTTATAACCGAACACTAACCCTCCTTGACAAAGAGTGGCAGCGCGAGTAAGTATTTCAGTTAAACCGTCTCCATAAAAGATGTTGTCTCCCAAAATCAAGCATACTGGTTCATTGTCAATAAAATCTTTGCCCAATATAAAGGCTTGAGCTAAACCTTCTGGTTTAGCTTGCTCAACATAATTAAACTTGAGGCCCCATTGACTACCATCCTTAAGAAGTTGCTGAAAAAGAGGCAAATCTGTAGGACTAGAAATAATCAAAATCTCTCGAATTCCAGCCAACATTAATACCGACAAAGGATAGTAAATCATTGGTTTGTCGTAAACACACATTAATTGTTTACTGACAACATAAGTTAAAGGATAAAGACGTGTACCAGAGCCACCAGCTAAAATGATGCCCTTCATTTTACAATCCTCATAGACTAAAAATATCGCTTCTCATAGTTCTGTTTCATCCCGTTTTGGTATACACTTGTAAAACCTCCGCAACATTATTAATCGTTTTGTGCGTTATATGAGGACTAATTGGTAAACTTAGTACCTCTTGAGACATCTGTTCTGTGATCGGAAAACTACCTATTCCCCATTGATTTTCTGCGTAAGCATCTGATAAATGAGGAGGAATAGGGTAGTGAATCAGTGAATCAATTCCGCATATTTTTAAATGCTGCTTGAGAATATCCCGCTTGGGATGGCGCACTACAAACAAGTGCCACACTGGCTCTGCCCAAGTAGGTACAAAAGGAACCATTAATTCAGTAATGTCAGTCAGTTTGTCTATGTAATACTTTGCTAATTCCTCCCGATGAGCATTCCACTTATCCAGTTTTGCTAACTTCACTCTTAAAAATGCCGCTTGTAATTCATCAAGCCTGCTGTTAAAACCTTTAATTTCATTCAAATATTTAACATGAGAACCATAGTTTCGCAGCAGGTTAATTTTATCTGCTAGTTCACCATCATTTGTTGTTACTGCTCCACCATCTCCTAATGCTCCTAGATTCTTAGTTGGATAAAAACTAAAGCCCGCTGCATCTCCTAAACTACCAACTCTTCTCCCTTTGTAACGTGCGCCATGAGCTTGTGCAGCATCTTCAATTACCTTAAGTTCATATCGTGCAGCAATCTCGTTAATCGAATCCATATCAGCAGGTTGACCGTAAAGATGAACTGCTAGAATTGCTTTTGTTTTAGAAGTAATTGCTACTTCAATATTCTTTGGTTCTATATTGTAAGTTTTTTCATTAGGTTCAACAGGAACTGGTGTAGCTCCTGCATGAGAAATTGCTAGCCAAGTCGCAATGTAAGTGTTGGCTGGAACAATTACTTCATCACCTAAGCCAATATTCATTGCTCTTAATATCAGATGTAGTGCATCCAAACCGTTTCCGACACCAATGCAGTGCTGGACATTACAATAAGAGGCGAATTCTGCTTCAAAAGCTTCTAACTCTTGCCCAAGAATGTACCAGCCAGACTCGATAAATTTTCTATAGGCTTCATCTAATTCTTGTCTTATTTCTAAACAAGATGCCTTTAAATCAAGAAACGATATTTTCATTAGCTGCCTTTTATAGCATTAACAAAATCTTTGTAGTTGCGATAATAATCAGATTCGTCATAAAAATCTGATGCCAAAACCATACAGACCGCTTCCGACGAAAAATTATTAATTTCACACCAGATCATCGAGCCGAAATAAAGACCAGAGTGTGAGCAATTCATGTGATATTTTTTCTCTTGATAACCGTCATTAATTTTTACATCGAAGCTACCTGATATTGCCACTACAAATTGCTGTAACTCGCGATGAGCATGTCCGGCTCTTTCTTCGCTAATAGGCACATCATAAAGGTAAAAAACTCTTTTTATCTCAAAAGGGATATGTCTATTCGCTTCAATAAAAGTCAAATTGCCACGAGGATCAGTAATCTTTGGCAAATCAATTAATTGATATTGCTGAATGCTAGTCTGATTTTCTTTCAAATCGCCTGTAACTTTCATTGTCTCGTTACCTCCCTGAACGGTTACTTAAATATAACCTTGATGCACTGCTGTCCTTACTATCCGAATATTGTCTAATGATATAAAGTGGTCTTTTTTTTGTCTCATCAAAAGTTTTACCTAAGTAAAGACCAATGATTCCTAAAAAAGCAATAATAATTCCACAGAGAAAATACAAAGAAACAATCACGCTAGTCCAGCCTGTAACGGTTGTTCCGTAAAGTAAGGCATCAATAAAAGTATAAGTGCCATATAGAAAAGCTAGGAAAGATATTAAGAAACCCAGCTTGATTGATAATCGCAGAGGTTTATCAGAATAAGCAACTAAAGTTTCGCTTCCCATTTTCCACAATTTCTTAAAGGTGTATGTACTTTTTCCGGCGAACCGACTACCATGTTGAACGTCAATACTAGCAGTAGGAAAACCAATCCACTGTACCAAAAGACTAAAAAATCTTAGTTGTTCACGCAAGACACGAAAACTGTCTACAACTTTCCTAGAAACAATACGAAAGTTGTTAACTTGTCCATCGTAATTAATATCTGCTAGATAGTTGAAAACTTTATAAAATAGCGAGGAAGTAAGGCGCTTCAGAATAGGGTCTTTTCGCTTACCTCTCTTAGCTAATACTATATCATAGCCTTCTTGTGCTTTAGCGTATAAACGAGGAATTTCTTCAGGACGATCCTGCAAGTCACAGTCCATAATTACAACCCACTCTGCATTACAGTGATCTAAGCCAGCTGTAATACCATATTGCTCACCAAAGTTACGACTAAATTGAATCCCTTTAATTCGTGGATCTTTATTAGCTAATTCTAGTATGATTTCCCAGGAGCGATCGCCTCCACAATCCTCAACTAAAATTATCTCAAAGTCTTCAGAAATAATTTCAATAGAGGCTTTTAATCTTTGATAAAGCTCATGTAAACAACCTTCAGCTTTATAGACAGGAATGACAACAGAAATATAAGCCAATGTTAAGTCCTCCGTAATTTTTAATTTTTGCAGATAGTATCTGGATAATTTACATTTTTATTTGTTTATATTTTGGGAAAACAAATATTTTATTTAATGTATATGAGACTAAAGCAAGAGGAAATAGAATTAAAGCTTCTGCTACAAAAAGATTAATTTTGTAAGCTAATAATTGTTTTAGCAAAAATAATTGTAGTAAGTATATGATAATATAGACTAGTATAAACTTAAAAATTAATTTGTTATTTTTGTTTTTGAAAACGAAAGTTCCTGTAGTTTTAAAATTAAATAATACTCCACACGTAGTTGATATTAATACTGCCATTTCATAGCGAAAGTTTAATAAAATTAACATAACAAATATCGAGTAACCAAAAAGTGTATTGATTCCCCCTACTATCAGAAACTTTATAAATCTCTTTGAACAATAATGCATAAGCTTGATTTAATATCTCTTTTACTTTTTTTGAGTTAAAAAAACTTTAAAACCTACGAAACTATTTTTAGATAACTTATAATTTGTATTATTCAACTTTTAGTTTACTTAAAGACTGGAATTCTAAAACAGTTAGAATAAACACAATAAACATAAATATTACATCTGCAAAAAGCATTCCATAATATATACCTTTTAATCCATATATCCTTGAATAAAATAACACCATTGGTACATATAAACATATAGTTCTTAATAAAAGAACTACTAATATAGTTTTACCTTTACCTATAGATTGAAAAAGAGTATTACTAAAGGATGCTAAAGGCCATACTGGTGCTAATATGCTGAGAAGTCTAAAATTGAAGATATCATCTTCTGTAAAATTAACACTTGGTAGAATTATACCCAAAAATGTCCTTGGAGAGAGTTGTAGAGGTAGCCAAATTAATAGTAATAAAATAGTTCCAATAATTGCAAAAGTTAAGTAGGCTTTTTTGATCCTCCTATGATTTTTTGCCCCATAATTCATACCAATTATTGGTTGTAATGCTTGTGCAAAACCGACAACAGGAATAAATACTAATGAAGTTACTTTTTGTGTTGCACCAAAAAAAGCAATGTCATTGTTTGTTCCATAGTAAGAAATTGAATTAAAAACTACAAACCCTTGAGCCAACATCATAACTGGAGCAAATAGTGATGACATTCCTACTGACAATGTTGCGGGTAGTAAATCTATTGCGATCGCTAATTTTTTAAGATTCACTGATATAAAACTTTTACCAAAAATAAAATAAGCTAAGTTCACAATACTAGAAAAAACCATTGCAATAATTGTGGCAAGGGCAATCCCTGAGGTTCCCCAATGAAATACAGTAAGAAATATATAATTTAATAATATGTTAATGATTACAAAAATCGACATAGATATTGTGGTTAATCTAATTTGTCCCTCTGAACTTATGATTTCACCACAAGCTGTTCCTCCAATGAAGAAAACAGAACCTAGTATATAAGTCTTCAAATATTTCGTCCCTTCTAAAGCTACTTGACCACTTCCTCCCATGAATGCAATTAATTCTTTACCAAATACATAGCCAATAATTGTAATAAAAAATGAAATTACAACACTCATAATTATGAGGTTGCCAAATATTTTAGATTGAGTTTTAATATCTCCAGACCCAATAGCTCGACTGAGAACAGAAGCAGAACCTACCCCAATCAAGGCAGCAAATCCTTCTACTATACTTGTAAATGGTAGTGCAAGTAAGATGCCAGCCAAAGCTGTTTCATTAAGAAATCTTCCTGCAAACAAAGCATCGATAAAAGAGTTTAAACTAACCATCAGTGTTCCCAGAATACTAGGAATTGATAACTTAAACATCAATTTAATTAGATTGCCTTGAAGGATTTCGTTTGTAATTTTAGATTGTTTTTGAGCAGTCATTTAATTACTCAACCTTAACAAAACGGCTAACATGATACTGCTTTACTGCTTCTAATTCCATTTCTTTTGCTGAGTTGTATGCACTCATAACCTCACTACAAACTTCAATTCTGGCTTCATACGCACCTGTTGTATTACCATCAGTTGCAGCAAAATCAATCCGAACTTCTGCCCAATTTGCATTCTGCCCTTCAGCTACTTCTTCTATAGCTAGCACTTTACCTGCTTTCAAGTAATCTAACCAACTCCAGCCAGACTTTATCCAAATTTCGCCCTCGGCAATTTGCTCAAATTTACTTAAACCAGTCCATCCTCGGTAGTATTGACGCAAGCCAGAGACTGAAGCATTTCGCTGTACCAGTAAATCCAATACATCTGGCTCTAGATGTCCCCACAATAATCCTTGAGGTAAATCAATTAAGGTAGGAGCAAACTGATGACCGCCAAAATGAGTTGTTTGCCAGACTCTTAACTTTCCGTTGGAAGCAGGAGCATATTTTTTCCGTAATTGTCGATATATAGGAGTCCCAAATCTGCCACAGGCGAGGTCTACTTGAGTATGGGTGCAAACCATGAGTTCGCGAATGTGACTTGTTTGTTGTTGATATTGCTGAAATTCTGATAAATCATTGGGTTGTTCCATTAACTGCTTGAATATTGCCGTCACTAGAGCAGCAGCTTTGTTTTCTGGAACAATAAATTCCTGTTTCTCAAATTGAGAAAACAGCCTTGCAGGGCGATAGTAGTATAATACACGGGTAAAACCAGCATAAGAATACTCGCGATCGGGAGCAATTAGTATCGGTTTTAAATTAATCCCATGCTGAAAAACTAACTCTTGGAATAAACCTATCAATGATTGGATAGTTGGATTTTCCTCAAAGACTTCTTCCGGCCAAGGTTGTGGAGTTTCCATGATCAGCCAATGGTCGCAAGTACCTGCTGTACCAATTGGGTCTTCTCCGTTAGCTTTAGAAACCAAAGAGCAAAAACGGCAATCTATAAGGTGAGTTTTATGAGTCTGTTTTATTTCCATATTTGCAGATCAACTAAAAAAAATTAACTATAACTTAAGTCGTTTTAGGTTTTTGGAACTAGACGAGTTGTATCGTATGTATAACCCAGTTTCCTGAAATCTAGAACGTCCATAGGCGTGACCACTACATTAGATTGGATACTTGACACTAAAGAAGCGATATCTTCAGAGCCAACATTTCCTGGTATGGACAAACCCTTATCCCAAGGCCACATTAGGTCGTGCAAGTTGTGTCCAAATGGCATACCTTTAGATGGATAAAAACGGCTACTGGTGTGTCCTCGATCTTGCCATTCAGCCCAAAGGCGGTCTACGTTAGCATGATTTAACCAGAATATTGGATCGTAGGGAGAACTGGGAATACTGTCCATTGTCCCTAAAATTTGAGTTTGCTGGGGTACACGGTTTGGTTCGAGCTTGTCAACAAGACTACCACCAATAAGTGAATGGATATAAGCGTGAAGTTCCCATCCCTCAACCCAATTGTTTTTCTCATCCAACTTTAATGCTCCTTCTAAAAGAGCGTTAAAAATTTCATAATTATCGAACTCAAAGAGTTTTTCTACTTTCGCTTTAGGTATAGGATATTTATCGCAAGGTGGTAATTTAGTAAATCGCTTGAGTTTCGGACCTAATGACTTTCCAGTAATGGGATCAAAATGAATTTTCTCATTCAATGTCCACTCAGCAAATGGACCGGAGGAAACTAAACCTCCTTGGAACGTTCCCGCACCTGGAATTTCAATAGTCACTCCTTGTCCTCGCGATCCTAGAAAGTCGTCTTGAAGAATAATCTCAAGTGCTTTGGGGTCTGTCCAATCCCAGTAAGGAACAGTTACGCTGGGATCAATTGCTTGTAAAGCTTGTTCAAATACCCGCAAAAATTGACGATGCCAAGGCAGAAATGCAGGCTTCCCATGGGCTGGGTTGACTTTAGCTGAACCTTTAGCTCCGCTAGATAAACTAAAACCCATTGTGAGAACGTGTTCTAAAACTAATTGGTCATAAATACTGAGCTTACTCCCTTGTGGAATTGTGTTTTTTAGGGCATGAACCGCTTTGACAAAAACGGCTTTTTCCTTTGATGTGAGGTCAACAACATTCTTACGAACAGAGAGGTTAGCCGATGAAATGAACTGAGGATAAACGGGTGCTGGTACAGGTGAGTTTATAGCCGGAGGTGTATAGGTATAAGGATAACTTCGATATATGGAGGTTGTAATTACTGACCCAGCTATGATAACGACCATAACAATGAAATAAATTAATGAGAATTTTCTTAATGTCAATAATTTTTTCATATCAATTTTTAGTAAATCTTAATTTCAGTTAGTTAATTACCCGCTAGTTAGGCTAAAGTTAATAACTTTGTGATGGGTTAAAATCCGGTATCAAGGCAACTCTCCCAGCAAGTGCCATTTTATAATAATTCATTTTGATGGAATTAAAGCAATCCTAAATTATTCTCGAAAAGAACAAATGACTATGGACTAATAACTAAGAACAATTAACACAACAACTTTCACAACTCAAATAGGATACCTATATCACCCATCAGTGACTTTATGATTTGGATCAATAAGCTTTAGGCGATTTTGGGCGAATATCTTTAATTTACTTACAGCCGTACTTTTGTTACAACGTAAACTTCCTTTTTCATCACCGCCAAATCGAGTGCAAACTGCTGTATGAGCACTCGATAATGTAACATAAGCATTTACAAACTGGCTGTGTTGAGTATGGAGTTCAACAGGTAGAGCCTGAAAAACTGGACTAAGTCTTTTCAAAATTTTAATTAGCAAGGCATGATCCCAAGACATTAATCCGCTAAAGTTTTCCGATTCAACTTGAGGAGGCTTCATAGTTGGAATAATTTGATTCTCATACTCCTTTCTACTGAAGCTGCCAGCAAGTTCCATTGCTGCTCCAGACGCTAACATTAACTTAGTTGCCGTTCCTAATTCCACTTCAGCTTGGCAAAGATTACCTGCTGCAAGTTCGATCTCAAAGCGTCGCAAACAGATAATCAGCCCTTGGACATCCACAAAAAATAACCAGTGGAATCCCTCCCAAAGTTGCTTTAGCTTGACTTGAGTCTCTATTTTAGTCATTAGATTTCCTCCAAAGATAAACTGAAAACTCTTCCTAACAGATAAACATAGCTTTTAAGTCCTTCTTTTAGATCCTTGACTCGATCAGGGTCAAATTTTTTACCATCTTCATCAAGTATGAGCAAAGTTTTATAAACGATTAGCAGTCCCCAAACAATACAGACGCTTGATTCCTTTGTTGTGACGTAAGTTGCTTTAAAACAACGGTTAAAGTCTTCAACTTCCCAAGGCTCTAGTGACGTTTCAGTAGAAGATATTGAGGCAGGAGATATATTGCTGACATCAAGATTGGCCAATTCTTGATTAATAATGGCAAGGGCTTTCCGATGGGACAGTTCATCTAAAGCTTGCAATAAGTTTTTGAGTACTTGACGTGTTTTTACTTGGTCTGATTCACTAAGTTGTTGTTCAATTGGTAAGTTCCAAGGAACGAGTAGATAAAGTTGAGAGGGAAGAGAATTATGGGTCATTTCAAAATGGGGTTTAGTTGAAAAATAATTTATCAATAGCCCTGTTGACCTAACTAAATCCCTCAGATGGACTAGTGAATATGCCTCAGAATGATGAAGTTTGCTTAAGTTACGGGATGTGAAAAAAGCCAGCTTCCTGTAGTTCAGTAATGCTGTCTTTCATAGCTTTAAGGATCGAGTTAATATCTTCATCGGTATGAGCAGTAGATAAGAAACCTCCTCCTTCTCCCCTAAGCAAAATACCTTTATCAAAAAGGTGATAACGTAATAGCTCGAAACCCATAAGAAAACTTTTTGAGGAGACAGCATCTTCAGTAAATACAGGACCAAAGAAAGAGCCAAAATTCGCCATTTGAATTGGTAGTTTATTGGCTTCAAAGTAAATATTTAATCTTTCTACAAACTGAGATGTTCTTTGGTTCAATTGCTCTTGAAGACTGGGTCCCTGATTTTTTAAATACTTAAGTACTGCTCGACTCGCTGCGATCGCTAGAGGGTGCTTGCAGTGAGTGCCTGCGAAAAAGGTTTTTTCTACTTCAGGAGAAGAAGCATCTCCATAGTTCCACATACCCCCATCAATACGATCCAAGTAGGCTCTTTTTCCGGCAATAATTCCAATCGGCATTCCTCCACCGACAACCTTACCATAAGCAGCGATATCTGCTTCAACACCAAACCAAGCCTGAGCTCCTCCTTGATGAAGACGGAAGCCTGTTACCATTTCATCAAAAATGAGGGCAATTCCTGATTTTTGAGTTAATTGCCTGAGTTGATGTAGAAACTCTTTCGGCTGTAGATTGGGTTTACCGGTCTGGATGGGTTCTACTATAACTGCTGCTAATTTTCCCTGATTAGCTTTAATAATGTTGAGAGATTCAGGGTTGCCATACTCTAGCATTAAAACATTTTTGCTAACTGAGTAAGGAATGCCACGAGATGCTGGAAAGGCTAGGGAATTAATACGAGAAGTTAGGATATTACCACCTAGCTTTTCAAGTATTTTAGGCAACTTGAGACCGAGAGATCCGACTAAAACACCATCGGAATGACCGTGATAGGAACTAGTAAATAAAGCAATTTTATTGCGCTTTGTATGGGAGCGAGCCAACCGAATTGCTGTCATTACAGCTTCCGTGCCAGTATTGCTAAAAGCTACTCTTTCCATCCCTGTCAGTTCGCTAATTAACTCCGCAACTTCACCAGCGTATTCTGATTGTGGGCCTAGGGAAAATCCTTTTTCAAGCTGCTCCTGAATTGCTTCTTTCACGAATGGTGGATTATGCCCTAAAAGATTGCTGCCGAACCCCATGATGATGTCGATATATTCATTTCCATCAATATCCCAAACTCGAGATCCTTGAGCTTGTTGACTGATGATTAAATAACACATCTCTTTAACGGAAGCATCGAACCATTCTGGAACTCTGGGGTCTGCTAGAACCGAACGGTAAGCTTGGGTCATTTGTTTTGACTTTTTTGTCCGTTTGGTGTAGCGTTCGATTAATGCTTGTAAATGTTTCTGTTGTAAATCTGCTTTTGTCTCTGTAGAAACAGGTGAAGTTTGTTTATTAGTTATCATGTTTTTGGAGTGTTATTTACCTACATTTTTTAGTCTGATTTTGATAAACTGAGAGAAGCAGAAGGTTTACGTCCTACAAAATAGGCATACTTATTATTTTCAGGATCTGCTAATTCACCGTTGGAGTTATAAATACTAAGCGACGTAAACCCTACTTCTTCCAAAACTGACTGAATTTCTGTTTTGGAATAAGGCTTGACTGAAAAATTAATTTCTGAGGGTTGCCAGTCTTTTTCTACAAGTTGCAATAAAGCTGATGGTTTAGTGCGACGCAAAAATTTATTGTAAACTATGCGTTTTAAATTTTTTATTAGTAAGCTAATTGAGTTTGGCTTTTTGTCTAATTTATTGTCATTTTGCTGGAACATTGTAATTGTAAATGTACCAACTTTTTCTTCTGGATTGTAAGTTTCGCCCACAGTCCAGGCATAATTTTCTTGCATTTCACCATCATTAACAAAGATGTTGGCATATCGCTTTTCTAAGCCTATATCAAATAAAAATAGGCCGTTTTCTTTCAAGACCTTATATACATTACTAAAAACACTTTTGAGTTCTTCAAGACTCATGATGTGGTTGAGGGCAGAATCAGTACAAATAGTAGCTTCAAATGTGTAAGGAAGTTTAAAATCACGAGCATCACCTAAAATAAACTCAGCATCTGGTGCATTTTGGCGAGCATAGTGCAGCATTTTTTCAGAGCCATCTAGTCCAACAATTTCATAACCTTTAGCGATTAACTCTTGCGATAATTGCCCTGTACCGCAGCAGAGATCGAAAATTTTCGCTCCTTTAGAAAGGTGTGGCAAAAGTAATTTCTCTATGTTTGGCAGTAACCCTTTACAGGCTAGTTCTGCTTCTGATTTATTGTATAACCAAGCCCAAGGGTCGTAATCTGTATAGCGACTTTCTGGAGATATGTCAGTTTTGTTCATGGTGTTTTCTCAAATGAAAATACAAAAATTATAATTTGGGCAAATTTTGGTTCTTAACCACTTTTTTCAAGATTTTGTATTATGTCTACATTCCACTTCGTTTAAGTTACAATGACATAGCTTAGATTTGTTGACGCCGTTATACTTAACTCTGTGTTAGCGTCAAATTTGAGAAAATGTACTCATCGTGGCTTTTTTGAGCGCTATTTTTAATGGGTGGTGGTACTAAAAAATTGTTTTTAATGAGGTATGAGAAGTAAATATTTAGCAATTGATCATCGATAGTAGGACAAGTAATGGATGTATTTTTTAAACCATTGAGTGTATTTTGAAAGTCAAATTTTAAAACTGCTGAATCAGAAGTTGGTGCTTGGGAATTATTATTTCTACCAGGGAGCAGAGAAACTAGAGGATATAAAGCGTGTTCTGGAGAATTCTGTGCAATGTTTAACAGTTGAGTGTGCCATTGATCGTAAGAAATTTGTTGAATCGGATAGCCAAGCGATCGCAACTTCTCGAAAAACAGGTTTGTGGAAACTGGTTGAGGATGAGTCAAGTGAAAGGCTTTACCCCAAGAGTTTTGCAGTTTCGATAGATGAATAATAGCTTTGCTTGCATAATCTACAGGAATAATATCCTGTATCAACTCAACATCGGGAATACTGCCGAGTTGGACGCAACCGATAATCAATCTATACAAAAAGTCATTGACATTAAAGACACCCGTTAGGCTGTGTCCTGATATGCGTCCGAGTCTATAAATACAAACTGGAAGTCCGCGATCGCGTGCAGCGTTGACTAACTTTTCTGCTACCCATTTACTCTGGTTATAGCCCCCGAATGGGACTTGACCATTATCAATATTATCCTGTTCTCGAACTACTCTCACTCCAGAATCACCAACTCCTGAGAACACGCTGGTAGCAGAAATCAAATGAACTGGCTTCACTTTCGTTTGGCACGCCAATCTCAATACTTCTTGAGTTCCCAGGACATTGGTGGCTTTGAGTAACGAGTAAGGAGAAGCGTGATGAACCCACGCCCCATTATGATAGATAACATCAATTGTATCAGCAAGCTCGTGAAATTGTGACTCAGAAAGTCCCAAAAGTGGCTGTGATAAATCTCCAATAACTGGAATAATCCTGCTACTAAAACCTTCCTCCCAAAGTAGATAGGATTCAAGGTAGTTTCGCAGCTTATTGTGAGCTAATTCAGTACTGTTGGCACGAATTAGACAATAAACATCGCAGGAAGTTTGTTGCAGGAGTTCGTAAAGTAAAAAGGCTCCAACAAAACCAGTCGCTCCAGTTAATAATATACAACTGGGTTCAACAGTCGGCTGGGTCAGTAATTCAGCGCGAATGGAAGAGTCTAGAATCGCGTCAGCATTGAGTAACGCTAACGTTTCGCTACCATTAGACTTATTGCTCAGAAACTCCAGAATTTCTGCTTTGCGATCGGAAAGCTGAGTTTTTAAAGTTGGTGTCAGCGCTCCTTTTGGAGCGTTACAGCGCAAACGATCTTCATCTACCCAAAGCTTGATATCGAGACGGCTAAGTTTAGCTAAAAACTCATCAACGCTTTGAGTAACTTTCTTTTCGTTTAAGTGTTTGTTATAATTTGTAGCAAATTTTACATTTGGTACTTGTTTGGGATTTTTTTCTAATAAAATTTCTTTTTTACCCAATAGCCGTTCGCTAAAAATATTGCGATTTCTACACGCTTCTACTAACTTATTTGACTCAATAATAGGACGAGATTCTTCAGTATATTGAATTGATGTGATATAGATCAGCCAAGGTTCTTGTCCCATTGCATAAACATAAACCTGTTGCGGATTAAATTGACTGACAAGTTCAAATGCTCTGTCAGCATTTGAACCATCTAATCTCCGAGTTGCACCCATCTTTCTGGGTATTGATTTTGTGAGTAAGGAGCCATAAGCCCAGCTAAAGGGCGCTCCATCACATTCCATACCGATAAAAATTACATCAATATCTCCAAATATTTTTTGAATTGTTTCATAAAGTTTAGGCTCAATATTATTAGAATCTGCTAGACAAAGAATAGATTGTCCTTTTAATTGAATCAGATAAGCGGCTTTGGCGCTAATATTTAAATCCCCATGTTCACCTAAAAAAGGTAAGGCAACAATCTGTCCTTCATTAATGTCTATCGCTTCCAGGTTGTCAATTTCTATAACATTGGCAAAGCCAATTGTTTTTAAGATTAATTTCATAGAAGGATCGAGTAAAACCCCACTGTTACTCTTCGGCACCACTAAATGCTTGATTTTATGTCGCAACTGCAACAATGTTTCAAACATACAGTGGTCTTGATGATTGTGGGTAATCAGCGCGTAGTCAATCGTTTCCGGTAAATCGGCATAGGTGTAGCGGGGAATGCCCTCTTGATGCTGATAGCTGATTAATGGGTCTAATAAAATACTGATGTCTTTAGTTTCAATTAAAACACAAGCATGACCGAAGTAACGAATTCTGACTGAATCACCGCTATATTTTGGCTCTTTCTGAGGAGGTTCTTCGGTGAAGAACAATGAAAATAATGCCTCATCTTCCTCAGCTATCCCCAACAGATTTTTGATTTGAGTATAGGGTTGAGGAATATCCCTCATTTGAAAGAGGCGATCGAGTCTGGAGTCGTTGAAGGGAAAATTTAAATGTAAATAACGCTCATCTTTTAAACGAGGCGTACTGAGGACAAAGGAACGTTCATCCTCTTGACCTAAATATAAAGCAACAGTTTGGGATGCAGGATTATAGTACTGACTTTTATAGAGAAGTCCTTCAATAAAGCGAATAGAAGGATGGTTGTTTGAGTCATAAACTAACTCTACATATCCTTTTAATGCTTCAGGAACGTTTTGATAAAGAGGTTCTAAGGAATATCCCTTGGCTTCTTCAGTTAGCATCGTGTCTAGCTGTGCGATCGCTTGACTGAGCTGCACCAGATGTGCTTGTTCTTCTTTCGTTTTTTCTAACAAAGCTTTTATTTGATGAACTCGGTCAACCTCATAGTTAATAAAGGGAGCGCCCATCATAGCTGGATTTTTCAGTGCTGACTGATGAACCTGTGGAGCATCGACAAACGACTGCATAATTTTGAGATGCGATTCAGTAATATACCGAGCCGCTGTTGCTGGGAAGATGAGGTACGACCAGGCATACCATTGATTAAATAATGGCTCTACGATAACGTTGGGTTTGAGATAAGGCATAATTCGTAATTAAGATGTACTGTACAGAATTCCATGAATTCGTAGCGAATCAAAACTCAGCCTCCCTTTGCGCTTACTCTGCGTTTAAAAAGACAACTCTACCTCCTCATATTTCAATTTCCTCTCTTTCCTCAACCATCTCCAAAGGAAGAGACCAAAGCTTCTCCAAAGTCTGCATTTTCTCGATGCGTTCAGCTAAACCTGTTACAGTAGGTGCTTCAAATAGGTCAACAACTGTCACCTCTACCTCAAATGTTTTGAGCAACTGAGCAACTAGTTGAGTTGCCAGCAACGAATGTCCTCCCAACTCAAAGAAATTGTCATGAGCACCTACCTGCTCAACCTCCAGCACTTTGGCAAAAATGTCAGCCAAAATTTGCTCTGTAGGGGTGCAAGGAGCGACAAACGCTGATTCTAATTCTGGTCGAGCCGTATCTGGTACAGGCAGAGCAAAACGGTCTACTTTGCCGTTGGGATTGAGCGGTAGGGCATCGAGCGTTACGAACGCCGCAGGTATCATGTAATTGGGTAATTTTTCTGCAATAAAGCGGCGTAAATCGCCAATTGTCGGGTTATTTTCCGGATCGGGGACGATATAAGCGACGAGCCGTTTATCTCCTGGTTGATCTTCACGGACGATGACTATGCTTTCTCGCACTCCTGGGTGTTGGGTTAACAGTGCTTCAATCTCTCCCGGTTCAATCCGAAAGCCGCGAATTTTAACCTGATGGTCGAGGCGACCAAGAAGCTTGATATGACCGTCACTCAGGTAGCAAGCTAAGTCCCCAGTTTTGTATAGACGGCTTCCTGGTTCATCACTAAAAGGATTAGGGATGAATGTCTCGGCAGTTTTTTCTGGACGGTTGAGGTAGCCCCGCGCCAGACCGACTCCACCAATGTGCAGTTCTCCTGGCACGCCGATGGGAACAGGTTGGAGATGTTGGTCTAGGATGTAAAGCTGTTTGTTGGCGGCGGGACGCACGGTAGGTAAAGATTGACCGTCGTTGCCGCATTCCACCATACTCGCGTTGACTGTCGTTTCGGTCGGTCCGTAGGCATTGATGAACAGTCGCCCTTTTGACCATTGCGCGATTAGTTCGCCAGAAGGAGCTTCTCCTCCCACTAAAACCATTTCCAAAGCAGGTAGTTCGGCAGGGGGCAGAACCGCCAGGGCTGAGGGAGGGAGCGTAATATGGGTAATGGCTTGTTCACGTAATATCTGCATTAAGGCGGAGCCAGGAAGCAAATCTTCCGGTGTTCCCAGATGGAGGGTTGCACCAGAACCCAGAGCCATAACTAATTCTGGAATGGAAGCATCAAAGCTCAAGGAGAAGAATTGGAGAATGCGGCTGTCGGGTTGAACTTTACACGTCCGAATTTTGTCTTTCGTTAGGTTGCCTAATCCTTGATGAGTAACCAAGACTCCTTTCGGTGTCCCTGTAGACCCAGAGGTATAAATAAGGTAAGCCAAGTTTTCGACGATAGCACCACTATTGAGGTTCTGCTTGCTCTCCTGTGCAATAGTTGCCCAATCGGTATCTAGACAGACGACTTTGGCGATATGTTGGGGTAGTTCTGTGACTAATTTCTGTGTTGTCAGAAGTATGGGTACTTGTGAATCTGACAGCATGAAGGCAAGGCGCTCTAACGGGTAAGTTGGGTCTAGAGGGATATAAGCGCCACCCGCTTTGAGAATGGCTAATACTCCGATGACCATAGAGAGCGATCGCTCTACACAAATCCCAACTAATACCTCTGGTTTCACGCCCAGTTTTTGTAGATGGTGTGATAATTGATTGGCGCGTTGGTTGAGTTCTCGGTAAGTTAGTTGTTCATCCTTGAAGACAACTGCAACAGCATCTGGCGATCGCTCCACTTGAGCTTCAAATAACTCATGGAAACATAAATCTCTGGGATACAGGCTCTGGGTGTCATTCCACCCCAGTAGTAGTCGATGTTGTTCTGCTTCAGTGAGTAGGAGCAATTCAGAAATATGTTGCTCTGGATTCTTGAGAATACCCGACAACAAACTGCGGAAATGCTCCACCATCCGATTAATCGTAGCCCCGTCAAATAGGTCTGTGTTGTACTCAAACACCCCCATCAGTCCCGAAGCAGTTTCATACATATCCAGGCTCAAGTCCAACTTAGCTGTTGAGTTTTCTGAGTGCAGAAAACTCAGCGTCAAACCGGGAAGTTTCAAGTCTACCTTTGGGGCATTTTGCAGCATGAACTTCACCTGAAACAGCGGACTGTAGCTCAAGTCTCGCTCTAGTTGCAGTTCCTCGACCAATTTTTCAAAGGGCAAGTCCTGATGGTCGTAGGCGTCCCAAGTCACCTGCCTCACCCGCCTCAAAAATTCCCGGAAGGTGGGATTGCCCGATAGGTCAGTACGCAGCACTAAGGTATTGACAAAAAAGCCAATTAGTAGTTCTGTCTCCATCCGGTTGCGGTTAGCAATGGGTGAACCCACTAGGATGTCCTCTTGGGAGGTGTAGCGGTAAAGCAAAGTCTTGAATGCTGCTAGTAATGTCATGAAGAGCGTTACCTCTTCCTTCTGACTCAATGCCTTGAGTGCCTCCGTGAGATCGGTAGGCAGAGAAAATGATTGCCCTGCACCTCGGAAGGTCTGAACTCTTGGTCGGGGGTAGTCTGTAGGTAATTGCAGAATTGGAAGATTACCACTGAGTTGTTTTCGCCAGTGAGATAGCTGGGCGTTCAGTACCTCACCCTGGAGCCACTGGCGCTGCCAAGCAGCAAAGTCAGCGTACTGGATTGGTAACTCTGGGAGTGGGGACGGCTGACCAGTGGAAAAGGCTTCGTAGAGTGTACTGAGTTCTCGAATAAGTATGCCTGTAGACCAAGCATCGGAAATAATATGGTGCATCGTCAACAGCGCCACATATTCAGCTTCATCTAAGCGTACCAGAGTTACTCGCAGAAGTGGCCCCTTAGCTAAGTCGAAAGGCCGTTGAGCTTCCTTATCAGCCAAGCGCTGGACTTCAGCTTCTCGTTCGTCGTGCCTTAACTGCCGCCAGTCTAGTATGGGCAGTGCCAAGGTTAAAATCGGGGAAATCAACTGAACTGGCTGCCCATCTAGCGTCTGAAAGGTGGTGCGTAATGCTTCATGGCGTCGCACAATTTCGTTGAAACTTTGCTCCAAGGCGGCTATATTGAGCGAACCCTTAAGACGTACAGCCGCAGGAACGTTATAAAGGGGGGTGCCAGGTTCAATTTGATCGAGAAACCATAACCGTTGCTGGGCAAAAGATAAAGGTAAGTCTTCGGTTCTCGAAACAGGTAAAATAGCTCGCTTTGACTTTGAAGTCTGATTAGTGCGATGGAGAAAGACTAAAATTTCTTCTTTGCGTTGGGAAAGCTGAGAACTGAGACTGGATGTTAACACCTCTTCAGGAGCATTACAACACAGGCGATCGCCTTCGAGCCAAAGCTTAACGTCTAGACTAGAAAGATAAATTAAGAATTCATCAATAGTTTTCATAATTTGATTTCCTTTCGACCTTTTTCTTGAGCAATCGGAGGGCGTGAAATTTGCTTAATCGTTAAATTAGTAGTTTCAATACTTTCTGCTAAACTCGCTACAGTTGGTTTCTCAAACAAGATACGTAGAGGAAACTCTATCTCGAATGCCTCACGCAAACGAGATATAACTTGGGTCGCCAGTAAAGAATGTCCTCCTAATTCAAAAAAATTGTCATTAATACTAATTTTTTCTTGTTTTAAAACTTCTGCATAGATGGTGGCTACTTTCTGTTCTGTGGAATTACGAGGTAATACAAAGGCAAGATCACTCCTCAATATATTTGGTGCAGGTAAAGCTTTGCGATCAACCTTGCCATTGGGTGTTAAGACTAGTGCTTCAAGGATGACAAAAGCTCCTGGTATCATATAGTTTGGTAGCTTTGACTCCAGGAAGCTACGTAGTTTGGAAATAGTCAGTTTTTGTTCTTTTTCTGGGACTACATAGGCGACTATTTGTTGAGAATCTGATAAATCTGAGCGTACTACAACTACAGCTTCTCGCACTGCTGGATGCTGATTGATTAGAGCCTCAATTTCTTTGAGTTCAATCCGGAAACCACGTATTTTTACTTGGTGATCAATACGACCTAAGTATTCGATGTCTCCATCCAGTAAATAACGAGCTAAATCGCCGGATTTATAAAGGCGTGCGTTAGGTTTATTGCTGAAGGGGTTGGGAATAAACCTTTGAGATGTTAGTTGTGGCCGGTTTAAATAACCTCGTGCCACACCAGCACCGCCAACATACATTTCACCTGGTACGCCAATGGGTACTGGCTGTCGATATTTATCTAGCAAGTAGACTTGTAAATCACCAATGGGACGCCCAATGACACTTGCTGATGCCGCTTCTAAATCTACCATCGTTAGTGGACGATAGGTAACATGCACGGTTGTTTCCGTGATCCCGTACATATTTACTAATTGTGGCAACTGATCGCCATGACGTTCAAACCAAGGTCTTAGACTCTCGAATTGCAATGCTTCTCCACCGAAAATGACTTTTCGCAGACTTAGCTTGTTGGAAGTTCCCCAAGATTCTTCTGTCTGTATAAGCTGGGAGAAAGCTGAAGGCGTTTGATTGAGTACCGTCACTTGCTGTGTTAACAATAATTTGTAGAAGTCTTCTGGTGAACGACTTAGCCAGTATGGTACTACTACTAATTTTCCACCATACAGCAGGGCACCCCAAATTTCCCAAACAGAAAAATCAAAAGCTATGGAATGGAACAGTGAAAAGACATCTTGTTGGTTAAAGTTGTACCAGGATTCAGTGGCTGCCAACAAACGAACAACGTTACTGTGATTGACTAACACACCTTTTGGTTGACCCGTTGAGCCGGATGTATAGATGACGTAAGCTAGGTTGTTACTTGTACATTCACTCACTAGGTTTTGTGAGTTTTGTTGAGCGATACTTTGCCAATCTGTATCTAGATCAATAACCTTAGTCTGAGATTGCGGTAAATTCTCTATCAGGTGCTGCTGTGTTAGTAATATTGGTATCTGAGCATCCTGCAACATGAAAACTAAGCGTTCTTGAGGATAGCTAGGGTCTAGTGGGATGTATGCACCGCCTGCTTTGAGGATGGCTAATAGTCCGATTATCATGTAAAGCGATCGCTCTACACAAATCCCCACTAATACCTCTGGTTTTACTCCCAGTTGTTGCAGGTAATGCGCCAATTGATTTGCTCTAGTATTCAGTTCCCAATAAGTTAGCTGTTCATCTTCAAACACAACTGCTACAGCATCAGGTGTTTTTTGTACCTGTACTTCAAACAATTCATGGATGCATAGCTGTTGAGGATATTCAACTTCTGTATCATTCCACTCTTGGAGTAATTGGTGTTTCTCAGTTTGGGTTAGCAGTGATAATTCCGACAAACTTGCTTGTGGATTTGTCACAATTCCAGACAGCAACGTTTGCAAATGAGCCGCCATTCTTTGTATGGAATTTTCCGCAAATAAATCAGTATTATATTCTAAATTACCAACTAATCCTGACTCGGTTTCACTCATGTAAAGAGTCAAATCAAACTTAGCAGTATTGCTATCACTTTCTACAGGACTCAAAGTCAAATCAGGCAACTCCAAGGCAGACATCGGTGCATTCTGAAGCACAAACATCACTTGAAACAGTGGTGTATGGCTTAAATCTCGCTGTGGTTGTAGTTGTTCAACTAACAACTCAAACGGCAAATCTTGATGAGCATAAGCTCCTAATGCGACTTCCCGCACTCGTTTGAGTAGTTCCTCGAAGCTAGGATTACCTGTCAAGTTAGTTCTCAGCACCAAAGTATTGACAAAAAATCCAATTAACCCTTCTATCTCTGCTCGGTTGCGATTGGCGATAGGTGAACCAACCACAATATCTTCTTGCCCTGTGTAACGCCATAGCAGTGTTTGGAAAGCTGCTAACAGCGTCATAAATAAGGTACTTCCCTGCTGCTGGCTCAATTTATTCAGGGCTACAGACAGTTCATATGATAGCTCAAATGAATAGGTTGCACCTCGAAATGTCCCAATTGCTGGTCTGAGGTAATCAGTGGGTAACTCTAATACTTTGGGTGCATCTTCTAACTGTTGTCGCCAATAGGATATCTGCGATTGTAATACTTCTGCCTCTAACCATTGTCGTTGCCAAGCGGCGAAGTCTACATACTGTATTGGTAGTTCAGGTAATGGTGAGGGTTGATGATTACAGAAGGATGGATAAAGTGTTGCTAACTCTTGCACTAGTACGCCAACTGACCAACCGTCAGAAGCAATGTGGTGCATTGTCAGTAGTACAATGTGTTCTTGTTCATCCAGACGTAATAGTTTTACTCTCAGTAAATAATCGCTGCTGATGTCAAAGGGCTGTTGTGCCTCTTGTGCAGCTTGTTGCCTGATTTCAACTTCTTGTTGAGCTAAAGGGAGTTCGCTAATATCGATTGTTGGTAATCTTAAGGGCTTTACTTCAGAGATCACAGCTATTGCTTGCCCTTCAACTGTCTGGAAATTGGTTCTCAATGCTTCGTGGCGGCGTAGAATTTCGTTTAAACTTTGTTGTAACGCCTTGATGTTCAGTTCTCCTTTCAGGCGAACAGCCGCAGGTATGTTGTAGAATGAACTGTCTGGTTCTAATTGAGCTAGGAACCATAACCTCTGTTGAGCAAATGATAGCGGTAATTGTGGCGATCGCACTATCGGCTCAATCTTTGTTGTTTCAATTCCTAAGCCTGCTTTGTTGGTTGTTTCAATTTCTTTGGCTAACTCTGCGATTGTCGGTTTTTCAAATAAACAACGTAAAGGCAGTTCTATTTGAAATACTTGCCGAATTTGTGACATCACGCGAGTGGCGATTAAGGAATGACCACCTAGTTCAAAGAAATTGTTATCAATACCTACTTTTTCAATACCAAGTATTTTTGCCCAAATACCTGCTAATAAATTCTCTATTGGTGTGGTAGGCGCAACATAATTGGGTGATGATAGCTGTATTAATTCAGGTGCTGGTAGTGATTTCCGGTCAACTTTGCCATTGGGTGTCAGTGGTAGTGCTTCAAGGATGACAAAAGCGCTTGGTATCATGTAATTTGGTAACTTTGATTCCAAAAAAACACGTAGTTCAGAAATATCCAGTTTTTGTTCTTTTTGAGGAACTACATAGGCGATTATTCGTTTAGAATCTTCTGCATCATCGCTGACTACAACTACAGTTTCTTGCACTGCTGGGTGTTGAGTAATGAGCGCTTCAATTTCTCCGAGTTCTATACGGAAACCACGTATCTTAACCTGGTGGTCAATGCGACCAATGTACTCTATTTCTCCATTCGGTAAATAACGTGCTAAGTCTCCTGTTTTGTACAGACGGGCTGCTGTTTCTTTGTTAAAAGGGTTAGGAATAAATTTTTCTGATGTTAAGTCGGGACGGTTTAAGTAACCCCTACCTACTCCCACACCACCAATATAAACTTCACCTGCTACACCAAAAGCAACAGGATTAAAATACTTATCAAGTAGATAAATTTGAATATTTGCTATTGGTCGCCCAATCGGAACTGTTGTTTGGTTGGTCAAATTATCCTGACACTGCCAAAAAGTCACATCTACAGCCGCTTCTGTTGGTCCATAGAGATTATACAGTTGGGCATCAAGTCGATTAAAGAAGCTCTGTTGTAGTTGGACTGGTAATGCTTCACCACTGGCTATGACTCTTACCAAAGACTGACATTTTTCTAATCCTTCTGCTGACAGGAATGCTTGCAACATTGATGGGACAAAATGTAAGGTCGTAATTTGCTGCTGTAGAATCAAGTTAACTATGTAGCTGGGATCTCGATGACCTTCTGGTTGAGCTACTACTAACCGCGCACCTGTCATCAACGTCCAGAAAAATTCCCACACAGATACGTCGAAACTGAAGGGCGTTTTCTGCAAAACACTGTCTGCTGCTGTTAATTGATAAGTATCCTGCATCCACAGTAAGCGATTGCAGATTCCCTGATGGGTGTTCATTGCACCTTTTGGTTTTCCTGTGGAACCAGAGGTGTAAATAACGTAAGCAAGGTTATCAACTATGATATTACACGCAGGATTTTCTCTGTTTTCATCGGCGATTAGTTCCCAGTCGCTATCGATGCAAATTACTTGAGCTTTGTGATTTGGTAAATTTTCTAATAAATATTGTTGTGTTAACAAAACGCCTCGCTGAGAGTCTTCTAACATATAAGCCAAGCGTTCCGGTGGATAGGCTGGATCTAGTGGTACGTATGCGCCACCTGCTTTGAGGATAGCTAATAGTCCGATGACCATATCCAAGGAGCGCTCTATACAAATCCCCACCAATACCTCTGGTTTTACTCCCAGTTGTTGCAGGTAGTGTGCAAGTTGATTGGCTCTGGCGTTGAGTTCCCGATAGGTCAACTGTTCCGATTCAAATACAACTGCTACAGCATCAGGCGTTTTCTCTACTTGCGCTTCAAATAAGTCATGAATACATTTATCTTGAGGATATTCAACTTCTGTATCATTCCACTCTACTAATAATTGCTGACGCTCTGCTGCTGTTAATAATGGTAGTTGTAAGAGCTTGACTTTGGGATTAGCAGTTATGGCTTTTAACAATTCATGAAAATGAGCCATCATCCGCTCAATCGTACTTAGTTTAAATAACTGCGTACTGTATTTAATTGCCCCTGCTAATCCTGTTTCTGTTTCATTTATTAAGAGTATTAAATCAAAAATCGCGGTTTTACTTTCTTGTTTTAGATAACTTAAAGTTAGCCCCGGTAGTGTTAATTTTTTCCCTCCGCCATTTTCCAGGGTAAACATAACATCAAACAGGGGATTGTGGTTGAGATGTCTTTCTACTTTTAGCTCTTCGACTAGTTGCTCGAAGGGTATATCTTGATGACTATAGGCTGCTAAGGTTACTTCTCTGACTCTTTGTAATAACTCTCTAAAACTGAGATTGTTTTCTAAGTTGGTTCTCAATACCAAGGTATTAACAAAGAAGCCGACTAAGCCTTCAATCTCGGCTTGATTACGATTGGCTATTGGTGTTCCTACTGCTAGATCTTCTCGATTAGTGTAACGCAACAAAAGAACTTGGAAAGCAGCCAGCAAGGTCATAAATAAGGTGACTCCTTCTTGCTGTGCCAGTGCTTTAATTTTTGCAGTTAATGATGAGGATATTTCAAATGTAAGGGTTGCTCCTTGATAAGTTATGTTTGCTGGTCGAGAGTAGTCTGTGGGTAAATCTAGTCTTGGTAAATCTTGTAATTGATGTTTCCAATAGTTAAGTTGTGTTGAGAGAACCTCTCCAGTTAACCATTCTCTCTGCCATAAGGCAAAATCAGCATATTGAATTGGTAATTCTGCTAATGGTGATGGTTTTCCTTCCAGAAATGCTTGATAAAGAGTGGCGATTTCTTTGACTAGGATTCCAATTGACCACTCATCGGTGACTATGTGATGTGTGGTGAAGAAGATTATGTGTTCTGATGGGTTGAGTTTTATTACGGTTACTCTAAGTGATAAATCTTGTTCTAGGTTAAATACTTTTTGGGCTTCTTGATTAACTAGTTGCTTTATTTCTTGTTTTTGATTAGTAGAGTTTAATTGTTCTAGGTTGATGATTGGTAAGAGTATTTCTGCTGTTGGATGGATAATTTGTACTGTCTTTCCTGCTGCTGTAGTGCTAAAGGTTGTTCTTAATGGTTCGTGTCTTCTGACTAATTCTGTTAGGCTTTGTTGGAGAATAGGGATATTTAGTTGTCCACTCAGTCTTAAGGCTGTAGGTTGATTGTAAAATGGATTTTCTGGTTCTAGTTTGGCTAGAAACCACAGTCTTTGTTGGGCAAAGGATAATGGGATTTCATTATACTGATTCCTCCGAGCAATAACTTGCTTTGTCGGAGCTTTGATAGACTTTTTCTCGATGTGTTTGGAAAGTAATGCCAGCTTGTTTGGGGAAATAGTTGAAAGGTATTTTGATAAATCGCTCATAAGTTCACTACCAGATATCTATATGTTACAAAGCAAAATATTATCAAAAAGTATGAAACCTAAACTTGACCTTGGTTATTTTCGGATCTCTCAAAGTTTTTCCAAACTGACAGAAATATGTACAACTATTCAAAATAGACAAGGTTTAGGACAGATTTACTGAAGAAAGTTGTTATTTTCAGCTTACTATCTGCCCTTTGTCTTATCCAGAACTGAGGTTAAAAAATTATTCTAGATGTAGCCGTAGGTCTAGCACTTCTTGATTTTCTCAAATCTCTGGCGATAATTATTCTTTTAAGCCAACGATGTTGACCATCGTATATAGTTGTGTATGGTTTTCTTCCATGTACTGTTTTGTAATTATCAATAAAGCAAAAATCTCCGGGTTGTAAAACGAGATCGGTTAAATTAATATCAATAGATTTCATTAATTTAGTCAGGGTTGTTAATGCTTCATTATCATTTTCTAGTTTATCCATATCCATGAAGTAAGGATCGATACGAACATATGGACATTTCGGGTCTCCATAAAACACAGATATTTTTTCTGGTTCGCTATTTATATTGCTTATTTTATGGTAGGCAGAACTGAGTAAGTTATTATTATTTGCTTGAGTTTTTTGTGAATCAGATTGATTTTTGACTAAATGGGATTCATCTGGACGAATTGTGAAGCGTGGCTCGAACAAAATTGCTATTTCATCTGGGTTTAGACAGTAGGCTGCATCTACAGGCGCAACAGTAGTAGCAGCTTTTTCTTTATTTCGCAGACACATCATGCCTAGATAATCGCCTCTATAAGGATGAAAGGCATCTTCATTATGCCACCACAGTAACTCTTTACTACTACTACCTAGTTGTTCGTGTTCGTGACCTTTAATTGGAATAACATCATGAACAATATGCCCAGCTTGCTGAGTAGACCAACCAATTACTTCGCCTAATAATGAGCCAAATAGCATAAAAACTATTTCTTCTTCTAGAGCAGGTGAAATCTCAGGTCTATATTGCCAATGAGAAGGTGTCTTGCCAATTTTTTCATCTGAGATTGGGTAACCAGAAATTACACAAACCCCTGATGATGGTTCTAATAATCTGAAATCGTTAATAAATCTACGGATTCTTTTAGGAAGCTCGTGGGCAATTATTAATACGTCTTTAAGAAAGTCATCATCTTCTACTGAAGAGTATTGATGAGTAAGGTCTTTAACTAGTGAGTTAATCTCATCAATTTCGCGATCTGATAAAATAAACTTTTCCATGATTTTCACCTACAATTGTTTTTTGTCGATTTTCCTGCTGTTTCTTTTATCTCAGCTATGTCAGGTTTAAAACGGAAATTGTGATTATAATTCTTGCATTAACAGTTATTTAACTAGTTGAATTCTACCATTACATAAGAATGCATTTAACAACTATAAATCACTTTTCTAAAAGGATGTCTTTGTTACTAAAAATTGATCTGCTTCGTAAACAACGCTTATTTTATTATCAAATGCTCTTAAAAAAGCGTCTATGCCAATTTGTGTATTTTGCCCGGATTCATTGGGAAATGTAAAACTGTAATCATCGAAAATGATTAGTCCTCCTACTTTAACAAGTTCCCAGCCCATAATAGCGTCTGTAAGGACATCACTTGCTAAATGAGAGCCATCAACATAAAGCATATTGTAATTATTTAAAGGAAGCGAACGCATTATATTTTGCGATCTACCTACAATTTTTGTTACTTTCTTTGATGTTCCTGTCTTAGCGATATTAAAATCAAAAGTTTTTTCTAAAGACTCTAAACTTTTTTCTACGTATTTTATTTCCTTATCATCATATTCAACTTTTGGCTCTCCTTCAAAAGTATCTATACAAGTTATAGTTGATGATTCGTGAGTAAGGATATTATCTAAAAGCCAGCAAGCAGACATTCCTTCCCAACTACCTATTTCTAAAAAATTAAGGTTAGGTTTATTAGCTAGATGTGATAAATACTTTTCCCAGATAGGAATATTTCCGCTAAACCAATCGGTTATGAACGTATATCCTTTTTTTTTCTTCCAGGATTCATTACTTGCTAAATCGTCCGCAACATTTGTATAATAACGGAGTTTTTGAGCTAAATCAAGGTCAGAGGCTGCTTCGCGTTTGCTAGCTTCTGTTTTTAGTATTTCATTTAACTCTGCTGTCCAAAGGTTGACTTGTTCTATATTTGCTTTTTCAATAACCGATAGCCAAATATTCTCAGCTTCTGATTCTTCTCCTTGAAGCAGTAATGCCAAACATAAATGGTAATAATTAGACATTAAGGTGGGATTGTTTTTTGTAGCTCGCTTGTAGAATGATATTGCTTCGCTATTCTTTTGTTGATCAAAATATTGAAAATGCATTTAAAAAGTCCCTTTCTTTGAAAAAATTTTCACATACAGTAATATACGCTTGATAGATTTAAATGTCATTTAATTATTTTAATGCCACCATTACCTAACAATGTATTTAACAATCCTAATATGCCCTCAACACTGTAGTCCCTATGCTCATCTTTATTAGCTAAATCTGAATTTTCTAAAATGATTTTGACGCTCAGGGCATCTCCAGAATTTATAGTTTCAATTATCTTCTCAATGTTTCGATATAAAGGAAATACTGTGGGTATTCCATTAACTGCGATCGCAATTTCATTTTTACCTACCTTTCTCCAGAGAATTTGACGATTAGGTGATACTTCAATATAATCAGTACTCGTTATTAGATCCCATTTTGTTTCTAAAAATTGCTCTGATATCAGTGGCATGAATCCGTAGCCAGTAAGCATACTCAGCCATAATTTAGTAGAGGCGATTTCGACAACTGACGAATCTATAAAATATTTGAATACCTTCGCAGCTGATTGAATAGCATCTGGGATATTATCGGCACTTTTTTGCAAGTTATTTGAATCAAAAAAAGCTTTTTTATTACCTTTTCTCCTTGAGAATTTCAATATAACTTCTCCTATCTTTTCCAAAAGATGCTTTTTAAGAGAATTACCATATATTTTTTCTATTTCTTCTTTAAGAATATATGCTAATGGTTCAACAAAATTATTTGAATTGTCTATAGCAATTACTAATGAAACATCGCCTCCTTTTGAATCTCCAATATGCCATCTATCTGACGGCCAGTACAGCATTCCGCCAGCTTCAGCCTTTAGAAGCGTCGAATCTTCAAGAAATTTTTCATATTGAGTTGACCTTCTTATTTGTTTATTTCTTTTGACAAATTCTGGAGTCCATATTCTCATTGATTTATTTCCTTCTATGGGAAAGTAGAAAGCAGATTGTGCGGGTTCTCCTGGATAATTATGATCGTGTACTCCAAATGGAGTTTTACTATAATTTCCATAGAATATAGACCAGAAGTGACCGTAATTAAGAAAACCTAACGAATTATATAAATTTTGTAGAAATTTATATGTCCAATCCCAAAGTGAATAATTGACTAAAAGAGCGTCAATTATTAATACGTATTCTTTATTTCCACAAAGAGAACAAATACGCCGATCATAACCAATAAAAGATTTATCTTCTAGTTTTGGGTAGTAATCTGCTCCTTCTAATTGCTGTTTATTTCCTTCAATATAAAAACGTTTTGACACAATAAAATTATTAGTAACATTTAAATCATTAGTAATAATCGAGAATAAATCATTTACTGCGATAGGAGTATTGATAAATGAGTTTGGTATCGCAAGAGTTTCTTTTTCCCAGATACTTTCTGTAAATTGAGTCCAGAATTGCTCTGACAATCTTATTTTTTGACTAGTGTTAGTTATAGCTGAAGTTAAAAAGTTTTCTTGAGATTTCATTAAATTTCAAACTCCTTTTGTTTATTTTTATTTCGTTTTTTAATTTAAGTTTGCTGGATTATAAAGATTAGACACCTTAAAATTTAAAATCTGTTACTAAAGCTTTTGATAAACGACTTAGACCTTCGTTAAGGTCGGATGTAGCACCTCCAAACCCCAACCTCACATGACTTGAGTGGTTAAAACAAGTACCTGGTACAAGCAAGACTTTATGAACATTTGCCAGATGATGGCAAAAGGCTTCAGAATCTGAAATATATCGTAAACGCAAGAATGTACAAACACCACCTTGCGGACGCGACCACTCTACAAACTCTTGATGCTGCTCGACCCATTTAGATAAAATGTTCAAATTGACGCGGGCTTGCTGCAAACGAATACTAAGAAGATTGTCTGCTTTTTCTACAACTCTGTGGGCAATCAGTTCAACCAATGGAGAAAGATGGAGAGTCATATAGTCGCGTAAATGAACAAAACGCTCCAACATTTCTGGCGAAGCTAAACACCATCCAAATCTCAATCCTGGCAACCCATAGCATTTGGAAAAAGTTCCCATCGAGATAGAGCGCTTGTAACGTAAATTAGGATTAGGAAGTGGAGAACCCTCGTAAACTATATCGGCAAAAGCTGCATCCCAGACAAGATAAGCTCCTACTTCTGCTACTGCGTCGATTAGAGCGTCTTGTTCTTTCTTCGTCAACGAAGCACCAGTAGGATTATGGGGAAAGTTGACAATTACCATTCGGGTACGTGGAGTAATTAGCCTTTTAGCTTCTTCAATGTTAGGAAGAAAATGTTGCTCGAACCTAAGTTCCCAACGTTTCAACTGGCATCCAATAGATTCGGCAATAGAAAAGAGTTGTTGATAACAAGGATCTAAAACAACTACTTCGTCATCGGCATTAAGAAGTCCATTCATGATTAGGAAATTAGCTTCACTTGAGCCGTGAGTTACCATAACCTGCTCTGGATCTCCATTGCCCCAACGTAAAGCAATTGCTTTACGCAACTCAAAATTTCCAAGGCTTGAACTATCGTGAAAGACAATGCGATCAAGTTCTTCTTGTGTAAGGTTAGTAAGTTTGTAAAGCTCAGTTAGTGAAAAGTTTTCCACACCACTGCTACCGATATCAATCTCGGTACTAAAGTAGTAATCTCTCATCCAACTCTCTAAAAGAGCAGGTGCGATTTTATTGATAGAGTTTTTTAGTTTTGTCATCATTTTGGTCTTTATTGATGATTTAGCTAGGTTTAACTTGCAAGCATTGATTCAATCTCCTCTTCTGAAAGATCTTTCATCGCTGCCAAAAACTGTACTTTTTCTTCGTTATTCATTTGTTCGATCTGGCTTTGTACGATAGTTACAGCTAGTTCGGCTATGGTGGGGAATTCAAAGATATAACGCAGTGGCAACTCTACTTGAAAAGCTTTCCGTAGACGAGATACTAATTGAGTTGCTATCAATGAGTGACCACCCAAATCGAAAAAGTTGTCATTGATACCTATTTGATTGACATTCAGAAGCTGAACCCAAATTTCGGCGATCGCCTCTTCCAAAGGCGATTGAGGTGGAACAAAGGTTGCTTCTGCCTCAAGTCTTGTCCAGTCTGGGACTGGTAATATTTTACGATCTATTTTACCATTAGATGTCAAAGGTAAAGTTTTTAATTCGACAAAAGCAGAGGGAATCATGTAGTCTGGAAGTTGACTTTTGAGAAAACTCCGCACCTGCGCGATCGCGAATTCTTGTGATTCTTCAGTTACTAAATAAGCAACCAATCGTTTCTGATCTGGTATATCTTCTCGGTCAATAACTACACACTCTTTAACTTCTGGAATTTGCGATAATATTGACTCAATTTCTCCAAGTTCAATACGGAAGCCTCTGAGTTTGACTTGATGGTCAATTCTACCAATGTACTCAATATTGCCATCTGGTAAATAACGCGCCTGATCTCCTGTTCGATATAATCTTGCTCCTGCATTCTGGCTAAAAGGATTAGGAATAAACCTTTGGGCAGTTAATTCAGGACGATTGAGATAACCTCTGGCTAATCCTGCGCCGCCAAGATAAATTTCTCCTGGTACTCCTACTGGTACTGGTTGTAAATAAGAGTCGAGTAAATAAATTTCTGTGTTAGCTACTGGTTGTCCAATTGGTAACTCTGTTGCTGCTTCTAGCAATTCTGCATCGCTATTTAAGTGATAGAGTGTTGAAGTTACTGTGGTCTCAGTTAATCCATAAACGTGAATTAAGGATGTGGATAATTGCTGCCATTGTCTTAGTCTTTCACCTAAGATTCTTTCTCCCCCTACAATGGCTAAACGAACACAAATTGGTACTGTTTCTTGAACCGAATATAATTCTGATACCCATTGATGCCAGTAGGCTGTAGGTAGCTCAAATACCGTTAATTGCTCAATCTCAATTAATTGCTGAAACTCTTGACAAGATAAGGTTTTACTAGTGCCTGGAAGAACAACCGTTGCTCCTTTTATCCAAGTAGGAAAGAGTTCTTCGACTACTACATCAAAACCAATTGAAGCAAACTGTAAGACGCGATCGCTCTTTTGTAGCTTAAACTGATTAGCAATTTCTAAAGCGTAGTTGACTAAAGCTTGATGAGTGACTGCTACTCCTTTTGGTTTTCCTGTCGAACCTGATGTGTAAATTACATAGGCTAAATTTTCTGAATTTGCTTGACTATGACAATTATCGGTCGGTTGCTCGGCAATTTCTGACCTATTGCTGTCTAAAGCTACTAATTGTCTTGACTGTTCCTCTAGCAAAACTTCTAGATGCTGTTGAGTTAATATAATCTCTATTCCCGCATCTTTTGAAATCTCTGTAATCCTTTGAGTTGGATAATTGGGATCGATGGGAATATATACTCCACCTGCTTTGAGAGTAGCTAGTATAGCTACTGCCATTTCTACAGACCGTTCAACACAAATTCCTATTAATACTTCTGGTTTTACTCCCAAACTTTGCAGATAATGGGCTAATTGATTTGCTCTTGCATTGAGTTCCCAATAGGTTAGCTGTTTTGATTCAAACACTACTGCTACAGCATCAGGTGTTTTCTTTACTTGTGCTTCAAATAATTCATAAATACATTTATCTTGGGGATATTCAACTTGCGTCTGATTCCACTCTACTAATAATTGCTGCTGCTCGGATTCAGTCAATAATTGAAACTCCGACAAACGCTGCTGTGGATTAGCGACAATTGCTTCGAGCAATCTTCGCCAATGATCCACCATCCGAGTAATCGTCTTTTCCTCAAATAAATCTATATTGTATTCTAACCTTCCCTCTAATCCCGACTCTGTTTCTGTCATAGATAATATTAAATCAAAGTGAGCAGTTTTCCTTTCACTTTTAATTGGAGTTAAGGTCAAACCAGGTAACTCTAACACTGACATCGGGAAATTATGAAGCACAAACATTACTTGAAACAGTGGTGTATAACTTAAATCTCTCTGTGGTTGCAGTTGCTCAACTAACAACTCAAACGGCAAATCCTGATGTGCATACGCTCCTAATGCTACTTCCCTTACCCGTTTTATTAGCTCCTCAAAGCTAGGATTTCCTGCCAAGTTAGTTCTCAATACCAATGTGTTGACAAAAAATCCAATTAACCCTTCTATTTCTGCTCGGTTGCGATTGGCGATGGGTGAACCGACCACAATATCTTCTTGCCCTGTGTAACGCCAGAGCAGTGTTTGGAAAGCTGCTAGCAGAGTCATGAATAAGGTACTCCCCTGCTGCTGGCTCAATTTGTTTAAGGATGCAGATAATTCTTTTGATAACTCAAATGAGTAATTTGCACCCCAGAATGTTTGAATTGCCGGTCTGAGGTAGTCTGTAGGTAATTCTAGTAATTCTGGTGCCCCTTGCAACTGCTTTCGCCAATAAGATAGCTGCGATTGTAGTACTTCTGCTTGCAGCCATTCTCGTTGCCAAACAGCAAAGTCTACATATTGTATTGGTAGTTCAGCTAAGGGTGAGAGTTGCTGATTAAAGAAGGCTGGATAAAGTTTTGCTAACTCCTGCATTAGTACGCCAACTGACCAACCATCAGAAACAATGTGATGCATTGTCAGTAGAACAATGTGTTCTTGTTCATTTAGACGTAATAGTTTTACCCGCAACAAGAGGTCGCTCGTTAGCTCAAAAGGTGTTTGCACTTCTTGTAGAGCTTGTTGTCTGACTTCTACTTCTTGTCGATTTAAAGGTAGCTCGCTAATATCGATTTTTGGTAGTATTAGAGGTTTTGCTTTAGAGATAACAGCTATTGCTTGCCCTTCCACTGTCTGGAAATTAGTTCTCAAAGCTTCGTGACGACAAACAATTTCGTTGAAACTTTGTTGTAGAGCGTTGAAATTTAATTCTCCTTGGAGGCGCACAGCCGCAGGTACGTTGTAGAAAGGGCTATTTGGTTCTAATTGAGCTAGGAACCATAACCTCTGTTGAGCAAAGGATAGAGGTAAATTATAAGAGTCTTTTCTACTGTGAACTTTTATTTTAGGTATTTCTGACCTTCGTAATTGATTTAAGCCTCTCTGCTTCAGACGCTTTTCAAATATCACCCGTTGCTCTGGAGAAAGAGCAGCTATTTGTTGAAAAAAATCGTTCACTACTATAATCTCCACAATAACTTATGCTCAAAAAAGAATTTAAGTTCAATAACACTTAAGATAGTGACATCATTTTTTCTTTTTCAAGATTACACATATTCTTCAAATCTTTTAGATAAGGTAAGCTTGTCATTACATCATCAAAATTATCATTGAAGTCAATCAGACAAGCGACTTCATCAACACCAGCGTTCTTTAGACGCTCAATCATTTCCATACAAGTTGTTTTTGACCCAATCAAAGTTCTTCCTTTCAGCCAACCTTCATAGGCAAACCGCAAAAGGCTATTCATATCTGCTTCTGTGAACTTTTTTAAATCTACATTAATTCCAGCATTCTTTGCTAAGTTTTCTAATAGCTCTATGTGGGTTTTCAGGTAATTATAAAAAGGTTCTCTCGCTGCTTCTTTTATCGTGTCAAAATCTTCTCCTAAAAATGTATGTATCATCATTGCTACTTTCCCTGCATTAGGGTCATAACCATGTTGTTCCAACGATTGGCGATATAATGATATTTGTGGAGCAACTTCCTCTAAAGTTGCTCCTAATAGAGAAGTGAGTATATTAGCACCAATTTTGCCAGCTTCAATAAATGTCGCTGAAGATTGACACACAATCCAAGTCGGTAGCTTGGGCTGTATTGGTCGTGGGAAAGTTTTCACATTGAAACTTTTTCCAGTCGCATCTTTGAGTTCAACTTGTTCACCTTCCCAAAGCTTTTGGACTGTCTGAATTCCACGCCACATCGTTTCTTTACGGTTGGCATGACTTTCAGTAGAAAGTACAAAGTCATCTATCGTCCAACCTGATGCAAAACCAATTGCAACTCTACCATTTGAAAGATTATCAACTACAGACCACTCTTCAGCTACTCGTGCTGGATTATGAAGTGGCATAACAACACTACCAGCGCGCAATTGAATTTGCTTGGTAACCATTGCCAGTGCTGTACAAGTTAAGGATGGGCTAGGATAAAGTCCTCCAAACGCGTGAAAATGCCTCTCTGGAGTCCAAACAGCAGAGAAATTATTTTTATCTGCAAATTTTGCACTTTCTATTAATAAATTATACTTGTTACTTTCAATTTTTGAACCATCTCCAGAAAAATAAAATAAACTAAATTCCATTTTTCAACTCCTAATTTTATACAGAACAATTATTCAATCTCTAATGTTTTTGTTCGTCATATTAAAAAGTTACGACTCTTTAAACGGTGAAATTTACTAAGAATCTGTCGCTATCTCTTGTTGAATTTCTTCTAGCGAAAGACTTTTTATTTCTTGTAATAAAGCTGCAATTTCTTGGGTGTCTTCTTGCTGCGGTTGACGGGCACTAATGACGTTAGCAAGTCCAGCTACAGTAGGAGCATCAAAAAGAATAGTTTGTAGGGGTAATTCCACTTGAAAAATCTCTCGCAGACGAGAAGTAACCTGAACAGCTAGCAATGAGTGTCCTCCCAACTCAAAGAAATTATCATGAACACCAATCTGCTCAACACCAAGAATCTCTTGCCAAACGTTTGCTATTCTTTGTTCAATCTCATTGCTAGGAGCTATGTACGTTGTTTGTAATCTCGGTCTGGAGTAAGACTTTAAAGAATCCGCTTGCAGAGATTGATTATAATTATCTAGCTCTTGGAGAGATTTATATCTAAATGCTTGTTCAAGCCTAGCTTGTAAATCTCCTGTTGACACGACTACTTGTCCTGTCGAACCCATAGATAAAACTAGCTCAAAAGATTCCCAGACTTCTTTTGGCGTCATTGCCAATTCTGTTAATGCAACTTCCTGTTCTTGTTCTGAACTAGAGTGAAATGCTTGTCTATTAATAGTAAACCAAGGAATAGAGCTAGTTTGGTTTTTTTGGCGAACAAAGGTATCGATGAAATGATAGGCTGCTGAATAAGCAACTAAACCTAATCCTCCTAAAATTGTTGATAGAGAGGATTGTACAAGACAAAAATCAATTTTTTTTCCTTGCAAAACTTCGTCTAATACCAATAATTCACACACTTTTGATTTAAATTGTAACTCACAGTCAGCTTGGCATATATCTTGCATTAAGTTAGCTGACTTAGCAGCAATTTCTGGTACATAAAACACTCCATGAATTACACCAAAATGCTTATATGCTTGATTTATCGCTGCCAACATTTGTTTTTCATTAGCCATATCAGCTTTCATTATGAGAAATTCTATTCCTGATTTCTCTAAAGCTTGTATTTTTCTAATGCCAGAACTAACATTATCCTGTTCATTATGAGTTGTTAACCATTGTTCCCACTCATTTTTTTCGGGCAGATTTGAATTTTCAATTAAAATTAGTTTAGCTTGTATTGCCTGAGCTAGATACTCCGCAAAAACTAAACCTAGACCTTCTATTAAATCACCTGCGATTAAGTATATTCCCTCTTTTTTTAATCGTGTTCTTTCTTTAATGGCTTTATCCAAGCAAACAGCCTTAAAGGTTTGAATCCATCGATTACCACCGCGATAGGCAATAATTAGGTTATTTGGTAGTGTTTTTAATTCTGCTATTAGCTGGTTTACTAACTTATCAGCTTGCCATGTTTTTAATTCTGGGATAACAACATCAATGCTACGGCAGACGATATTCGGATACTCCTGTGGAATCACTATACATGGTCCTAAGACAGTCGCTTTTTCTGGACACATTTGTTCGTCACCAATAACATCTTGCATCTTGTTAGTGACAACAGTGATTTGGATAGGAGTAGTAATATTATGTTTTCCAAGTGCTTGTGCTAAGAATAGCAAACTATAAAATGACAGAAACTGATAATTCTCAAAATCTGCAATGCTTGGCGTGTCTTCGTTTAGCTTATTGCTTTGTGGTTTAGCATTCAATGTAATGCCCCACAAATGAGCAATTAGATTTGGAGTTAAATCTTGCAAACGAAGAGCTTGAAGCAAAGCGTCATAGTCATCTTGTTTTTGGGGATTAATGGTATATGCATGAGAACTAAGTTGGCTGAATTGTTGACCCACACTTATAGTGATGAAATCTTGATCTTCTTGTTTTAGTCGTTCGGCAATTTGTGAACCTATTCCATCAGTATCAATAAAAATTAACCAGCAGGCTTTTTGCTTTTCTTGTTTTTGAGCATCAATATACTCAAGTGGTATATCTCGTTCCCAAGAAGGAGTATAGAACCAATCAGCAATATTCGGCTTTCTGCCTAACAATTCTTGAGATGTATTTACAGGGGTAAATTCCGATGGTGCTTCTATCCAGTATCTTTGTCTCTCAAATGGATAGGTAGGTAATGGAATACGGTGACGTTGTTCCTGACTATAAAAGTAATACCAATCTACCTGTACCCCTGCTAGCCAGAGTCTGCCTAAGGTGTTTAGTAAAAACGCTACGTCCGACTGTTGGTCTTTTGGATGACGCATTGAACTCAAAACTATTGCATCATCAGTTTGTTGTTTGGCAAAAGTATTTAATGTTCTACCTGGACCAACTTCCAATAATACTTGCTTTGAATCTTTAATCAACTCAGCAATACCCATAGCAAAGCGTACTGTGTGCCTTAAGTGCCTTGTCCAATAGCTGGGATTAGTTGCTTCAGATGTGCTAATCCATGTTCCTGTAAGGTTGGAGATAAAAGGAATTTTAGGAGGATTTAAATTAACTTTTTTAATTTGCTCAGTAAATACTTCCAAAATAGAATCCATCATTTGGGAATGAAAGGCATGGTTCGTATACAAACGTCTACAACTGACACCTGCGGATTGTAGTTCTTGTTGCAATTGGTCTATTGATTCTTCCGAACCTGATACCACACACAAAGAAGGTGCATTAATTGCCGCCAGAGAAAGATTTTCATCAAGATAAGATTTTATTGCTTTCTCAGAAAGTGCAACCGAAAGCATGGCACCAGATGGAATCTGTTGCATGAGTCGTCCACGAGTAGCAACCAGAGTGAGAGCATCTTCTAGAGAAAACACACCCGCCAAACAAGCAGCTACATACTCTCCAATACTATGACCAATCATTGCCACAGGAGATATACCCCACGCTATCCACAACTGAGCTAGGGCATACTCAATTACAAACAGAGCAGGCTGAGTAATCTGAGTTTGTTGCAGTTGTGGTGTCGCAACTTCTTTCTTCCCTTCATCTGGATATAAGATTGTGCGTAAGTCAATACCAAGATGAGATTTGAGGATTTCACAGCAATCGTCTATATGTGTCCGAAATACTGGCTCACTCTCATATAAATCTCTTCCCATGTTTACATACTGTGAACCTTGACCAGGAAACATAAACACAATTTGTCTATTGCAAGGTTCTTGGAAGTGGGTAAATGTTCTTTGTGAATCTAAATTTTCCAGAACTGTAACCGCATCCTCATAATCCTGGCACACTAGCATACAACGATGCTCAAATGCTCGCCGACCAACCTGTAGAGTATATGCAATATCAGCCAAGTTTAACTCAGGATGCTGTTTGAGATGAGTAACTAGATTTTTGGTGGCAGTTTCTAATGCTGATTCAGTTTTCGCAGAAAGTAATAACAACTGCCAAGGGCGAGAAAGACCAGAAGGTTGAGTAGGTGGAGCTTCTTCTAGAATCACATGAGCATTGGTTCCACCAATACCGAATGAACTTACTCCAGCACGGCGGGGAGTGGCGTTAGTTTTCCACTCTGAAAGTGTTGTATTAACGTAAAAAGGACTGTTATCGAAATCAATCTGAGGATTGGGCTGCTGAAAATGCAAGCTCGGTGGTATTTGCTTGTTTTTAAGGGCTAAAACTGTTTTGATTAAGCCTGTAACACCTGCTGTAGTATCAAGGTGTCCAATATTTGTCTTGACAGAACCAATAGCACAGAATCCTTTCTTCTGAGTGCCCGCACGAAAAGCTTGCGTTAGTGCTGCAATTTCAATCGGATCTCCTAAAGATGTTCCTGTTCCGTGTGCCTCAATGTAGGTAATAGTCTCTGGGTCAACTTCAGCAATTGTTTGAGCTGTTCTAATTACCTTTGCTTGGGTATCGATACGAGGTGCTGTGTAGCTAACTTTGAGAGCGCCGTCGTTATTAATAGCTGAACCTTTTATGACAGCATGGATGCAATCTCCATCAGCCAGAGCATCTTCTAATCGCTTTAAAACTACAATGCCTACACCACTACCAAAAACAGTTCCTCGCCCTTTAGCATCAAAGGCACGGCAATGACCATCTGGAGATAAAATCCCACCTTCTTGATAAGAATATCCAGATTTTTGTGATGGGTTGATTGCAACACCACCAGCTAAGGCAATATCACATTCCCCACTCAGTAAACTTCGGCAGGCTAAATGTACAGCGACTAATGAAGTTGAACAGGCCGTTTGAACATCTACAGAAGGACCTTCTAGCTCTAATTTATAAGATACTCTTGTTGTGAGGAAATCTTTGTCATTTGCAAAAATAAGCTGTTGAGGATCAATAGAATTTCTGATATTCTGATTGGAATAAAGATTAATTAAATAATTACTAATTCCTGTACCAGCATAAACTCCAATCGAACCTTGATACTGTTTAGAATCATATCCAGCATTTTCTAAAGCTGACCAAGCACATTCCAAGAAAATACGCTGTTGAGGATCGATAACTTCAGCTTCTCTGGGATTGAATCCAAAAAAGGAAGCATCAAATAGTTCTATTTCTTCTAATATAGCTGCCGCTTTAACATAATTATCATTTATATTGATAATGTCTATTCCTGAAGATTTGAGTTCTTCATCTGACAAAGAGAATATAGATTCTATACCATCACGTAGATTTTGCCAAAATTTCTCAATATTTTTGGCACCAGGAAAACGACCTGTCATGCCAATAATTGCTATTTCTAAGCCATTAAAATTGCACTCTAGATAAGTACTCATTTGTCTTTAATTCTCTTACTGAGTTATTAGAAACTGTTTGATACGACCCTTGTTATTCGGTTCTAGTATCAGTTTTATGAAAAAATAATGCTTGATTATCAAGGTCAAAATTCCCAAGAAATGGTTCCCCGAACCGTGAATGGTGCGCCGGCAATTAGCTCAAAATCACCAATGCCTTCAAAATAGTTCACGTTGAATAAGTTCGTGAAGTTGAGCGCAGCCCGATATCGACCTCGTTGGTAAAAAATTGCGGCATCGGTGCGGAAGTAGCTGGGTAACACATAGGTCGGAGTATTGTCTAAATCTCCTTGGCGCTCCCCTACATAGAATAATCCCAGGCCAAACCCCAAGCCTTGCAGTGAACCCTGTTGAATTTGATAGGTTGTCCAGAGGTTGAACGAATTGTATGGGACATCATTCAAACGATTACCCACAGGAAAGACGTTGTCTTTAGTGATTTGGGCATCAATGTAAGAATAGCCTGCAATAACATTCAATCCCGGTAAGATTTCACCCCCAATATTAAATTCAATGCCTCGGCTGCGTTGTTCACCCGTTTGAATCGAGAAGCCCAAATTGTTTGGGTCATCGGTTGAAACGTTAGTGCGGGTCAAGTCATAGAAGGCAAGGGTGGCTGAAAGTCGGTTGCTTAAATCTGCTTTCACTCCCACTTCATATTGAGTTCCTCGCCCTGGTTTAAATGGACGCCCATCGACTGAATTTCCAAATAGGCTTGGGGTAAAGGAACGGGCATAACTGGCATAGAGTGAAATTGGTGGTATGGGCTGATAAACGATGCCGACTCGTGGGGAGAATGCACTATCAGCTTGACTATATCTGAAATCACTAGTCAGATCCCGAAAGTTGTAGTCCTGAGTGTCGTAGCGCAAACCCAGTAGCAATTTCAGATTGCTTGTTAGGCTCACTATATCTTGAATATAAATCCCAAGTGAATCGCTTCCGTAATTACTGCTAAAGTCGATTTCAAAAGGTTCTTCTGCTTGCGGTTGATTATAGATAGGGTCAAATATATCAAGTGACGGAACCCCCGTCCCCCTGCTCCTTCGTGTATATGTTGTATTATCACTATTCCAATCAAACCCAACGAGCAATTGGTGTTTGATTGAGCCAGTAGAGAAATTCCCAATCAGGTCTGTTGTCAAGATATAGGTTTCGCCATCACCTTCATTAGTTACACGAATACGATTGAGGGTTCGATTATCAGAATCCAGGCTTCTAGCAACAACAGCGTCTACATCAAGTGTCGAAAATTTTACTTGGAAGGCGTTGCGTAGCGACCAATTGTCGCTGAATTGATGTTCTAATCTGTACCCAACTCTACTGTTCTCTGTGCGGACAAAGTCACTAGGTTCACCAGAGTTGAAACTGCGGGGAATTTTACCATTTGGATTGGGAAAAACAGTGCCGACAGTCGGTAGACCGACATACGATCCAGCATCAATGCTGGCATACTCTCCCTGTAACGTTAAGTTGGTGCGATCGCCAAGCCTAAAACTCAGGCTAGGTGAAATACTCAGGGATTGTCTATCAAAAAAATTGATAAAACTACCAGAGTTCTCGTAGCCGACATTTAGTCTGTAGAGAACTGATTTAGAATCATTTAAGGGTCCTGATAAATCAACCCTTCCACTGTAGAAATCATAATTTCCGATCGTTGCCTCTACCTGGTAAAAAGGGTCACGAAGTGGCTTCTTAGTGACAAGATTAACTGTTCCACCTGGAGCAGCAGAACCATACAGCACTGAAGCTGGACCTTTAAGAACTTCTACTCTATCAATATTAAATAGGTCGGTTCCGAACCCTTGCCCAGTCACACCGCCCGCCGAATCAAACAACCCATCCCTGAGAACATTCCCTGAGTCACTCGCATCAAAGCCACGAATTGTAAAATTAGTTGCCGAGGAATAAAGCCCGCTCCTTTGAGTAACACCAGGGACATTTTTGAGAGCATCTTCTATACGGGTCGCTTGCTGATCGCGAATCACCTGCTGCGGGACGACTTGAATCGATTGGGGAATGTCACGCAGGGGGGTGTCTGTTTTCGTTGCAGTGCTGGCATTCGGGACGCGATACCCATCTTGCTCTCCCGTCACCACCAACTCAATCGGCTCATCTTCCTGGACTGATGGTTTCTCCTGCGGTGTTTCACTCGTTGGCTGTTCACCTTCAGGCTGCTGTGGTGGTTGCATTGCTGTTGCAGCAGGTGTCAAACCAAAAATCAATCCTTCATCACTGTCAAATAACTCAACAGTTGGCAATCCTGATTCACCCGCCACTGTCACCCTGATAGTATTAGCATCAAGGTTTGTAACGGTTATCACAGTAATACCCTCAGCTGGCTTTTGCGAACGGAATGTGAAAGCATCACCATTAGGTAAACGCAATTGAGCATTAGGTATATCAGCGATAAAGTTATTCTCAGCACTGCGATTTGTAATTTGCAGTTTGTCTCCACCAGTCGTCTGTAAAATTACCTCCACACCTTTCTGGGTAGGTTTAGCTTGCACTCCCGTCACTTGGATTACACCCCCCTCAATCTTCTCTTGATAAGGGGGAACATTTGGTGCTGGTGACTGTACTAGCATTCTGGCACTAGTATTAGGAAGCTCTATCTGATTGAGTTGGGTAATCTCTCTAATTATTCGGGATTTACGTAGCAAGGATGCAATAGATTTACTCTGTATTTGTGACTTTGCTATTTCTTGAGCCGTTACGCTCATTGCACAAAAAAGCCAAACCGAACTTGTTAATAATAAAATTTGCGATAACTGCTTTGGTTTCATTGGCTACTCTATACACTTGGCTATACTATAGAAAATCAGTGTCAGTAGTATTTATGACTTACTTTACTATGATTTCGAGAATAAATCTTACAGGAAATGGCTCACCAATTGCAAGTCTTTATCATTTATTCTTTACAAAAATATTTACATAACGATCTATCCTTAAGCATGGTTCCCGATGTGACTTTATTTCACTCTCTTACTGACTTTCAGAAATTGTTTCATTCGAGTTTTACCTTCCTGCAACTGTTGAGTTCTAACATCAGTTTGATAAGAATTTGATGATTGTTTGCTGTTGGCTAGATTGATAAACTCAGCTAAAGAACTGATAGTCGGATATCTAAATAAATCGAGTATTAATAAATCTTTTTGAAATATTTCCCGCAGTTGGCTATGAACCTGAACTATTAATAATGAATGTCCACCTAGCTCAAAGAAGTTATCGTTAATGCCAACCTTTTCTATTTTCAGTGTCTTCTGCCAAACCATCGCAATAGATGTTTCTAAATCATTTTGTGGCTTGATGTAGGTGGTTTCTAACTGTGGACGAAGATTATCTGGTATTGGCAGTGATTGTCGATCTACTTTACCATTAGGTGTTAATGGCAGAGCCTTCATTGATACAAAGGCAGCGGGTATCATATAATCAGGTATTTTGTCTCTGAGAAAACTCCGTAATTCACTAATTTTAAGAGTCAATTCCTGTTCAGATACTACATAGGCTACTAGCTGCTTGTCTCCAGACATATCTTCTCTGACTACAACTACAGCTTCTTTAATAGTAGGATATTGAGTTAATGTGGCTTCAATTTCTCCAGTCTCAATACGGAAACCGCGTATCTTAACTTGGTTATCAATGCGACTAATGTACTCAATATCTCCATTTGGTAGATAGCGTGCTAAATCTCCTGTCTTGTACAGACGTGCAGACGGCTGCTCGCTAAAAGGGTGAGGAATAAACTTCTCTGCTGTCAAATCAGGACGGTGAAAATACCCCCGTGCCAGTCCTTCGCCACCTATATGCAATTCACCTGGTATACCTACAGGAACTAACTGATGATATTGGTCGAGGATATAAAGCTGTGTATTTGCAATTGGGTGACTAATTAGTACAGTGTTGTTAACGGTTTCTACTAAGCTAGCTGCCGACCAAATAGTGGTTTCAGTCGGTCCATACATATTCCATAAAGAATGACATCGTTGCCGTAATTGATTGGCTAGGTGTCCAGGTAAGGCTTCACCACCACAGAGAATTTTTAATTGATAATTACCATCCCAGCCTGCGGCCAAAAGTAACTGCCATGTCGCTGGTGTGGCTTGCATAACTGTAGCTTGGGAATCAGTTAACATTGCTGATAGTTGTGTTCCATCCCAGGTTACTTCCCGACTAGTAATTACCAAGCGACTACCTACAATGATTGGCAAGAACAGTTCTAAGGCGGCAATATCAAAGGAATAGGTCGTGACTGCTAGTAAGGTATCTTCTTTAGTAATACCTGGACTTTGCTGCATCGCAAAGAAGAAGTTGCTCAGAGCAATGTGGGGTATTTGCACGCCTTTTGGTTTGCCTGTGGAACCAGAGGTATAGATTGTATATGCTAGGTTATCAGTTGTTAGTTGGCAGAATAAATTATCTTGCCTTTGTTGGGCAATCAGGTGCCAATTAATATCTAAACAAACGACTTGAGCATTTTGTTGCGGTAATGCCGCAACGAGCGATGCTTGAGTCAGCAACACTGGCGCTTGAGTATCTTCTAGTATAAATTCTAATCGTTCTTTAGGATAACTAGGGTCTAGTGGTATGTATGCACCACCTGCTTTGAGGATGGCTAATAATCCGATTATCATGTAAAGCGATCGCTCTACACAAATCCCCACTAATACCTCTGGTTTTACTCCTAGCGATCGCAAGTAATGCGCCAATTGGTTAGCTCGTTGATTTAGTTCACCATAGGTTAACTGTTGGTCTTCAAACACGACTGCGATCACGTCGGGTGTGCGTTCTACTTGGGCTTCAAATAATTCATGAATACATCTATCCTGGGGATACTCAGTTTGTGTATTATTCCACTCGTGCAGTAATTGATGCTGCTCAACTTCCGTCAATAATGGCAACTCTGACAAACGCTGCTGTGGATTTGTAACCATGCCCTCTAGCAAAGTCTGCAAATGTCCTAGAATTCGGGTAATGGTATCGAAGCGATCACTATCATCGCAAGCAATCTGGAGCGACAACTTTTCACCTGGAATCACAGTTAGGGTTATAGGATAGTTGGTTCTTTCAAAGCTAGAAAAATCCTCTATCTTAAAATTGACATCCCTCTGTTGTACAGAAGCGTCTACAGGATAGTTCTCAAAAACTACTATATTATCAAACAGAGCAAGACCTTTGGGAACTTCACTCCATCCCTGGACTTTTACTAAGGGACTATATTCGTATTGACGCGCTTCAACTAATTGAGTTTGAATTTTTTGCAGCCAAGGTAAAAGAAATTCTTCGGACGATATTTTTACTCTAATCGGTAGTGTGTTGATAAACAGCCCTACCATAGACTCGGCTTTAGCTAGAGTTGCGGGACGACCAGAACCTACTGCCCCGAAAACTACATCTTCTTGACCACTGTAGCGGCTTAACAGCAAAGCCCAAGCTCCTTGTACCAGAGTATTTAGCGTTAGTTGATGCTGCTGTGCTACAGATTGCAATGCTGCGGTTGTGACTGCTGAAAGTTGAATCTTCTGTTGGGTATAGTCATCTTCTGGAGTCAGTGATTTTCTAGCTTTTTGGTCTGTCCACAGCTGTGTTGGAGCAGTAAAACCTTTGAGCGCCTGTTGCCAGAAAGTCTCAGCCTCGGATAGGTTTTGTTGTTGTAGCCAGACAATGTAATCCCGATAAGAGCGAATAGGTTCTAGGTATACGTCTTCACCGTTGCTGAAAGCTTTATAACAAGCAAGAACTTCCTTAAAAATTAGGGCAACAGACCACCCATCCAGTAACAGATGATGATGACTCCAGATAAAGTTATAGGATGTATCTGAAAGTTGAACCAGTGTGAAGCGCATCAATGGTGGTTGCGTCAGTTCAAAGCCACCAGAGCGATCGCTTTCCAAGAAAACCTCTAACTTTTGTTGTTGTTCATCTGGAGACAGATGCTGCCAATTATACTCCTGCCACGGTAGAGTTACCTGTCCATGTACAACTTGTACTGGTTCTTTTAAGCCTTCCCAAACAAAACAGGTTCGCAGAATTGAATGGCGCTCTACAACATAGTGCCATGCGCGATGGAATGCTGGAATGTTAAGTTTTCCTTGGAGAGTCCAGCTAAATTGTTCAAAATAGTTGCCAGATTTGGGGGCTGCAAGACTATGATAGAGAATGCCCTGCTGCATCGGCGAGAGGGGATAAAAATTTTCAATGTTTTTGTTTTTTACCGTCATATCAAATATCTCCTGTAGCTGCTGTAATGGCATTTACTATCACCGAACTTTTCTAATAAAAAATCAAGTTCAATATTGGTATTAGTATTAACATTACTTACTTCTATAAAATTATTGATTATAGTTGCAATTTGATAATCTATTTTTTCTTCTATAGAGAATGTATGAATTGCCGGAGTAAATAATTGCATTCCTTTCTCTGCAATTTCATGTTAAAATTTTCTTTTTGCTTCAATCAAAATCTGTTTTGGTGATATTTTTTGCTCATTCAGTTTCATATTTAAATCCTTTTTAGAAGCAAAAGAAAAATGATTAAGTCAAATATTTCCGATGACAGCTGTGATGGCATCAAGATCGGATTGCTCCCATTGGCTTTGCTGAAACTCAGCGAAATCGGAAGGGGTAAAGCCTCCTGCATCAGGAGATTGGCAATGAGTAATCAGTACTCGCAATGCCTCAATAAAGCTTTGAGCAAGAGTTTCAACTGTGGTTTGACTATGCAACTGATTGCTGTAAGTCCAGTTTATTTGCAGACGTCCTTGAGAAATACCACCGTTAACTTCCAGCAAGTGATTTCGTTTGCTTTGCAAACTATTACTCGGACCGGTCGATTCGGTAGCAAAGCCAAATAAAGACGATTGTGGTAAAACTTGGTCAAACTGTCCTAGATAATTAAAAACCACTTCCGCTTTTGGCAAACGACTGAATCGTTGGCTAATTTCCATATCTTCACTGAGATAGCGCAACACTCCATAACCAATACCTCGATTTGGAATCGCCCTGAGCTGCTCTTTAATTGATTTGAGGGCTTTTCCTGGTGAGTCGAAAGCACTATTGAGACTCAGATGTACCGGGAAGATAGTTGTGAACCAACCCACCGTCCTCGATAAATCTATATCCTCGAACAGTTCTTCTCGACCATGCCCTTCTAAGTCAATTAGTAATGAAGTTTCTCCTGTCCATTGGCTAAATGTTTGCACAAGTGCAGTTAACAACACATCATTAATTTGCGTCTGATAAACTGCTGGTACATGTTGCAATAAAACTTGAGTTTCTTCCGCAGTCAGCGATACAGTCAAAGTACAAGCAGATTCTTCTAGATTGTTCTCATAGCTAAAATCTATGGGTATAGGCTTAACAGGTTGCTGCTCTATTGTCAGCCAGTATTCTAGCTCCGAACGCAATGCAGACGATTGTGCATACTCTTGTAGATAACTAGACCACTGCTGGAGAGAAGTTGTTTTCGGTGGCAGTTGTAGTGCTTTGTTTTGACAAATTTGCTCGTAAGCTGTTTGAAAATCTTCAATCAAAATTCGCCAAGAAACTCCATCAACAACTAAGTGATGAATCACCCAAAGTAAACGACTTGGTTGATTTGCATCCAAGTCAAAAATAGCAACTCGGAATAATGGTCCTTGTGTCAAGTTCAAGCTGGCTTGTAGCTGATCTGACATTATTTCCATCTGTGCCACTTGTTGATCTTTTGGTAGTGCTGACAAGTCTAAATATGTTGTTGGTATTACATTGTCAGGACTGACTATAATCGCTTGAAGACCTAATTCCTTTTTTATAAATCGCGAACGTAGAGCATCATGATGCTTTTGTAAATCTTCTGCTACCTTTTCTAAAGCTACAGGGTTAATGCGCTGTTTGACTTCTAGCATTACCGCTTGATTCCAGTGGTGTGGTTCTGGTTGCTCTTGTTCAAAAAACCAATGCTCAATAGGTGTTAACTCTAGCGAACCAGTGATTAGGTTTTGTTGTGCTGAAATTTTCTGAGTTGTGCCAGCTACAGCAGCTAGTTTTGCTATGGTTTGGTGTTGAAATAATTGCTTAGGAGTTAGGTGCAGCCCCGCAAGGTTTGCTTTGGATACTATTTGAAGAATGAGGATAGAATCTCCTCCTAATTCAAAAAAGTTGTCGTTTATACCTACTTTTTCCAAATCTAGTACTTGTGTCCAGATAACAGCCAATTGTTTTTCAGCGGTCGTCTGAGGTGCGATGAAAGCTTTTTCTAGTTCTGGACGTGCTGTATCAGGTGCAGGTAATGCCTTACGGTCAACTTTACCATTGGGTGTCAGTGGTAGTGCTTCTAATGTGGCAAAAGTTGCTGGTATCATGTAGTTTGGTAACTTTGACTCAAGGAAGCTACGTAGTTTGGGAATTACTAGTGTTTGCTCTTTTTGTGGGACTATATAGGCGACTATTTGTTGAGAATCTGCTTGTGAACAATAAACTGCAACTACAGTTTCTCGGACTGCGGGATGTTTAGTAATGAGCGCTTCAATTTCTCCCAACTCAATGCGGAAACCACGTATCTTCACCTGGTGGTCAATCCGACCAATGTATTCTATTTCTCCAGTTGGTAGATAGCGTGCTAAATCTCCTGTTTTGTAAAGACGCCCTGCTGCTTTATCACTAAAAGGATTGGGGATAAATTTTTCTGCTGTCAAGTCGGGGCGGTTTAAGTAACCCCTACCTACTCCCACACCACCAATATAAACTTCACCTGCTACACCAAAAGCAACAGGATTAAAATACTTATCAAGTAGATAAATTTGAATATTTGCTATTGGTCGCCCAATCGGAACTGTTGTTTGGTTGGTCAAATTATCCTGACACTGCCAAAAAGTCACATCTACAGCCGCTTCTGTTGGTCCATAGAGATTATACAGTTGGGCATCAAGTCGATTAAAGAAGCTCTGTTGTAGTTGGACTGGTAATGCTTCACCACTGGCTATGACTCTTACCAAAGACTGACATTTTTCTAATCCTTCTGCTGACAGGAATGCTTGCAACATTGATGGGACAAAATGTAAGGTCGTAATTTGCTGCTGTAGAATCAAGTTAACTATGTAGCTGGGATCTCGATGACCTTCTGGTTGAGCTACTACTAACCGCGCACCTGTCATCAACGTCCAGAAAAATTCCCACACAGATACGTCAAAACTGAAGGGTGTCTTATGCAACACACAATCTGCTGCGGTTAATTGGTAGGCATCTTGCATCCACAGTAAGCGATTGCAGATTCCTTGATGGGTGTTGATTGCACCTTTCGGTTTTCCTGTGGAACCTGAAGTGTAAATGACGTAAGCAAGGTTATCAACTGTGATGTTACACCCAGGATTTTCTCTGTTTTCATCAGCGATTAATTGCCAGTCGCTATCGATACAAATTACTTGAGCTTGATTTGTTGGTAAATTTTCTACTAAGTGCTGTTGTGTTAACAATAGACCTGGTCGAGAGTCTTCTAACATATAAGCCAAGCGTTTTTTGGGATAGCTAGGATCTAGTGGTACATATGCTCCACCTGCTTTGAGAATGGCTAATAGTCCGATTATCATGTAAAGCGATCGCTCTACACAAATCCCCACTAATACCTCTGGTTTTACTCCCAGTTGTTGCAGGTAATGCGCCAATTGATTTGCTCTAGTATTCAGTTCCCAATAAGTTAGCTGTTCATCTTCAAACACAACTGCTACAGCATCAGGTGTTTTTTGTACCTGTACTTCAAACAATTCATGGATGCATAGCTGTTGAGGATATTCAACTTCTGTATCATTCCACTCTTGGAGTAATTGGTGTTTCTCAGTTTGGGTTAGCAGTGATAATTCCGACAAACTTGCTTGTGGATTTGTCACAATTCCAGACAGCAACGTTTGCAAATGAGCCGCCATTCTTTGTATGGAATTTTCCGCAAATAAATCAGTATTATATTCTAAATTACCAACTAATCCTGACTCGGTTTCACTCATGTAAAGAGTCAAATCAAACTTAGCAGTATTGCTATCACTTTCTACAGGACTCAAAGTCAAATCAGGCAACTCCAAGGCAGACATCGGTGCATTCTGAAGCACAAACATCACTTGAAACAGTGGTGTATGGCTTAAATCTCGCTGTGGTTGTAGTTGTTCAACTAACAACTCAAACGGCAAATCTTGATGAGCATAAGCTCCTAATGCGACTTCCCGCACTCGTTTGAGTAGTTCCTCGAAGCTAGGATTACCTGTCAAGTTAGTTCTCAGCACCAAAGTATTGACAAAAAATCCAATTAACCCTTCTATCTCTGCTCGGTTGCGATTGGCGATAGGTGAACCAACCACAATATCTTCTTGCCCTGTGTAACGCCATAGCAGTGTTTGGAAAGCTGCTAACAGCGTCATAAATAAGGTACTTCCCTGCTGCTGGCTCAATTTATTCAGGGCTACAGACAGTTCATATGATAGCTCAAATGAATAGGTTGCACCTCGAAATGTCCCAATTGCTGGTCTGAGGTAATCAGTGGGTAACTCTAATACTTTGGGTGCATCTTCTAACTGTTGTCGCCAATAGGATATCTGCGATTGTAATACTTCTGCCTCTAACCATTGTCGTTGCCAAGCGGCGAAGTCTACATACTGTATTGGTAGTTCAGGTAATGGTGAGGGTTGATGATTACAGAAGGATGGATAAAGTGTTGCTAACTCTTGCACTAGTACGCCAACTGACCAACCGTCAGAAGCAATGTGGTGCATTGTCAGTAGTACAATGTGTTCTTGTTCATCCAGACGTAATAGTTTTACTCTCAGTAAATAATCGCTGCTGATGTCAAAGGGCTGTTGTGCCTCTTGTGCAGCTTGTTGCCTGATTTCAACTTCTTGTTGAGCTAAAGGGAGTTCGCTAATATCGATTGTTGGTAATCTTAAGGGCTTTACTTCAGAGATCACAGCTATTGCTTGCCCTTCAACTGTCTGGAAATTGGTTCTCAATGCTTCGTGGCGGCGTAGAATTTCGTTTAAACTTTGTTGTAACGCCTTGATGTTCAATTCTCCTTTCAGGCGAACAGCCGCAGGTATGTTGTAGAATGAACTGTCTGGTTCTAATTGAGCTAGGAACCATAACCTCTGTTGAGCAAATGATAGCGGTAATTGTGGCGATCGCACTATCGGCTCAATCTTTGTTGTTTCAATTCCTAAGCCTGCTTTGTTGGTTGTTTCAATTTCTTTGGCTAACTCTGCGATTGTCGGTTTTTCAAATAAACAACGTAAAGGCAGTTCTATTTGAAATACTTGGCGAATTTGGGACATCACGCGAGTGGCGATTAATGAGTGACCACCTAATTCAAAGAAATTGTTATCAATACCTACTTTTTCAATACCAAGTATTTTTGCCCAAATACCTGCTAATAAATTCTCTATTGGTGTGGTAGGAAGAATAATATTCGATGATGATATCTGTGTTAATTCAGGAATTGGTAGCGCTTTCCGGTCAAGCTTACCATTAGGTGTAAGTGGGAGCGCCTCTAATATGATAAAAGTCCCTGGTATCATATAGCTTGGCAACTTTGACTCTAAGAAATCGCGTAGCTTAGAAATTGTCAGTGTTTGTTCTGTTTGAGGAACTACATAAGCGACTAAACGTTTAGAATCTCCCGAATCTTCACTTACAACAACTACAGTTTCTTTAACTGCTGGGTATTGGTGGATAAGTGCTTCAATTTCTCCCAATTCAATGCGGAAACCACGAACTTTTACTTGATAGTCAATACGACCAATGTACTCTATTTCTCCATTTGGTAAATAGCGTGCCTGATCTCCTGTTTTATATAACCTTTCTCCTGGCTGGTTTGTGTAGGGATTGGGAATAAATTTATTCGCAGTCAGTTCAGGTTTATTTAAATAACCACGGGCTAAACCTGCACCACCAAGATACAACATCCCAGGTACACCTACAGGAACAGGTTGGCAATTTTTATCTAATAAATAAATCTGTGTATTGTGAATTGGACGACCAATAGATGGTGTGTTGCTACTACCTTTTTGTATCCAGGCAGAGGTTGAATAAGTTGTATCTTCCGAAGGACCATACAAGTTAAAAACTTGTTGTATATTCTCCTGCCGATAAAGTTCTTGTACGAGTTGATTATAGAGTGGTTCACCTGCAATATTTACAGTTTTCACTGAAGTGGGAATGCAGCCATTTCTTAGTAACTGTGAAATCACACTTGGGACGGTATTAATTAAGGTTACATTCTCAGATGTTGACAAGGTTGGTAAATATAGTGCATTCTCGATTAAAATCACTTTACCACCGCAACACAAAGGAACAAATATCTCAAACACCGAAAGGTCAAAGCAAATTGAGGTTGATGCCAAAACTCCTTTTTTAGCTTCAATCTCAAAGGTTTTATTTGCCCAATCCAACATTGCAACTGTGCTAGCGTGTTTAATCATTACACCTTTTGGTCTGCCTGTGGAACCAGAGGTATAAATCACATAAGCTAGGTTATCAGGAGTGACTTCCGAGAATAAATTTTCTTTGCTTTGTTGAGCAATATAATACCAATGTGCATCTAAACAAACAACTTGAGATTTCTGTTGTGGGATTGCTTCAACAAGGGAAGTTTGAGTTAGCAGCACTGATATTTGGGCATTTTCTAATATAAATGCCAATCGCTCTTGAGGATAGCTAGGGTCTAGTGGAATGTATGCACCACCGGCTTTAAGGATGGCTAATAGTCCGATGACTATATCTAGCGATCGCTCTACACAAATCCCCACCAATACTTCTGGTTTGACTCCTTGCTTTTGTAAGTAATGCGCTAATTGGTTAGCTCGTTGATTTAGTTCCCGATAGCTTAACTGTTGGTCTTCAAACACTACTGCTACAGCATCAGGCGTTCTTGCTACCTGCGCTTCAAACAATTCATGGATACATTTATCCTGGGGAAAATCAGTAGTTGTATCATTCCAGTCAACTAAAAGAGTCTGACGCTCAGGTTCAGTTAATAGCGGTAACTCCGACAAACGATTTTCCGGTTGGGTAACAATACCCTCAAGCAAATTAGTAAAATGCCCTACCATTCTTTCAATAGTTCCAGCATCAAATAAGTCTGTATTGTACTCCCACCATCCCCAAAGTTCTGGCTTTGAATCTACTACATATAGTGTTAAATCAAATTTTGCTGTTTCACTATTGTTGTGAAGCCACTTTAGAGTCAGATTAGGTAGCACCAAATCTTTTTTAGTATCTTCCTGCAAAGCAAAGGTTACTTGAAACAGCGGCGTATGACTGAGATTTCGCTCAGGGTGTAGTTCTTCCACTAATCGCTCAAAAGGCAGGTCTGCATGAGTATAAGCTCCTATGCATACTTCGCGTACTCGACCAAGTAATTCTAAAAAGCTTGGGTTTCCAGAAAGGTCAGTACGAAACACAAGAGTATTGACAAAAAAACCGATTAACCCTTCAATACCAGTATGGTTCCGATTAGCAACTGGAGAGCCAATGCAGATGTCTTCTTGACTTGTATAGCAGTACAATTGTGCTTGAAATACCGCTAACAAAGTCATAAACAGGGTGACTCCCTGCTGTCTGCTCAAAGACCTCACCATATCACTCAAGTGTGATGATAGCTTGAAAAATCTAGCTGCTCCTTTGAAACTTTGTACTGGAGGTCGCTGACGGTCTATTGGCAGGGACAAAGTGGTTGGAGCATCTGCCAATTGCTGCTTCCAATAAGAAAGTTGAGTTTTTTCTCGTTCACCTTGCAACCACTGATGCTGCCAAATAGAATAGTCTGGGTATTGAATGGACAGTTCTAAAAGTGGGGAAGATTTTCCAGCAGAGAAAGCTTCATATAATACTGCTAATTCTTGGTTAAGCACTTGTATCGACCAGCCATCACAGACAATGTGGTGAACAACTAACAACAATAAATTTTCTTGTTCACTAGTCTGCAATAACATCACTCGCAGCAATGGACTGAATGCTAAGTCAAAAGGCTTTCGAGCAATTTCAGCAGATAGCTGCTCAACTTCAGCCTCCTGCAATGCTTGCGGTAAGTTGCTTAAATTCACCACTTGCAATTCTACACTCAAGGTGGGATGAATTACTTGAACTGGTTGATCATCCAAAGTTTCAAAAGAAGTACGCAGAGATTCATGACGTTTTACAATCTCATTAAAACTTTTCTCTAATGCTGCACAATTCAGAACACCTTTTAATTGTATACACGCAAATTCGTTGTAAATAGAACTTTGGGGTTCTAACTGTTGGAGAAACCATAATCGCTGCTGGGGTGCAGACAGAGTAATTGGACTTTTTTGAGTGCGGCGAGGAATAACTATTTGTTGAATATCAGGCTCACTCTCACCCTGTAAGCGCTTTTCTAAAATTGCTTGTTTAGCAGGTGAGAGCTTAGAGCGTCGTTTAATAATATCATCTGTTTTGCTATCCATAATATTATATTTATAATTTTTATCACTATTTTAGTAAAAACAAACTAAGCAATTACTTGGAAATTTACATAGGAAGGTACAGGTTGAATTCGAGTTAAATCATTTTCAAAAATAACCAAGTTACTATTATTATTAATCTCTTTAAAACCTGCAAATTTATAAGATATATACATCATTCTGTTGCGATCGTTTGGTACAAACTCTGCACAAAGATGGACATTATTGCTTTGAGCTAGACTCATAATATGATTCATCATTATTGTCCCAACTCCCCTCGACATGACGCGACAAGACATTAGCAAAAGCTTGATTGTCCATAAATTAGACTCACATTTAATCAGAACTAAACCTATCTTACCATAGCTACCATACTTATCTTCCAGACTTGCAATCAGCAGTTTATGGTTGTCTGATTGGCGAAAATGATTGAGTTCATCGTAGGAATAAGTATAACCAGTTGTATTCAATTGGTTGGTTCGTAGTGTTAATTCTTCTGCACGCTGCAAGTCTTCTTCTTTAGCAGAAGATATAGTGAAATTCATATTGAGAGTAGCTAGAAATTCATCTGCTGTGCCAACAAATTCTTTTTCTGCATTTTGACGCTCAATATCACTAGCATACATCAATCTTCTGATTTGTGAATCTTCCGTAATAAAACGTGGATTCATGACAGGCATATCTAAAATGTTCTCTATCTCATCTGCGTTTATACACAGGATTTCTGGTAAAGAAAATTTTACTTCTTCTAGTTCAAATAATTGATCGTCGATAAAAGAGATAGCATCCATCCCAATATTAAGAGATTTAGCAATTTCTTTGATAGAAGCAGCCTTAGAGTTCCAATTTATTTGTGGATATAAAAAATACTCTTTTAAACCAAACTCTTTTAGTTTAGCTATTGCTGTAGTATATTCGTTCTTACTAGCTATAGATTGTATGATACCACGACTATCTAAAGTCTGAATAAGATTTACTATATTTTCTCGCACAGAGACTTTATCATCTTCCAGCAAAACTCCGTGCCATAGGGTATTATCTAAATCCCAAACGACACATTTAATAACTTTTTTGTCTTTTTGTTTACTATTTACGTCTTGTTGTTGGCTACTAATCATATATTAACTTTTCTTTGCTAATTTCTTTTCAAAGCCAGTAGTAACAGTTGAAAAAAGATAATCTTGATAACCTGAGTCGGCGATAGTAATTTCTTGAATTTGAGTAGTACCTTCAATGATTTCCATGATTTTAGAGTCACGTAAATACCTTTCCACTGGGTACTCACTACTACAACCATTGCCACCATGAATTTGCACAGCATCATTTGCTATTTTAGTAGCTACTGTAGATGCAAAGTACTTAGCAATAGAAGTTTCTAAAATTGAGTTTGGGTCGTTAATATCTTTGAGATAACCAGCTTGATAACACAGCAGTCTTGCTGCTTTCACGTTAGTGATCATCTGACTAATCATTTGGCGGATTAATTGATGTTCTTTAAGGTAAACGCCAAACTGTTTTCGTTCGTTTGTATACTTGATGCAAGCTTCCAAACAAGCTTGAGCAATACCTACACAACCTGATGCCACACTATATCTACCATAATCAAGTGCAGTAGCAGCAATGTAGGAAAATCCAAAACCCAGTTTACCTACTAAATTTTCTAAAGAAACCTGACAGTTACTAAAGTGCAATTCTGCTGACATTGAAGCCCTAACACCTAAAATCCCAGACATTGGTTTTACTGACAGTTCAGGACTATTTTTTTCAACTAAAAAAGCAGTGGGTTTTCCCTCACATTTAGCAAAGACCAAAAATACATCTGCTATTTGTCCATAGGTAATCCATTTCTTTTGCCCATTTAAGAAATAAACATCACCAGCAAGTGTTGCTGTTGTTTCTACACTTTTAGCATCGCTACCTATATTAGGTTCGCTTAACGCAAAAGCAGCAATAGTTTCACCAGATGCAAATTTAGGAAGCCAATACTGTTTTTGAGATTTATTACCCCATTTACACAAAGCATGAGCCACCATGTTGTGAACTGTCAGCAAACTCCGCACAGAAGAACATCCCCGTCCAATTTCCTCGTTGAGAATGCCATAGGTAATCATGTCCATTCCTTGTCCGCCATATTCTTGGGGTAATATAGCACCGAGAAAACCACGTTGAGCTATTTTCTTAATTAGTTCTGGCGGGGTAAATTCTTTCCTATCCCATTCGCCAGCATCAGGGCATATTTCCTGATTAACAAAAGCTCTAAATTCAGCCTTAGCGTTTTTTTGTTGAGTAGACAGTTCCAGCTTCATAGTACCATTTTTGCCACATAAAATGGCAATTTATATTTTATTACTGCACGAAAATAGCAGTTTTACGTTCAATTAAATTGGTGAGAGAGTTGATTGTACGGAAATTTTCAAATTCCAAGTCCTCGTTTTCAATAGCAATCTTAAATTCTTGTTCTACAAATAAAACAAGTTGCATAGCAAACATAGAATTGACAAAACCTAGAGCAAAAATGTCTTCATCTGGTTGTAAATTATGATTGCCAAAAAATTTTGAGAGAAAATTTTTGATTTTAGTTTGAATTTCGTTCATTAGTCTTGATATTTCCTATTTATTGATATACGTAAAACCCTTTACCACTTTTTCTACCATGCAACCCTGCATCCACCATTTTTTTGAGTAAGGTGCATGGCCTATACTTGCTATCGTTAAAGTTTTCGTACAAGACTTCGATAGAAAATAAAATTGTGTCTAGCCCAATTAAATCTGCTGTTTCTAAGGGCCCCATTTTGTGACCAAAACAGCCTTTAAAGATTTTGTCTACATCTTCTGCTGTAGCAACTTGGTCTTGTAATAGAAAAACAGCTTCGTTAATAGTTAACATCAACACGCGGTTGGAAACAAAACCTGGTGAATCATTGACAATGATGTATTCTTTACCCATCTGAGCCAACATTTTTTTTGCTGTTTCAATTGTTGTTTCAGAGGTATGATAGCCGCGAATCATCTCCACCATTGGCTTCATTGGTACAGGATTCATAAAGTGGATACCAACAACTTTCTCGGCACGCTTGGTGACTGAAGCTATGCGGGTAATGGGAATTGCTGATGTGTTAGCAGCAAATACACAATCTGGGAGGCAAATAGAATCTAGTAGGGGATAAACCTTTCTTTTAATATCCCATTTTTCTGTGACATTTTCTATGATAAAATCTGCATTTTCTAAACTTTTATAGTATGTTGAAAACTCTATTTTACTGAGGATACTATCTGGAGTTTGTGTGTTGTCATTTTTTTTGAAAAAACCCTGAAAGCGGATATTATTTCTGATTTCGTGTTTAGCTTTATCCAGGATATTTTCAGAAATATCTACAAGAACCACTTTATGACCTGTTTGAGCGAGGTTTTGTGCAACCCCTACTCCCATTACCCCTGCACCAACAACACCTACTGTTTGAATGTTCATAATTAATCCTAGAAGCGAATATTATCATGATTTTTATTTAAGCTTTTCCAAACTTAAATTAGCTTAAAATTCAGATAGTCTTTCTAACTCCTCTATGATTATTTCTTCAATAAGTATAGCCAATTCAGATACAGAGGGTGCCTCAAATAGTGAACGAACTGATAGTTCTACCTGGAAATTTTTACGAAGCTGAGAAATTAGTACAGTTCCTATTAATGAGTCTCCTCCTAACTCAAAGAAGTTGTCATGAATACCTACCTGCTCAACTCCTAGTAACTCTTGATAGATATCAGCAATCCTAGACTCGGTCTTGCTGGTAGGAGCAACATAAGCATTTCTCAATTGAGGCCTTTGGTATACCGATTTAGATATGTTGGTTTTCTCTAGGACTTCTAAGGAAAATTTCTGCTCAACCTCAGTCAGCAAATCTTGTGTTGACACAACTATCTGAGGCACCATACTACTCAAAAGAATCCGTCTAAATACCTCAACGCCTTCTTTTTGTGTCATTCCTGGCGCAATCTCTTTTCCTGTTTTCGCTTTATATAGTAAGTCAACATCTACTGCTCTCCCTATATCGCTCCATCTATCCCAGTTAATGGCTCTGGTAAATCTGCCATGTTTAGAGACACTGTAATGAGCAAACGTGTCAATAAAGGCATTTGCAGCAATGTAGTCCACCATACCCACTATAGGTTTAAATATATTACTTGATGAACAGAGTACAAAGAAGTCTAAGTTGGCATTCTTAAAGAGAATATCAAGGATTCGTGTTCCTTTTACTTTCGGCGCAAGACCACTGGCTGCTGCTTCTTTTGTTTTTAGTTGAATAAGACCTCCCTCTAGAACTAATGTGGCATGAATCACGCCATGAATCTGACCAAATCGATTATTTGCCTGAGCGATCGCTGCCGACATTTGTTGTAAGTTAGTAACATCGGCGCTGACTACCAATACCTCCGCACCTAATGCCTCGATCGCTTGTAATTTTCGGATTTTACAGCTGATGCTGTCGGATTCATCATGAGTGGATAACCATTGTAACCACTGGTTGCGATCGGGAAAAACTGAACGCCCAGTTAGTATCAGTTTTGCTTTGACGGTCTGTGCTAGATACTCGGCCAGCACTAGACCAACACCTCCTAATCCACCCGTAATTAGATAAACTCCCCCTTCCCTTAAGCGTGGTTTTTCTTCAACAACTTCATGCAGTCGGATTGGCTCAAAGGTTTGCACCCACCGATGATTACCACGGTAGGCGATAATTTGATCAGGTAGTTGAGTAGTGAGTTCTGTCAGTAGCTGGTCTACGAGTTTATCGCTTTGCCAACTTTCTATTTCGGGAATAACGACATCAATACTACGACAGTTGATATTTGGGTACTCCATCGGAATGATTTTACAGGGCCCAATAACTAGCGCTTTCTCTGGAGACAGCACCTCTTCGCCTGTTAATTCCTGTATATTATTTGAAACGATTCCAATTTCAAGGGAATCTGTAAGATTTTGTTCTCCAATTGCCTGTGCTAGAAATAGCAAACTATAAAAGTCTAAATCTTGAGAGTCTAACGATTCAAGTCCTAATTCTGTGCGATCGGGTGGTGTAACACTCCATAAATAAACAATTGTTTTTGGGATCAAGTCCAGGGCGCAAAGTTCTTTGAGTAGAGTGTGGTAGTCATCTTGTTGTTGAGGATTGATCGTGTATGCGTGTTGATCGAGTCCATCTGGAGAAGATTTGCTCTCGCTACTAAATTGCTCTCCTATCTTGACGGTAATAATATTCTGGTTCTCAAGTTTGAGTCGCTTCACTACTTGGATACCCAAGCCGCACTCATCAAGAAATACTAACCAGCATCTTGGCTGAGTCAATTTAAAAGGCTGAGGCGGCATTGAGCGTTTCCAGGAGGGAATATAAAACCAGTCGGCAATGTCCGGCTTTTTATGTGACAAGACTTGAGGCATCTTGTCAATATCTTTTTGATCGACTAAAGCTGTAAATGCTGTTGGTGCTGATAATGCTGCTGACGAAGAAGCTTGAGCAACAAAGATATGTTCTCCAAAGGCTTCCAATTCAGACAAAGCCGCCACTTCAACAAAACCACAGGAGTTTAGTGCTTCCTGCCACTGCTCCTTTGATAAAAATGGATTACCCATGTTGCGGCTACCTTCTTGATCCTCTATGGGATTCATGAGCAGACCGTCAATCATGTCAAACTCTCGTTTAGGTTGAGTGATCTCCCAGAGCAGTAAGAAGCCTCCAGGAGCTAATAAAGAGTGAACATACTGAAGGGTTTCTTTGATGTTGCGGATTGTGTGCAATACATTGACAGCTACCACTACGTCAAAACTGTGGCTATTGTACCCCTGCTCTTGTGGCGATCGCTCGATGTCTAGTAAGCCATATTGGACAAAAGGATAGGCACTAAACTTATTTTTGGCTTCTTTGACAAAAAAACCGCCCACATCGGTAAAAGTATAGTTTGTTTGCGGGGATGATAACATAGGTAGTATTTCTGCCGTGGCAATCCCAGTTCCACCGCCGATTTCTAAAATTCTGAGGTTCACGTCTGCGGGTAAAGTCATTGCCAGCTTTTCCACCATTGCTCGCATAATGTCTCTGAAGTAAACCTCGGAGGGCAAGTTTTCTCGATAAATTTCTCCTTGCTTGACTAATGTAGCAACATGCAACTCCAATGGTTCTTTTTGACCAGTAAGCACAGCTACCAGATTTTCACCAAATAGTTGGATCAAATCTATATTTTGAGGTGTATCTGCCCATCTGACTCTGACTTCTTCTAAAAGAGTATTGATATAGTCTGTGGATGATGGTAAAAAGTTTGTAAATAGGCCCTCTTCTTGCTGTAACTGACCTTCCTCTACCAGTACTTCCAGCCATCTACACAACAATTCACGGTATTTAGGAATAATAGAACATTGCTCAAATAATTCCTCAAGAGAATACTTTTTGGCTAGATCGCTAAATGCACCTAAATGCTTCAGAGCAAGGCTCATGTAAGCAGTACATAAACGATCTAACCATTGTTCGTTGGCTCGATAAGTTTGGTCGTCAAATTCTAAGCTCCCTTGAATCGCTTGTATGTGTGCAACTTCTACCAGAGATTTCCAAAGCTCTGATGCTGTTGGTCTTGGGTGAAACTGTCTGAATGAAGGTGATAGTTGTTGTGGTTCAATCCAGTAACGTTGGCGCTCAAAGGGATAAGTTGGTAAAGGAAGGCGATGACGGCGCTCCGCAGCATAAAAGCCCGACCAATCAATCTGGACTCCTGAGAGCCACAACTGACCTAATGTCTTAAGCAAGAAAGCTAAATCTGACTGTCGCTCGTAGGAATGCCGGAGCGAGGGTAGTATAACTTGATCTGTAGAGGAACCGTTATCCAAACACTGTAAAGCTAAACTGCTTAGTGTCTGTCCCGATCCCACCTCCAACAGAATCGGATTTTGTTTTTTCCACAATTGTTGAACTCCATCTGCAAAACGCACAGTTTCGCATAGATGCTTTGCCCAGTATGTGGGATCTGTAGCTTCGGTCGCTGTAATCCAAGTTCCCGTGACATTAGATAAATAGGGAATTTTGGGTGGATGGAGGGTGACAGTTTTTACCAAGTCGGTGAAGGGTTGTGCGATCGCATCCATCATTTTTGAATGAAAGGCATGGGAGGTTTGCAAACGCCGACAGGCTAATCCCTTTTGAGTCAACTTGCTTTCTAATTCATCCACAGCGTCTATGACTCCAGCAATCACGCACTGTTGGGAACCGTTGATTGCTGACAAAGAAAGATTCTCATTCAACAGAGGATGCACCTGTTCTTCCGAAAGGGGAACAGCCAACATTGCGCCACTTGGTAATTCCTGAATCATTTGTGCTCTTTTAGCGACGAGAGTCAGAGCATCTTCAATAGACAACACCCCTGCTAGGGTAGCCGCAACATATTCACCGATGCTGTAGCCAATCATAGCCGTTGGACGAATTCCCCATGACATCCACAACTGGGCCAAGGCGTACTCAATGACAAAAATAGCTGGCTGAGTCAGATAAGTTTGATTGAGTTTTTGAGTGTATATATCTGCTTGTTCTCCCCCACGACCTAACATTTTTCGCAAATCTAGCCCAGCAGTAACAGTGTTTTGTTTTTGCTGAGTGTCATTCTCACTGTTTCTATTGGGATATAGGACATCTCGCAAATCTTTATCTAGAAGTGGTTTGAGAAATTCACAACAGTAGTCAATTTGTTTTTGAAATGTCAGTTCAACTTGGTAAAGTTCAAGAGCCATGTTGACATATTGAGTACCCAGCCCTGGAAACATGAAGGCTAGAGGACGTTCTTCAGTTTCTGGAACACTGGTAAGTAAGCGCTTTGGATCTTCAAGTGCAGCGATCGCATCTGCAATATCTTGACAAACAACTGTCTGCCGATGCTCAAAAACTTGTCGTCCACACTGCAACGTGTAAGCAATATCTGCAAGGTTTAAATCAGGATGCTGTTTTAGGTAATCTGCAAGATTGACAGTAGTACTTTTTAATGCTGAGTCTGTTTTTGCTGAAAGTACTAATAACTGCCAAGTACGAGAAGGGCTAGATTCTGGAAGAGTCGGGGCTTCTTCTAGAATTACGTGAGCATTAGTCCCACCTATACCCAGAGAACTCACACCTGCACGGCGAGGAGTATGAGTAGTTTTCCATTCCCTCAGCTTGGTATTGACGTAAAAAGGACTATTGGCAAAATCAATCTCAGGATTGGGTTCTTCAAAATTTAAGCTAGGGGGTATTTGTTTTTGTTTGAGAGCCAAAACAGTTTTGATTAAACTTGTAACCCCTGCTGCTGCATCTAAATGACCAATATTCGTTTTGACTGAACCAATTGCACAAAATCCCTTTTTATCGGTACTTTCACGAAAAACATTTGTTAAAGCAGAAATTTCAATCGGATCGCCTAAGACAGTTCCTGAACCGTGAGTTTCTATATAGCTAATGGTTTCAGGTTCTACCCCAGCTAAAGCCAGTGCTTCCGCTACTACATCTGCTTGTCCGTTAACGCTTGGTGCTGTGTAACCTACTTTACCAGAACCATCATTATTGATGGCGCTACCTTTTATTACAGCATAGATATTGTCACCATCGGCGATCGCGTCAGCTAACCGCTTTAAAACTACTACTCCAGCACCATTACCAATAATTGTTCCTTTTGCTTTGGCATCAAAGGCACGACAGTGACCGTCAGGTGATAAAATTCCTCCTTCTTGATGCAAATACCCTGTTTTTTGGGGAATCCGAACAGATACTCCACCAGCCAAAGCCATATCGCATTGATAATTCAATAAGCTTTGACAAGCTAAAGAAGTTGCAACCAAGGAAGTAGAACAAGCTGTTTGTACCGTTAAACTTGGACCAGTGAGATTTAATTTATAGGAAACGCGAGTAGCAAGAAAATCTTTATCATTACCGATCATTTTCTGGAAAGTATTCCCTGACCCAATTTGATCGTGGTTTAAATTAAATGATTGATAATTATTTAAACTAGCACCAGCATAAACAGCAATTTTACTTTCATAGCTTTGGGAAGCATAACCAGCATTTTCTAGTGCTTCCCATGCACATTCTAAAAACAAACGATGCTGCGGATCTGTAATTTCTGCTTCTTTAGGATTAAAACCAAAGAATGAGGCATCAAATAAATCGATATTTTCTAATATTGCTCCAACTTTTAAATAATTAGGATCGCTGAGTAGTTCCGGTGAAATTCCAAAGGCGATTAATTCTGCATCTGTAAACGCAGAAGTGGACTCAACTCCATCACATAAATTCTGCCAAAAACTGGAAACATTCTTTGCACCAGGAAAGCGCCCAGCCATCCCAATAACAGCAATACCTTCTAGGAGATAATTATTTGTAGTATTATTCATAATTCTTTTTACCTTGTTTACTCAATAACTGCTTTTGGCGATTGATAGCCTCAATTTGCTTTTGAGCGCGATGGCGTGTTCCTGTAAAATAAAGCTGTTGTTTTTGACTTAAATATTGCGCCAGGGAGTAAATAGTTGGGTTCTGAAACATGGTGACAACTGATATATCTCGCTGCAAAATTGCACGCAGTTTATGATTAACCTGAATCATCAGTAGTGAATGCCCACCAAGGTCAAAGAAATTATCATGAATACCCACTTTATCTAGATGTAGCACTTCTTGCCAAAGCTTTGCTATCTGCTGTTCGATTTCCGACTGGGGTACTTCATAGGTAGTCGTCAATGTTGGACGCAAGGCTTCTGGTACAGGTAAAGCACGACGGTCTACTTTTCCGTTAGGTAAAAGTGGTAAGGTGTCTAGGAAGATAAAAACACCAGGAACCATATATTCAGGTAGTAGTTCTTTGAGATAGCTTCGTAGTTCACTAATTGTAGGTGTTTGGTCTGGTAAAAGAACAATATAAGCCACCAATTTTTGAACACGTGGTTTATCTTCTCGCGCCAAAACTACAATTTCCCGCACTGCTGGATGTTTGAGCAATGCATTCTCAATTTCACCTAACTCAATCCGAAATCCTCTAATTTTAACCTGATGATCAATTCGCCCTAAATACTCTAAATTTCCATCTGGTAAATAACGAGCTAAATCTCCAGTTTTATATAGCCGTGATTCAAGTTTATCATTGAGGGGGTTAGATATAAACCGTTCCTTTGTTAACTCTGGTCGGTTTAAATAGCCTCTAGCTAAACCAGCACCACCAATATAAATTTCACCTGGGACACCAATTGGTACTGCTTGCAACTTAGTATCAAGCAGATAAATTTGTGTATTGGCAATGGGACGACCGATAGTTACGTTGCTATCCTTATTTACTTGAACAAATGTAGAGTAGGTTGTATCTTCAGAGGGTCCGTAAAGATTCAAAACTTTCTGAATACGATCGTTTTGATAAATTTGCTGCACAAGTTGATTTTGCAGTGGTTCACCAGCAAGATTAACCGTCCTAACGGAAGCAGGTAAACCATCTACTTGTAGTAATTCTGCAATGATGCTTGGGACTGTATTAACCAAGCTTACCTCAGCAACCAACGAGGGTAAGTGCAAAGCATTCTCGACAAGAATCACTTTACCACCCCAACTCAGGGGAACAAACAGTTCAAATACTGACAAATCAAAGCAAATAGATGTTGATGCTAAAACTCCAGCAAGGTCATTATCTGTAAAAATCTCTCTTGACCATGTTAATAAAGCAACACAACTTTGATGTTCTATAGCAACACCTTTTGGTACACCAGTAGAACCAGAAGTATAAATGACATAAGCTAGATTATTGGATTTTACTTGACTAAACAGATTTTCTCTACTCTGTTGGCTAAGTAATTGTGAATCTCTATCAATCCAAACAATATGCACATTCGATTTAGCAAACAATTCAACTAGATGGCTTTGAGTCAGCAGCACCTTAGTCTGACTGTCTTCTACCATGAAAGTTAAGCGTTCCTGGGGATAGGCTGGGTCTAGGGGTACGTAAGCCCCGCCTACTTTTAAAATAGCCAACAATGCAATCAGCATTTCTGGGCTGCGCTTCATGCAGACACCTACAATTACTTCTGGCTTCACCCCTAGTTTTTGTAAGTAGTGTGCTAGTTGATTCGCTCGGTTGTTTAACTCCTGGTAGGTTAATTCTTGGTTTTCAAATATGACAGCAATATCAGATGGTGTTTTTTCTACTTGTGCTTCAAACAGTTGATGAATGCACTTATCTTGTGGGTAGTCTGTCTTAGTATCATTCCACTCAACTAATAATTGCTCTAGTTCAGATGATGTAAGTAATTGCAAGTCTGAAATGCGTTGTTGGGGATCGCTAACTATGCTTTCTAGCAAAGTCTTGAAGTGTCCCAGCATCCGAGTAACGGTATCTGCATTAAATAAATCCATGTTGTACTCGCAAGTTGCAACCAACCCTTGCTCGGAATCCTCCATAAACAATGTCAAATCAAACTTAGATGTCCTGTTGTAGCCCTCTTCATAAGTAACTGATACATCTGATAGGCTTAGACTAGGTTTTGGCACATTCTGGAGAACGAACATCACTTGAAATAGTGGATTGTAACTCAAGTCTCTATTTGGCTTTAGTTCTTCTACTAACTTCTCAAAAGGTAAGTCTTGATGAACATAAGCTTCTAAAGCTGTAGACTTCACTCGTGCTAGTAACTCCTGAAAACTTAGGTCGCCAGATAGGTCTGTACGCAATACTAAAACATTGACAAAAAATCCTATTAATGAATCAACTTCTGCTCTGTTGCGATTGGCGATTGGCGAACCGACTAAAATATCGGTCTGACCTGTATAGCGATACAGCAAGGTTTTGAAGGCTGTAAGCAAGGTCATAAACAGAGTTACTCCCGAATGACGGCTTAAATTCTTTAGCTCTTTTGTCAGAGTTTGGGAAAGAATTAATTTCGCTTGACCGCCTGTGAAGGTTTTAACTGGCGATCGCGCACGGTCTGTTGATAAATTCAGTACAGGTAGCTCACCCTGCAATTTTTGTTTCCAATAAGCCAATAAAGGTTGAATACGCTCGCCATCAAGCCATTTTCGTTGCCAATTGACAAAATCTCCATATTGAATAGTTAATTCCGGAAGTGGTGTTCGCGTAGCGTGTCGCAGAGAAAGTTTGTCTGTTGACAATGCATCATATAGTGCACCTAGTTCTTTAATCAGAATACCAATAGACCAACCATCTGCAATTATATGATGCAGAGTCACCAGCAATTGATAAGCTTTATCATTTAATTGTAAAATTTTACTACGCAAAAGTGATTGAGCAGATAAGTCAAATGGCTGCTGTGCGAATTCTATAGCCAAACGTTGGGCTTCTTGGGTACGCTCATTTTCTGATAGTACACGCAAATCTTCAACCACTAAAGTTAAAGGTACAGCTTGATTGATAACTTGAATGGGTTGTCCATCTGACATTGTAAAGCTTGTACGTAAGACTTCGTGTCGTCTAATAATCTCGTTAATACTATCCTCTAAGGCTGTTAAGTTTATACAACCTTTGAAGTTAATAACTATAGGAATACTATATGTAGGAGTATCGGGACTTAGCTGATTGATAAACCATAATCCCTGCTGGGCAAAAGATAGAGGATAAATGGATGTGTTTTTCTCTTGTTGAGTAAGGGATATTGAGCGTATTGCGTCTGTTGTCATTTGAGCAAGGATCTTTGTAGCTAGCGATCGCCCACTTATCCCTTCAAAAAAATCTGCTACCGATACTTCTACTTCTAAATCAAGCTCAATCCGGTTTTTCAACTCAAATACTTTTAAGGAATCAAGTCCCAGCGTGCTTAATGGTTCTTCAAGATTAATATCATCTGTTGCAATTGAAAGTACTCGCCCCAAGAGTTCAATCAGATATGATTCTAAAACTGGTTGACACTCCCTTGGGGAAAGTGCCAACAGTTCAGAACGCTGTAATTGAGTTTCGTTTCTGGCAATATCACTAATTTTGAGAATGTCACTTTCAACTATATTCAGTTCGCCATTTTTAAACTGAGTGCGAGTTGCACGACGTTGAATCTTACCGCTAGAAGTTTTAGGTATACTACCTGGTTTTATTAAAACTACACCATAAACTTGTACTTCATGGTCTTGGGCGATCGCTTGCCGAATTGCACTAGCTACTTCTGCTAAATTTGGCTTGGCGCGAAACTCTAATTCTTGTACGATTACTAGCCTTTCTTCGTTGTTCACCTCTAGTGTAAATGCTGCATTAGCACCGGAACGTAAGGAAAGATGGCTGCCTTGGGCGGTTAATTCGATATCTTGCGGGTAAAGATTACGACCGCGAATAATAATTAAATCTTTTGCTCTACCTGTAATGAAAAGCTCACCATTGTCCAAAAAGCCTAAGTCACCAGTCCGTAAAAACGGCCCCTCTTTTGTGTCTTTCAGATAAGCGTGGAATGTTTCCTCTGTTTCTTCTGTTCGATTCCAGTAACCCTGACCTATGCTCAGTCCAGATACCCAGATTTCCCCAACTTCATCTGATGAACAGCGAGTTAGTGTTTCAGAATTAACAATGACAATCTGCTGTTGAGGAATAGTTTCACCACAACTGACAAAGCTTTGGATATCTTGACTCTGGGCGGTTGCTTCAACTATCTGGCTCTGTGAAAGTGCAGATTTGTCTACAGTTTTTACTGGGGCTAAGGCTGTTTTGATCCCACCAGAAACTATCAAAGTTGCTTCCGCCATGCCGTAACAAGGGTAGAATGCTTCCTGATGAAAGCCACACTCAGCAAAGGTGGTTGCAAACTGCTCAAGAGTATCTCGCCGGACTGGTTCAGCACCATTAAACGCAACATTCCAACTACTTAAGTCGAGAGTTTCTTTTTGTTCTTGAGTAATCCTTTGAACACATTGTTCATAAGCAAAGTTGGGACCACCACTCGTTGTGCCTTTGTAGTGAGATATAGCTTGTAACCAGCGGTAAGGTCGTTGTAAAAAAGATGCTGGAGACATTAAGATACAAGGAAAAGCACCATACAAAGGTTGCAAAATCCCACCAATCAACCCCATATCATGGTAAACAGGCAGCCAGGATACAAACTTGCTGCTGGGTGAATGTTCCATCATTTGGTAAGTTACAGCGGCGTTGTGCAGCAGATTGCCATGACTGAGCATGACTCCCTTTGGCGTGCCTGTAGAACCTGATGTGTATTGTAGAAAGGCTAAGGTATCCCCATTGATTGCAGGTTGTTGCCAAGAATCTTCTATACCCTGTGCTATGTTGTCAGTTGTCAGCCAGTGAAAATTTCCCTGTTTTGTTTCGGGTGTGAGTATTGATTGTAATATGGGAAGCATTGCTGTTGTAGTGAGAGCAACACTTACCTGTGCATCTCTGCTAATAGCTTGTATTCTGGGCGTTTTACGTTGATTGCGAGGTGGATAAGCTGGAACTGCCACTACCCCAGCATATAGACAACCGAAAAATGCTGTTAGGTAATCCAGTCCAGGAGGATACAGTAATATGGCACGTTCTCCACTCAAACCAAGAGCTTGGAGTTGAGCTGCTACAGCCCGACTACGCCGATCTAATTCATGGTAAGTCAGGGTTAATTCCTGAGTTTCTCCATCTTCAAGGAAAGTAAAGGCTTGTGTGTGCGGCATCTTGAAACTGCGATCGCGCAGAATATCAACGATAGTCGCACACTGAGGGAGAATTTCTTGGAATTTATTGAAAAATTGAGTCATTATTATGCCTCACGTAATCAGATGCACGCAAACAATAGTGGCAAAATTAATCTCACACTCACTCCTTACTGAACAAGGCTTTTAGTCAGTTTTTGTGGGTATCTTAAAGTTATAAAAATTTACTCACATACAGCAAACACAAACATTGACAACTCTTTATCGCTCAAAGTGCTGCTTTTACAGAATTATTTAGTTCAATTGCGAAAACTCTTGAACAGACCTGAATGCTGGCTTAGGGAAGACAGGGCGAAATTAGTAACTTAGTCATGCAAACTTATATATTGCTAGTAATTTTCATTTAGACTTTATTACATTACTAGAGATTGTGGCATTTTGCAATCTTGTAATTAATAGCGAATAATTATCAATAATTTAAATACGTGTCATTTTAGACTATTATCAAAATGTTCTATGACTTTTGATAGATGTCAACGGCTGGAAACATTCTGGCGCTTTCAATGGCCTGATTTTAGCTGAAGATGAAATTCCGTAGTCTAAGGATAGTCTAATGGATCAATTGTTAATCGGGATTGTGCGATCGCCTGACGACAACGCTCAATACTCGGATCTCCCGCAAACACTCGCCGATTTAGCTGATGAGCGATTTCGATGGTATCCGCACTTGGTAGCCAGGGAAAAATCACTATGTCCCCAGATACCGTAAACATCTTGATTAGCTGTTCAATCAGCTGCTCCTTTAAATCTGATTCCGGAAAGATAATCACACTCTTCGCCCGTTCAACTAACCAATCGTGATCCCAGTCATCAGAGGTAATGGCAATAGCAAGCGTAGCAAAGGGTATGCGTTCGATAAATTGTGGTGAAGCTGTATCGCCACAGAACAGAAAATGTTGCTTTTCCAGTAAAAACCAACCCGAATGGATTTCATCAAGATTCACAATAACAGGCGAAACTGAGGTAGCTTTTGCTACATTAACTTCTAAAGCTGGTGTTTCAGCTTTAACTACCTGCTTCGGAATTATAGTCACAATTTCTGGTTTAGAAGTAAGAGATTGCTGTGGCTCAGAGGACGCAGGAGGAGAGACAGACTTCGATTTTTCCGACTCAATTACTTGACGAATACTTTTATGAGTTATGGTTTGGCCTTCATGAGCACGTTGTATAAATTCCTCGCGGACGTTTTGTGGAGTTGATGGTGCTGCCAAAAGGTAAAGCGCAGACGTGGCAATATCTATTTGTGCAAAATTTGCACGTTCAGCCAATGTTTCATAAACATTAATAAAATTGTAAGCTGTCCGTCGGCTCCAACCAAACTCAGCTTTCAGCCAAGTCTCAAACTGTCCGTGTTTGAGCCGAGAACGCACGTCAGCCAGCTTCTGACCAATTTCCCAAATATCCTGTGCTGAACGCCGTAAGCGCTCTTTAATTTCTCCAGTTCGCTGCTGAATAACAAGACGCTGTTCAGAATCCAAAATTTCATAGTCGAAGCCAGTGACTACTTCAGTCTGTTTTTTTAACTTGCTCACAATTTATCTAAACTATTTTCTACACAAAATTTATCATAGTCAATCATGAATTGATTATTATCCGTGGAAAGTTAAATTTAAATATTTTTTGTCAATACGTCTAAATGAAATAAATTTATTGAAAGCGCCATAACGTACAAGATGCAGAGGTATACGGCACAGAGGAAAGACTTACTGCCACATCTGCTCCCCATTCCCTTTGTGGACATAGTTTTTTATACAAGAAGAATAATAATCACGTTCAAGAAGGAGAAGGAAATACAGTAGCTTGATCTTTTCTCAACTTAATGATAATCTTTATTATTAAGTTGAGAAAAGATGAAAAAGGTTTCCAAAGGTCTTACCAGCCCTTGATTTGAGATGGATAATACAATCCTCTAAAATCACCTTAGAATCTACCTGTTGGCTAACTTTGTTATGGATTGACTGAGGAGCGATCGTATATTGCGGGTGCTTTGTGCCATCGCAACCACTGATGATTACCAGTTTCCCAAACATTGGCGCAAACCCTGATTCTTTTTTTAGTTTGCAAAACTTTTGGATTTAGTGAACTGACTCTATTGACAATGACAAAAAATAAAACCTAGCTTCTAATACCAAAATTATGTATAGTTCGACTTAAGTAATATTCCTAACTAGTGGCACAACACCTGTGGGATCAGTAATCTATTACACTTCCAACAACTCCACTTGTTTTAGTACGGGTAAGTAAAGTTTACCCAAAGTAGTCTCTAGGTTATAAGTCTTAGAGACTAAGAGTTAACTTTCCACACACGGGTTCCTGAGCAAGGCAAATCTCTTTATCTAGCTAGAGTCTAGATTTGAGTCCAGCAAAAAAAATCAAAGCCTCGTATTAGTTGCTATGCAAACAACGTCACCCCAGGTAAGCGCGGATGATTTTTTTCTAGAGGTAGATCACATTTTTGTCTGTACGACCAAAGACGCTGAAAGTATTTCAGTTCTTCAAGAACTTGGTCTTCACTGCTCTAATCAGGCGGTGCAACATTTCAAACAAGGAACAGCCTCAAAAATAATTTTTTTTGAGAATACTTATCTTGAGTTAATTTGGATAGAAGATAAACATTTAGTGGAACAGCAGTCTGTAGACACAGGCGTTCATACGCTAAGTCGTCTTCATGGGCAGCATACAAGAGCATCACCCTTTGGTGTCGGTCTACGTAGGAAGTTTAATCATGGCAACTTGCGATCCCATTCAAATTTATACTTGTCTGAGTGGATGCGCTCGCAGATGTCTATTAGTTTTGCAGCAGAAAATCTTGTGAATCAGGAAGAACCTTTTTGCTTTATGATTCCTGACAGTATTGCTCTGACAGCTTGGCTTGATCCCTCATTAACAGCGCATCAGAAGTTAATTTCTCATCCCTTGGGTGTAAAAAAACTAACGAGCGTAAAAATCACAATTAATAGCGACAAACATTTGACTGATGCTATGTCTCTGCTTAGTACACACAGTGCTGTCGCTATTGAACGGGGGGAATCCCCACTACTAGAGTTAACCTTTGACGAGGGTATCAGAGAAAAAAATCTCGATGCACGACCAATTCTGCCAATTTTGTTGAAATATTAAAACATAGCCTGATAACATCACTAGCGAAAAGAATGTAAACTGAGGTATTAGTATGGCAACAATGGGAAAGTATTGCAAAGCTTACTCTTTGAAAAAATTACGTGAGTTCAGTCAGTGGACTGAGTGTGCTGAAAATACTAAGAGAGAAAACAAATCAGTTGAGGGTAAGGAAGTCGAAAGTAATAGACAGTTAACTGATGATGACTTTCTTTACCTACAAGAAAATTACGTAGTGACTGATGGGATTTTCAAGGATGAGAATATCATTTTTGACAATATAACTTCCGAATGGAAGGAGTTTTGCCACAAGACCTTAGCATTTGAGATTCCAGTCTACGAGCCTGTACTTGTACAAGCATCAACAAATAAAAACGAAAGTGACTCTTAAGAGGGAGACATCTGTATGAATGAATTAGTGCAACGTTTGTCATCCGGGGAACATTCTGTTGAAGCAAGCTTACGACCCGAAAAAACAGCTATAGCACTGAAAGAAAGTATTGACCGAGGGTACGTACATATCAAATTCACAAATACTAGCGGAGGTACTGATTTAGGTGTCAGACTCGACCCAGAAGCATCTAATTTGCAAGAAGCTGACTTTGAGCATCAAACAGGGAGGGTTCATCTGGTTGGGAACTTGACACTGAATTACGTGAAAGTTCGATGTATTGCAGATATTGAACTGGCAAGTTTAGAAGGTAAGGGACACCTTGAACCAGTGGAATCGTGAGATTTCCCCGTGCAAATTATTAACGGGACTTAGACTAATAGACATCGGGGTAAATAAACCACCCATTTGAAATGCCTGAAACCCTTGTTCAAACTTAATTACGTAGTTTCCTTCTCGCCTTCATGCGAGTATTAGGAATTATAGGCAGTTAGTACTAGTAGTCTGCCAAGTGTAATTATGAGAGGTTAAACGAGTTAGTAGTAAGCACTTTATTGCTTAAACGACGGCTAGAGCAGCCGACTACTAACTTTTTGTACTGAAGTACTGGATTATCAAATCTTAGAAAGCATAGCCAATTAAATAGAAGGAGACAAATTATGTACCAAGACGACAAAGAAGACACAACAATTTACAAAGTTGTAGTCAATCATGAAGAACAGTATTCGATTTGGCCTGCTGAGCGAGAAAACGCACTCGGCTGGAAGGATGCTGGCAAAAGTGGTTTGAAACAAGAATGTCTAGATTACATCAAAGAAGTTTGGACTGATATGAGACCACTTAGTCTTCGCAAGAAAATGGAAGAAGCTGCTGCGGGTAAATCATAACGCATTTGATTTTTCGTAAAGCTTGTCCAAGGTCAAGAGTCAAAGATAAAAAAACTCTGGACTCTTGACCGAAGCAACGTACTCCTACAGGGATCTTGCTAGCAATAGCGTCTTGTAGAAAGCATCTTCATTCTGATTCCTGGATTCTAAATTCTTCTTCAAGCGTCTTGTTGGAAAAAGAATAAATGACTTGTGACAGTCTTCTCTTGTGGTCGCCACTGTGCGTAGCTTAATTCCGCGGAGGGGTACACGAAATAAAAGTGCAATTTCGACATGAAAATATGACAACCACACAAACATTTAACTCCTGGCTAACATATACCAAACCAAATCCTCAGGCTTCAGTGCGTTTATTCTGCTTCCCGTATGCAGGTGGTAGTTCTGTAATTTTTCGCAGATGGGCTGAGAGTCTACCTAAAACTGTGGAAGTTTGCTCTATTGAACTTCCTGGACGAGGAACCCAGATGAAGTCAGCCCCATTTTCGCGGCTAAAACCTCTTGTGGGTGCGATCGCCCAAGCGCTGACAAGGAATCAGTTTGCTCCCGGCTTGCTTCCACATTTAAATAAGCCATTCGCCTTCTTTGGTCACAGCATGGGAGCGATCGTTAGTTTTGAGCTAGCCCGTTTACTCCGCAAACAGTACGGTCTTGAACCAGTACATATGTTTGTTTCCGGCCGCCGCGCTCCACAAATTCCCGATCCAGATTCACCTATCCATGCTCTAAGTGAACCTGAGTTCATAGAAGAACTACGCCGTCTCAATGGTACTCCCGAAGCACTGCTGGAAAATGCCGAATTAATGCAACTTCTTGTCCCAATTCTAAGAGCAGACTTTGAAGTTCTAGAAACTTATGTCTATGCTACCGAGTCACCACTTGATTGTCCTATTACTGCTTTTGGTGGCTTACAGGATCAAGAGGTTAATTATGATGAACTTCAAGCTTGGCGCGAACAGACAAATGCTGTATTCTCACTACAGATGTTCAGGGGCGATCATTTCTTTTTACACTCAGCCCAATCACTCCTGCTACAGTCACTTTCTCAAGAACTACAGCAAATTACCAGTAAAATAGACCATGTACAGGAGAATTCTGATTGACTCTGTATTCTTCTTGATTTTGCTTTGCATTTTTAATTAGTAAAATGTATTATCCACTTAGATTTTTTCAATCAGTATTTACACAATCCTTGAGCAGAGTGGAAATAAAAGTCTTCCCTAGTTGAGGAGGAATTCAGAACAACAAAGTGGCGGATACCCTGCGGGATCTTGCTACAGAATCGCCGCTAATTAGAGGCCGCTAAATCTTCTCCTTCTTCTATCAGAGACTGTACTCGAACGATTGAGCGCAATATTTCACCACTTATTCATCCGCTCTTCGGGTTCGACATTAGGATTCCAATTTCATGCTGAATTATGATTCATAAATTCTGTTTTAATCAACCAAATACAATACTTTGAAGGCATACCTTTACAAATTTTTCACTTCCGTTTAAGGATTAAGCGATATTGAATATTGTTGGTATAAGAAGTTTTTCAATTAGGATTGCATATGAGTACCTCTTCTTTATTGGGAATAAATTATAAGACTCTTAAGGGATTTAAAAGACAACAAAAGTATTTTCATTATCGGTATGCTCTAGTTCGCAAGTATTTACCTAAATTTGTCAATAAATATCAAAAAATATATACTGCTCAACTAGTAGATTTTGCTGTTTTACCTTCAGCAGGGATATTTAATACTTGTACATTGCAAACTGATTTTTATGAATTCTTTACGGAGATAGTATGCGACACTCCTGGTAATACAACTTATGCAAAATATCTGAAAATGACTTTCAGATAAGTTCCAAATCAAGCTTTAAATCCAGAATTTTTAGATACAGAGATAATTGATAATGAATATAGCAATCCTAAATGAGTTGTGAAAAAAATGAACCATACATAAATATCTTTGGAAAGTCAAAAACTTGATGATGAGTAACAAGTTCAAATAATCTCTTGACATGAGGAAATGATTTGCATAAGTGGTAAAACTCTCGAATAAAGTTTTTAGCGTGCAACCAGATATCCTCTACAGGATTTTGCGTTGGATCATGACGCGCAAATCGAATACAAGTAACTTGATATTCATCTACATCGAGTTCTACATTTTACTTTTGTTGTTAACCCAGGAACGATTGGAGGTATTAAACAGCAGGAATCAAAAGCAGGATCTAATGGTTGGGCGATCGCACCTTCACGTTCTGCCAGAGGTAAGGCCATGTTATTGGCAAATCCCCATTGCCAGTTACGCTTCTATGTGGAAGTAAGTCCGATATTCTCTCCAATACTGTAGGCAAACTTTCTTCTTGGTCTTCCAAGCCTAGCTTGTTCAAATAACAAGAGTGTTTATACATAAACCTACTTACTGAATTAAAAAATCTGGGAGTAGAAGAAGTGCAAATACATGAACCTGCACTTGTTTTAGGTGACGCTAATTCTTGGAAAGAACACTTCCAAACAGTTTATCAATCACTTTCGTTAGTTGGAATACCCGTACACTTGGTTACTTATTTTGATGATTTAGGTGAAACTTACCCTTGGGTGATAGATTTACCCGTTGCTGCTATTAGCTTAGACTTGACACGCGGACGCAACTTAGAGTTAATTAAAACTTACGGTTTCCCACCAAAGAAGCGACTAGGTGCAGGGATTATAGACGCAAGAAATATTTGGCAAATTCGTTCCGAGAAAGTTATTCCCATTTTACAAGATATTGTAGAGACTTTACATGGGACATATCTACATATTCAACCATCTGCTTCCTTACAATTTGTTCCCTACGATGCCAAACGAGAAAAACGATTACCATCACCACTACGTAACGTCTTGAGTTTTGCTGAACAGAAACTTCAAGAAGTGGTTTTCTTGGCTCGGACAATAACAGGAGAAAATACTAAAGCAGAGCAAGAATTGATCGAGACTAGCTGGAGTAAGTTTGAGGAGTTTAATCCAGCAAATCAGTCAGTTCAAGAAAGACTTAAAACTCTGAAGACTGATGATTTTCAGCGCTCCTTATCCTATGGATTGCGGCTTGATTCCCAAATTTCGCTTCCTCTGTTCCCAACAACCACAATTGGTTCCTTTCCCCAAACTTCTGAAGTTCGCCAACTCCGAATGCGTTACAAACGGGGTGAATTGAGTCAGTCAGAATACGAAACTGCAATTGATGTTCAAGTGAGGATATGGGCTTTTCTTGTAGATAGCTTCTGGAAATAATGGCTCTAAACCGATCGCCTTCAAGCGAGCATTTGCCAGATATTTTGTATACTGTTCTGTACTGTTTGCCGTAATCCCCAGAATATCATCTCCGACAATATGTCCTGTCCACTTGCATTCATGCTCGACAGCTAGAGCAAACATTTCATAGATTTGTTCGCGGCTGTGGGGGAAAACTTGCATCGCTTCTGGAATCAATTTTTGATACAGCCGCACATGGGAGAGTTCATCCCGATTAATCATTCTAAAGATATCGGCACTCCCAGACATGAGTATTCGTGATGACAGGTTGTAGAAAAATATAAACCCGTTGTAGAAATACACCCTTCCAACAAGTAATCCGCCAATAGCGATACGAAATAATTTTCTGGTGTCGCGTTATCGACATACTTTTGGTATAGTCCAGCGATGAATTCACATCGTTCTTTGAGAATGCGATCGCTCCGCCAAAAATCATAGACGTGTGTACGGCGATCGCTGGGAATCACCGTCTCAATAATGTATTGATAAGACTGATTGTGCATCGCCTCTTGGGAAATTTGTTCTGCCATACACAGCGCTATTTCTGGTGCAGTCACGCTATTTTTGATGTGAGGCACATTACAGGTTTGTACTGAATCGAGAAACGTCAGATAACTAAGGATGCCATCAAATGCACGTCGTTCTCCAGGCGTGAGATTGACGTAATCTGTTACGTCCTGAGTAATGTCTATTTTTTCGGGAATCCAAAAGTTCTCGCGCATTTGACGGTAGAGAGACACAGCCCACGAGTAGCGAACGTCGTTTAATTGCATTAAGTTCGTAGTCTCCCCGAACCATATCAAACGGTTTCCTGTATCATCATTCCCGTTCGGATTGAAAACGGGATTAATCGGCATTAATGATTGTCTTGGTTGGTACATCTTAATTCTGTTTTGATTAGTTTTCACGCTTACAGCAGTTTTCAGGTAAATAGACCACAGTGATTGAACCAACCGAAAGTATCATCTTCGGTAACATAATTTACAACTTCAGCCATTGCTTGATTAAGTGATTCAGAAGTACGGGCCTCACAGGAACGAAGAAATTGCTTGAGTTTAGACCAACAAAGTTCTATGGGTGATAAGTCAGGAGAGTAGGGAGGTAAGAACTTGACTTTTGCACCCACTGACTCAATTGCAACCCTTACACATTCAGCATGATGAACCTTAAGATTATCCATTACAACAATTGCTCCTTTCCATAATTGAGGTGCTAAGACCTGAGTTACATACGTAAGAAATACCTCAGTATTTGTACTTCCTGGCACAGTCATTGCAGCAACTAGTCCATCAATATTTATTGCACCAATCAAAGAAACATTCCCCCCTTTGCTTCCAGGAGTACTACCAACTGCCCGTTCGCCCTTTACTGCTCGAGCAAACAAGCGCGACATTGATAAATTTAATCCGGCTTCATCGACAAATACTAAATTTCGCACGTCAATTTTATCTAACCAACGACGATAGTCATGCCGTAATTCCTGTACTCGTGGTGTATCCTGCTCACTTGCATAAAGAGTTTTTTTTACAGCGTAAAGCTAATTTTTCTACCGCACGATGCATTGTAGTAATACTTACATCAATCCCTGTACGCTCTGCAAAGCGATCGCCCGCACCACTTTTTTCTGATCCAGTGTTTTATTTTCGACATAAAACCATAAATTATCCCGAATGTAAGGCGGTGCGATCGGTACTGAACCCTTTGCCCACTTTTCATAAAAGAATTTGCTGTAAACGGGTAAAACACTTGCTGTACAACCCTGAACTAAAGATGAAGAAGTATTGGGTGCGATCGCTGTATCATTCAACAATTTAATCCAGGGAACCACACCACCAGATGCATTAGCTTTACCCATTACCCAACTACCCGTTGCGCGAATGCGAGACAGATTCACACCCACACCGCCACCATTTTTGGAAATCCGAGGCGCATCATGAATACCATCAAAAATGCTTTCTAAATTGTCGTCCATCGCCGTAATGAAACAACTGGCTAGCGAACCATTAGGAATCCGCAAGTTCGCTAGAATGGGGGTTGCCAAAGATATTTGACGATTTGCTAACGCTTCATAAAATTGCTTTGCCCAGGTTAATCGATTCTCTGGTGTTTCCACGGAGGCAATCAATAACGCACAAGTTAAAAATGCTTCCTGTGGCAGATCATTCGTCAGAAGATATCGCTTCGTCAGTAATACTGCTCCCGCATAATCATAGTCGGCATCCCAGTCGGGATTTATCCAAGTGTTAGCAATCTCTAATTCTGCGTCCGTGTAGATAGAGATGCGGCGATCGTATTGTTCTGACAAAACTTTTGTTTGTACAGTCCGAGCATATTGCCCGTACTGATAGCCACGACTAACTGTTATTTCTTTCCACAAACTCCAAATGTGTAATCGCCCTGCTACATAGCGCCAATCAGGTTCTTCAGGACTACACAAATCCAAAGCACAGCGAATTAAATTATCTTGAATTTCTCTTGTGGTTATGCCAGGACGCAATCGAGTTGTTAGATGTGCTTCTAAAGCAATAGAATTTGCTGACAGTCCGCAACAAGCCCAATTAACCACTGTGCGAATTTTATTAATTTCTAATGCTGTCGTCGAACCATCACGACGAACAACATGGATATCCGTTGTGAAGTTCTCAAAAAGTGTGGATGAAGCTTGCATACAAGATGTGTTGATGAATTGTAGAAAAATAATTGCAAAAATGGAAAAGAATTGTTAACTAGGTTTGGCAATGTAAAAAATTGTCAACACTGAGCGTAGCCGAAGGGTTGACGGTGAGCGGAATCGAACCGTCAACACTATGTCAGCAAACGCTGGCAACCCGAAAAAGTTTGTTGGGTTGAAAAATTTCTAGAAGAATTGCCCAATAAAAATCTAGAGCAAGCTTTGGTAAAGAATGAGACTTGCCCCGATTAATGACGAATGCCAGTATAGATCGACCATTGATTTTTATGCAAGCAAATCACAGTTGTGTTAGTATTCAGATGAATCTCGGTTCTAGTGGGGAACAGCCGCTAGAGGAAACGGGGAAAGTCCGGTGTAAATCCGGCGCTGTCCCGCAGCTGTAATCAAGGCTATGCAAGCCTTGTGAGTCAGAATGCCCGCCGAAGTTGACTTGTAAATTTTGTACATCTGCGAGGCACAGATTAAGTATTTTTATGAAAAATTCTCCAACTACTCAGCTTTACGTTCTCATAGCCCCACATATCAAGACGCTACAGATTACGACTTTCTATGAGAGGGTAAGCGATTAATTTCTGGTGCAAGTTGTGTCTTGAGATGCAGCGATCGCTATAAGCCACTCCCTATGAGAGTATCGCTTAAAATATAGTCACAGCAACAACGAAACGCTGTATTAACTAACAGATGGAAGTTATTCAAAACAGGTAGCAAATGGCGTGTATGACGTACATAGTCTTGTTCCACTACCGAATAAATACTTTCCCAATTACGCATAGAAATTGCTAAGTTACTAAATTAATACTTCAGTTAATTATCATGCCGAAATTCTATCTTCAACGAGCTGGGAAGATTCCCACTGCTATTCATCCCTTTGTCAAACAAACGGCTCTCCTCCAAGATAAACACAAGCCCAGTCTACTTCAAGGGAAAATTATTCAAGATGTTCAAAACAGTGCAATGTCGGTGTATAGGATGATTTATATTGCGATTGCCGACCGTGGGCGGTTACGACATCGCTCGTCTGATTCAGGACGAGCAGCAATGAGTAAACCGTTAGATCGGCTCAAATAGGCGTATAGGAACGTTCAAAATTAATGTCAACGTTATTATATTCTGTAATTGGTTTTCTTCTGCTTTTGGTGATTGGAATTGCGGCTTATCTCCTGACTCCCCGCAAGTATCAATCCTCATCCACAGTCGCCAATTCCTACGATCAATGGACTCTTGACGGCATCGTAGAGTTTTATTGGGGGGAACACATTCACCTCGGTCATTACGGTTCGCCGCCACGAAGTAAGGATTTTTTGGCTGCTAAATCTGACTTTGTACATGAAATGGTTAAATGGGGTGGAATAGAAAAATTACCCCCTGGTACTACCGTCTTAGATGTTGGCTGTGGTATTGGCGGCAGCAGTCGGATTTTAGCGCGAGATTATGGGTTTGCTGTCACAGGGATTACCATCAGTCCACAGCAGGTGAAACGCGCACAGGAATTAACACCCCAAGGGCTAAACGCCCAGTTTGCGGTTGATGATGCGATGGCATTGTCGTTTCCAGATGCCAGTTTTGATGTGGTCTGGTCAATCGAAGCAGGCCCCCACATGCCAGATAAAACCGTTTTTGCTAGAGAATTAATGCGGGTGCTAAAGCCTGGTGGAGTCTTGGTTGTAGCTGACTGGAATCAGAGGGACGATCGCCAAAAACCTTTAAATTTTTGGGAGAAACCAGTAATGCGGCAACTTCTCGATCAGTGGTCTCATCCAGCTTTTTCCAGCATTGAAGGCTTTTCCGAGCTTTTGGTGGGGACAGAATTAGTTGAGGGGGAGGTAATTACGGCAGACTGGACGCAAGAAACCCTTCCTTCTTGGTTCGATTCGATTTGGCAAGGAGTGGCTCGACCAGAGGGATTAGTGCGTTTTGGGCTGTCTGGTTTCATCAAGTCTGTGCGCGAGGTACCGACGCTTTTACTGATGCGTTTGGCGTTTGGTGTTCTTCTGTGCCGATTTGGAATGTTCCGGGCTGTGCGGGGAAACTCACGCACAGAATTGATGGACAGAAACTTTGCTAAGGAAACTCCCTCAAGCTTGGTTGGGTAGCGATGCCTGCGGCGGGCTGCGCCTACGGATGGTGACCAATTTTGAGTTTCCATTTATTGGTTTTTCCCACGAAGGCTACTGCTGCGACTGATGACCGGGCTGTGGAGTTGCTAGCCACAACTTGAGGCTATATCTGGCGAGGAAGTGAGCAATGACACGGTAGCGTTAAACATTTAGCTTCTGATTTTGTAAAGGAAAACAAGAAGCAGAATTTGAGAAAAAGACTGAACTAGTGCTGAACGCTGCTAAACCAACATTATCGCCGCGGTTTATTGAATTCGGGCAGTCGTTTATTGAATTCGGGTAGTCGTTTATTGAATTCGGGCAGTCGTTTATTGAATTCGGGCAGTCGTTTATTGAATTCGGGCAGTCGTTTATTGAATTCGGGCAGTTGTTTATTGAATTCGGGCAGTCGTTTATTGAATTCGGGCAGTCGTTTATTGAATTCGGGCAGTTGTTTGTTGAATTCAGGCAACCACCAAGAATTCACGGAAAATAATTTATTGCTAATTTCTCGCCCTCTCTAAAGCGGGAGCATCCCAAATGTGCAAAATGCCCTTAAATGTCTACGCAGAATTAATTTTCACTCCTATGTCTATTTATAAACCTCATCTATGTTGAGAACCGTAGTTTTTGCCCTCACCCTAAATCCCTCTCCCTACTTGGGAGAGGGACTTCTTTCCGGCTCCCCTTCTCCCAATATTGGGAGAAGGGGCTGGGGGATGAGGGTTTTTCTATTCATACAGAACTACGGTTTTCAACGTGGACGCAGTTTAATTGCGATCGCTAGGTCAAAAACTCACACAAATTGTGCCTAGCAGTAAGATTTACGTACCCATTTTATGATGGACTGTACTTAGATTGGTGCGGCGATGACTACGCAACTTACCGACTAGAGATATAAATTTGGGCGTTGCTGAATCAAGTATGATTTGTCATTTTGAGTGCAACGAAGAATCCCGATAGATGCTTCATTTCGCTTTGCTCCATTCAGCATGATATACACATTCTTTCATACCGCAATCAGCAACGCCTAAATTTGATGTCGGGGAGCCAGTGCATTAGATTTAGATCCCCGAATTCTTGAAAAAGTCGGGGATCTAGGCGGCAACTCCTGCTTAAGTAAGTGCCATTCTACCCTACGGACTGCTGTTAAAACTGCATAGAAACCGTCCCTAGCAATGTCAACGGCACACCAGGATACACGCTGGTAATATAACTGACACTTTCAAAATAGTACGTATCAAATAAGTTCTTGATGTTCAGCCCAACACGCCAGTTGTCACGGCGATAATAAAAGGCAGCATCGATGCGACCATAACTGGGTAACAATACCACCAGATCACAAAACCAGTCCGATGAAGACGTAACTCTTGGGTTTGGTTTTGTTACCCTCCTAAGAAAACTTGTGTTTACACGGTAGTCTTTTCAAGGGACTAGAGAAGATCAAAACTCCCACGAAATTGTGCCTTGCACGGTGAACGGTTCAGCAGGATAAACACGCAAAAGATATTGAGCAGACTCAAAATAATCCACATCAAACAGATTTCTGAAATTAAGCTGTGCGTTGAGCTGTCCTTGTTTATAGAAAATGGCAGCATCAGTACGGAAATAGCTCGGCAGTTCAAAGGAATTGTCTAAATCTGCCTGGCGATCGCCTACATAGAATAATCCCAAACCAAAGCCGAGTCCTTTGAGACTACCAGATTGAATTTCATACTTCGTCCACAAATTGAAACTATTTTTGGGTACATTGTTCAGGTAATTACCTGGTTTGTAAGTCTCGTCCTCGGTGATTTTGGCATCCGTGTAAGCATAACCTGCAATCACATTCAAACCGGGTAAGATTTCACCGCCGATGTTAAATTCGATACCTTGGCTGCGCTGCTCACCTGTTTGAATTGAATAATTTAGATTAATTGGGTCATCAGTCAAGACATTGGAGCGAGTTAGATTATAGAAAGCAAGTGTTGCAGAAATTCTCTGATTCAAATCAGCCTTCACCCCGACTTCATACTGCGTGGAACGTTCTGGTTCAAAGGTGCTGCCATCAAAGCTAATTCCAATCGCTGGGGTAAACGAGCGACTGTAGCTGGCATAGAGTGAAATTGGCTGGATTGGCTGGTAGACAATACCGAAACGAGGACTAAAGGCATCTCCTGACTGGCTGCTTTCGGTGTTTGCTACCAAATCTCCATCCGTCTGTTTAAAGGCATCAAACCGTACACATAAGAGCAACTTCAGATTCTCACTCAGCGCGATCTGATCTTGGACATAAATACCCAGTGCATCTATGAGCAAGGACTCCTTTCGATCAGGGTTCAAAATTGCACCAAGGGATCGGTCATATACTGGATTAAACACGTCAATGGGTGCTGCAACACGATTACCATTAAATGAAGATACTGTCGCAGTTTCTACCTGAGCTAGCCAGTCCTTCACTGTCCTCGCAGGAACCTGAACATCATGGAGACGCAGGATTCGGTTAGGAGAGTTTTTTGGGCGTAGCGTTTGCGTACTTGTCACCTCAGCCCTAGCTGCTTGCCCACATAATAGTAGAAATGCGATCGCCAGACTGCCAATGCCCCCAGCGTAATTTGCCCACATCCGTTTTACCATGTTCACACCCAAAATCCGTCCAGCAATTATTAGTAATCTGTTGCAAGAAAACTATCAAAAAAGATTACGTGATGGGGCTACTCTGCAACTCAAAGAGGAGGAATTTCGATCCCGAAAGGAGGAATTGGCTTATTTCCTACCAAACATTCACGGGGTGTGATGCCATACTTGCGTTTGAAGGCTGCGGCAAAATGACCCGTATTTGAGTAGCCAACGGCATTCGCAGCTTCTGTAACCTTGCATCCCCGCTCTTGAAGTAATTGTCTGGCTTGCTCCATGCGGTAATCGCGCAGATAACTGAACAGGGTGGTACCAAAGACTTGGCGAAATCCCTGCATGAGTTTTTTGCGATCGCACTTCACCTGCTGCGCCAATTCACATACAGATGGTGGCTTAAGCCACTGAGTAAGTAAAATTTCCCTGGCTTGATAAATTTGCTCAATATCTCTAGGTTTAAGTGATGCTATCGGTAAATTACAACCTTCAGCTGCTGCGAGTTGATCGAGTTGCAATGCCAGTAGTTCTAACGCCTTACTTTCCAAAAACATTCGCTGGGCAATTCCTTGATATGATATGTTGCAAATCTGATGCAATACGCTTCGCATTGCAGGTGTAATTAAACCGACGGTACAGTGAAACTGGGGAGCGAGATCGCTCTCCAGAAATGGACGCAACTGTTGTGGTAAACTGTGACTACTTCCTATGAATGCTCGGAAAAATTCAGCATTCCAATCAATAATGATGGTGAGTATGCGATCACCAGCATAATAGTGTTCAATTTCTTTAATATTTGGCAGGTAAAACAAATAATTGTATCCACCCTTTTCTTCATAATTTGCTTCTACTCCTTCCACATTGGGGCAACTGACCGTAGAACAGCCTGAAAGATAGAATTTGGAAACTAAGGTATAAAAGTCAGAATGCTCGTTTTTGAGACCGAAGTTTCGATAATATAGTTCATCTGTAATCTTCATTCGGAAGTTGGGACGGAAGTTGGCGAATCGATGGTTAGAATTGTGCAATTGACTCTCAAACTTCTCCAAAAAATCGAACCCATTGATGTTGTAGTAAACTTCATTCTGTTTGAGACTTTCCAGCCAGCGTTCAACATATTCCTTGTGGGAAATGATTTCCATAATTTGCAAAAAGTATTCTAGGCTATTGCAATTTTCTCGCAATTTAGTTGCAACAATTCATCTAATCTAAATAGTGTGTTAATATGCAAAGGAATCTCGGTTCTGATGGGGAGCAGCCATCAGGCGCAAGGGGGAAAGTCCGATGTGAATCCGGCGCTGTCCCGCAGCTGTAATCAAGGCTTGCCTTGTAAGTCAGAATGCCCGCCGAAGTTGACTTGTAAATTTTGTACATCTGCGAGGCACAGAGAAGTATTTTTATGAAGATTTCTACAACTACTAAGCTTGACATTCTCATAGCTCCACATATCAAAACGCTACAGGTTACGGCTTTCTATGAGACAGTAGATGGTTAATTTCGGGTACAAATTGCGTAGGCGTAGCCCGTCGTAGACATCGCTCGCACTAATTCTCTTTGGCGTAACTATTCACAAAAAAGATGGATACGCTGATTTGTTTGGCTAATGTTCGCGCCTAATAAATTACCTTTCACATCACCTGCAAATTAGTAGAGAGGCGAAATTGAACTTCGTCACACATCTCTACTTCGTGATATCTGTGGTTAAAACTTCTTTCTTGTGATTGCAAAATTAATCAACAAACGACACACTTTATATGCAAAAAATTCCCGTCACAGTAATTACAGGATTTCTAGGTGCAGGCAAAACGACGTTAATCCGCCATTTACTGCAAAATAATGAAGGACGACGCATTGCTGTTTTGGTGAATGAATTTGGAGAAATCGGCATTGATGGCGAACTTTTGCGTGACTGCCGAGTTTGTGACGATGAAGACGATTCCAACAGTAATATTGTTGAACTCACCAACGGTTGTTTGTGTTGCACGGTGCAAGAGGAATTCTTACCAGCAATGCAAGAATTGCTGAAGCGACGCGCCAGCCTTGACTGTATGTTGATTGAAACCTCTGGACTAGCACTCCCAAAACCATTGGTGCAAGCATTTCGCTGGCCGGAAATTCGCACAGGCGCGACAGTGGACAGCGTAATTACTGTGGTGGACTGTGAAGCCTTAGCAACTAATCAATATGTAGGCGATTTAGCAGCCCTCTTAGCACAGCGACAAGCCGACTCTAGCATAGAACACGAAACACCGATTGAGGAACTATTTGAAGATCAGCTGGCTTGTGCTGATCTAGTATTGCTGACTAAAAGCGATCGCGTTGATGAAAAAACGCAAGTTAGGGTACAAGATTGGCTGAAACAGAACTTATCGCCTGGTGTAAAAGTCATTCCTTGCCAGGATGGTAAAATCAGTGGCGATTTGTTACTCGGTTTCAACGCTGCGGTAGAAGACAACTTGGATAGTCGCCCCAGTCACCACGACAACGAAGCCGAACATGAACATGATGAAGGGATTAATGCAGTGCAACTACTGTTAAACCAGGCATTTGAGCCGACAGCCCTAGTCAAACGCTTGCAAACATTGGTGCAACAGCAAGAAATTTATCGAATTAAGGGATTTGTAGCAGTTCCAAACAAAGCTATGCGCCTGGTATTACAGGGTGTCGGTAATCGATTTGACTACTTTTATGATCGTCCTTGGCAACCCCAGGAACCCCGTCAAACGCGATTAGTATTGATTGGACGAGAGCTTGAGCAGGTTCGCATTGAGTCAATTGTCTTGGGGGAGGAAATCAATGCGACCATCCAATAGTGTTTGGCAAGGAAATTTCGGCTACTGGCAAAATAGCTTTATTCATAACAATCTGCTGGTAATCGGTTACACAGGATGGAAGGGATTTCAGTCATTTGGGCGGGGAGTTGTTATTTGTGATGTGGATACTAAAGTTACTCACCCGACAAATACAACTATTGATACAGTTGCCTTCACTCTCCAATTTCTCCCCTCCGATCTGATTAGGTTTTACTTGCGATCATTTCAGGATGGCGGATTTATATCACATCCAATCTGCTCATCCATGATTTCATCAATTTTCCCAGCGATCGCAACATACAATCCCCATCAAGATATTCTTCTGGTGCTAAAGGCTGAACCTCAGATTGAGGTGAATTTTTTACACCAACTAAAAATTACTCCACCCGATTGCTACGAACAAGTTTGCAAGCGATGGTCAGAATTTAAACCAAGCTTAATACCCTAAAACTTACTTTAGTCCTCAATGCTCAAGCCAAAATCAAGCAATATTCCCAAAGCAACTCGCTACCAAAATGCAGCGATAGATTATTACATGGGACTTACAAATTCCTCTTATCTGCATTACGGGTATTGGGAACCACTACCTACTGTGGGTGAAGAATTAACTCTAACTCGCCTGCGTGTGGCGCAAGCCGCATATACAGCCAAACTTTTGAGTTTTATCCCAGAGGGGATAAAAACTGTGCTTGACGTAGGCTGTGGGATTGGAGGTAACGCAGCATATTTGTGCGATCGCGGTTTCAGTGTTGAGGGATTAGCACCCGACGCACTCCAGCAAGAGAGGTTTATTCAAAATACCAATGGTCGAGTACCTTTCTATTTAACGAGATTTGAAGATTTTCACAAATCATACTCCTATGATTTAGTTCTGTTGAGTGAAAGCAGTCAATATATTGCTGTTGACGATTTGGCTCAGGGTGCAGCTCATTTATTAAGTAATGGTGGCTACCTGCTGATTGCAGACATGATCCGTTCTGATGCCGAATACCGAGAAGGTATTTTTTCTAATTGTCATGTCGCCAGTGAGCTTCAAACAGCGTTGATGCAGACTGGATTCAAGTTAATTAAGACTGAGGACATCTCCACTCAAGTTGCACCAACGATTGACTTGTGTGTTGATAACTTCCGTACTTTTGGGCTGACAACGGTCAAATATATTGCTGATGTTGTGGCGATCGCACTTCCACCATTACACGCGATCGGTCGTTGGGCATTTAAGCGCTGGCTGGAAAAGTTGGTTGTTGAGGGGTTAGCAGCACGCGCAATTTTTGAGAGCCATTTATGTTATGAAATCCAACTCTGGCAGTTATCAAAAGGAGTTTAATCAAGATGACCCCAGAAACAAACACTCAAGGTTGGCAACAAGCTTTTATCACCACCAATATATTAGCAAGCTGACTAATATCGCCACCTAACCGTAGAAAGTCATTAATCAGTCCACCTGATTTTGTCAGCCATTGAGCCGAATCTTGGGTAAGTTGGTATTGCTGACCTTGCCGCTTTAAAAAGCCGAAACCATCAAGACTTTCTAATAAAACCTGCATCCCGTGACGATCGCAGTCCATCGCTGTTGCTAATTGATCTGCTGTTCTCGGACTCTCTTCGAGAGCATCAAATACATTTAAACGGATGGCAGTTACCAAAACTTGGCTAACTCCCATGCCCAGCATACCTAAGAGAAAAGGTTGCAGTTCTTTTCGACTCTGGAGCGCGATCGCATCTGCCAGAAATATAGCAATTTTTTCTTTACCACCCAACTTGATTGTCAAATTATATATCCAGTAAGCTGCAAATGGGTCGGCGATCGCCATCGAAAAAGCATTTGCGCCCAGTGTCCTCAAGCCGCCATGCGCTAGTAACAAAGCTTGAAACAACAATACCAAGCCACCCAAAACCGACATAGTAAGGGGGCCAAACAGCACCGCACCTAACCCTGTCCCCGTAGGATGAGAACAGCTACCTGTGACGGAAGGGATTTTTAAAGCCTACAGTACGAAAGTGAAAACCAGCCAAGCCTAGTAGTAGTTTTAGTTGCGGGTTAGCTTGGGTTATGCGAGTCAGAGGAGAAAAACTTTTTGGTTTACTGATCCTAAATAGCTTTCATTGGCAGACTGAAAACGAATGTCGCCCCCTGTCCAATTCCTGGACTTTCAGCCGAGACTGTGCCACCGTGTAATTCTACTAAGTGGCGGACGATTTTATTAAATTTTTAAATTAATTCCTTTTAGTATACAAGTCATCATTTCACCTTTACCTTTCACTTGAATTAAACCTCTGTTGCTGTTCTTTGTAGGATTCGGCAAAGTTATTGTTGGTTTGCCGATGGGACATTCCGTGACTAATGAGCGCATCTAATTGGGTTTTGTCAGAATTAGTTGGATGAATCATGCACTTTTTGCGTTATTAGTAATCAATAGACTAGAGAGTAAAGAAGGGAATAGGGTACAAGTTACAGGGTGGAGATTATTCCCTATCACCTGTCACCTCTGCCCTAATTCCAATGCCCAATACCCAATAATCATGGCTCGTACCCCTACATTAAATTTTGATCGTGGCACATTAATTTTGCATCCACCACCACGCGGCAAAGGTTGGATGGACTATGCTACGTGGGATGATAGAGTTGAAAAATTCCGCATCCCAGCAATTAGATACCGATCGCTAGTGGAAGCACTACAAGCGGAAGATGTTAATTTTATCGATGAGGCAAAAGAATTTTATCCTGTAGATTTGGTTCCTACCCTGGAAATGGAACCCTATCCCCACCAAACTGAGGCGCTAGCAGCTTGGAAACTAGCGGGTAGACAAGGGGTTGTTGTGCTTCCTACGGCGGCGGGAAAGACTTATTTGGCGCAAATGGCGATGCAGTCAACGCCACGCACGACGCTGATTGTAGTACCAACTTTGGATTTGATGCATCAGTGGTATGCACATTTAGTAGCGGCTTTCCCCGATGCTGAGGTGGGATTGCTGGGGGGTGGTTCGCGGGATAGAACGGCAATTTTAGTTGCAACTTATGATAGTGCTGCAATTCATGCTGAGACGTTAGGAAATCAATATGCGTTGATTGTTTTTGATGAATGTCATCATTTACCGACAGATTTTAATCGGGTAATTGCTGAATATGCGATCGCACCTTATCGCCTGGGACTCTCCGCAACACCGGAACGCACCGATGGTAAACACGCTGACTTAAATATCCTCATTGGTCAAGAAGTATATCGCAAACGCGCCGAGGATTTGGCAGGGAAGGCGTTAGCAGAACATGAAATTGTCCAAATTAAGGTTAAGTTATCGCAACTTGAACGGGAAAGATATAACCAGTTAATTCAAACTCGCAATGACTTTTTGAAGCAATCAAAGATTTCTTTGGGGAGTCTGCAAGGTTGGCAAATGTTTGTGCAAATGAGCGCGCGATCGCAATCTGGACGTAGGGCGATGTTAGCGCATCGAGAAGCCAAAGATATCGCTTTGGGTACTGATGGAAAATTGCGAGTTCTGATTAATTTATTAGCAGAACATTATCCGGCACGAATTTTGATTTTTACTGCGGATAATGCAACGGTTTATCACATTTCTCAAGAGTTGCTAATTCCGGCAATTACTCATCAAACTCCTGTGAAAGAACGGCATGAGATATTAACAAAGTTTCGAGAGGGTAAATATAATACTTTGGTTGCTTCTCATGTGTTGAATGAAGGTGTTGATGTACCTGCGGCTTCTGTGGCAATTATTTTATCAGGAACAGGTTCGGCTAGGGAGTATACTCAGCGATTGGGGAGGATTTTACGGAAGGGGAATATTGAGAATAAGCAGGCGATTTTGTATGAGGTGGTAGCGGAGGATACGAGTGAGGAAGGGACTTCGGCTAGGCGGAGAGGTGAGAGGAAGGTAGGGGAAGAAAAAGAAAGGAAAGGGAATTTACAGGTTGTGTATGGGAGTGGGAAAGAACGGAGTTTGAAGGCTGCGGAACAGTTAGAAATTAATTATTCAATCCAAAATCCAAAATCTAAAATCCAAAATTCAGCAGATGTTACCGACAGATTTACTGATGCATCGCCAAAACGGGGAAGAGATTATTCCGAAGAGACTGAAGATTGATCAGAAAACTTCGGAGTTGGCGATTGAGTTAATTAATTATTTTCAATCAGCGGTGGGAAAGACTCAGGGTGTGCTTGAGCGACAGCTGACTGATTTTGAAGGAGATTCTACAGATTATCGGCTGAAGCGGGGATTAGCTTATATTCTCAAAAGCAGTTTTTGCACTTTTGAGGTGATTAGTCCTCTGGAACCACAAATGTTAAGAGAACGGGTGTTTTCTTTGGCTGCAAAGTCTGTTTCTAGCCGAGAATCAACACAAGTTACTCTGGGTAAAGTTGCTGATGAGTTAACTCAAGAACTTGAGCGGGAAGTTTTATTAGAACAGGTTCGGAATGGATTATATGCTGATTTATCTGAAAATAAAATTTTGACTGTTTTTGATGCACCAATAGCACCAGATTTATTAAATAGATATAACTTATCTCAAGTACAAGGTGTATTTTATAAAGCCAGTCAATTAGTGTTAAATGCTCACCGGAATGTTCCGGGAGAATATAAGCTGTTATTTCGCTATTTAAAGTTGTTTCAATTGATGGCTTATATTGAGGGCGATGCTGACCACGGGTTTACAATTACGATAGATGGTCCGACGAGTTTGTTTAATCCTAGTACGCGATATGGATTAGCGATCGCTAAACTTATTCCGGCTTTACTTCACGTTACTAAATGGAGTCTTTCTTCGATTCTCCAAACCCGTGACGCTTATACAAATACTTGGAAAACTGGACGTTTTACTCTCAATTCTGAATGTGGTTTAGTATCCCACTATCCACCAGGTAAGCCCTACGATAGTATGTTAGAAGCATCTTTTGCTGATAAATGGGATGCGTTAAAAAGTGGTTGGGCGTTAGAGCGAGAAGTTGATTTGATCCCAATTCCCGGTAGTGTGATGATTCCCGATTTTCGCTTGGTGCATCCTGATGGACGCACCTTCTTGTTAGAAATTGTTGGTTATTGGCGACCAGAATATTTACAAAAGAAGTTTTCTCAGGTGCGGCGGGCTGGACGTGACGACTTAATTTTGGCAATTTCCGAGCGACTTAATTTAGAAAAGGCGGGAGTAAAATTAAATGATGTCCCCGCCAAAATTGTTTGGTTTAAAGATAAGTTATTGCCGAAAACTGTATTAGCTGTAATGGATTGATTAAGGAGAAATGAGATGAAAAGTATAGAAACAATTGCAATAGTTACTAAAGATGGTAAGATTACAGCGCAATTACCACTGGATATTCCAGAGGGTGAGCATCAGGTGGTAATAGTAATTGATGAAAAGCCTTTGACTGAGGAAGCAGAGAGGAAAGAAAAGCGTCCTCCTCTAAACTTTCCTGTACATAATTATGGCCCTTGGCCTGAAAATCTTTCTTTAAGACGTGAGGATATGTATGGTGATTGGGGGCGGTAATCCTGTTTTTCTAGACACAAATATCCTGGTGTATGCTAGTCAGATTCAGTTACAAAATTAGACTGCTTGCTGTAGAATAAAATTGTAAGTTGGGTTGAACGAAGTGAAACCCAACAAATCGCGAAGAATGTTTGGTTTCGTTCCTCAACCAAACCTACGCTCTTTAAGGTTTTTGACTAAATTTATTTATAGGGATTAAAAATGTTTGACTTTTGACTTTTGACTTCCCCAAAGGCGCTGATTAACCCCAAACACTTTTGCGTTCCCAAAACTGGGCGACTCTTTTTTCCCACTGCTCCCAATAATCTTTGATAACTGCTGATTCAAACCAAAATACCTCAGCTGGCATTTCTGGAATCGCTACTACCAACAGAGCGTGCTTTAGCTGAATGCCATAATCTTGATAATACTCGTTAGCTGCTCCTATGTATGCCGTAAGTTGCAGTGGATGTTCATATAAATGCTCAATTGAGCCTTTGGGTTTGTCTGCTGTTTTCCACTCGCAAATACAGGGAATACCTTGATAGCTGGCAATACAATCAACTTTGCCAGAATAACTCAAATCATGATGAAAAACAGAGCCTTCCACCAGTCTAACTGTGTCGATTTGTTCTAAAACTGGCTTGATACTCTCCCAATAAGGGCGACTTGCTTCGGGACAAACAGGGTTTTGACCAAGGAGGTAGCGCTCAATTTGCTTGTGTGTTTGGGTTCCCCGACGACTAGCAGATGTAGTAATGCGGGTAGCTTCTTCTGCGCCAACACGCGCTTTCCAGTTTAATAATCTGTCTCGGTCTGCTTGTGATTTGGTGGCATTAAGTATTGTAGTCACGCTGGGAAAGCGATTTCCCTTGGCATCTACATAATATTGTTTACCATTTTCTCTCTTGGATGTGGCATTAATGCGTGGTAGCAGTTGGGTATTAAATTGCATTATTAATTCGTAGTTCGTAATTAAGAAAGGGCGATTATATAGCGGTTCTTGTTTGGATGCAATATACTTTGACCTCTCTCCAAACCTCTCTCCTAAAAGGAGAGAGGCTTTGAATCTTACTCCCCTTCCCTTGTAGGGAAGGGGCTGGGGGTTAGGTCTGTATTTCACGCAGTTAAGAACCGCTATAAATTGCAGTTCATCTTGCATATAGGCAAAACTTGCTTTCGCAGGTTTTAAAACTTTAATTTTTATTAGTCCGCGTAGGTAGACTACCCTGCGGTAAGCCACAAAGCGTCTATGTTTGTATGGGCGCGAATTCTATTCGCCAAATTATTGAAAATGATTTTATTTGGGAAAATAACAATAAATATCTTTCCGGTGTAGTACTCGCTGAAATATGACTGTTTATCCATCAAAAATAAGTTCAATACGATAATCACCAACGTGGATGCGATAAGCATTTTCATAACCCTGAAGTTTTTTGAGGTTAGTAATTTATTCACAGGTTAATATTTGTGGTATTTCTTCAAAAGCAAGGGTTTTAATAGTCTCATAGTAAGGTGTACTTTTCAGAGCCTTGAGATCCTTGATAAAGCTGGGTAGATATTGGGTAATCACTTTTGTTCTAGTTGTGCTAATGCTTCATCAATATTCAGAGGTATTTCATGTTCCACTGCCTTCATTGCTAAGATAAGTCCTTCATCTTCAATAGCTTCTAGTAAGCGTAGATAGTCATCAAAATCTATGACTACTTTGCGGATATTACCTTGCATATCAGTAATCAATTCTTGAGCAAAAGGGTATTTATCAGCTTGCATTTGGGTTGTGATTTTAGTAGTCATACTATGACTTTAGCGTTAATAGATATAGTATGGCTTTAGTAAATGTATTTGTGAGATTTTACTCAAGAGAAAAACGCGATAAAATACCCCTTCTAAGATAAATATTAATAAATTTGTATTATTTATTCCTAAAGGAGATACATTAAATGTAGAATACCTCACAGCGTAATCTCGTAATTAATGGGTAAAATATGGAGCCTGTAACCCTGACAGCAGCTTGGATCGCAACCTTAGTAATTACGAAAGCTTTTGAAAAAACTGGTGAAATCCTGGGAGAAAAAGCTTTAGAGCAAGGTGGTAACTTATTATCATTGCTCAAGCGTAAAGCACCTACTACAGCGACAGCTATCGAACTGGCTCAAACACAACCTTTAGATTATGGTCAAGCTTCTCTGGTTGAGCAGGTAGAAGAAGTGGCAAAAAAAGATGATGAAATAGCTGAAGCTGTCGCAGCATTGGCTAAGGAAGCTCAACCGCAATTGACTCAAACTATTGAAAACTATAAAGGGATAAACATTAAAGGCGGAACCAATACTATTTCTGGCAATACCTTTAACTTCTGACTACAGTCGCCCGAACGGGAACGGGTAAAGTCAAATCCCTCTACTGAAATACCGCAAAATTTACCCCTAAGTGGGGTGGTGAAGTTTGTTGGACGTGAGGCTGAACTTCAAAACCTGCATGAGATGTTGCAGGAAAATAATCAAGTAGCCATTGCTGCGATCGCTGGCATGGGTGGACTGGGTAAAACAGAACTGGCCTTACAATATGCAATGGCTCACCGTGAAAACTACAAGGGTGGAATTTGCTGGTTGCTGGCAAAGGCTAGAGATGTGGGTATTCAAGTTGTGAGTTTGCCAGAACGCAACTTGACTTAAACCCACCAAAGGATTTGGATTTACCCGCCCAAGTGCAATACTGCTTTCGGCTTTGGCGCGAAGGTAATGTGCTGCTAGTATTAGACAATGTTGGAGAATATCAACAAGTTAAGCCTTATTTACCCTCGCCATCTTCTCGATTTAAAGTGTTGATTACCACGCGCCAACACTTAGGAGCATCTATAAAAGAATTATCTTTAGATGTATTGCAACCAAAAGCAGCGCTGGAGTTATTAAAGTCATTTTTTAAAGAAACACCACAGCGAATTGAGCAAGAATTGGCTGTTGCAAATCAGTTGTGTGAGTGGTTGGGATATTTGCCTTTGGGTTTGGAATTAGTCGGGCGATATTTGGCGCGAAAACAAGACCTCTCTTTCACAGAAATGTTGCGGCGGTTGGAGAAAAAGCGACTAGAACAACCCGCCCTTATTAAACCAGAAGCCGATATGACCGCACAAGGAGGTGTATTAGCAGCCTTTGAGTTGAGTTGGCAGGAATTAGAAGACAGCGATAAACAACTCGGCTGTTTATTAAGTTTATTCGCCGCTACACCTATACCTTGGAAGTTGGTAGAACAGTGCTTACCAGAAGAAGATGCAGAAGATTTAGAGGAAATTAGAGACGATAGCTTGCTGAATCTGCATTTACTCCAACGTAAAAGCAAAGGAATCTATCAACTACATCCACTGTTGAGAGAGTTTTTCCAATATAAGCTTACAGGTTTAGAACAGGCAGAGGAATTTAAGCGATCGCTTTGCCAGGTAATGGTAGCAGTCGCCCAATATATTCCTGACTCGCCCACCCTTGAGCAAATCACCGCTGTTTCTCCCGCCATTCCTCATATAGCTGAAATAGCGAATCATCTCATTCAATATCTCAGCAATGATGATTTACTTTGGCCTTTCGTCGGCAACGCTAGATTTTATGATGGTCAAGGTTTATATAACCAAGCTTTACCCTGGTATGAACAATGTCTAGAAGTCACTAAAAAGCGCTTGGGTGAAGAACACCCATCTGTCGCCGCTAGTCTCAACAACCTGGCAGGACTCTACAACTCCCAAGGCAGATACAGCCAAGCCGAACCCCTTAAAATCCAAGCATTGGCACTCACGCGTCAACTGCTGGGTGAAGAACATCCAGATGTCGCCGCTAGCCTCAACAACCTAGCGTATCTCTACTACTCCCAAGGCAGATACAGCCAAGCCGAACCCCTTTACATTCAAGCATTGGCACTCAGGCGCAAGCTGCTGGGTGAAGAACATCCAGATGTCGCCGTTAGCCTCAACAACCTCGCGTTACTCTACAACTCCCAAGGCAGATACACCGAAGCCGAACCCCTTTACATTCAAGCATTGGCACTCAGGCGCAAGCTGCTGGGTGAAAAACATCCAGATGTCGCCGTTAGCCTCAACAACCTCGCGTTACTCTACAACTCCCAAGGCAGATACACCGAAGCCGAACCTCTTTTCATCCAAGCATTGGCACTCATGCGTCAACTACTGGGTGAAGAACATCCAGATGTTGCCGTTAGCCTCAACAACCTAGCGTTACTCTACAACTCCCAAGGCAGATACAGCCAAGCCGAACCCCTTTTCACCCAGTAGTTGGCACTCACGCGTCAACTACTGGGTGAAGAACATCCATCTGTTGCCCAAAGCCTTAACAACCTGGCAGGACTCTACAACTCCCAAGGCAGATACAGCCAAGCCGAACCCCTTTTCATCCAAGCATTGGCACTCACGCGTCAACTACTGGGTGAAGAACATCCATCTGTCGCCCAAAGCCTCAACAACCTAGCGTATCTCTACGACTCCCAAGGCAGATACAGCCAAGCCGAACCCCTTTACATTCAAGCATTGGCACTCACGCGTCAACTACTGGGTGAAGAACATCCAGATGTCGCCGTTAGCCTCAACAACCTCGCGTTACTCTACAACTCCCAAGGCAGATACAGCCAAGCCGAACCCCTTTTCATCCAAGCATTGGCACTTAGGCGCAAGCTGCTGGGTGAAGAACATCCAGATGTCGCCGTTAGCCTCAACAACCTCGCCTTACTCTACAACTCCCAAGGCAGATACAGCCAAGCCGAACCCCTTTACATCCAAGCATTGGCACTCATGCGTCAATTACTGGGTGAAGAACATCCAGATGTCGCTCAAAGCCTCAACAACCTCGCCTTACTCTACAACTCCCAAGGCAGATGCATCGAAGCCGAACCCCTTTTCATCCAAGCATTGGCACTCAGGCGCAAGCTGCTGGGTGAAGAACATCCAGATGTCGCCCAAAACCTCAACAACCTAGCGTATCTCTACAACTCCCAAGGCAGATACACCGAAGCCGAACCCCTTTTCATCCAAGCATTGACACTCACGCGTCAACTGCTGGGTGAAGAACATTCTAATGTTGCATCCAGCCTCAGTAACCTGGCAGAACTCTACCGTTTCCAAGGAAAATACAGCGAAGCCGAATCCCTGTACCTGCAAGCTTTGGAAGTATGGCGACGCCTGCTAGGAGAGAAACATCCTAATGTTGCACTTAATCTCAACAATCTGGCTTTACTATACCACTCCCAAGGAAGATACACTAAAGCTGAACCCCTGTGTCTGCAAGCTTTGGATATTTGTGAGCGACAGTTAGGGGTAAATCATCCCAATACCGTTATTTTCCGTGAAAATTTGGCACGTCTTCGCGATCGCCTCGCCTCAAATCCAGAATAGACTACATGGGGCTACGAATTTACAGGTTTTGTGCAAAGCGTACCGTGATAAAACTTAAATACGCGATCGCCTAGACTAAAATTCATATTGAACTAAGTAAAAATGCTTGATTACTTACTCAAAATGGCATTTTACTTACTCAAAATCAGCTTTTACTTTCTCAAACCCCAGTTTGCTTACTCATTTTGGTGTTTTCCGCAAGCAAAAGCAGCTTTTACTTTTTCAAACCCCAGTTTGCTTTCTCATTTGAGTAATTCACGCAAGTAAAATAAGCTTTTACTTACTCAAAATCAGCTTTTACTTTCTCAAACCCCAGTTTGCTTACTCATTTTGGTGTTTTCCGCAAGCAAAATCAGCTTTTACTTACTCAAACCCCAGTTTGCTTTCTCATTTGAGTAATTCACGCATTCATTTTGGTATATCATTGAGCCGAAAGCCGTCGTAGACATCGCTTGTCGGCAAATCTTAAACGCTATTCCATTCTTCTAGCGTGATTTCCCGCTCTAAAATAACCTCAACTTCCCCAATCATCATCCGCAATTGCGGTACAGAATACTCATCATTAGAGGGAATAGTTAGGCGATATTCCCCGTAAACCATAAACTGATGTCTTGTTCCAGAAAAAGGGCCATCAAAGCCAAGCCATCGTAATTTCTTCACAAAATCCCGACGCTTACAGGGTATCCATCGGCTCAAGAGTCGGCTCCTTGTTGAGGTCAATATTATCAATTACTGGTAGAGAATGTCCCAGCTTTAGCCCAAGCAAAATCCAGTCTTCCAGTGTTGAGCGTAATTCATCCTCACATTCGCGCAAAGTTGATGCAAAAGCTATCACTCCTTTGCAAACAGGAATTCTACCTGCAAATGTACCATCTTCTAACTTGTCATAAATTGCCTGAGCGATCGCTCGATCAACATAGTCGCTCAAAATAAACCTTATCGCCATGAAATCTCGCGTTGTGCTACTATTTTAATCTTACGTTGAATGATGGTGTTTCGCCGATGAAGCGTCTACGCTCTACTTTCAAGTGTAAATCGACAGGCGATGTCTACGACTGGCTACGCCTACGCTTTTGGTATTTTAGAGATGAGTGCGTAGGCGTAGCCCGCCTTTGGCATCGCTTTTTTTTAGAGAAAGTTGTAAAAAAAGCTATATGACAAGGGTTTATCTAGATACCAGTATTTATAATCGTCCATTTGACGACCAAACACAGCCAAAAATCTTTCTAGAAACACAAGCTGTCATCTTTATTTTGCAAATGGTAGAAGCAAGATTAATAGAACTAGTTAGTTCTTCAGTACTAGAATATGAAAATAGCCGTAACCCTTTTGTTGCCAATCATAAATCAATGGAGCGATACTTACAAATAGCTACATTGAGAGTATTAGTAAATGAAAATATTAGAGGTAGAGCAGATCAACTAGAACAACAATGAATTAAACCTATTGATACACTTCATGTAGCGTGTGCGGAGGCTTCCCAAACTAATTATTTTATTACTTGCGATCGGAGACTAATCAACCGTTGTCAAGATTTGTCACTCAAGGTAATCAACCCAATTGATTTTATTTTAGAGGTATGAAATGAAAATTAAAGTTATTGACGAACAACAAAATTTCCAAGAAGTGATGCAGGTTCTACTCACCCACTTAGAACCATCGAAGGTAATGAAATTTTGGGCAGCTTGTAAACTAGGTGAATGCGATTATTTGGAACTTAAAGAAAAACTGTTTGCTGAAGAAACAGTTGCCAGTTTATATGCCAAAGTCAAAGAATATCAAGATGAAGCCTAGTACCGCAAGGCGGAAGTCAAAAGTCAAAAGTCAAAAGTCAAAAGTATTATGAAATAAGCTTTTTAGGGCTTTTCAATGGTCTGCTTATTTACGCCGTGCTGTACTAGTACCGCTGCGCGGAAGTCAAAAGTCAAAAGTCAAAAGTCAAAAAGCTCGAATTTCAGAGACGCGATTTATCGCGTCTTGAAAGACGAACGATCTACACCTTGGGATGTAATAGGATACAGTTGAAATTCTCCACTTTCCGGTCACGATTCTTCAAATAAGCGAGCACCTTGATGTAAACGTTCCGCAATTTGATAAGTTTGTCCTTGAGATCGCATTGTCGGAGAATGAGCGGCTAAATACCGAGATGCAGCCACTAGTATATGAATTCCAGCCGAAGTTTGACCGAGGAAAGAATACTGACGAAAAGCGGCTTCTATTTCTTGAATGACATGAAAATCACGGTTTTCTCGCAGCATCAATTTCCCTAATTTTGCCATCAGTCTTTCAGCACTACCACCACTGTATAAATAATTAGCAACTAATTGCCCTGTCTGGTTTACTTGCTGCTGATGGTTTAATAAATCTGGTAGCTGCTGGAGTAATTGTTCGGGATTTTCCACGATGTCTTTGGGTTCTGGTAGCCGTGCTGGGGGGACATTCAAAAAACGATTTAAATATACACTCATCGCCGCATCAAACACACCTCTTAGTAGTTCGACTGTTGGTACTCTTCGTAAAGCTTGATGTACGGCATTTGCAAACGTAAATGGATGGTGGGCTGAATTCCAATCTCCAAAGTCATTATTAGTGTGGAAACGAGCTACTCGTAATGCTGCTGTATAAGTAACTACACCAGCTAATTGTTCTTCAGTACAACCTGCTTTCAGTGCATTCAATAGCGAGTCTGCGATCGCTTGTGGGTCTTCACCCAATAAAATTGGTATTAGTTCATCTGTTTGTGACCAATTTCCTTGTCGAGATTTTCCTACACTTAATACAGTCGGTAATTGCTCAAAAGCCGACTCTAATATTGCCACCAAATCTACAGGATAGCGCCAGGAATTGGATTCTTCCATCCGCGAAGCATTGGCTAAACCCGAAACTAGGCTAGCCAGAATTGATTCTGCTGCTTGCCAAGCTATAGTATCAAGTGCTTCTAATGCTTTATTGATAAAATCAAGCGTATGCCCAACATCAAGATAGCGACGATCCGTGGCAGCACAGAACAGTATATCTGCTATTTGCTTTGAATTAGCTCCTGAACGAACAGCAGATACTAAACATCTTTGTGCTGCTTCAGCATCCCGTACCTGAATAAATTGGCGAAACCAGTTTTTGAGAGTCGCAAAATCTACTTTCGAGTTGGGTAATGGATGAACGACAAACTCTGGTGGCGCACCTGCACTATCATTAGCTACTGCCGACAGTCCGTGAAATAAAGCACGAGGTTTGTCTTCTACATCAAGATAAGGTAGTAGATTCATCATACAGGTATGGATAGTCAAACCTGAACTCCAACCCGCTTTGTTATAACGAGTGCCAAATTCTAGCCCCATGAGAAATGGTTCTGTCGGGTTCACTCCTATATCTAAAAGTGCCAGCGTTGATTTTGCAATCACTAAAGAAATATTCTGCTCTAAACCGTCTAGCAGACGTTGGCGGTGGTGAGCATAAGGGTTAACTGGTGGTGCTAAATTTATCCAAACTTCACCATCACGGATTTCTACCGGGAAACAAGGAACATCATCTGCCCACGAGTCAAACGTTCCACCACTAGCAAGATCAAAGCGGGCATAATGCCAAGGACAGGTAACAATACCATCTTTGCAAGTGCTTCCTTGTAAAGGAAAGCCCATGTGAGGACAACGGTTATCAATTGCGTAAACTGTATTATTTGAGTAAAACAAAGCAATCGTATGCTTTTCCTTGTGGACTAACAAACTACCTGCTGCCTGAACTTCTGCAAGCTGAGCAACACGGATATAATCGTCTGTTTTCGTCGCCTCTTCAAATATTTGAGTCATTTAATTACACATAAGTAAATGTCAAAACCCTTACTTCTACTCTGGCAAAGTTTTTTAAATTTGAGCATTTGTGCATTCTAATTTTTGTTAACTAATACCAATTAAAAAAATGTTTACGATAGATAACTCCACCCACGCTGACGCCCACCCTCCCCGATGCTTTGAGCTATCCATTACCCGGAGATGGATTCAGTAGATTCGATATTGTTAAACTGCGTCCACGTTGAAAACCGTAGTTCTGTATGAATAGAAAAACCCTCATCCCCCAGCCCCTTCTCCCAATATTGGGAGAAGGGGAGCCGGAAAGAAGTCCCTCTCCCTACTTGGGAGAGGGATTTAGGGTGAGGGCAAAAACTACGGTTCTCAACATAGATGAGGTTTATAAGTCATACTTAAAACATCCTTAATTGCAAAATTTACTCTCCAATAAGAATTGCACCCTATATTAATAGTCATTAGTCATTTATTTCACAAAGGACAAATGACTAATGACTAATGACAAATTAATAAGTTTTTGTTGGCAATTGTTGCTCTAATTTCAGCAATGCTGCAACTCGCATTTCTGTAGCAGGGTGACTGGAGAATAAGTTACCCAAAAACTGTCCAGAGATGGAATTGATAATTAATAACGGCTCATAAGCTGGATTAGCATTTAAAGGCATCTGCTTTGCTGAAGCTTCTAAGCGTTGCAATGCCCTAGCTAAGGCGCGGGGATTACCAGTTAATCTAGCAGAACCTGCATCAGCAGAAAATTCTCGTGTGCGCGAAATAGCTAGCTGAATGATTGTTGCAGCCACTGGCGCCAGCATGACAGTTAATAAAACTCCTATTGGATTTCCACGTCTGTTGTCATCTCGTGAACCACCGCCAAACCATAGGCTGTAACTAACCATTTGGGCTAAGAATGAGATCGCACCAGCCACAGTAGCAGCAACAGCTTGGGTGAGAGTGTCACGATTAATAATATGGGTTAGCTCGTGGGCGATAACACCTTCGAGTTCATCGTCTGGCAATATATTTAAAATACCTTTAGTGACAGCCACCGCAGCGTGTTCTGGATCGCGCCCTGTAGCGAAAGCGTTAGCACCTTGGCTTGGAACGATGTAAACTTTAGGCATGGGAATGTTAGCGCGATCGCTCAATCTCTGCACTATCCGATAAAGCCCTGGTGCTTCCCTTTCACTTACAGGCTGGGCTTGGTATACTGCCAGCGCAATCTTATCTGATTGATACCAGGAAAACAAGTTTGTTACTGCTGCCAAGCCAATCCCGATAATCAAGCCAGTAGAACCGCCAATTACCCAGTAACTTATTGCAATCAAAAGACCACTTAGCGCAGCTAGCAAAACAGCCGTTTTCAATTGATTTGTCATATTTTTGCTCTCCTGCTAATGCTGTGTAAATTTTTCAGAAAACAGCATTAATATAAGCCACGCTTTGATTGTATCCAGCTAAACTTAGATATATGGTACAGAAAACCTATCAGATAAGTACGGTTTTCCCACTTAACTTTTATCAATGATAATTTAGTTGTTTTTGCTACTTTGTTTCTTCAAAAGGATGTTTATCTTTAATATATAAAAAATGCATCTATCTCTAGCAAGGAATTTGTAAAAAATTGTTGATGCAGGCGGAACTTCCACTCTTAAGAGCCTCACTTTTCAAGACAGGCATTGCTACTGTGTAATTGCTGATAACTCAGAGGAACAAATAGTAAAACTTTTAAAGCAATACAAAAGCAAAAATGATATTGTTAAATTAATTAAATAGTATTTATGGCGATGGAGCTCGCCAAAACCGCCTTTCCAGTACAGGTTAAATTAATAATTGGAAGGCTGATGGCTCCTACTTTCCTGACTTACTGTGGGAGAGTAGGGCTTGGCTAAATGCATTACCTGACTCTCCTGTAGAAAGTGTAAGTCTACAAATCGCACCTCAAGGAGTCACGGTATGAAACGCTTTCGTCAGTCTGAACCGTTTATAGCCTTACCCCATCTAATTAAGTGGTTGCCTATTTCCTTTGTAGTTGGCATTCTTGCTGGAACTGCCTCCGCGGCTCTTTTAGCATCATTGGAATGGGCAACTGATTGGCGAGAATCGCATCGATGGATTATCGCCTTGCTTCCCCTTGGCGGCTTCTTGAGTGGTTGGATTTATCATCAATTTGGTCAGACTGTAGAAGCTGGAAATAACCTTTTACTGGAAGAAATTCATAACCCCAAAAAGGTTATTCCTTTTCGTATGGCTCCTCTTGTTTTACTAGGAACAGACCTTACACATTTTTTTGGTGGTTCAGCCGGTCGTGAAGGTACAGCATTACAAATGGGTGCTTCTTTGGCAGACCAGTTAACTAAAATATTGCATTTTCAAGGGGCTAATCGGCGAATTTTGTTAACAGCAGGTATCAGTGGAGGATTCGCTTCAGTTTTCGGTACTCCCTTAGCTGGAACTGTATTTGGTTTGGAAGTTTTAGCGATTGGTAAAATTAATTATGACGCTCTTTTCCCTTCTTTAATTGCTGCGATCGTAGGAAATCAAGTAACTTTACTATTAGGTTTACATCATACCGCATACCGACACGCTCCCTCTACACCGCCGCTCACAATTTGGGGGCTGATTTCTGCCATTATCGCAGGTGCAGTTTTTGGAATTGTAGCGAGATTCTTTGCTCAAGTAACTCACAAAATTAGTCACTTCTTTAAAGCAAAGATATCTTATCCTCCAATGCGTCCTTTAATAGGCGGTGCGATCATTGCAGCAATTGTTGGGTTAAGTGGTACAACTAAGTATATTGGACTTGGTATCCCTACTATCGTTGATTCTTTCTCCACTCAGCTACCTCCTTGGGATTTTGCAGCAAAATTTGGTATGACTGCTCTAACTTTAGGAGCCGGTTTTAAGGGAGGAGAAGTGACACCTTTGTTTTTTATTGGTGCAACTTTAGGTAATGCTTTGTCGTTGCTTTTAGCATTACCTGCACCACTGTTAGCAGGAATGGGATTTGTGGGTGTGTTTGCAGGTGCAGCAAATACACCTTTAGCATCGACTCTAATGGGAATAGAACTATTTGGTCTAGAATCCGGGGTATTTGTTGCTATTGGCTGTATAGTGAGCTACCTATTTTCAGGTCATTCTGGAATTTATACTTCACAGCGTATTGGATTGAGTAAGTACTCTTCTGTATATCTGGAAGAAGGACTGACTTTGGGTACTTATGGGCAACCAAAAGTTGAGCCAAAAATTGATTTACCTGATGATGGCGAAGAAGGCGGAAGTAATTCTCAGGAATAATTTTTTGATGCAATTAATGGATAGTTGGAAAAGTGCGTAGTTTACCGCACTTCTCTACGAGACGCTGCGCGTAGCTTGCTTCCCCGTAGGGGTACGACAGGCTCAGTGACCAGCGTAGGCATTGCATAGTCAGAGTAGTCATGTATGATCGCTATTGTATAAAGGAAAGTAGCTACTCAATCAAAAGGAGAGCGGGAAATCGTACATAAATTTGCTGGGCAAAAGGTGTCTGAAATCCTGAAGTACAAGAAGGGTAGTATAAAACAGGCTCCACTCCCGGAAGAATCGCCCAGTTGGGATGAGTTTTGTGAAATGTTATGGGAAGAGATTGAAGCGGGAGCAGAAGTAAATCGACCGGGTTTTAAAGTTGTTCGCAAGTTATTAAGCGATAAGAGGTTTGACAAATGAAGAATCATGGATTTGGCAAACTAGTTACCTTTCTAAATCAATTAGAACAAGAGACAATTAGTTACACTTTAGCCCATCATCGGGATGAAACGATTATGGTAAATGTGGCGGTGGCTGGGGAACGATGGGAAGTGGAATTTTTTGAGGATGGTTCAGTTGAGGTAGAACGATTTGTTAGTAGTGGAGAGATTAATGGGGAGGAGGTTTTTAGTGAGTTATTTGCTATGTATTCAGAGCCAGAAAGTCATTCTGCCAAACATACCCAAAATGCTAAGTTTACAACCACGACGTAAAGGCGATCGCACTCTGTCTAATAGCGATTAATTTCAGAATTAAGCCAGCGCTTTTTGATGCTGTTTTTAAAGTTTAAATGAGTGCAATATTATTATCTACTTTCCGCACCTTTAGTTAGTATGGTAGTTAGCATTTAAAACACATAAAATAGATGAAATTAGAAGATTTTCGGACAAATGATTTAGGCGAAGTTTACATTTGGTTCCCACTTCTTGGAAATATGACAGATCCTGGTAGTCGTGTGCTTTTGACATACCACTATTTTGCTATTAAAGCTTTTTATTCCTCTTGTCAAAATCTGGAGTTACTGGAACATTCTAAAGAAGCTATTAATCAAGGTAATACTTGTTCAACAGCAATAGCGCTTTGGTTTTTGACTTGTGAATCATATATCAATGCAATTTTGAAGGCTGGGTGTATTCAGAGTAATATACCATTTGGTAATTATCGCGGTCGTGACTTAGAAGCTAGAATTCGCGGAGTTTTCGATGTACTTCTATTAGCTAAAGAAGACTTTTATAAATCAGGAATTTATCCAAAGCTAAAAGAGTTCATGGAGTTTCGTAATGAGATATTTCATGATCGCAGTCTAGGTGATGAACGTAATTTTAGCAAAACAAATTTTAGTCAGATACCATTTTTGTGTAATCAAGTTGATGTTATACAAGCTGCAATTGTTGCTCTTGAATTATGTACAGCTTTTAGAGGAGTATTCCCAAACTGTGATTTAATGCCAGATATCGTTGTTGAGAGTAACGGTTCCTTTGGTTTCGTAAAATTTGATAATATGTACTCTAACTTAATGCGTCCATTTTTTGAACAAGTGTTAGCAAAGCACACCTTATATAGTGATTTGTTGCTAGATACAATATAATTTACACTTCCTTGTACGAGTATTATCCCAGAAGGAAGTATAAAGGTAATAAGTAAAGCTTTGCCTGACTCAAAGTTTAACTTCAAACCAAATCCAAAGACTACTACGATTGGAAGTAATTTGATGAATTGTGTAAGAGTTAATATAACTTTTAATACTAATAACCAATTCCAGTTACCCAACTATATGAATATTACTTAATATTATCTCTATCAGGTTGCGGTGGAGAATACAGCCCACCGTAACCTTTAGACTAATAGATTGAGTTTAACAAAAGCGGCTAAAAGCGATCGCCTACACCTTAAACTTCTCAGCAATCCGCTTCATCGCCTCTTCCACATTCTCCCGGCTGTTAAACGCCGAAATGCGGAAGTAACCCTCACCCGCAGCACCAAAGCCAGAACCAGGTGTTCCCACCACGTTGACAGTTTGTAGCAACTTATCAAAGAATTCCCAACTGGATAAACCATTAGGAGTTTTTACCCAAACATAAGGTGCATTCACGCCACCATACACCGCTAATCCGGCGGCTGTGAGTTTTTCGCGGATAATTTTGGCGTTTTCTAGATAGAAACTCACCAACCCTTTGATTTGTGCTTGTCCTTCTTCAGAGTAAACCGCTTCGGCTCCCCGTTGGACGATGTAAGAAACGCCATTAAATTTGGTGGACTGGCGACGATTCCACAGTTTCCATAGTTCCACATCGGAACCATCGGCGGCTTTTGCTGTGAGTGTCTTCGGTACTACAGTTAACGCGCAACGGGTTCCTGTAAAACCTGCATTCTTGGAGAAAGAACGAAATTCGATCGCAACTTCTCTTGCACCTTCAATTTCATAAATTGAGTGGGGAATCGACGGATCGGTGATATAAGCTTCGTAGGCTGCATCAAAGAAAATAATCGAGTTATTAGCTTTGGCATAGTCCACCCATGTCTTGAGATATTCCTTAGTAGCAGTTGCGCCAGTGGGGTTATTGGGAAAGCAGAGATAAATTAAATCGACTTTCTTTGAGGGAATCTCGGCGGTGAAGTTGTTATCAGCTGTAATTGGCAGATAGACTAAACCCTCAAATTCGCCTTTATCGTTGGCATCCCCAGTATTTCCCACCATAACGTTAGTGTCTACATACACGGGGTAAACTGGGTCAGTAACGGCAATTAGATTGTCATGACCAAAGATTTCCAGAATGTTGCCCGTGTCGCACTTGGAACCGTCGGAGATAAAGATTTCGGAAGCATCTATATCAGCTCCCCGCGCTTGGAAATCTTGAGTAGCAATTTTCTCCCGCAACCAGGCGTAGCCTTGCTCTGGGCCGTAGCCTTTGAAGGTATTGCGATCGCCCATTTCTTCCACAGCTTTAATCATAGCTGCGCGGCAAGCCTCCGGCAGAGGTTCGGTAACATCACCAATGCCCAGCCGGATCACCTTAGCATCAGGATTCGCTTCTGCAAAGGTATTCACCCGCCTAGCAATTTCTGGAAACAGATAACCCGCTTTTAGCTTCAGGTAGTTGTCGTTAATAGTTGCCATAGTAAATATAAAAAACGCCCTCAAACAGCTTACTGCTAATTTATGAGGGCGATAACTTTGTTGTAGGGAGTAGGGAGTAGAGAGTGGGAAAGCAGGGGAGCAGCACTTCGGCTACGCTCAGTGACCGCGGAGAAGTTACAGTAAGTTTTTCCCCTCTGCCCCTTTGCACCTCTGCCTCTTGTGCCCAATGCCCCATGCCCAATTTAGACATTTATCGGCTGTTTATTATCGGCTGAATAACTATTGCGATCGCTAATTACGAACTGCGTGATTGATTCCTGGCCTGTAATCAATCTTGCTCCCCGATTACGGGTGAAATAGTTCCATGCCCACTGAATCATTACTACTAATTTGTTGTTAAATTCAATTAAGAAGTAGATGTGAATCAACAGCCAAAACAGCCAGGCAACGAAACCTTTCAGCTTAATAAAGCCCAAATCTACTACAGCAGAATTGTGCCCAATCATCGCTAAACTACCGTAATCAACATAAGCAAAGGGTGGCAAACTGTTACCTACAAGCCGCTTTTGGACTAGTTCTGCTACATATTCACCTTGTTGCTTCGCTACAGGTGCAACACCAGGTAGCGGCTTACCATTTTGATGAGAAAAATTTGCTAAGTCGCCAATTACAAAAATATTGGGATGTCCCTTAATACTCAAGTCAGGTTCGACAATAACGCGTCCAACGCGATCGCACTCAGCACCTGTGTGTTCTGCTAGGACTTTTCCCATTGCTGAAGCTTTCACACCTGCTGCCCATAATACCGTTTTTGAGGCAATTTCTTTAACTTCATCGCCTTGTTTGAGGGTAACAACATCATTCTCAATATTTGTTACCAATGTTTTTGTCTGCACAACCACACCCAAGCGCGTTAGAGATGCTTCCGCTTCTTGTGATAACTCTGGTGCAAAAGGTGGCAGAATCCGATCCAAACCTTCTAATAGCAAAATGCTGGCTTCCGATGTGTCGATGTTGCGGAAATCTTCTTTGAGAGTTTGGTTTGCCAATTCTGCGATCGCACCAGCTAACTCTACACCAGTGGGGCCACCACCCACAATTACAAAGGTTAACCAAGCCCGGCGTTTTTCTGGATCGGTTTCTTTTTCTGCGGCTTCAAACGCCGTAAAAATCCGGCTACGCATTTCTATAGCATCTTCTACTGTTTTCAAGCCTGGGGCGAATTCTTCCCAGTTGTCTTTGCCAAAGTAAGAATGCTTCGCACCTGTGGCGACAATTAACGTATCGTAAGCTATTGCTTCGTCGCCCACAATCACGTTTTGCGCTTCTGGATCGATATTATTCACCTCTCCCAGTAGCACTTTCGTATTCTTGCTCTTGCTGAGGACAGAACGCAAGGGTGAAGAAATATCAGCGGGAGATAGCGCACCTGTGGCGACTTGATATAAAAGGGGTTGAAATAGATGAAAGTTACGTTTATCAATCAGAGTAACGTTTACTGCCGCTTTGGCCAGTGTTTTTGCTGCATAAAGTCCACCAAAACCACCGCCAACAATTACTACTTTATGGGGTGGATTATTGTCAAGTGAATTTACCATAAGAAATATTATCGTGTACGCCGACTATTGTAACTATTCTTAACAAATTTGTATCAAAATTGTCATCAGATATTTTGTATTGCTCTTTACATTTAAAAAAGTATTAAAGTAATCAAGACTACAGGATAAAGAAAATTTTTAGGCGAAAGGTACAGACAATAAGAGTTTGGAATATTTAAATCCCTCTTTGTCTGTGTAGATTTATCAAAGGTAGATGTAGATTTATACAAGTTTACTCAGAACTAGTTGACTCTGGTGTTTGTGTCAAACGTGGTGAATGAGTTCGCCGCCAACGTCTAAAGCCATAGACAAGAGCAGCAAAAATTAACAAATAGGGACTGTAAACAATTAACCAAATACCCAGTTTGAGTAAGCCAACGGAAAATGCCCTCAAAGAATGGGTAGAGTTGTTCCAAGTTTCCTGAACTTGCAAACCCAAGGCAGGTTGGGGACTGGTGCTAGAAACTGCTGCTTCTAGGTTGAGCGTAATAGTGGAATATGCAACTTGATTTTGTAAGCTTTTGAGTTGGGCATCAATTTGTTCTATTGTTTGTCGCACATTACTCAGTTCTTGGGCAACACTAAGCACATCTCTCACAGAACCCGCCCGATCCATAATTTTTTGCAAATTGGCTTCAGTTCTTTGCAAATTCGTTAATCTAGCTTGAAAATCCACCAGGCGATCGCCCACATCTTCCGCTGTGATATTACGACTACCGACAGTGCCCAATTTAGCTAGTTTTTCTAAAGTAGGTTCTAGCCGATTCTCTGGTATCCGCAATTGGATTGTTGCTGTGTAACGCGGGTTGTCGTTTTTGGGTTGTTGTTGTTTCAACCCAATTAAATCCCCTTGCTGTTGATTGATAATTTGCGAAACGGCATCGATAGTCCGATCTACAGAGTTGACAGTCAAAGAAATTGCTGCCTTTTTGATGAGTTGAGGACGAGAACGCGCTATTGGTAAAGCTTCCGCCTTTTGGGAAAGACTGTTTTCACGAGCAGGTAATTGATTTACCGCGCCATTGGCTGCAATTGGAGGTAAAGCCTGATTTCCTGACTGATGGGAAGAGGCGCAACTGGTGAAAATCACCCCTCCTAATAACGCACTCACAAATAAAGCAGATGTGCGCGGTAATTTACTTGAAGCATACATAATCTACCCCCAGATAGATGAAATTAACCCCAGTATTACTGAAGTAAAACTCGATGTCTGGATTGTTGCGATTTATGTAACAGGGATCAAGTTTTGTCCAAAGTCCAATTATTCTTCAATTGATGTTTGTTGCTGAGAGAAACTTGCTAGTTCGGATGCTAAAGTCTCTTCTAATACATCTATAATTGCGTGCGGATCAGTTGGGGACTTCATCATTTCAGCCTCCGGGTCAGAGCGATTTTTGACATTAGGAATATCCTGGCGTAATTCCTCAAGCAAACCGATGAGTTTAGCGATTTTTTGCTCAGAGAGCAGGTTGAGTTGAAGAATAAGCTGCGTCCGTTGCTCTGCTAACTTTTCTTGTCGCTCTTGTTTAATCAATACTCCTGTTGTCACCAACAACGAACCCGCAGTCAGTGAAAATTGTAACCAAGAAAATGGAAGAGGATCAAATCTTGGTATGCCGAAACGTCGTGGTAAGACATTGGGTGTTATCCACAGAATAATCCCCAGCAGGATGCTATACAGGAATGCAGGACGACCAAAAAAAGCACTTACCGTTTCTACAACCCGCTGATGTCGTGGTATGTCTTTTTCAGAACGTCTGTGTAATGCGATGATAGTCTCGATATTTTTACTAATAGATTCCGGTAATGGGGCAGTGGGCAGAATGTTTTGACGACGTGTTTCGGACGATCCTTGCGGTGAATCTTTTGGATCTGGTTTATCTTGGGAGAGCATTGGTAGTCTGACTTGATGAATGATTACTTCAATTTACTAACTCAATTTAAACCGCAATTCGACTTTTATATGCTTAATTAATCAATCAAGTTTGAACTAAAATTGGAGGTAATAAGGTTATAGCGTCTACTAGAACCGTTATCGCAGGTAAGTTTCAAGGTGACATGGCAACCAGGATCGTACTCTGGGTACGCCGAACGTCTTAGAATGCCTTTCCTCTCAAGGAATCACTAGCTTTACTAACCCTATATTTAGTGACATTATACTAGGGTAAAACTTCCGAATACTAGTCCTTAATAACGAAGCTTCCCTAATGGGAAACACTATTATGACTGTGGGGGACGGTGCTGATGATTTTGGCTAACTTAAGTAAATTATCTGTGTAACCTGTCAAATTAACTACTAAAATATTGCGTTGCCGTATAGGTTCGGTTTTTTGAATATATTCCCGATTTGAGAATTAGCGATCGCATTAGGAATTTCCAACAAATAAATTATTCAATCTTGTGATGTGGACACCGCCCATAGCTAAAGGGCGATGTCCACATCACAAGAAGTAGTTGAGTATTTTTTATTTGTCAGTCCCTTATTTATAACCTTTACCCAGGTATCTTTCGGACATTTCTGACGGCTAAAAATTTTCATACAGTGTGAAACTTATGAATCTAGGTTTTATAACGCTTTGAGCAATATTGTGAGAAATCCGGGTCACAGTTCATCTGTGGCTACTCAATTTGGGGTACAATCGTAAGCCTGCCAATAAATGATGATGCTTGCTGACAGGAGATGCTTCTATGGCCCGGATGTATTATGACGAAGATGCCAATTTAGACCTTTTGGCTGGAAAAACTATTGCTATTATCGGCTATGGTTCCCAAGGTCATGCCCACGCTCTCAATCTCAAAGATAGTGGTTTGAATGTGATTGTGGGACTATATCCGGGTAGTAAGTCAGTCGCAAAAGCTGAAGCATCTGGGTTAACTGTGAAAAATGTTGCAGATGCTGCCAATGCTGCTGACTTCATCATGATTTTGTTACCTGATGAAGTTCAAAAAACGATTTACAAAAACGAGATTGAACCAAATTTAGAAGAAGGGAATGTGGTAGCCTTTGCCCACGGTTTCAATATTCACTTTGGGCAAGTTGTACCACCGGCTAATGTAGATGTGGTGATGGTAGCACCAAAAGGGCCGGGGCATTTGGTACGGCGGACTTATGAAAGTGGTGAAGGCGTACCAGCGCTGTTTGCAGTTTATCAAGATGGCAGTGGTCAAGCACGCGATCGCGCGATGGCTTATGCTAAAGGTATCGGTGGTACTCGTGCCGGTGTTCTCGAAACTACTTTCCGTGAAGAAACCGAAACAGATTTATTTGGCGAACAAGCAGTATTGTGCGGTGGTTTGAGTGCTTTAATCAAAGCCGGATTTGAAACTTTGGTAGAAGCTGGTTATCAACCAGAATTGGCTTATTTTGAATGTCTGCATGAAGTCAAGCTGATTGTAGACTTGGTTGTGGAAGGTGGTTTAGCCAAAATGCGCGACAGTATTTCTAATACGGCTGAATATGGCGATTATACCCGTGGCCCGCGGATTGTCACCGAACAAACCAAAGCTGAAATGCAGAAGATTCTCAGCGAGATTCAATCTGGGCAATTTGCGCGGGAATTTGTTTTGGAAAACCAATCTGGTAAACCAGGATTTACCGCCATGCGTCGCAAAGAAGCTGAACACAAAATTGAGGAAGTTGGTAAAGATTTACGCGCTATGTTTAGCTGGTTGAAAAAAGCTTAAGCAAAAAAATAACATCAGACATCTCCAAAAAAAAAGAATGTAGAGACGTAGCACTGCTACGTCTCTACAAGGGTTCTGGTTACAGCATATTTAATTTTTGGAGATGTCTAATGCATCATTTTAACCATAAGGAAGTATCTCGATCGCAGCGTTCAATAAAATCATTGTTGGTCACTTTGGGATACCTCCTAAAGAAAAAACTTATCAGCTTGTGGCGCTGTGGTTTGGTATCCTGTATTGCCTCATAGATACTTGACCATTGAGGACGAAACACTGGACACATTGATAAATCCCCCAGGCTGTACGCGTTGCGTGGATGAAATTTTGCATCCATTAGTTTAAATGTTGCATTTTTTGCCCAACATAAACATTCGTATCCTGCTTGATGGAATTCCCTCAGTTGTACAAAAACATCCCTAACGGTAATAGCTTTTCAAACCTCCTCTAAGTGCGATCGCTTTCATCGCTACAATCGAATAAACTTCCGGGCTAGCTGGAATGTTGAATAGTTAAGAGTTGATCTGAGAAATGCCTAACCCGCTATACGATCGAGATTTGCAATTATGGATTGAGCAAACCATTCAACAGTTAAAAAATCATGAATTTGAGGCGTTGGATATTGAGCATTTAATTGAAGAGCTAGTTGATTTGGGTAAGGCGGAGAAAAATGCGCTCAAAAGCAATCTGACAATTTTATTGGCGCATCTACTCAAGTTACGGCTTCAGTATGATGTACCCGATCGGATCAAAGGAAGCTGGTATAGCTCAATATTGGAACACCGTCAGCGAGTTCTGAATAATTTGGCAGATACTCCTTCTCTAAAAAGTTTTCTAATAGAGGCGGTGGAAAAAGCCTACCCAGATGCTCGAAAGTTAGGGATTAAGGAAGGTAAGCTGGCTAAGTTTGGGATTCGCATACCCCAAGAAAGTGAATATCCCACCGTTTGTCCTTTTTCGATTGAGCAGATTTTAGATGAGGATTTTTACGGGCTGTAAACGATTGCTCGTTGTCATATTGCTTTACTTTACATCTAGATGGATAGACAGCTTGACCGAAAGGTTCTACAATCTGACTGATTGTGGTGAATTTACCTATTGCCCAATCCATATAAGCATAGTAAAGATTTTCTAGTGATTCCGTTTGATAGCGGAAGCACTAAATTAATATAGGAAAGTCTTTGAGTAAAGGGCAGCAAACAAATGGATGTAAAGTTGATTCTAGCTGGATTAACAGTCATATTTACGCTTTCGTGCTTATTTTTTGGCACGAAGAATGGATTCTATGATTCAGATAACTATCATGGCAATGGCTCCGCACATTGAGATAAATCTGTAGACGCTCGATCGACTTCCCGGAGGGTGAGTTGGCTAAGAGCGCTCAAAACTTGTAAAGGGAAAAGAAACCAGAGTCAAACTCCTTGAGTTACCAGTTTGATAGCTTTTCGTTAACCCACCTTTCCGAACCAGTGCGGGTTCGGTGCAGGCGTCCTCCCCAATCAAAAATCCGTATTCTCAGGGTGTAGGGGCGCACGATAAAACTTACCCCTAAGTCACAAAAGCAAAATTTGTGTAACTTTTGGCTTTTGAGATATGTCCATGATGATGAGGTTTGAGGGGAGGAGAGCATGAGGAATAATCTATCGGCATCCTCTCGCGTAGATGCTGCGGAAGCGGGTAGTGAATTAGAATGTTTGCCCTATAGTGTCCAGCATGACAATGAGGGCGTGTGTTTATTGGTGAAAATGGGGCCACACCGCATTCTGTTGGACTGTGGTTTGGAGGATATTTCATCGCTGGCTAAGGGGCTTACTAAGTCGGTAAGTGGAACTAGTTCGCCCCTACCAGCAGATTTAGTTTTGATTAGTCATGCCCACCCAGATCATGCTAAAGGCTTACTGGCGCTGCATAAAGCTTTTCCAAAGTTACCTATTTATGGTAGTGAGGTAACTAGCAAGTTACTACCACTGAATTGGGTAGACGAAGACCCTGAGAAAATTTCCCAATTTTGTCATGCCTTGCCATTGCGATCGCCTGTGGAATTCCAAGATGGTTTGGTGGCAGAATTATTTCCCGCCGGGCATTTACCAGGAGCAGTCGCAATTCTCCTCACCTACACCACCCAGCAGCGTACTTACAAGCTACTGTATACAGGGGACTTTTTCTTATCGAACTCCCGACTAGTAGAAGGTTTGCGTTTAGAGGAACTGCGGGGCTTAGACTTGGATGTGCTAATCATTGAAGGTAGTTATGGCACATCCCGTCATCCCCATCGCCGCAACCAAGAAAATCAATTAGCCGAGCGAATTCATCGAGCGATCGCTGACAATTGTTCTGTAATCCTTCCTACCCCGGCTTTAGGATTAGGTCAAGAATTATTAATGCTTTTGCGATCGCATCACCACTTCACCGGCCGAGATTTAGATATTTGGGTAGATGGTGCTGTCGCCACTGGATGCGATGCATATCTTGAACTGCTACCCCATCTCCCCCCATCAGTGCAGAACTTTGCCCGCCATCAACCCTTGTTTTGGGATGAACGGGTACGTCCCCGCGTGCGTCGTCTACAACCAGAACATCGTCCCAGTGTAGGTAAGTCACCTTGTATTGTCCTCACCGACTCGACATCTGATTTAGGCGAACACTGCCAATTAGACACCGGGCCTTGGCTGATTCTCCTACCAGAAAAAATTGATATAAAAGTTAACAAAGAATATTTAGCGCCCACCACTCTTGAAACTTATCTCTTAGCTCAACATAGCGATGGCCCTGGTACTACGCAGCTAATTCATAATTTGCGACCCCAGCACGTGATTTTTGTCCACGGTTCCCCTGCCTACTTGGCAGACCTGACTAGCTTAGAGGAGTTGCAAAACCGCTACCACGTACATTCCCCGGCAGCTGAAACCTTAGTAGAACTGCCCATCGGCGACACATTTTTACAACCGGCAGCACCAGAGACTAACTATGAAGGCGAACTGACAGAGTTAGGAACAGTAATCACAATCACCCTACCCAATGTGATTACTGCCGATCAGCGTTGGCGGCAATTTGCCGATACTGGTTTAATCGAAGCTCGTTGGCAAGGGGAAGAATTAGTATTAAGGGGATTGTCTCAACGAGAACTGCTCAACCAAAACAGCGATCGCTATACATGGGCAGATGTAGACTGTTGTGGTACTTGCCGACATCAAAGGGGGCAGCGGTGTTGGAACCCAGCTTCCCCGTTGTATAACTTTAAGGTAACTCTCGAAGGTTACTGTCCTGCCTTTGAAGGTTTATCTAGTCCTGAGTCCTGAGTTCTGAGTCCTGAGTTAGGATTTATTACTCAGCACTCGATACTCAGCACTCAGCACTGATTATTTATTCTGGATTCGAGTCAGTGTAACGGTTGTGAATGCGCTCTGCTTCGGGACAATCTTCAGTCATCAGAGGTTCCACATTACCGCGTGGTACTGAAGCCAATTTTTGCGTTACAGCACCAATGCTCTCGAGGCGAACCATTTCTTCCCAAGAGCAAACTTCGTCTTCTTCATCTGTTTCATAGCGTAGGGTCACTAAATCTCCCTCTATGTCTATGATGCGGGCGCGTTCAATCCAGCGTTGCTGGTCCCGCAAGAAAACACATACCTCGCGCCCATCGCAACACAGTTGATAAATCTTGCGGTGTAGCATGTACTGTTTCTGCCTTTTTAAACAACGTAGTTAAACCTGTCAAAATCTGGGTTCTACCCCATTACATTACACCTTTAAGAGGCTAATTTCACTGTTTAGAACAAGTACGCTTCATCACCCAATCCCAAGATTTGCTTCTAGTTATCAAAATATCAGGATAATATTGGGTGATAAATCAGATGCTCTAACAATAAACTCAATCTCCCTCCGGCTTATTCTAGGGAATGTCTGCTTCTATAGAAGTCAAACAATTCGGTACCTGTCCTAACCAGGTTTATATTTGTTGGTGAGTCATTCTTACCATTATGTAATAAAGAATACTCGAAAACAATCGTTGATTGCGGTTGTTTAACTTGCCTACTTTTAATCATTGGCATTATTGGGAAGTCCGGGGACTTGGCTTTACTTTTACCCACTTGTATCTGATCTTAACTCATTCTCTTGCTGACCTTGATGCTTTTCAACAACAACACCCAAATAGTTTTGAGTTTTTCAGGTTTTTGCCTAAAAAAAGGCAACAGAGTAAGGGAAGAGGTAGAGGGAAAAGACTATGAGAAAATTCTACTCCAGAAGTCTCAGGAGGATTTATGTGGTAAAGGAAATTCTATAAGCACGTTCGATGAGGATGCTTCTCGTTTAATTTTTCCGGCGCGAACCGCATCGTATAGGGCTGCAAGGTCTGGCAAATCCTCTGACTGATAGCATTTAGTGGCTAGCACCTGCTGGAGTAAACCCTCAGATTCAACACTAAGATATCCAGTTTGGAAAGCAGATGCAATAATTGTGCGAATCATCTTGATTAGGGCAGAGTGAGCAAATTATTAGGTCTAGTGTGGAACATTTTCCTCTGTTGCTAATTGATATGAAACATTAATACTGTGTGATTAGTATTACGCTCAATCAGTGATTTATATCACAATGTGAGTTTTCGATACTTTAATATATACAGATAAAAGGGCATAGGAATTTTCAGGATCAATGTTGAAAAGTTGAGACCTTAACAAAATTAAAATACAACAATTTTTTCAAAAAGCATCGACAAAATATAATGAAACATCAGCAATCAAGCAAAAAACTGGCGAAAATCTTCATCTTTTTGACTTAATTGCACCCAGTCTAAGTTTAAAGATTGGAATTTTTGCACCAAGCGATCGCAAGCCGGACGTTCGGTAGCGTAATGTCCAGCATCGATTAAAATGAGATTGCGGTCGCGGCTTTCTTGAAACTGATGGAATTTACAATCAGAAGTCAGATAAGCTTGAGCACCTGTTTTGGCGACGGCTGAAATGTAACTAGCCCCCGAACCACCCAAAACAGCAACTCGTGAAATTGTTTGCTGTAAATCAGCACTTGGAGAAAAAATCAAATTAGGAGGAGAAAGTCGGGTTTGAATTGTTGCAAGTAATTCCTGTAATGTCAGAAATGGCTCTAGCAAACCAACACGACCATATCCTAATCCTGCTTGTGTAAGTTCTATAGGAGTAACTTCTTTGAGTTCTAAAATCTGAGCTAACACGTCAGCAGTGCCGTCTTGCACTTGGTCAAAATTCGTGTGAGCAGTGTAAATACCAATATTGTGGGTAAAAGCTAACCGTACCATTTCGGCGATCGCTTCACCAGTGCGTAAAGATTTCAGAGGATTAAAAATCAAGGGGTGATGGGCGAATATCAGATTAGCATTTTCTGCGATCGCTTCTTGCATTACCGCCAAAGTTGGTGTCAAACACACCAAAACCCGTGTTTTTTCCTGCAAAATACCTGGTTCAACCTGCCAGCCACAATTATCCCAGCTTTCACACCAAGCAGGATTCGCCCATGCTTCAAACCAAGTAATTAAATCAGCAATTTTCATAATTATTTTCTTCAGCAATTTTTAATTGCTAATCAGCGTTTCTGTGGTTTAATATTTAATTTTAATGCTAATTGCTGGCGCATTTCCTGAAAAGGTTTGTTCCATACAGGGCTAGCATTCCAGTTCCATACTGCTACTGGAATCAGTTGTTCTTCAGCAAGATAAGTTAGCAGACGGTATTCATCTTCTGGTTCGCGAGAAAAGGTGAAGGGGTTGCGGTAGCCTGTATCACACAGTTTATAAGATACGACCTGACCATGCTTAATACGTTGTAAAAGTTCCTTACCTTTGATGAGCAAATAATCTAAAAACAACAAACTAAAAGGCTCTATATGTGCGCGTTGTTGTGGCTCTTTTTGTACCCATCTTGCCCACTCAAAACCATACATAAAATCATGAACATAACGGAAGCGTATTTCCGTTTTATTTCCGAACATCTCTGTCAGACACACCATCTTTTCACCAAAAACCTTTAAGAAAGCAATAGCGCCCTCATCTGCGTTTAAAGCCTGCCGAAGCATACTACTTACCAGAAAATCAAAATCCCAGAAGATGTTTTCTGGGAAATTTTGCAACTGAGTACGGACTATGTTTTCGATAGTTGCTTGAATGGTTGTGATAATTTGAATGTCGGTGTTTTGTTCTGCAATCAAATTTTCTAATTCTGCAAAGCTGGTAATTAATGTTTTTTGGGGATTAAGTGACAATAAATTAACAGACTGCTGGGCAAGGATTTCATCAATAAGTTGAAAAGTATGAGTTGGCGTTAGTTCTTGCTTCATAGTAATAGAAGTAGCCCAGACAGCTTACACTAAATACTAGTGTATATTGCCCTAAATAAATTATTTAATAATCACAAATAAACTTAACTTTTAAATTTACAAATTTACATGAATTATTTAGTATTTATCTGATTATTTTTTATCTTAATAATTTTGATGCTAAAATTATCAATACAAAATTTATTTAATCCATCTCAATCAGCACAAGTTTAAGAGATTATACCCAAAATGTAGGCGATATAACCAGAGTATTTAAACTCTACAAAACTGCACCTTAAATAAAACTTGAGAATCTGCTATCCAGATATGTGAACAACTAATTCTCTGGAATGACTGCGTTGGCGGTGTTCCCAAATATAAATTCCCTGCCAAGTTCCCAGTACCAAGTGACCGCGATTAATGGGGATATGTTCAGAAGTGTGAGTGAGTGCAGTACGGATGTGTGCTGGCATATCATCGGGGCCTTCTGCGTCGTGAATGTATTTACCTGATTCTGGGACGAGTTTTGCCATAAAATTAGCTAGATCCACAAGAACATCAGGATCGGCATTTTCTTGGATCACTAAACTGGCTGAAGTATGGCGCAAAAATAAAGTACAAAGACCAGTTTCAACCCCCGATTCGGCAACTGCGGCTGCAATTTGTGTAGTGATGTTGTAAAAAGATTTGCCAGTAGTGGAAATTTTTAATAACTTTTGGTAGTGAGTCATTTAAAACGGTAATTATTGATGATAGTATTTGGAGTTCGGGAATGAAATAAACTGTTACTTGATGTAACAAGGCAACAAAGGCGATTCTGGTAATTACAAAAGTAGCATATCTCAAGGATTGAGATATATCCTCTACTTGCTTCTGATTTTCATTATAAGTCTCTCTTAAGCTAACTAACATCTGTAACTGATATACTTGAAGTGATAAGTTCAAATATTTATTCTAAATATCGTCAGTTTATAGGTTTGGGCTGAAAAAGAGTTTGCGTGGTAATCAAGCCTGTAAAAATAGCATAAAGTTGAAAACCAGTAATAATATTTATAATATCTTTAAAAGACTAAATTTTCTCATTAATCTAGATATGATGAGCAGACTTAGCAACACAATATATATAGCAAATAAGACATTTATTTGATAAATGAAAGACTAACGTTATTTCTGAAAAATATCAATGATTAAACACATCTTCTATGCAGATAATTCTCATTTATTTTATTTATTTTTGAATGGAAATTCCATTATTAATTGATGTTTTTTTAAATAACTTTATTTTGTCTGTAAATAATTGAGAACAGCTTTAGCGATCGCTTCATTACCATCCTTAGCAATTGGTTGAGATTGCTTTGGTAGTTGAGGTAACTCATGGAGAAAATTCCAAGTCCCTTGAAAAAACTCAGATGGGGTGAGAATTTGATGCTGATTATAATTAGTTATACCTTCTACGATAAAAGTTGCTTCGGCAAAGTCTTCACGCGGTATGGTGACAATTGGTACTCCTAGTATCGTGGCTTCAGAAAAAGTACTGTAACCAGGTTTAGAGACGACTCGCCCACAAATAGGCATAAAATCTACAGGGCGGTATTTGTGGTCATTAATTTTCACTAAATTAGGTAAATCAGGGGCAGATTGATCGAATACGATAAATTGCCAATCTGGAAATCGCTGTAGGTTATCATAAGGAATTTGCTGTAAACCCAACCCGCCAAAGGTCAACAAAATGGTTTTTTCGACTGGTGCAGTTATTCCCCAAAGAGAACGTAAATCATCAGCAGAGTAACGAGGGGAACCGCCTGTTAAGCCGACATCTGTGATATTGTTAAAAGCTGGCATTGCTTCGTGGAAAGGGAGACGAAAGAGGCGATCGCACTTTGAATACCAATCACTAATCCAATCTGCAACTGCGGTAAATTCACCTCCCCAATCTCGGTAGATAAAGTCCCAGCCAAAGTTACTCATCATCCAGCAGGGAATATTTGCCGCTTTGGCAAACCCAGGAGTGAGGAAGGGAATGTCTGCCAAAATAAGATTAACGCGATTTTGGCGAATAAAATTCACTTCTGAGGCAATCAGCGAATTTTGATGTTTCTTAATATCGAGCAACTTTTCTAAAGTCGCTGCTTTATCCATTGTCAAACTATCCGTTTGCACCACACCCAAATCAAATGCACGAGGACGATAAATAAAATCGCCTTCTATATAGCACTCTAGCAGCCAGCGTGGGGCAGTACTTACGAGAATTAACAGAACTTCTGGACATAATTTTTGAATGGTTGCGGCTATAGATGCTGTGCGGGTAGCATGACCAAAGCCGTGGTTTGTTATGGCTAAATATAAGATTGGGCGTTCCATTTTCAAGTTAGGAGTCAACCCCTTCGGGGAAGTCAAAAGTCATTCAATTTTGGATTTGAGATTTTAGATTGACGGAAAAATCTAAAATTGACAGATTTATGAGTGAAAATTATAATTTTCACTCACATTTATAACTTACAATTCCTAATTTTTAATTAATTTTGCAAAAACTTTGAATCGTTTCAACCAATAGGTCGATTTCTGATTCTAAAGTAAAGTAATGGACGCTAGCGCGTATACAGCTAGGATCGGCAATTGTCCGAGTTAATATCCTTTGTGAGTCTAAAAATTGTACCAACTTCAAATGAGCTTGAGGCTGATTATTTGCAAGTTGGAAGGAGACTATACCGCTTTCGGGTGGGGAAGTTCGCAAACATTTAATATCGGATAACGCTATCAATTGTCGCCAGAGATACTCACTGTTATGGCAAATTTGCTCGTAACGTTCCTGTGACGTTCCCCATTGCTGATGAATTGCGATCGCTTCCTTTAACCCAAGATACAACGGATAAGCTAATGTAGACACTTCGTATCGTCGCCCATCTGGAAGCCAATCCACAGGCTGAGATTGACTATCTACAACAATGCCATTCAAACCAATAAACGTAGGTTTCAGGCTTTCTCGTGCTTCTGGTCGGACATACAAACCACCAGCACCCGCAGGGCCACATAACCATTTGTGACCAGTGAAAGCATAAAAATCTACTCCCAATTCAGTTAAGTTTAAAGGCAATAAACCAGCAGATTGGGCAGCATCTATTAATAGTGCAGAATGATTCTTTCTGCATACTTCGGCAATTTTATCAAGAGGTAAAACTTGACCAGTATTCCAGAAAACATGACTCAATATTACTAGGCGGGTATTGGGGCGCAAATGCTGGGCAATGATGGTTACAGGGTCGCCCTCATTTAAAGTCGCTTTTAGGGGACAAGTGGTAACTTCCACAGCAAATCTCCGCGAGATTTCCCCAGCTGTGGCAATCACGCCTGGATGTTCGCAGTCTGAGAGCAGTAGATGGTCGCCAGCACGCCATTCAATGCCCCACATGGCAATATTACAGCCAATAGTGACATTCTGGGTAAGAGTAATTGTTTGGCTTGGTGCATTTAACTCCAAAGCGATCGCTTCTCTTGCGGCTTGAGTCTGAGGTGCTATCCAGCTAAACGCCTCATTACCAAAGGGGCCTATTTGCTGAACATAAGCTTGAGTTTGGGCGATCGCATCCATTGCCCTTTGGGGCATCGGCCCTTGTCCCCCATAGTTAAAATAAGCCTTATTCCCTAAAGCCGGAAATTGCTCTCGATGGTGATGCAGCTTGATTGGTGATGCAGAAATACTAGTCATAATTCACAAGAGATATCTGCTGTTTACAGGCTATTGATATTCAGACGATCCCAATCACAAAGATTGAATGCTCGAATTCGGAGATCAAATAGGGATTCTGACCCTTTCTCCAGAGTGTGACACACTTACAGATAAGACACGGCTCATGTTGTTTTGTCATGTACCCTTGCAATAATGGACAAACTGTGGTTTTTTATCACTCTCTTTTATTTGTAATTTGGGGCAAAAGCAAACGCTTGTGCTGTTTACGCCAATAGCTAGCTGTTGACAGTATAAAATAAACGGCAAATTGAGCGTGGACGCGATTGCCACTTCCAGATTACTTCCAGATTTTAATTGCCAGAGTTACTCCCAGATTCTGCTAATTCTTGTTAACTTAAAAGGATGCTAATTAATGCTGAACTCCTACTGCAATACCAACGTTGTAAACGCCGACCTTTTCTAGATATCCACGGTGACAGAAGTCAGCGCGATGCTCCCAATGAGTTGCTACGGAAATTGCAACAGGACAAAATCGCTCATCAGTTGAGTGCTATAGCACAGATGACTTATCATCAACCAGATTATTCTTATGGAAACTGGGAAAAGGGAGAGAAAGCAACTTTAGAATTGATGCAGCGTGGGGTTGAGTACATCTATAAAGGAGTACTGTTAGCAACTTATTCTGAAGCAGACACCCTGCTAAGTCGTCCAGATTTACTCGTGAAACAACCGGGACAATCCCATTTTGGAGATTGGATCTACGTCCCAGCTAATATTGAACTGGGTAAGCGCCCGAAGCAAGAATATCAAGTTGTCGCTGCATTTCATGCCCAAGTGTTGGCAACAGTCCAGGGAGTTGCACCTGAAACAGCTTTGCTCATATTGCGAACCAAAAATACAAATTATGCAGTGGATCTGTGCAAATGGACACCACGAATGCAGCAGATTTTGGATGAGTTTATTCAAGTTTTAGAGTTACCGAATCCACCAGAGGTATTTATTTCTCGCCAAAAGTGCAGTTTTTGCCATTGGTATAGTGAATGTTATGCGATCGCTCAATTTGAAAAACATCTCTCATTGTTACCAGGTGTAACACCCCTTCGCTACACTCAACTCCAAGCCTTAGACATTACTACACTGGAATCTCTTGCTAACACCAGTCCCAGCAGCTTAGAAAACCTGCTTGGTTTTGACAGCGAAGTAGCGCCAAAATTGGTAGTGCAAGCTCAATCTGCACTAGAAAAACGACCGTTGATTCTACCCTACCCGCTACCAACAGAAGATATTACATTCACAGCACCCATAGAGCTTTATTTTGATATTGAAGCCCAGCCAGACTTAGATTTAGATTATCTCTTAGGGGTTTTGGTCGTTAATAGACAAAATAATACAGAACAATTTTATTCTTTTTTAGCAGACAAACCAGAAGATGAAGAATTAGTTTGGCAGCAATTTTTGGATTTGGTTTGGCAATATCCCGAAGCACCAATTTATCATTTTTGTGTCTACGAGTTTGATACAGTCAAACGGTTGGCAAAACTTTACGGCACTCCACATTCCTTAGTGCGTCCTGTACTGAATCGATTTGTGGATGTGTATGAGCAATTAACCCAAAGTGTAGCATTGCCTGTAGAAAGCTATGCTTTGAAAGCGATCGCTCGTTGGATAGGATTTGAGTGGCGCGATCGAGAAGCCAGTGGTGCTAAGTGTATTTACTGGTATGATCGATGGTTAGAAACAGGCGATCGCACCTTACTAGAAACTATCCAACGTTACAATGAAGATGACTGCCGCGCCACCCACAGAGTCAAAGATTGGCTTGTCAACTTTTTCCAAGATGAATATGGTTTACGACTTGCTTAATAAGTGCTGAGTACTCATACCATTTCTTTGTGAGACTGCGCCAAACTTTTTAACTTTATTTCTTTGTGTGCTTCTATACGAGACACTACGCATAGCTTCTCCGTAGGAGTATGCGATTCGTTTATCTTTCTTGTACTCAATTTCTAACATGGTTTAGCACATCTTCATTCAGAACTAGTATCACTACTATTTCAGTGTTATCTTGTTGATGATTTTCAAAATTTAGTAATAGCTTTCCATGCAGTTCATTAAAAAAATCTTTGTATTTCCACGAATTCTTTACTTTTTAATCCCGATTTTAATTATTAGCTTCGTATTTACAAACTTTCCGTCAAATGGTGTTGAGGTGAGTAGCATAGAATTTATCGGGGAAGCTACCTTACCGAAAGGTCTAATCTTTCAAAAAACTGAAGTTGGAGGTTTATCTGGAATTACATATAATGTAAAAAATAACCTTTATTACGCTATCTCTGACGATCGCGGACAAAAAGCTGCTGCTCGTTTCTACACCTTGAAAATCGACTTGAGCAAAAGTTCTCTACAAAAAGGTGGAATTATTCCAGTCAGCGTTACCAGATTATTAAATGAAAATGGTCAAACATTTCGCCCTGGTGAAACTGATACAGAAGGTATTGCATTAACTAACAAAGCAACTGTATTTATTTCTTCTGAAGGCAATGCTGAAAAATTAATTAATCCTTCTATTAAAGAATTCTCACTATCTTCTGATAAAGAAATTGTTACACTCCCCATACCAAACAAATTTTTGCCAGATAAAACTAGTCAACAGGGTATCCGCAACAATTTGGCTTTTGAAAGCCTCACCATCACACCCGATAACAAGCATCTATTTACAGCCACCGAAAATGCTCTAATTCAAGATGGGGTCGCCGCTAAACCTAATATCGGTAGTCCTTGCCGAATTTTGCAATACAACTTGCTCAACAACCAGCCAGAAAGGGAATTTCTTTACCAAACTGAACCAGTTACACCATTTTTGAATTTGATTGGCAAATTCGCTAGTGGATTACCTGATTTACTTGCTCTCGATAATCAAGGACACTTCATAAGTTTAGAACGGTCTTTCACTGGTTTAGGATTTGCTATTTCGCTGTTTCAAGTTTCTTTAGAAGGAGCCGATGATATTCATAATATTGATAGCCTTTTAGCAGTTGACTCCAAAAACATTAAACCAGTTAAGAAAAAACTGTTGTTAGATTTGAGAAAACTAGATGTACTGCTAGACAACATCGAAGGCTTAACTCTTGGCCCAAAACTACGGGATGGTCAACAATCATTAATTCTCATTAGTGATAATAATTTTAACTCCCTGCAACGCACCCAGATACTAGCCTTTAAAATTAAAATTGAAACTCCGCTAATTAGATTATTACGCCGTTTACTTCCGAATATTAACCTTTAACCGTATAGAGGTAAAAGTGCTATCGTGGCTTGACTACTATTTAGTTATTTTTGATTATTCCTGTGTATTCACGGAATCTACTAAGTAACTTTATCTAGCTTATTTATAGTTTACGTGTAATTTCTCAACCGTACTCCTTAATAAATATGTTACATAATGTTTAGTAGCTTTTGCAGAGAGCTTAAAGATATTTACAGCATATAATTAATGTTCTCCAAATTCGGATATTTCTTAGATTTAAATTTAATAATTAGCTAGACTTATTAAATTATTTTGCCAATAACATTTTTATAAATAATTTTTATGCCAGAAAATAAAATGGAGAGTATGGTAGGGCAAAAGGCAGAATTAGACGATTACATCGGACAATTTTTAAACAATCGCTATTTAATCAGAGATTTGATTGGCAAAGGGGGGATGGGTAGAGTTTATCTAGCGGAGGATACTGCTAAAGATGGTATGCCGATCGCAGTCAAAATATTATCACTCAGTTTGGCAAATCAACAGATGTCCCAACGCTTTGCCAGAGAGATTTTTATTGGCGCTCAATTGGGTCGTAAAAGTAAACATATTGTTCGCATTTTAAGTTATGGTGTCACTGAGGATAAAACTCCATTTTATGTAATGGAATGCCTGCAAGGAAAAAATCTCAAACAAATTCTGAAAACTCAGCCTTTAACAATATCAAGGTTTTTAGAAATTTGTAATCAAATTTGTTTAGGCTTACAATGTGCCCACCAAGGTATCAGCCTTAAAGGAGAGATTTATCCTATTGTTCACAGAGATATTAAACCAGAAAATATATTTATTGCTGAAGATATTAAAAAAGGTGAAATTGTTAAAATACTAGATTTTGGTATTGCCAAGTTTTTAACAGAGCGAAGTGGGATGACTTTAACAGATTCTTTTATTGGGAGTTTGCCTTACTGTTCTCCAGAACACATGGAAGGGCGTAAACTGTTAGATGTCCGCTCTGATATTTATAGTTTAGGAGTACTAATGTTTGAGATGCTGACAGGGAAACATCCATTTCAAACTAAAAGTAACTCCTTTGGTACTTGGTATCAAGCCCATCGCTTTCAAATGCCACCGACAGTTGAAGAAGTAAATCCGCAAGTTAAAATACCGGAAATATTAGAAAAAATATTGATGAGTTGTTTGGCTAAAGAAGTAAGCGATCGCCCTCAAAACATAAACCAAATATTAGAAGATTTAGAAAAAGTTAAGGCTCAACTTAATGATGTTATTCCTAGCCAGAGCAATGACATTCTTAAAGTCTCGCTTCCAGTTCAATTAGTACCCGCAACTTTATTATCAGAAAAAGAGTGTTTGCAGAAAATTTGGCCGAAAAATAAACCAATTGCGTCAATTGGGTTTCCTCATTTACTACAAACTCCCCAAAAACCTATACCAACTTTTTGGGCAATGTTGCCTAAAGAAGAGATTGTAAAATTTTTAGATAAAATACATGGTACTGAATTTATTAGTAAAATGAATGTATACCCGATGCTATTGTGGGTAACAGTACTATATGACATCCAACCTTCTACTACTAAATGGTTACCTTATTTTCTGGATATAAAAGATAATAAAGGTCAAAATATAGCACGTAGTTTGGCGGAAGTAGGTTACTATCATCTACTATTTTTTCCCCTAGAAGATCCAACTCACTGCTCTCATGTAACAACTTTAAATCTCACGGCTAAACAGCGCCAACAACTTCTAGATTGGTTAGATATGAGTCAACAGTCAAATGAACTAATCTTGCCTAATCAAGCCAAAAATATTCTACGAACAGAGTACGAAAAGCTGAAGTTAGAAATATTACAAAATTTAGCCACACATCAAAAAATTGAGAAAGAAGGTTTAAAAAATTGGATGACTAAATTATTGGAGATGTTTTTGAAACTTATATTACGTCCTTGAAAGGTCACTGTCAAAATCAAAATACTTGCCACAATTACCTAATAATATGTTTATGTGTGTATTGCTAACTTTAAATAGATTTAGTGCCAGAGGTGAACAAAGTGAATCAAAGCCCATTTACATCTTCAAGTAGTACGGGCTTGCTTGCCAATCGTTATCAACTCAAGCAATTAATTGGCAGCGGTGGCATGGGTGAAGTTTTTTTAGCAAATGATATTTTGTTAGGAGGTATACCAGTTGCTATCAAGTTTTTGACTCAAACTGTTGTTAATACCAAGATGCAACAAGACTTTGCTCGTGAAGCTTTAATGAGTGCAGCCTTAAGTCAAAAGAGCGTACATATAGTGCGGGCGTATGATTATGGTGTGAATGAGAAAGGAAAACCATACTACGTCATGGAATATCTATGTGGCAAGAATTTAAAGGATTTAATTCCGCTATCTCTGCCCATGTTTTTGACTCTCTCTCGTCAAATTTGTTTGGGCTTACAGTGTGCCCATCAAGGTATTAACATTGATGGCAAAATTTGTCCGTTGGTTCATCGAGATATCAAGCCTGCCAATATATTAGTTATTCCCGATCCGATATTGGGTCAGTTAGTTAAAATTCTCGATTTTGGTATTGCTAGATTTTTGAATTATGCATCAACAGCTAGTACAAGTAGTGGATTTAATGGCACTTTACCCTACTGTTCTCCAGAACAGCTAGATGGGGAAAAACTAGATAGTTGCTCTGATATTTATAGTCTGGGTGTGATGATGTTTGAGATGCTCACAGGCAAAAAACCTTGGCAACCAGAAACTGATTACTTTGGTGCTTGGTATAAAGCACATCACTTTGAAACACCAAAAACGATCGCAGATGTTAGACCTACTCTTAAAATACCTCACAAGCTAAATAATTTAATTATGGCTTGTCTAGGTAAAAAAGCAAGCGATCGCCCTCAAAATATCGCTGAAATTTTACAAGTTTTAAACAGTCTAGAACAGTCTGATTGTCCCACTTTCTCTCCAAATTTAGCCTCTAACTCCATCCTTGGCAGTCCCTTAAATTCTGCATTACCAATCACTGTAGAACAAAGCTATCGGCAACTTTTGTGGCCTCAAAATAAACCAATTCAAGAAATTGTTTTTCCCCAGCTTCTAGATATTCCACAAGAATCTATTACAGCCCTATGGTTGATGTTGTCTAAACAACAAATCAAAAACTATGCGGTTTCTACCCGTTACAACCAGTTTATATTTGTGACATCCCCTCACCCAATGTTGTTGTGGGTAACTGTACTCTATAATCGGCAATTTGCTCCTAAGTGGCTACCGTGCTACTTAGATATGCAAAATCCCCAAAATCTGAGGATGGTAAGTTTCCTGGCTGAAAATGAGCAATATCCTTTGATTTTCTTTACTCTGGAAGCACCACATTCCTGCATCAAGGTTCTCAGCAGTCGCATTGAGTCAACTCAGCGGCAAATGTTGAAAACTTGGGTGCAACAGAGCCATAGTCTACCACCCGCTTCTCAACCCCAATTGAGCAAACAGCTATTGAAACAGCAGTATAAACAAATGCAATCCCGAATATTGCAGCATTTAGAATCAGAGCCACAGGTTGTATTATCACGATCTTTTTAATGAATAATTCGCACCTGGGAGATACAGAGCAAAAACAATTCCTAATTCCTAACTCCAAAACACTTGACAAGTAGAAAAAAAATAGTGATAATAGCAAAGTTGCCAAACAAGGGACTGTAGTTCAATTGGTTAGAGCACCGCCCTGTCACGGCGGAAGTTGCGGGTTCGAGCCCCGTCAGTCCCGTTCTAAATTTATGAGTAGCATATCACCGAACTTAGATGATATGGAATTTTGAATTACCCGAAGAGGCTGATTCAGGGTTTAAATATAAGCTAGATTTATCATGCTTTGCGAAAGAGAGAATTAACTGTGACTGTTAGAGTCCGTATTGCACCGAGTCCAACTGGAAATTTACATATTGGTACAGCTAGAACGGCTGTATTCAACTGGTTATTTGCCCGTCACCACGGCGGGAAGTTTATACTGCGAATAGAAGATACAGATTTAGAGCGATCGCGTCCCGAATACACCGACAATATTCTTGAAGGATTGCGCTGGCTAGGACTTAACTGGGATGAAGGGCCATTTTTCCAATCCCAACGCCTGGATATTTATAAAGAAGCAGTAGAAAAACTGCTAGATCGAGGATTAGCCTATCGCTGCTACACTACTTCCGAAGAACTAGAAGCGCTCAGAGAAGCTCAAAAAGCTAGAGGTGAAGCACCTCGCTATGACAACCGTCACCGTAACCTCACCCCAGAACAACGCGCTGCTTTTGAAGCAGAAGGTCGCTCCTCTGTGATTCGCTTTAAAATCGAAGACGATCGCGAAATTATCTGGAACGATCTAGTCAGGGGAAAGATGTCTTGGCGAGGTAGCGATTTAGGTGGTGATATGGTCATCGCCCGCGCTTCAGAAGAGGGTAGTGGTCAACCTTTATACAACTTCGTAGTTGTAGTGGATGACATTGATATGCAAATCACCCACGTCATTCGCGGAGAAGACCACATCGCGAATACTGCCAAGCAAATTCTGCTGTATGAAGCAATGGGTGCAAAAATTCCAGAGTTTTCTCACACGCCATTGATTTTGAACATAGAAGGACGCAAGCTTTCTAAGCGAGATGGCGTTACTTCCATTTCTGACTTTAAGCAAATGGGCTTTACTGCTGAAGGTTTGGTAAATTACATGACATTGCTGGGTTGGTCGCCACCAGACTCGACGCAAGAAATATTTACCTTAGAAACAGCAGCCAAAGAATTTGGTTTTGAGCGCGTCAATAAAGCAGGGGCAAAGTTTGACTGGGACAAGCTGGATTGGTTGAACAGTCAGTATATCCACAACACTCCAGTAGATAAACTCACAGATTTACTCATCCCCTATTGGCAAGCGGCTGGGTATAAATTTGATGGTGGAAGAGAACGCCCCTGGTTAGAACAGCTAGTAACTTTAATTAGCCAGAGTTTGACTCGCCTGGTAGATGGAGTAGCTCAAAGCCAATTGTTTTTTAACGACACAGTTAAATTTAGCGACGAAGGCAGTACACAACTAAAGCAAGAAGGTTCTACTGCTGTTCTTGAAGCGATTGTCACAGCTTTAGAAAATCAGCCACAACTGTCAGAAGCCGCCGCTCAGGAGATTATTAAACAAGTTGTGAAAGAGCAGAAAGTCAAAAAAGGCTTAGTAATGCGATCGCTCCGAGCAGCTTTAACTGGAGATGTTCATGGCCCCGACTTAATCCAATCTTGGTTACTACTAAATCAGATTGGTTTAGATCAGCCGCGCTTGAGTAAAGCGATAACGGAAGCTAAATAGCGATTATTTCCAGATTTTAGAAATATTTTAGATTTTAGGGGCGCACAAACGTGTGCCCCTATCCATAGGGTAAAGCAACTATGGGAACAGGAAATCATTGACTAATTACTAATGAATTATCCTCAATTTCACATCTAAAATAGTTAGTCAATTCTCCTCATGTTGGGAACTTGGTGTGTAAAATTAATGTCTTCAAAAACACTTAGAAGCGAACGTAATTACAATGCCGACAAAAGCGCTCAATAGAGGGATGAGATTATCGTTCATGATAGTTACGCTCTTCATCACATTGACAGTTAATGCTGCGGTTGATGCTCAGGAAGCGCCAACGATATTTGGAGATGTCACCATTAGTCCTCAGTTTTCACCTGACCCCCTGACAGTTCGCGGGATGAGTGGTGGCTCAATATCTGGGAGTCAAGTAGGTGGGAGAAGCGAAACAGCCACCGGCCCTTGTACTGGATTTGTTGATGAAACACCAGACCACACATTAGCGTTAACAAGTAAATTTGACTACCTGAAGTTGCAAGTGCAAAGTCCTGAAGACACCACCATGATTATCAAAGGGCCTGGTGGTACTTGGTGTAATGACGATTTTGATGGCAAAAATGCTGGCATTGTTGGTGAATGGCTACCTGGAAGTTACCAAATTTGGGTTGGTTCCTACGAAAAAGGCAAGTATCTTCCTTACACTCTAAAAATTACAGAAGTAAAGTAGGGCATTGGGCATTACCGCAAGGCGGAAGTCAAAAGTCAAAAGTCAAAAGTTTTGTATATCAAGGCTTTTGCAGGGCATTGGGCATTGGTTATTTTCCTTGTCTCCCTCATCTCCCCTACTTTCCCTAGTCATGATTGAAAGCGGCTTAAACGATACCAGGAGTATTCTGGAGAAATTTTCTTTGTCTTTGCATCCCGTTGCGCTCCCTTTTCTCGTGCGATATTGTATTAAAATTAAGTTAACTTTGATTAAGATTCTTGTTGGCATCGCCATAATGCTCTAATTGCCTTATGGCAGTGTATGTAAGAGATCAAATTAAACAAAATGGATTTATAAGCATCCGTTTAACAGCTTAAAGTGACAGAGTGATCAACATTCAGTTACTAGAGCTAACGAGTTGTATAGGCATCTAGAGGCAAATTAAAATGAAATTCTCTTGGAAAGTCGTAGCACTCTGGACGTTGCCGGCTTTGGTAATTGGCTTTTTCTTCTGGCAAGGGGCGTTTGCAGGCGCTCCTGCTGACATGAGCAAGAATGCAGCCAATACTCGCATGACTTATGGTCGCTTTCTAGAATACTTGAACAGCGATCGCGTCAGCAGTGTGGATCTTTACGAAGGCGGTAGGACGGCAATTATAGAAGCCCGCGATCCAGACATCGAAAATCGTGTCCAAAGGTGGCGTGTAGATTTGCCTATTAACGCTCCTGAGTTAATTAGCAAGCTCAAAGAAAAAGCCATTAGTTTTGATGCTCACCCCATGCGGAATGATGGCGCAATTTGGGGATTGTTGGGTAATCTCATCTTTCCAGTTTTATTGATTACTGGGTTGTTCTTTTTGTTCCGGCGTTCTAGCAACCTCCCCGGCGGTCCAGGTCAAGCAATGAACTTCGGCAAATCCAAAGCACGTTTTCAAATGGAGGCAAAAACCGGAGTCAAATTTGACGACGTAGCCGGGATCGAAGAAGCTAAGGAAGAACTGCAAGAAGTTGTCACCTTCCTGAAGCAGCCAGAAAGATTTACGGCTGTGGGCGCACGGATTCCCAAAGGAGTGCTGTTAGTTGGGCCTCCTGGAACTGGTAAAACTTTACTAGCAAAAGCGATCGCAGGTGAAGCAGGCGTACCTTTCTTCAGTATTTCTGGTTCAGAATTTGTGGAAATGTTCGTTGGTGTGGGTGCATCCCGCGTCCGCGATTTGTTCAAGAAAGCTAAAGATAACGCCCCCTGTATCATCTTCATCGATGAAATTGACGCTGTAGGACGGCAACGGGGCGCTGGTATCGGTGGCGGTAATGATGAGAGAGAGCAAACCCTTAACCAGTTGCTCACCGAAATGGACGGGTTTGAAGGTAATACAGGCATCATTATTATTGCTGCTACCAACCGTCCCGACGTACTAGACTCAGCCTTGTTGCGTCCCGGTCGCTTTGACCGCCAAGTAACAGTCGATGCACCCGATATCAAAGGGCGTTTGGAAATCTTGCAAGTCCATGCGCGGAATAAGAAATTAGACCCTAGTGTATCTTTAGATGCGATCGCTCGCCGAACTCCTGGATTCACTGGTGCTGATTTAGCCAACTTACTCAACGAAGGGGCTATTCTCACTGCTAGAAGACGTAAAGAAGCGATCACCCTCCGCGAAATTGATGATGCAGTGGATCGGGTAGTAGCTGGGATGGAAGGCACTCCCTTGGTAGATAGCAAGAGCAAGCGCTTAATTGCCTACCACGAAATCGGACACGCTTTGGTTGGGACTTTGTTAAAAGACCATGACCCAGTACAGAAAGTTACCTTAATCCCACGGGGACAAGCACAGGGTTTAACTTGGTTTACGCCCAACGAAGAACAGGGGTTAATTTCTCGTTCTCAGTTGAAAGCCAGAATTACTGGTGCTTTAGGTGGTCGCGCCGCTGAAGAGGTGATTTTTGGAGCTGCGGAAGTCACAACTGGCGCTGGTGGGGACTTGCAGCAACTATCGGGAATGGCCCGGCAGATGGTAACTCGTTTCGGGATGTCCGACTTAGGCCCACTGTCGTTAGAAAGCCAGCAGGGAGAAGTATTCTTGGGTCGTGACTGGACAACCCGATCTGAGTATTCTGAATCCATCGCTTCCCGCATTGATGGACAAGTCAGGGAAATTGTTGAGCAGTGCTACGACAATGCTAAGAAGATCATCCGTGACCATCGCACTGTCACCGATCGCTTAGTAGATTTGCTCATCGAAAAGGAAACTATTGATGGCGAAGAATTCCGCCAGATTGTAGCTGAGTACGCTGAAGTACCTGAGAAGCAACAGTACGTACCGCAACTGTAAAGTTGACTCTTTTTTGGATACCATCTGGAATAAGAGTAAAGTAACAAAAAATAAAATGGGGATGGCGCATACCATCCCTATTTTTTTACGATTTTTCAGTGTTAGGAAGTTTTTAATTTTAAAATTATCAAAATTTATGAACCCATAAATTCTATAATAATCCTTGTTTTTTCAACTTAGCTAGCGCATCTTCAGCAGCAGCTTTTTCTGCCTCTTTTTTATTGCGTCCCTTGCCTTCTCCGTAAATTTTTTCATCCACCAAAACTTTGGCGATGAATTCTGGCGCATGGGAAGGGCCTCCTATTTGGTCTGTGAAATATTTGGGGGGATTTGGAGTAACGTTGCGTTGTACCCATTCTTGAAAGCGATTTTTTGAGTCTACATTAGAACGAGACACAATTATATGCTTAGGATCAACAGAATCAAATAGTGGTTCTATAATTGCGCGAACTGTTTCAATATTGGACTGATTATCCAAATAGTAAGCACCAAGAACTGCTTCAAAGGTACTACTGAGCAAATTAGGATTTTGGTAGCCTCCATCTCGAATTGCGCCTTTTCCTAACCGCATCCTAAAGTCTAAACCTACCTCTTCAGCAAACTTTGCCAATTGCTTTTCATCTACTAGCGCTGAACGCCGCCGGGTTAATTCATCTTCTCCCATTTCTGCATGACGACCATAGAGATATTCGCCACTTAAAAAATTCAGCAAAGCATCACCAAGGAATTCTAGGCGTTCATTATGTTCGCCTTCTCCGGGGTTTTCATGGACATAAGAACGGTGGGTAAGCGCACGGCGTAGAAGTTTTTCATCATGGAATATTAGAAGTCTGTGCATTTTTATATTGTGTTTTGTTGCAAAAAGAGACTGTTGGGAAACTTTACAAGTATTGCTTTTTACAGACAGAAAAAAACCGCAAATCGCGGTGTCTTGGTAAAACCCAGTTGAATAGAAACTGGGTTTTTCAAAGGTATTTTAGGCAGCCAGTATATCTAATTCAGTTAAAAATAACTCCTGATTTTGCTTTCGGACTTTGCCATCTTTTACAGCAACATCAATAAACTGGCTAAAACTCTTAAATTTCTTGCCATCATCTGTAGAAATAGATAAGTATCCTTGATAGTTAGCACAACCTTGACGCATCAATTTATCAATGCGACCAAATACGGTAGACTTACCTTGGCTTGAGGCAGTTTTGATAGCTTCAATTAGACACCCTACAGCCTCATTGTAATTAATCTGAGACACAAGGGAAATAATTGGAGGCTGATTTTTATCGCTAATTAATCGGGATAAATCTTCTAAAAAGTAAAATTCATTAGCCAATCCTTTAAGCTTTTGTTTTACATTACCTATTTGAGCAAGGATAATAGCTTGTTTCCCTAATTTTTGCAGATTATGAACCAATTTTACAAAGTCTCCATCTCCTGATATGAGCATAATTTTATCTGGAGACATATTACTGTGAATCTCCTCTAAGCAGTCGGCTATTAATTGGTTATCTGCACTATTTTTTAAAGGACAGGGAACATTAACACAGTTAAAACCAAGATTGCCTAAATCATCCTTTACAGCAGTTTGATCTTCACGCTGTGAATTGTAGTAGACATTTATGCTAATTACACACCCTTTGGATTGGGCTAAATCCAGCAATGATTTAGCCTGAGATGGACTTAATTTAGCGTTTTGATAATCCCAATAAATGGAAAGTAGAGGTAGCTGCTGGCTTGTTTGTTTTTTGGAAGATTGATTAACGTGTGGCATTGTAATATATCCAGTATTCTTTGGTGAACTGGACAGCTTCAACAAATTACACATCTAGCAGTAGTAGAACTTTAAAGGAGGAATTTGTACTCAAAAAGTACTTCACTGCTATAAAGCTCTCTACCGTCACGTTCTTTTGGTTCAAGTCTCAGCCGTAGAATTCCTGGCTTCCTACCAAGTTTCGCGTCATCCTTTCCCCTGAACATTCATCCAAACATCTTGTCTTCCCGTTGAAAGTCTAGTCAATCAGTTGACTTGACATTGGGCTGATATATTCAGCCGAAGGGATAACACGAAGCTCGGCAGGAAACTAGGAATTCTGCTGCTGAGACAACACCAAAAACCTGCGCTTTAGAGTGCGGTTATTTTGCTGTCTTAAGTACACATTGTCATATCTGATGCTCGATGTCAATATAGTTATTTATGAAGATTTCGTAAAAGCATAGCACCTTGTCGTAAGACATCGCCTGCCATTTATCAACTTTAAAAATCATCTATAGTATTATTTCAAAACCAGCATTTATTTAAATAATATCTTAGCTAATAAATAATTTATGGCTTGTTTTGCGCGATCGCACTATACAAAATACCTAAAATTCTCTTAATATCCTTAATATAATATTCACTCAAATCAATCGAAACTACATTACCTTCAAGCTTGAGAAATTGCCAGATAGTACCGATAGTAACAGCACCATATATAGCTTTGATTTGATTTCCACCTCTCTCATTAAATAATTGGGCAGCTACCATTTCGGCAATACATTGTGCTAAACCAGACCTCAAATTCTCATTTTTACTTTCTACTAAGACAATCACCGGACTACGTACAAGCAGCTGCTCCGAAGAAAGACTCAAAATAAAATCACAAAAGCCGTTTAATCCTCGCTGGCTATCAACAGTAAAATCAACTCCAGAAAAAAAACTTATTTTATAATTAAACTTGCGTCTAATTTCTAATAAAATTGGACTAATTATCATTTCACTTCGAGCTTTCTCTGAACTTATCGCTACCGCTAAATCAACATTTTCTTTAAGTATAGTAGATAATAAATTACTGCCTTCTTGCTCCTGCACAGTCGCAAATAATCCAGATGACTCGTGGATAACTAACCCAAAGGAATCAATAACTTCAATAAGTTTAAAATCACTATAAGCCATAAAACTTACTCTTTTATCTTATGACTGAATTCTATAACAAAGTTTAAAAGTTCAGCTTTGGTGGAAACACCCTAGCTAAATCAAGAGATAAGTCAGGGAAACAAGGAAAATTTATTACCTCATTTGACAAGAAAATTCGCTTATTTGAATAACCATATCTGCCTTGATTATCCTGATATGGTTCACTGTAAGCTTCCAAATAATTATCCAATAAATTGAATATCCAATAATAAGTAATACCTGCTTTAGCATAGAGAGGTATTTTCACATCTTGGTCATAGCCTAAAGAAGAATCTGAAACCTCCATTACCAAAAACACATCAGCAGGTTTAGGATGAGCCGATAGATAATCATCAGCACGGTTTTGAAGAATCGCAAAATCTGGTTCAGGTTCACTGTTAGGTGGCAAAGCAATCGGGGCTTGAGATTGCAAAGTGGCCTTGTCTCCCAGTATTTTGGGGAGTTCCTTCCACAGTTTTCTTAAACAAGTTTCATGGGCTGTACCTTTGGATGCCATTTCAATAATTTCCCCGTTGATTAATTCAATGTGGTCATCTTCATGGAAAAAGCCCAATTCTCCAAGCCTGTGGTATTCATCCAGTGTGAAGCGTTTAGCCTGAGCAATACTCATAACCTTACCTTTCTCTGATTGCGATAATACTTATTCTAAATGTGTCAGAAATTGGTATGCTAAAGGCCGAGACTCGCTATGAAAGCAAACAATGCCTGCGCCCACTATCAACCCTACTATCACTGCTTTTCCCTTGACAGCCGTAATCGGTCAAGAAGCAATTAAATTAGCCTTGCTATTAGCCGCAGTCGATCCTGGTTTGGGAGGAGTAGCGATCGCAGGTCGTCGCGGTACGGCAAAATCTGTAATGGCTCGTGCTATCCACGCTCTACTACCGCCGATTGAAGTTGTCAAAAGTTCAATCAGCAATTGTGATCCCAATCACCCTGAAGAATGGGACGATCAACTTTTGGCGGAGTACGCAGACAAAGATATTCAAGATGTTCCCGTCGAAATTATTCCCGCACCTTTTTTGCAAATCCCTCTAGGTATTACAGAAGACCGACTCCTCGGTTCAGTGGATGTGGAAAAGTCGGTAAAACAAGGTGATACCATTTTTCAGCCGGGATTACTCGCTACAGCAAACCGAGGTGTACTGTACGTAGACGAAATTAATTTATTAGATGACCAAATATCAAATCAGCTTCTAACAGTATTATCTGAGGGACGCAACCAGATTGAACGGGAAGGGATTAGTTTTCAGCATCCGTGTAAATCCTTATTTATTGCCACCTACAATCCAGAAGAAGGCGGATTACGGGAGCATTTGCTAGATAGAATTGCGATCGCACTCTCTGCTGATGGTGTACTCGGCTTAGATCAAAGAGTAGCAGCAGTTGAGGTTGCGATCGCTTATTCTAAATCTCCCCAAGACTTCCTCAAGCAGTACAACGAAGACTTAGACTCCCTCAAAACCCAAATCATCTTGGCACGGGAATGGTTGAAAGAAGTAATCATCACCCATGAACAAATTGCTTACTTGGTGGATGAAGCCATTCGCGGCGGAGTTCAGGGACATCGCGCCGAGTTATTCGCCACGCGGGTTGCCAAGGCGGCGGCGGCTTTGGAGGGACGAACAACAGTGAATGCCGAAGATTTGCGCCGTGCTGTGGAATTGGTAATTGTACCACGTGCCACAATTGTGCAGACACCACCACCAGAACAACAAGCACCACCTCCGCCTCCGTCTCCACCAGAGAATCAAGAAGAACCTCCAGACGAATCAGAAGAGGAAGAACAAGAAGAACAGGAAGAAAATCAAGAGCAAGAACCGCCCAGCATCCCGGAAGAGTTTATCTTTGATCCGGAAGGGGTAATTATTGATGACAGCGTGCTTTACTTTACTCAAATGGCGAAGCGGCAAGGTAAATCTGGTAGTCGCAGTGTCATCTTTTCTGATGACAGAGGACGCTACATTAAGCCAATGTTGCCCAAGGGAAAAGCGCGACGCATTGCAGTAGATGCCACCCTGAGAGCAGCGGCTCCTTATCAAAAAGCACGAAGAGAAAGACACCCAGATAGAAAAGTTATTGTCGAACAACCTGATATTCGCTCGAAACGCCTGGTACGCAAAGCAGGGGCGTTGGTAGTATTTGTGGTAGATGCTTCTGGCTCAATGGCCTTGAATCGAATGCAATCGGCTAAAGGTGCGGTGATGCAACTGTTGACAGAAGCTTATCAAAACCGCGACCAAATAGCATTAATTCCCTTCCGAGGAGAACAGGCAGAGGTATTATTGCCTCCAACACGTTCTATTGCTTTGGCGCGTAACCGTTTGGAAAGGTTGCCCTGTGGTGGGGGTTCGCCCTTAGCGCATGGTTTAACCCAAGCTGTGCGCGTTGGCTTAAATGCTCAGATGAGTGGAGATATTGGGCAAGTTGTCCTTGTAGCAATCACCGATGGGCGGGGTAATATTCCCTTAGCGCGTTCTTTAGGTGAACAGCTAGAACCAGGAGAAAAACCGGATATCAAAGGAGAATTATTAGAAATTGCTGCCAGAATCCGGGCTTTGGGGATGCAACTATTAGTAATTGATACAGAAAGTAAATTTGTGTCCACGGGCTTTGCTAAGGAATTATCGCAAACAGCAGGCGGTAAATATTATCATTTGCCGAAAGCGACAGACCAAGCTATTGCTGCCATGACCAAAGGTGCGATCGCTGATTTAAAATCTAGATAATTTAGTCATTTGTCATTAGTCATTGGTCATTGGATTTTTGACTCAACACGACTACGATCCGGTGGGCATTACTTGTGGTTGTAAATAGCAAATCAAATCTTGAATTCCCTTTTGTAGATACCGCGTTACTGTCATTGGACTAGTACCAATATTTTTAGCAGCATCCTTGCGAGAAAGTTCCTTTAAAAATACCATTTCAACTGCCATGCGGGGCTTTTCTTCCAACATATTTATTGCGCCTTGGAGTTGTTGGCGTTCTTCTTCTTGTTGCAGAAGCACATGAGAACGAGGACAAGGAAGTGCCTCACCCAAGGTTATTTGGCAATCAACATAGTTAACTGCGGTTGCATCTAAACTCAAAGGCATCCGGTTTTGAGCAGCTAACTTGGTTTCTTGCCATTCTTGGACAGATACCCGGAGTTGGTTAGCAATTTCAGCATCCTTGGGCGGGCGGCCTAAAGAGATTGATAAGTCCTTGCGAATCTTCTGTCCTTCATTGTATAATTCTTGCCAACGACGGGGAATTTTTAATAGAGTACTGCGATCGCGCAAAAAGTGCAGCATCTCACCGCGAATATATGGCACAGCAAAAGAACTAAAAGCATATCCTTGGCTAGGGTCGAAGCGCTCAATTGCCCTAATCAAACCAAAATAACCGATTTGTTCTAAATCTTCATAAGGTTCATTACATTGATGGCTGAATTTATGAGCCATCTTGCGTACTAAGCCAGTATGTAACTGTACAAGTTTATTACGAAGTTTAATAGAAGGATTCTGGTGGTACAAGTGTAATAATTCGATACCATCAGTTCGTAAAGAGGACTCACTTGTTGCCATATACATTCCTTTGTTGTAACTCCTATTTTTGAGAAAATGGAGTTGCGTATATTTTCTTCTAAGCTGTCATTATTTTCGTTAGTCAAGGCAGAATAAGCCATCGTCGTTTCACTGAACTTATCAGGAGTCGAACTCTACAATTCAGTATTTGTACGCATGATTTTGTGAACCTCTCTATTACAGGTTATTTTTGCTTTTTATATAACTGTTTTGGTAACAAAACTAAATCCGTGGCTGTTAACCCCAAAGATTGGTAAGAATAGGAATAAGCAGAAGTTTTCCTAAAAAACAGTTTTTCAATATGAGCAATACCAGTAATTTTCGTGAAGCTATCCGTGAGGCTAAATCTCACGCCCTTGTTGGTCCAAATGTGATTGCTAACGCCCTCCCCTACGTCGGTGGTGGACTGGTGCTAACGGCATTAGGAACCTACGGCGGTTTGGGAATTATCCGTACTAACCCCGAAATATTCTTTCCCACCTTCATTGGTGCGGTGATTTTGGAGTTAATTTTGTTCTTTGTTGCCCAAAATGTTGCCCAAAAAGGTAATAAGGGACTTGCACTACCCCTGTTGGCAACCTACAGCCTCTTGTCTGGATACACCCTCAGTGGCTTGGTGTATGTCGCCTTGAGATCCCAAGGTGTTGGCATTCAAGGCATTGGCTTGGCTGCCCTTGGTTGTGGTGTCACCTTTATTGCTGCCCGTCAAATTGGTTCAAATCTCTCTGAACAAGACGGTATGGCTTTGACGAAAACCATCAATCTCGGTGTCATTGCCTTGGTGGTTGTATGCATTGCCCAATTCGGGTTTGCCATGTTTGGGGTTTACACGCCAAATTGGTTAGAAATCGCCATCTCCGGTTTAGGAGTATTCCTATTTGTTGGGGTTTCTGTTGTCGATTTCTACATCTTGCCCCGCACTTACAGCGATGACCAATATCTGCCTGCTGCTTTGTCGATGTACCTTACTTACATCAACTTGTTTGTCTTTATTTTGCGGTTGCTAATTGCCATAAATGGCCGCGATTAACTGGCTGTAGGCGCTAATAGAAGTAAAGTTTTATAAAGTAAAAACCGTGGTTAAATTTTTAGCAACCACGGTTTTTTTCATTTGTTTAACAGTAGAATATGTAGATAAGTTAAGCCTCAAGTGAGCAAAACTATGCTTGAATTCTTAAATATCAAACGCGAAGTAGAAAGGTTATCTAATATCTTGACCAAGGCTGAAGGCTGTCTTTGACCTTCCAGAAGTGTGTGCAAGAATTGAAGAGTTGAATCAATTGATTTCTCAAGCTACTTTCTGGCATAATTCTGTCACTTTCTATCAGATACTTCAAGAAATTGAATTCCTCAACGCTACAAAGAAAAAATATCAGCGATCGCACTTCATTCTAGAAGATATTAAGGCTGCACTAGAACTACTAGAATTATCTGCTGATGAGGAATTATTGCAAGAGGCACAAACCAACCTTACCCAACTCCAGCAAGAACTCGAAACAGTAGAAATACAACAATTGATGTCCGACCCCTGCGACCAAAAGGGGGCATTCTTGGCAATGGCGGCTGAGGTTGGAGGTATAGATGCCCAAGACTGGGCAGCGATGTTATTGCGGCTATACCATCGTTGGGCAGTAAATCAGAATCATAAAGTATATCTAGTGGAAGAGTCAGAGGGTGATTTAGGAGGAGTCAAACATGCCACCCTAGAAATTATAGGGCTTTATGCTTATGGCTGACTAAAATCGGAACAAGGAACTCATGCAAGAATAGAGCGAATTTCTCCTGTTCATGGCAATGGCAGGCGGCATACTTGCCTAGCTAGTGTAGAAGTCAGCCCTATGTTAGATGAGTCTATTGATTTTGAGATTCCAGAGAAGGAACTGGAAATTACTTGTTATCGCCATCGGGGGAATGTCAACCGAACAGAAACATGGGTAAAGATGGTTCACATTCCTACTGGGATTAGTGTATTTTGTAACCAAGAGCGTAGCCAGATGCAAAACAAAGAGAAAGCCTTAGCTATTCTCAAGAGTAAATTGTTTGCGATCGCACTAGCCCAAGGTGTCCAGCAAGTTGACAAAATTCAACCCCGACAGATAAAATTTTTATCCAACAAGCTCATCCGTGAATATATCTTGCATCCTTACACCAAGGTGAAAGATTTACGTACCAATGTAGAAACACCTGCGGCGGCAGAAGTCTTGAACGGTAAAATTGATTTGTTTATCAAAGCCTATCTGCAACAGCTAAATAACACTACTTCAGTGACCCAAGAAGCGCTTGATAATTTCAAGTCAATTTTGTAACTTATAAAAAATTTGCCCAACTACAGCTAAAATCAAGAAACATAAGTAGAATAAAGAGCAATTTTGCAATCCAAAGCGCTCTATCTATCATTCAGCAAGCACTATGGAAGTTTTAGAACTCAAACGCGAAATCGAAACGTTGTCTGGCCGCCTGGGTAAAACCCAGGAGTATCTTTGACGTACCTGCACTGACAGCCAAAATTCAAGACCTCGAAAAAATATCAGCACAGCCAGAATTTTGGGATAACCAAACCCAAGCCCAACAAACTCTGCAAGAACTCAATGACCTGAAAGCCCACCTCCAGCAATATGATCGCTGGCACACCAATCTAGAAGATACTAAGGCAGTTGTTGAGTTGTTAGAGTTAGAAACCGATGAGGCACTACTCCAAGAAGCAGAATCTACCATCAGTAAACTCAATCGTGACCTGGATCAGTGGGAATTACAACAGTTACTTTCCGGCCCCTATGATGCAGAAGGTGCTGTACTGACGATTAGTGCTGGTGCTGGTGGCACAGATGCTCAAGACTGGGCATTTATGCTGATGCGGATGTACACTCGTTGGGGCGAAGCTCATGGCTATAAGGTAACTTTAGCTGAAGAGTCGGAGGGTGATGAAGCCGGAATTAAATCGGCAACCCTAGAAATTACTGGTCGCTATGCTTATGGTTACTTGCGATCGGAAATGGGTACACATCGCTTAGTGCGGATTTCACCTTTTAATGCCAACGGTAAGCGACAAACAAGTTTTGCAGGGGTGGAAGTGATGCCGCAGATTGATAACTCTGTGCAATTGGATATTCCAGACAAAGATTTGGACATCACCACAACTCGGTCTGGTGGCAAAGGTGGGCAAAACGTCAACAAAGTAGAAACTGCGGTGCGGATTGTTCACATTCCCACGGGTCTTGCCGTGCGCTGTACAGAGGAGCGATCGCAGCTGCAAAATAAAGAGAAAGCCCTAAATCGTCTCAAAGCAAAGCTGTTAGTCATAGCCAAGGAGCAACGTGCCCAAGAAATTGCCGAAATTCGTGGCGATATGGTGGAAGCCTCCTGGGGCAACCAAATCCGTAACTATGTGTTTCACCCTTACCAAATGGTGAAAGACTTGCGTACAAACACAGAAACAACAGCGATTGGCGATGTAATGAATGGCGAACTTGATACATTCATCCAAGCTTATCTGCGCCAAGAAAATAAACTAGTAGAAAACACTCCGGCATAATTGCGAGCTAGCAATAGCTACTAAGTAGTTTTTTCCCTATCAGGGACTTCCAGTCAAAAAACATCTTATAGTAGGGGCGCACAGCTAGCTGTGCGCCCCTACTCATGTACGTTGTATTTGAGATGAGCGAATCGCATAGCACCCCATATCACCGACGCTTTTTCAGATAAATACTTAGCAATATACAGGCGATCGCAATTCTATCCCAGACCAACTGTTACAGTTATAAAAGAGTCTGTAGACAAATAACTATGAGCAACTCTCCTTCAACAGAACCTCAACCTAGCTACGTCAAACTCGCTATGCGAAACATGGTGCGAAAGGGTGGAACTTCCCTAAAGCATTTTGCGTTGACTGCTGTAGGGCTTTTAGCTCTGCTTGTTGGTCTTGCTTACCTCACTCACTAACGACAAATCGTAAACCTCAGACAAGGAGACTGTGTGCCCCTGAGAGTTGAACTATATGTGGAGGAGTATTTTTATGAATTCTCCCCGACAACATCTGTAAAGATTGACGAGACTGATGCCCGAATTACTTCTGAAACTTGGGAAAACTGGTTTGATCACTGGTTGGAAATTCTTCAGCCTCAGATTCCACCAGCGCCAAGTTATGAAATTGGGCTGCGTTTGACAGATGATTTACAAATTCAAGAATTGAATGCTCAATATCGTCAGCAAAATAAGCCGACAGACGTTTTAGCCTTTGCTGCTTTAGAGGTGGATTTTCCTCAAAGCAAAGAAATGCTTGTCTCTGTCCCATTATACTTAGGTGATATTATTGTGTCTGTAGATACAGCACAACGCCAAGCTCAACAACAGGAACATAGCTTACCAACTGAGCTAGCCTGGTTAGCTGCTCACGGTTTATTGCATCTGTTGGGCTGGGATCATCCTGATGAAAAAAGTTTGGAGCGAATGTTAAAACAGCAAGTGGGATTGCTGAATGCAATAGGTATTGCTATTGACATGGAATAGCTGTGGCTGATGTATCTCTTAATGTCAATTTTGGGTAATACTTTTATAATACTTCTGTGGAAAATTGCCTAAAGATTGCCTCAAAGTTAATTCTGCCATTAAGATCGGCGAATATTCCCACTGTAGCAACTCTGTTCTTGTGTTTTTAAGTCTATGTCCCAAAAAATTTCTCCATCACCAACGCCTACCTCGTTACAAACACTAGTGTCTAACGAACGGGAATTCTCCTGGAAAGTAGCCTCTAATTTATTTGTTAGTTTTAAATATGCCTGGGCTGGAATCAGCTATAGTTTTCAAACTCAACGTAATTTTCGTATCCACGTAAGTGTTTGTGCAATGGCTATAGCTTTAAGCGTTTTTTTGCATCTGCAAGCAGTGGAAATTGCGGTAATTGGTGTAACTAGTGGTTTAGTTTTGGCATTAGAGTTACTAAATACAGCGCTTGAGTCCGTTGTGGACTTAACTGTTAAGCAGACATACCATGATTTGGCAAAAATTGCTAAAGATTGTGCAGCTGGTGCAGTGCTTATCTCGGCTTTCGTAGCGATGTTAGTAGCAGGTACGCTATTGCTCCCTCCTCTGGTAAGGTTAATTATATCGACTTTGTACAGGTGATTTGCTCCGACGTAGCCCGCACTTCTCTATGAGACGCTGCGCGTAGCTTGCTTTCACGAAGTGGTGAAGTGGTACGACAATGCTCAGTGACCACCGCAGCCATCGCCAAGTGAGCCGATAAGAGGATCAGATGTCCGATCCCCTGGAGAAGACATTATAAGCAATTTAGAATTGAACAAGTGGCTGATCGTAGAGTAGCCGCTTCATATTTACGTGTCCACTTTAGCGTTATTTTTACATCTAGCAAGCAAGCAAATAAATAAGTAGGCAAGAATAAATTAAACTATGTTACACAATGTGAAATTAATTAAATTGGTTCGTAGTAAGTGACTCTAACTCTATTTTAAGGGCTAAAGTCACTTACTACAAACCTTTAATTATTCACGCCCACTCACTTAGTATGAGATATTTATCTATGCTGTTGCAACTGATGAGTGATAGAAGCTAGGAGTTATAAACTTTGATTATAGTTATCGACAATTACGATAGTTTTACATATAATTTAGTGCAGTATCTGGGAGAATTGGCTTCAGAGTTCCCAGTGGCGAATGATATTAAAGTTTTTCGTAACGATAAGATATCCATAGATGAGATTCAGGCATTAAAGCCGGAAGCCGTAGTTATTTCTCCTGGGCCTGGTCGCCCCGAAGATGCCGGTATTTCTTTAGAATTGATTGAACAGCTAGGACAAGAGTTACCAATTTTGGGTGTCTGTTTGGGACATCAAAGCATTGGTCAAGTGTTCGGTGGTAAAATAATTTCTGCTCCAGAGTTGATGCATGGCAAAACCTCTCAAGTGTTTCACACTGGAGTGGGGGTTTTCCGGGGATTAGAAAATCCTTTAACCGCCACCAGGTATCATAGTTTGGTAATCGAACGTGAGACTTGCCCAGATGTGTTAGAAATCACCGCTTGGGTTGAAGATAACACCATTATGGGAGTGCGACACCGGAACTATCCTCACATTCAGGGCGTCCAGTTTCACCCAGAGAGTGTCCTGACATCTTCAGGAAAACAGTTATTGCGAAATTTTCTGGAACAGTTACAGTCAAGAGCATAATTAATGAAACGACGACAGTTGATGGGCTATGCTGGAGCGGGGTTGGTAACAGCTTTAGTTACTACCTTGGGTTCTGAATCTCAAGCTGACGCACAATCTAGCGGTTTATCAGTTCAGTGGTTGGGTCATACTTGCTTTCTTTTTACTGGTGGTGGTGCGAAAGTTCTCGTCAATCCATTTCGCTCAATCGGCTGTACAGCTGGGTATCGTCCCCCAAAAGTTGCAGCAGATTTGGTACTGATTAGCAGCCAACTGCTAGATGAAGGTGCTGTGGATGTACTATCGGGAAATGCAAAACTCATTTACGAACCAGGAGTTTATGAGTTTAAAGGTATTAAATTCCAAGGAATTGCCATAGACCACGATCGCAAAGGCGGTAAGCAGTTTGGCTCAAATACCGCTTGGAGTTGGAAGCAAGCCGGAATTAATATCCTACACTTAGGAGGAGCCGCTGCACCCATTTCCATTGAACAAAAAATCTTGATGGGGCGTCCCGATGTAGCATTGATTCCAGTGGGAGGCAGTGCAAAAGCCTACAATGCTGAGGAAGCAAAGCAGGCTGTTCAAGTGTTAAATCCCAAGTTAGTGATTCCGACTCATTACCGCACACAAGCCGCTGATGCTGCTAAGTGCGATCTTTCGCCACTGGATAATTTTCTGACCTTGATGCAAGGGATGACAGTGCAGCGTAGCAATGGAGATACTATTTCCATTAATCCTGGTAAATTGCCGGAAAAGGGAGAAATTCAGGTTTTGAGTTACAAGTTTTGAATAAAGGGGACTAGGGATTGGAGACTGGCAAAAAAGCAGGGGAAGCAGGGATATAATAATGACTCCTACCTCCACCTTCTGAATTCTGAATTCTGAATTCTGAACTTTAGAACGTATACCACTCTCCGGTTAGCTTATCTGCGTCGCTGATGGGGTTATCAACAGCTGTCGTTCCATCTATAGTCCAAATGGTGTCTGCACCGGCTGTCTGATCGCGCCAGTAGATGTCGGTCTTACCATCGCCGTTGAAATCGCCAAGCGATGGTGTCAAGGCCGCGTTATTAGCCGGTAAGAAAGCTTCAGTAGCAACTGTTGTACCATCCATCAACCAAGCGGTGTTCTCACCTGTGCTGCCATTGTGCCAGAAAATATCGGTCTTGCCATCGCCGTTGAAATCGCCAATTTTAGAAGTCCAGGCTGAGTCAAGTGTCTTCAGAGCACCCTCTGTGACTAAGATCCCATTCATCGTCCAAACCTTGTTTTCACCTGTTTGAGGGTTTCTCCACAGAATATCAGTCTTATAATCGCCGTTAAAATCACCAAGGGTAGGAGTCCAGGCGGCGTCTTGTGATTGCAGTGAAAGTTCAGTCTTTTGCGTACCATCCATAAACCAAGCGCCGTTATCGCCAGTTGTCGGATTGCGCCAGAAAATATCACTCTTGCCATTCCCGTCGAAATCAACAATGGTAGGAGTTAGTGCTGCGTCTGTAGTGTCTAAAACAGTTGCATTCAGAACTGTTGTACCATCCATCTCCCAAATAGCGTTCTCACCCGTTTGATTATTATGCCAGAAGATATCTGTTTTGCGATCGCCATTGAAATCGCCAATCTGAGGAGTCCAAGCTGGGTCAACACTGGTTAGAGCAGCCGAATTAGCAACTTTGGTACCATCCATCAGCACAATGGCATTCTCACCGGTTGTCTTATTGCGTAACAAGAAGTCGGTTTTGCCATCAGCATTGAAGTCAGCAATTTTGTAATCATAGGCGGATAGGTCAAATTGACCTAGAGAACCCTGTTCCAAAACTTTTGTGCCATCCATCAATCGAATGATAATCTCGCCAGTTGAAGAATTGGCCCAAACTTTGTCCGTTTTGCCATCACCGTTAAAGTCAGGAGTAATCGCTGCACTAGTTAAGTAAGGATTAGGATTGGGATTTGCTGATGTTTTAACAGGCGCAGTCACCGGTTCACTTTCTAGTGCTAGTGAAGAACTCTTACTTCCAAACCCAAAATCATAATTTAAACTCTTAAGAGAAGTTGTCAAGATTTCTGATTTTGCAAAAGAATCTGATAATAATCGAGATGTATTCAAAGCTAAAGGTGAGGAATTTTGATTTCCAGACATGGTTTATTTTTATGATTGGTTGTTATATTCTTTTAACTTTTTTTGCCAATCTCTTTCTGTAACGAAATAACATTTACCAGAGTTTCAATTTTTCTTCATAACTATTTTTTCTTTATTAATTTCACTCCTTGAATATAAATATCTGTTTGGTTTAAACTATTTCTGTAAAAATTTCAAGTTCTAGATAAGCAATTAAAAAATATCTTTTGTAATTTATATACAATCCTTTATCTAGAAAAAATGATGATTTTATCTATTTTCTTTGATATTTAAAATTTGTATCAAAAATTTCTTTGGATGTTGAACTGTTAATCAGTCAGATAAAAATATCCACACTAACCTTTTTATAAACTTAGATAGTTCTGATAATCCGTGTTTTGAGCGATAAATTTCTAACTACGAACTAGAATTTTATTTTATATTTAACTATACAGACTTACTTACAGCAGATTGCAATTTAGTGAGGTACAGATAATCGCAGGGAACATGTTGTGCCCTTACCCGTGTACTTCATTTACTTGAAATATGCTGTAAGATAGAAGCGATCGCTACATTATTCCTAATAATTTGTATAATCTTACTTTTATTTTCTTGGCGCTTTCTTAAGTATTAGCTGAATCCTGAATATTTTTTATTTTGTGAACAAGCTTAGATAAAAAATAACCTTGACCACCAGCTAGACCTAAATCTGAGCCATCCAATCTAACCCAATAAAAATCAAAAGATATAGGGTTTTTGCTGGTATTTGGATGTATTTCCCAATGCCGCCAAGTAGATAATGTAGGCTGAGTTAATTCGAGATGATAAACATAACGTTCTTGAATTTCATTCCGATAGGGAGTCATATTGTATTGATAAATACCCAATAACTCAATCATCCGAACTCCCTTAACACCAGATTCTTCATAAATTTCTCGCAGTACAGCTTCAGATGGCTCCTCACTTTCTTCAACTGTACCAGCAGGTACTTGCACGCCAGCTTCAGGAAAATCAGTATGTGTAAACACCATTAATTCATCTTTCTTGGTTACATAAGCGATCGCTTTTTTTATTATGGGTTGAGTAGACATATTTTTTACTGTGTGTTGTGAGATTTATTAAATACCAAAAATTAGATAAAATAAACGGTTATAAATTATTTCATGAATATTCTAAATTATTTGATAACAACAAGATTTCCGAGTTGTTTAAAAACTATAAAATCTAAGTGTTTCGAGATAATTGATTATTCTCCAATGATTTATAACTTGAGTGGAAACAAATATTGGTTAGAATAACTTAGATTAGCAACTATTAAGAGGCATAATCTGTGCATCTGCTAGTTGCCAAAAGTGTCAAAGAATACAATACTTTTAAAAGTACATCAACTATGCAAGCAGAATATCGGCAGCGTCGCGAGCAGTTAATGGCAAAAATTGGTGATGGGACAGCCATTTTTCGCAGTGCGCCAATGGCAGTAATGCACAATGATGTTGAGTATGTTTATCGTCAAGACAGTGATTTTTTTTACTTAACTGGTTTGAATGAACCACAAGCAGTAGCAGTGTTAGCGCCGCATCATTCAGAACATCGGTTTGTGCTGTTTGTCCAACCAAAGGATCGCGAAAAGGAAGTATGGACTGGTTATCTTTGTGGGGTAGATGCAGCAAAAGAAATTTATGGTGCTGATGAAGCGTACCCCATTAGCGAGTTAGATGAAAAGTTGCCACAGTATTTAGAAAAAGCTAGCCGGATTTACTATCACTTAGGACGCGATCGCACTTTTAACGATCAAATCCTGAGACATTACCAAAGTTTACTGCGGACTTATCCGAAGCGCGGTACTGGGCCGATCGCTATTGAAGATACTGGCCCTGTCCTCAACAGCATGAGATTGATCAAAAGCGAAGCTGAGTTGGAATTGATGCGTCAAGCAGCTGCGATCGCAACTGAAGCACACAATTACGCCCAAGAAATCGCCGCACCGGGACGTTATGAGTACGAAATCCAGGCGGAGATGGAACGCATCTTTCGAGTGCGGGGTGGCTTAGGGCCTGCTTATCCTTCGATTGTGGCTTCTGGTGTAAATGCTTGCGTACTCCACTACATTGAAAATAATCGTCAAATGCAGGATGGAGAATTACTACTAATTGATGCCGGTTGTGCTTACGGTTATTACAACTCCGATATTACGCGGACATTTCCTGTAGGGGGTAAGTTTACGCCAGAACAAAAGATGCTGTATGAGATTGTTTTGGAGGCGCAAAAACAAGCGATCGCTCAAATCCAACCAGGTAATCCCTTCAAATTAGTTCATGATACAGCAGTGCGCGTTCTTACAGAAGGTTTAGTCGAACTTGGTATTCTCAAGGGTGAAATTGATAAGTTAATTGAAGAAGAAAAATATAAACCATATTATATGCACCGCACCAGTCATTGGTTAGGTTTAGATGTCCATGATGTCGGTGTTTATCAGCATGGTGAAGACAAACCTCAAATTTTACAACCAGGTCAAATTTTGACAGTGGAACCGGGACTATATATTGTGCCGGATACCAAACTAGCAGAAGACCAGCCACAGACCGATCCGCGATGGGTTGGCATTGGCATTCGGATTGAGGATGATGTATTAGTTACACCTGGAGGACATGAGGTGTTAACTGCGGGGGTTCCCAAAGCTGTAGATGAAATAGAAAAATAAAAAATGGGGATGGTGTCTATCATCCCTAAGCTAGCTGTGGCGATAAATCGCGGCTACACGAGACTTTACCTAGAGCGAAAGCTGTTCAAGCGATATAAGTAGACAGGTGGCGATTGGAAATCGTGGCTATAGGAGACTTTACCTGCCTTCACAGGTTATTAAACCCCAATACGGTTCAGTTAAGGCTAAAACTCTTTGTCAAAGTCAATTTTTTTAACGAACCGCAAAGGACGCAAAGGACGCAAAGAGAAGGAAGAAATGTTTAACTAAACTGTATTGATATTAAACCCTTGATTTTTCTCTTAATTCTTAGTCTACGGAGGTGGACTTTGCTTGTGTAGCCGCGACTTCCAATCGCCCAATACTTTTAAAACTCAACTTCTAAAGCAAAAATTATGGTGAAAGTAGAACCAACGCCTACCTGCGAGGCTAGATTCATTTGACCTTGCAATAGTTTTACCAACCGCGAGACGATCGCTAATCCCAATCCTGTACTATCAGGAAGATAGGGACGATCGCTATAACTTACGCGAAAGTAGGGTTCAAATATCTGGGCTTGGTTTTCGGGCGCAATGCCAACTCCAGTGTCAGAAACTGCGATCGCCCATCTCTGGTTCTCCAACACCTGACACATGATAATCACAGTTCCCAACTCTGTATAACGAATCGCATTACTAATAAGATTTGTAATAATTTGTTGTAACTGAAAAGAATCTGTAATTAATTTTTCGGGAATGCGATCGCAATCAACTACGATTTGTAAATTTTTTCCCACAGCTAAAGGTTCTAACATTTCACATACGTTATCGATTAATGCACGCACATCGGTAGGTGCTAATTGGAGTTTAATCTGCCCTGCCTCATAGCGCGAAAGTTCTAGTACATCATTGATCAGATGGAGTAACTGTCTACCATTGCGTAGTACCCGCTCAATATGTTCTAAATTGGTAAAGTTGTCTTTGATATCAGTCTTTCGTCGTTGTTGGCGTAAAAACAGATCCGAATAACCAATAATCGAAGTTAGAGGATGTTTCAATTCGTGGGCTAGTTGGGAAAGATATTCTTGATTGGCGCTAATTAACCGCGTGAGTTCATCATTATGGAGCGTTAGTGATGCTTGCAACTTCTGTAATTCCCGTAAGCGTTCCTCAACATAACTCTTGAAACATCGAGCGATCGCTTCGTCTATAATAGCGTCAATCAAACGCATGGAACGAATTATCTCTGACGGGACTCCCTTTAAGAAATCTGGTTGTAGAGCATCAAATATTACTGTTCGCAGCAGATGATATTCTCTGGCAATTTCTGCTGGATCAAAACCTTGTTCGGCTCGAATCGCTCCATGCTGAAAACTGGCAGTAACCATTGACTGAATATCATTCTCCTGAGATTTTGAAAGCACTGTCACCATCGCTTTCAAAACATCAGGAATGTGATCCTTGACCGCTGTATAAGATAGGTCATCAGCACTTTCAATTCGTCTATCCTTGCGAACTGCTAAAATCCATTTATCAAGGATGGTGTCCATTTTTTCAGCCAGTAGTTGACTAAAATCCATTATGTTAAATTCAGCTAGGAGATAGATGAGTAAACTTCCATATCCAAATAGTTTAGCTACTAGAGTGGTGCCTTACCAAAATTAGTAATATCTTTCACCTACCAAAAGAAATAGATTTTACAGATTCTGTTGTTGATTAGATTCATATCCGTACACAAAAACTACAAAGTATAATATGTATCTTAAATTTCTCAATTTAAGTCTAGCAGTTAACAGCCTTGTGACTGGACTTAACAAAATTATTTAGCTCACTTTACAAGGATTTGATTCACAAGCTAACCAAAATGAGCAATTTTCTGGATTAATGAAAAGTTAGGTCAGGCAGTTGATTAAAGTAACAAAATAAACAACAACTATCAGAATAGAGATATTGTCACTGAAGTATCTATGTTAGATTATGTATATCAATGTTATAATCTACATAACTTAGTATTTACTTAGAGGAAGTCAGCCTAATCCAACAGATCACAGTACGTGATGTTGGAGCGGAGGAACCAAATTGTGGGGCGTATCTCAGAGAAAGTCAGGAGTTAGAAGTTACTTTAGTAAATATTCAACTCATAACTGATAACTTTTTTCAGAAGGGCATCTCTCAGCCCTAGCCCGTCAGCTAACTTCGTAGGCATTGAGAGGAGACTGAAGAGACGGCATTTTTATAATGTTCCGATCTCATCGGTGTCCAAGGCTGGTACTGCTCGAATTTTTTGTACCTGCACTTAAATCTGTTGAGGTCGTAAATGATATTTCAACTAAATTTAGCAGCGATCGCAGCGATCGCTGGACAAGCAACTTGGAAAAAGGCAAAACCGATTATCCTTAGAGATGTCTTCATTCTACCTGTATTAGGCTTCTTGGGAATAATTGTACTGTGGTGGATTATTGCACTTGCCAATCACGAATTGATGCCCACCCCACCAGAAGCGCTAATCGCGAATCTAGACTACATCTTAAATCCCTTCTACGAGCGAGGCCCAGGTAACTTAGGGATTGGTTGGTTGTTGATAGCAAGTCTGCGTCGAGTATTACTGGGCTTTTTGTTAGGTGCGGTAGTAGCGATACCTCTGGGGTTTCTAATTGGGATGTCCAGACGGGCAATGCTAGCGTTTAATCCGATCATTCAAATTTTTAAACCAGTATCACCTCTAGCTTGGCTACCCATCGCCTTAGCAATTTTCAACTTAGCAGATCCTTCCGCCATTTTTGTCATATTCATAACTTCCTTATGGCCGACAATTATTAATACAGCCTTAGGAGTTTCTAGCGTTTCCCAAGATTATTTAGATGTGGCACGAGTTTTGGAAATGCCGCGTTGGCGACGGATTACAAAAATAATTTTGCCTGCAAGTTTGCCGTATATTTTTACCGGCTTACGAATTAGTTTGGGGATAGCTTGGCTGGTTATCGTCGCCGTAGAAATGCTCACAGGCGGTGTTGGTATCGGCTTTTTTGTCTGGGATGAATGGAGTCGCTTAAACCTAAGTTCAGTATTTTTAGCCGTTTTCATAATTGGCTTAACTGGGTTAATTTTAGATTACGCCGTGGGTAAAATCCAAGAATTAGTTACCCATCGCCCTACAACTTCCAACTAACAAAATTCGGCTGCAATTAAAACAGCAGATACTCTGCACTGGAGCGTGAGTAATTAATCACCAATGGAGCTATAAAAATGGGTGATAATAACTGGACTCGACGAGACTTTATCAAAGGAATCGGAGCAACCACAACCGGAATAGGGTTATCTTCCTGTGCGATTTCAGGAGATAGATCCGCCAAAGGACTAACTGAAGAAGCCTTAGCTGTACAACCAGTAGTTAGATCCCAAGACCTAGAAAAATCTGACCTGACTATTGGTTACGTTCCCGTTAATGATTGTGCGCCATTTGCGATCGCCTGGAAAAAAGGCTTCTTCCGCAAATATGGTTTGAACGTCACACTTAACCGCGAAGCCAGTTGGGCAACTTCCCGCGACGGTTTAATATTTGGTCGTCTGGATGCCTCACCCGTAGTCTCTGGTGCAGTCACCAATGCCAGAATTGGTGCTGAAGGCGCACGCCACGCCCCCTTGTGTGCAGCCATGACCATCCATCGCCACGGCAACGCCATGACCATGAACAAAGCCATGTGGGATTTTGGGCTGCGTCCGTGGTACGAGTATCAAGAACAATATGGTGATGGCGCGCTAGAAGCCTTTGGGCGCGATTTCCGAGGCTACTTTGACAAGCAACCGCCAGAAGCCAAAGTTTGGGCGGTTGTTTTGAGTTCCGCAATTTACGAATACTTTGTCCGCTACATATCCGCCGCCGCTGGTGTCGATCCGTTTAAGGAGTTTCGGATCATCATCGTTCCGCCCCCCCAAATGGTAACAAACGTGCGGATTGGTGCGATGCAAGCTTACATGGTTGCAGAACCCTGGAATACACGAGCAATAACAGGTAACGAAAACATCGGCTTTACCTTCGCACAAGGTAAAGAAGTCTGGTTAGGACACCCAGATCGTTTATTGGGGGTGATGGAATCTTTCATTGACAAATATCCCAAAACCTATCGTTCCCTCGTCAAGGCGATGATTGAAGCTTGCCAATATTGCAGCAAAGTAGAAAACCGTCAAGAAGTAGCGGAACTGCTTACAGAACGTTCCTTTACAGGTGCTAGACCCAAAAAGAAAAATGCCCCTATCGCAAAATTTACAAGTCCGGGAATTCTCGGTAACTATAACTATGGCGGCTTTGACGGCAAAGACCGCACCATTAAAGCCGCTGACACCACGATTTTCTTCGATATTCCTAACAACCTTCCTAAACAGCCAGGAGAACACTCAACATTCTTATGGAGATCCAGAAGTATCTGGTTGATGACACAAGCAGCACGGTGGGGACAGATTCATAAATTCCCCAAAAATGCCGAGAAACTTGCAGAACAAGGTTGGAGAACAGATTTGTATCGGGAGATAGCATCGGAAATGGGCATCCAATGTCCCAAGGATGATTACAAGGTCGAACCACCAGAAGTATTTATAGATAAAAAAGGCTTCGACCCCAGCGATCCTGTGGGTTATCTGAATAGTTTTGCCATCAGGGCTAACGCTCCCACTCGCTTTTTCATGTCTTAAATCCCAAGCTTAAATATTGATTGACTAAATTATTTGCGGAGCATTTGATGATGGAATATACCTCATTACCTATTAATACTCAGAACAAAGTTCTGCCCCGCCCTGGATTTTTAGAAATTGAAAATTTAGTCAAGTCTTATCCGACACCTGATAAAGATAATTTTGTCGTCTTAGATGGGGTTAACCTTACGATTGATGAAGATGAATATATTTCTGTAATCGGTCACTCAGGTTGTGGGAAATCAACTCTGTTAAAGATAGTAGCTGGTTTAGAAAAAGCCACTTCCGGCTCAGTCAGGCTAGATGGACAACAAATTCGTCAGCCGGGAGCCGAAAGGATGATGGTATTTCAGAACTATTCGCTGTTACCTTGGTTAACAGTGCGAGAAAATATCCGTTTAGCCGTAGATGAAGTGTTAAAAAATGCTAATCGCTCTGAAAAAATCAGCATTGTAAATCAACACTTGGCAATGGTAAACTTGACGGCGGCGGCTGACAAATATCCCGATGAAATTTCTGGAGGTATGAAACAACGAGTAGGTATTGCCAGAGCCTTAGCAATTCGTCCCAAAATGTTGCTGATGGATGAACCTTTTGGGGCGCTAGATGCACTAACTCGTGGCAAATTAGAGCAGCAGGTATTGGATCTTTGGGAAAATAATCGTCAAGCAGTGATGATGATTACCCACGATGTAGACGAAGCAATTTATATGTCCGATCGCCTCGTCTTGATGACCAATGGTCCGGCTGCTAGTATTGGGGAGATTTTAGAAGTTCCTTTTGAGCGTCCGCGCGATCGCGCCGCCATGCGAAATTCAAAAGAGTATTTTGAACTCCGCAACCATGCCTTAAATTTCCTCGATCGATATTTTACCCAAGACGAGTAAATTAGATTATCATTTTTTTAGTGGGTAGCCTAATTCAAATTCATGAAAGCTGGATTTGGAACGGAGGAACCAATGTTTGGGGCTAATCTTATGAGAGACACCTTCCAGTCTTAGCCCGTCAGCTAACTCCGTAGGCAATGGAAGGAACCCCCAAGACTTTGGCTGTAATACAGTTATTATTGGGGTTTCCTTGACTGATTTAAGATTTGAAATTTTGGTTATCGTCACTCAATCTAAAATCAAAAATCGTTCGACTGAGCCTAGCCGAAGTCCAAAATCTAAAATTGGTCGCCCTGCTTCTCATTGCTAATTCATTTCATTAGGAGAAGTAAAGCTGTGCAAATTAAGCCAATGTTAGCACGTCTGCAAAGTGCCACAGGCCGAGATGACTTAATTGAACAAATGGTACTGTTGCCAGAACCAAACCAACCTTTTTCTAAAAAACCTCAAAAGGCGAAAGCAGTTAATCTAATTGTTGCTTATGACGCATCTCCCAACAGTCATACGGCATTAGATATTGCATTTTGGATTGCCCATCAAACGCGTTTGGCCACCAATACAGAAGTTACAGTTCAAGCCGTTTATGTGGTAGAAGATAATCACAGCAGTCAGTATCCAAATATTTTAAGCTTTCCCCAACAACAGCCTTCATTGGAATGTCAAGTCAGTGAAGTATCAAAGTCTGTCACACAGGTATTAACTCAACCCAAATTACAGACAGCGATCACTCCCCTACAACAAGCAGATATAATTCTCTGGCAAGCCCGAAGTCTGGCTGAAGAATGGCAAGGTTCCTTCAAATCTCACCTGCGGTTTGGCTCCATTGCCACAGAACTTAACAAAGTTGTTAAATCAGAAGCTGCCGATATTCTGTTTCTAGGTTGCAACTCTGTCAATCATCCGATGATTGAGGCTCTAGGTTCTAATTTTCCCTGTGCTGTTTTGGGTATTCCCAGTTCTATTGATGAATAATAACTGTTTAAAATTTCGGTAACTTTTGTCAAATTTTGCTCGTAGATAAGTCACCTAAAACTAGGTGGCTTTTTTCGCTACTATGCAACCAATTAAACTTCGCAAGGTGGGTGTGGAAAACTGATCCCGTTATATTTGAGTACAACAATTGGTAAATCAGTAGAAGAGAAGAGTAAGCAAGTTGCTCAATTTTTTGATAAGTTCGTAGTAAGCAAATTAGTCCTTATCTAGGCAGTAAAGTGCTTAGATAAGGACTATTTTAACAGATCATAATGGTTGTGGTAAGGCTACTAATAGCCAACCAAATGTAAAACGTCGCGCAGGACGCTATAACCAGCCAAATCCCAAAGCAAATAGGCAAGGAAGCCAATAGCCGCCAAACGACCATTCCAAATTTCGGCTTGGGGAGTAAAACCAAACAAAAATGCATTACGGTCTACGCCGTTGTATTCAGCTGCAACAGGTGGTAAATCAGTAGAAGAACGAGTTTCTTTAATTGCCATTTTTTTTCTCCAAAATCTAGTAGGTTTTTAAGTGTTTAATTTCTAGTAGCCAATCAGATGTAAAACGTCGCGCAGGACGCTATAACCAGCCAAATCCCAAAGCAAATAGGCAAGGAAGCCAATAGCCGCCAAACGACCATTCCAAATTTCGGCTTGGGGAGTAAAACCAAACAAAAATGCATTACGGTCTACGCCGTTGTATTCAGCTGCAACAGGTGGTAAATCAGTAGAAGAACGAGTTTCTTTAATTGCCATTTTTTTTCTCCAAAATCTAGTAACTTTTTAGGTGTTTAATTTCTAGTAGCCAATCAGATGTAAAACGTCGCGCAGGACGCTATAACCAGCTAAATCCGAAAGTAAATAAGCAAGGAAGCTAATGATTGCTAAACGACAGCTCCAGATTTCGGCTTGAGGTGTCCAGCCATACAGAAAATCATTGCGATCGCAACCATTACCTTCTGCTGCAATTATTGACAAATCTCTGTCTGGAAGAACAAGTTGTCATCTTTGGTCTTCTTAACAATTTGTTTGTTAACTTTAATATAGCTATTAATAACTAAACTGCTTTCTGCCTGTAGGCACATACTACAGGCACATAATCAACAACATATTGGTGCAGACAAATCCACCCTCAGAGGGTGATAAAAATCAAAAGATAAAGAAATGTAACTTTTTAGTCATTAAACTATAATTACAAAAAAATCAATCGTTGTGATTAAGCAATTAAAATTAAAAAGTGGGAGCCAAGAATTAGCCTGCTTTTTAACTTCATACTGAACATTTTTACAGTTAGATAATAAAATTATATCTTTTGCTGGATATGGGTTTCAGCCTTTCGAGAGATGCTTTAAATAGCTGAAGTCTACGATTCTGAGCTTAAACAGAGTTAGGTATTGCCATAGGTACAGACATAAATACATACTAAGAGTTGCTTCTCAAGAAATTCTTAATTCCCTAAATTAAAACTTAGAAGAAGGAAATCCAATGTTCCAAAGTACGGAAATCATGGTGGGACTCTATAAACCACTATTATGGTTAGCACAGGTTCCATTAGAACGCTCAAACGTCACACCAGAACAAGCATCGGTTCTCATTTCTGGGCCGCGCTTTTTTGTGGCTTTAATCTCTGGTGTGATTCTTGCCTTTGCTTTCCAATTAGTTCTAACTAATCTCTCCCTTGCAGCCGGTATTTCCTACCTGGGGCACTCATCTGACTCGGATTCAGATAATGGGGAAGTCGGAAGTTTGGGCGGCAGCATTCGCAAAATCGGTACAGCAGTAGGGATTTGGACATTACTCACTGTGACAGTCGCCTTATTAATTGCTTCTTTCCTGGCAGTAAAATTGAGCCTTGTAATTTCAGACCGAGGATTGGGAGCGATTCTCGGTTTGGTGATTTGGGGTGCTTACTTTTTGCTCCTAGTTTGGGTAAGTTCCACCACCGTAGGCTCATTAATTGGCTCAGTTGTTAATACGGCAACATCTGGGTTTCAGGCGATTATGGGGACAGCTACCGCCGCACTAGGCGCTAAAACTGTGAGTAACCAAGTGGTAGCCACAGCTGAAGCCGCCGCCGCCGCCGTCCGTCGAGAACTAGGAAGCGCCATCGACCCCGTGAGTATCCGGGAAAACATTGAAGATTATTTAGAAAAGATCCGTCCTCCAGAGCTAGATTTGTCAAAGATTCGGGGTGATTTTGAAAATTTACTCAACGATCCGCAATTAAAAGCGATCGCTGGGACTCCAGATATCCGCAACATCGACCGCCAAAAGTTTATCGAGTTAGTCAGCAGCCGCACCGATCTTTCTAAAAAAGACGTTAGCCGCATTGCCGATACTTTGTATAAAGTTTGGCAGCAGGTGGTAAGTCAACAACCACCCACCGAAGACCGTTTGGGTGAGTTAATGGATTATCTGAAATCACTTCCACCAGGACAAAGCAAAACAGACGAACTCAACGCCAAGCTAGATCGGTTATTAGCAGAAAAACGTGGTTCCAAAGAATCTGACCAAAAGCCAGCTACCGGGCCAATTCAAAGTACACTCCAGCAAGGACTATCTGCCTTAACTGGCATTGTTATGGGACGCGCAGATTTGTCTGATTTGGATGTGGAAAAAATCTTGGGTAGTCTCACCAGCGCTAAAGATAAAGTCACCGAACAAGCAGATAAGTTAGGCTTGCCAACACCATCACAACCCTATAGTCCAATTCGGGCTGATGTCGAAAACTATCTGTACAACACTTATGCTTGGCAACTGAGTCCAGAAAGAATTGCCCAGGAATTTCATGATGTCATCTACGACCCAGCAGCTGACCCTGGAATCGTCCGCAGGGAACTAGAACGACTATCCAGCAATGATTTCGCCAAAATTTTGCAACAACGGGGATTGCTTACCCAAGGTCAAATTCAGCGCATTGCAAATCAGCTAGAAACTGTCCGCCAAGAAGTGCTAATAACAGTCAGAGCTGTTGAAGAAAGAGATATCGTCCAAGACTTGCAACGCGCAGTAGAAAGTTATCTGCTCGTTACTCCGAAGGCAGATTTGACACCTGAAGGCATTGAGCAGAATTTTAAACCACTGTTGGAAGACTCAGATACAGATTATGAAACCCTGACATTGCGACTAGCGCACCTTGACCGCCAAGAAATTCGGGAGATATTGCTACAACGTAATGATGTCCAGTTATATGAAGTAGATAGCATTGTCGATGAGTTTGAAAAACAACGCGATCGCGTCTTGGTAGAATCCAAAGGACTGGCAGAACAGGCACAATATCAAGCAGAAACTCTGTGGCTAAATGTAGAATCATATCTGCGTAACACCGGAAAATCAGAATTGAATCCTGATGGCATCCGCGCCGACTTCAAAAAGCTACTGGAAGATCCTGAAGCTGGAATTAGCTCAATTCGGGCACGCTTGTCTCGCTTTGACCGCGATACCTTAGTACAGTTGTTGAGTCAGCGAGAAGATTTGAGTGAAGATCAAGTTAATCAAATCATTAATGCTACTGAAGAGTCATGGCATAATATTCGCCACACACCCCAAGCTGTAGTCGAGAAAGCTAAAGAGCAATACGACTCTGTGACGACAACGATTGCAGATTATCTCCGGAATACTGGGAAACAAGAACTGAATCCAGAAGGTATTGGGCGAGATTTGACTAAATTGTTTGAAAACCCCAAAGAGGGAGCCGTCGCACTGCGCCGTCGGTTGTCGCAGGTAGACCGGGATACACTGGTGAAATTGCTCAGTCAACGCCAAGACTTAAGTGAAGAACAAGTCAATGAAATCATTGATTCTACCCAAACTTCGATTCGTAACTTTGTGCGTGCGCCTCGTCGCCTAGCTAGCCGCACACAGCAAAGAGTAGAATCATTCAAAGGTTATTTGGAAGAGTATCTGCGCCAAACTGGCAAAGAAGAACTCAACCCAGAAGGTATCAAACGCGACTTGCAATTATTATTGCACGATCCGCGAGTTGGCGTAGAAAGTTTTGGCGATCGCCTTTCCCAGTTTGACCGTTCTACGATCATCGCCCTGCTGAAAATTCGGGAAGATATTTCTGATGAAGAAGCAGCGCGGATTGCAGATAACATGGTGTCCGTAAGGGATCAATTTGTCGAACAAGTTCGGAGCATCCAACGTGGCATTCAAGATGCAATTGATGGGGTTTTTGGTCGCATTCGTAACTATCTCAACTCCCTGGATCGCCCGGAACTTAACTATGATGGTATTAAGCGCGATGTTCGCACAGTTTTTGACGATCCCCAAGCCGGATTTGATGCCCTGCGCGATCGCTTGTCTTCCTTTGACCGTGATACCCTAGTGGCAATTATGAGTTCTCGTGAGGACATCTCTGAGGAAGATGCCAACCGGATCATCGACCAAATCGAACGGGCACGCAACACAGTATTGCAACGTGCAGAACGCCTACAGCATGAAGCCCAACGCCGCCTAGAACAGGTGAAGCATCAAGCACAGCGACAAGCGGAAGAAACCCGCAAAGCAGCAGCTACAGCAGCGTGGTGGCTGTTTGCTACAGCATTCGTCTCCGCGATTTTCTCTGCATTAGGAGGAGCGATCGCTGTAGTTTAACAAGTTGTCTCCGCTAACTTTTCAGCCTCCCAGTATGGGAGGCTTTTCTATGTTTTGTAGACTTACAATTAGAGAGTAGAGCATCCTTGGCAGGTTAAGGTCATCAACTAATTTTGTTAATAAGTAATAGTGCTTAAAAAGTCTTTAACATCAAGGCTGGAAACACAATTTTTAAAGCTAACTATGCCTACGCCTGGTTACGCCTACACGTCATATTTAGCGGATTTTATGTAAATATGCCTTTCAATATAGTCATATATGAATATTATTTACCACTCTCATCTCAGCAATTAGATAGTTGAAAACAGATTTGCTTTAATGTTTTAATGTTATTAAATATCTTGCAATCAAATTTCAGCCTGTTATCAATAAATAACCCTGTAATTTTTGCAAGTTAGTAATTATTACCTAAGTAGCAATTTCAAACAATGGAAAATACATTAATTGATAAAACCTTCCGTGACAGCAATGGTAAAATTGTTCTGGGCGAAATCCCAAACCCACCACTGATTCTTTGGATAGTTGCTAGTTTACTAACTCTAGTTTTTACAACTGGTAAAATCAATACATTATTAGACATTCTGGCAAATGGCGCCTTGTTTACTTGGGCTTGGCTGGAACTATTTCAAGGCGTTAATTATTTTCGCAGAGCGCTAGGTCTTGGCGTATTGATTGGTCTTATTGCATACCAACTTCAGTAATTATCAATACTTAGGTAACAAATAATACTGTATAAAAGGAAGTTTATAAACTTCCTTTTATGTCGAAAGTTCAAAATGTGAATAAAGTCATACTGAAATTATGACTTTCTTACACTGTGTTTTATTATTCAGCAATTTAAACTGAGAGCAATACAGCAAATCAATTAAGTCGTGTAACAAACAAAACTTCCTGTAAAGTTAATGGGTAAGAATATCTGTTCACAAACTATTGATAAATGCTGTATAAAACTCAAGAAAATAAATTGATGGAGATTTGAATATGAAACGTATTCTATTAGGTACATTACTTGCTCTCCCATTTGCAATTTCCTCCTTGCCGTCACAAGCATCAGCAGCAGAAATCATTGTTAGACCCAATGTTCATAGAGCTGTTATTGTGCATAAACCCCGTGTTGCCCGATTTGAACGAAGGTTAATTCCTGCACATTGGGAAACAGTACGACGCGGTAACAGGTGGGTTAAGGTTCGAGTTCCTGCTCGTTATGTAAATGTAAGAGTTTAATATCTAAAATAGAGGCTAACAACTTAAGTTAAGTTGTTAGCCTCTATTCGTTAAAATTTTGTTTCTAAATAAGACTCTGAAGGAAATACAAGTAGCTGACATCAGTCAACTTAATCAACATGAATATATATCAAAATTCTCAGCTTGTTAAAAAACTTTTAATCTTTATATTAGGAATTAGTTTAGTAACAGCCTGCGATTCCATTCAGGCTGAAGAAAACAGTATAAATAAAGAAAAAATCTTGATTGGTGATAATTATGGAGAACTATACGATCAAGGGAAGTTACGTACTTACTATTTTTATACCCCAAAATCTTATAATCTACACCGCCCGATGCCATTAGTTTTAGTGTTTCATGGAGATGATGGTAATGGTCGGTCTATCAGTAATGTGACTCGCTTCAATGAATTAGCAGATCAAAAAGGATTTATTGTTGCTTATCCAGATGGAATTGACCAAAAATGGAGCCTTAGAGGTAACACTCAAGGAAAGGTGGATGATGTTTTGTTTGTCAGTGCTTTGATTAATCATTTTCAGCAGCAATTTAATATTGATAGTCATAAAGTTTATGCCACCGGTTTTTCTAGAGGTGGCATACTTACCCAAGCACTGGCTTGTAAGTTACCTGATAAAATTGCTGGTTTTGCATCAGTAGCAGGTTCGCTCCCAGCTAGACTTAAACCTAATTGCCAGCCTCAAACTTCCATATCGATGTTAACAATCAACGGTACAAACGATCGCGATGTCCTTTATGATGGTGATGACCACACTCAACGAGGAGCGTTGGTTTCGGTCTCAGACATGGTAGATTTTTGGCGATCGCACGATCGATGTACCTTATCGAATGTATCTTTGAATTTTTCGGAAGATAAAGTGAAAACCGCTATCTATACAGGTTGTAGTGGCAACTCCGAAGTCTGGCAGCTAGCGGTAGTCAACGGTGGACATTTTTGGCCTGGTGGTTCTTCAACTGACAAGAGCCTAAACAAATTCAATGCCAAGCTGGGGCTGAATGCCAGTGAAACAATTTGGGACTTTTTTCAGCGTCACAGTTCATGAGTAGCTAATTTTTTAAACACCATTTTGCTTAAACCATGCCAAGAGGCGTTTCCAACCATCCTGAGCTTCTTTCTCACGGTAGGAGGGACGATAATCGGCAAAAAATGCGTGGGCTGCATTGGGATAGATGATGATTTCAGATTTGCTGCTACTGGACTGTAAGCGATCGCGCATCTGCTCTACTGTATCAAGAGAAATACCTGTATCCTTCCCACCATAGAGTCCGAGAATGGGGACTGTTAGTTTTGATGCAATATCGACGGGATACTTGGGCTGAAGTTCGGTAGCATCGCCCACGAGTCGCCCATACCAAGCTACACCAGCCTTTACTTGGGGATTATGTGCTGCATATAACCAAACAATACGACCGCCCCAACAGAAACCTGTAATTCCCAACTTCTCGCCATTACCCTTAGCTGACTTCTTTGCCCAGTCTACTGTGGCATCAAGATCGGATAATACCTGGGCATCTGGTACTTTGGCGACAATTGGACGAATTTCGTTTATGCTGCTTAATTTCGAGACATCGCCTTGACGGATGAATAATTCCGGTGCGATCGCTAAGTACCCTAATTGGGCAAAGCGACGGGTAATATCCTGAATATGCTCGTGTACACCAAATATTTCCTGAATTACCAGGACGATAGGGAAATTGTCACCAGTAGCAGGTGCTGCTCTATAGGCAGGAATTTCGCCATCTTTAACAGGAATTTTCACCGCACCAGCTACCAACCCCTTGGCATCGGTGGTAATGACTTCGGCAGAAATGGGTTGCACTGCTAAGGCAAAACCCGTCGCCACGGTGGCTGTTGCGATAAATTTGCGGCGTGTTATTTCTTTCATCATCTCTACCTTGAATTGGCGAAAACTTTTATTCTTTGTTATACGTACAGTACTACGACAACAAATACTACAATGTCTGAATCAGTTTACCGTAATATTAGCTTTGTTTGGTGTCTAAGCATTCTTTTTCGGTGGCTGTTGTCACGCAAAGGTCGGACATATTGGCAAAGAAAAGCCACAAGATTAAACAATTTTCTATGCTGAGTTCCCTTATAGTTAGGTGCTTGTATGGTCAAATGCGCGGTAGGGTAGGTGTACAAATCTCACAGCCGAAAAAAGTGCTTCTATCTCAACCCCAGCAAGCATTTCACCCCACCAATGCCCAATTTTAATTCGCGCAATCTCTGAAATGTTTACAATAAGTAGGTTTCAGCCTATCTACTTTTCCTAACTGATTAAAAAATGGGCGAACTGGGAGTAACAAATCTCCAAAAGTGCATGTAAGATTAGTTATTAAATTACATTTTTTGCTAAGTATAAAACGGGAGCAGTCAGCAGAGAAGCTATGACAGCACAAGAAATTGTTGGGGGTGGTAATGTTCGGCTTTATCTTGAAGAAACAGGCAATCCCAAAGGTAGACCAATTCTGTTTATCCACGGCTTTTCCCAGAGTCGATTGACATGGCGTAAACAATTTAACTCCAGCCTTGCAAACGAATTTCGCTTGCTTGCTTTGGATTTGCGAGGTCACGGATTGTCTGAAAAACCCCGCGATGTGTATGGAGATTCCAAATTGTGGGCAGACGATATCCAGGCAGTAATTACCACCTTGGGGCTAGAGCGTCCGGTATTGAGCGGTTGGTCTTACGGTGGGGCAATCATTAGCGATTACGTGCGAATCTATGGTGATGCCCAACTGGGTGGAATTCATTTTGTTGGTGCTTTGACAAAACTGGGTGATGAACTGGTTCCACTGCTAGGAAAAAACTTTGTTGCCCTCATTCCGGGCTTTTTCTCAAACGAGGTGACTGCAAGTTCCGAGGCACTGCAAAAACTGGTGCGGCTGATTACGAAAAAAGAACTGCCACCATCCGAGTTCTATTACACCTTGGGATACAACACAATTGTGCCACCCTATGTGCGCTACTGTTTACTATCGCGTTCCCTTACTAACAATGACCTGTTACCGACCCTCAAAACTCCCGTTTTAATTACTCATGGCGAACTTGATGAAATTGTTCTGCTAGAAGCAGCCCAAGAACATGCCAAACTGATTGCTCATGCCCAGCTATCCGTTTATCCAAATGTCGGTCATGCTCCTTTTTGGGAAGATAGCGATCGCTTTAATCGGGAGTTATATGATTTTATGAAAACTAATTTCTAGAACCCATTTTAAAGATTTTTTAGCTAGCTAGCAGCTAGTCTTTTGAGCATCAATCTAATAAAACAAAGCTTGAGCTTGGGAGTGATTCACCCAGGTTCCATTGCGTTAAATTATTGTCGTTATCTTGAGATTTTTTTTTGTCTTTGATATTCAGCTTTTGAATTTTTCGGATGGAATTACGAATACAATTTGCTCAGGAACCAGTTAATCGTTGTTCAACTTGGTTGTAAATCAAATGAATTAACAGAATGTTTAAACAAGCTTAGATATTTCGTAGAATAGCTTGTTTACTCATTCCCACTAATTCATCTACAATTGCCAAGGCATCTGCATAACGTCCTTCCAAAATACTCTTTTTGAGGTCTATTAGTTCTTGCGTCATTTTTTCACCGCCTACCTGCTTTCCAATCTTCTCCACCGACTAGCTGAGTTAAAGTTTCAGCCACAACTGCGGGTAACTCCTTAGCTGAATAGGAATAAGTTAGCGCCAAAAACTTCAATGCAGTCTGAATAATTTGGTTCCTATCCACTATTTCAACCAGTTGGAATTGATTATATGCTCCATTGATTACTTCATCGCTGGCATCAGCGATCGCATCTTCAATCACTTCCTCTTCTATAAAGTTCTTCCACTCACCTAAATTAATATAGGAAGATTTTTTACTATCTTTGATATTAAGACTTTTAATTTACCGGATTGAATTACGAATAGAATTTGCCCATGAACCAGTTAATCGTTGTTCTACTTGATTCTTAATCAAATGAATCAGCATAATCCTTAAATAAGCTTGGATATTCCGCAGAATAGCTTGTTTACTCATGCCTTCTAATTCGTCTACAATTGCTAAGGCATCTGCATAACGTCCTTCCACAATACTTTTTTTGAGGTCTATTAGTTCTTGCGTCATTTTTTCACCGCCTACCTGCTTAAGTAGTATATAAAAATCACCTATACTTTATTAATAGCAGAGTCTCTTAGCTGCCATTAATAAAGTAGTATTGTTCATTTATTCGCCTGTATCACTTGCAAACTTCCACCTGCATATAAAGTAGACTTACTCACTTCAAAGCCAGTCTTAGCTAACAACTCAGCTAAATCAGTTTTCAGTAATTCCCAAGCTGTTTCCGTCTCAAACAACAACAAAAACACCGATATACCAGGCCAAAACATCGGATTTGTCGGAGCGTGAAAATCCACCAGCGTAAACACTCCTCCTGGTTTCAGCACCCGATAAACTTCATTAATAATTTTTCGTAATTGCTGAGGCTGCATCTCGTGTAATGCAATGCTGGTATGCACCAGATCAAACAAATTATCTGGAAATGGCATCTTTTCAGCAAAAGCTTCTATGTATGAAGCTTCCGGTACATTTAGCCGCGCCCGTTGCAAAGACTTGGGTGAAGCATCCAATCCTGTTACGTTTTGTGAAGTTTTTACTAAAAACTCCGTTGTTTGACCACTGCCGCAACATAAATCTAAGACTTGAGTATCTGAGTGAATTGTTAAGCCTTGCAAAGCAAGTTGCCGAAAACGGGCTTCACCACCTACACTTAAGGCTGCTAAACGAGAGATACCATCATATAACCACTGATAGCGGTAACTCCAATCTCTTAAAATTGTTGCCATTGCATATTTCCTTGCTATTAAGCTTTATATTTAATAAAGATATATTGTTAACATTAGTAAAAAACCTGAAAAGATTGGGGGAAAGTAACTGCTATGGGTCGTGTAGGCGTCTTATTACTCAATCTCGGTGGCCCTGATAAGCTAGAAGATGTTGGGCCGTTTTTGTACAACCTATTTTCCGATCCGGAAATTATTCGCCTACCATTTCGCTGGTTGCAAAAGCCCCTAGCCTGGTTTATTGCCTCAAGGCGAATCAGAACATCTAAAGAGAATTATAAGCAAATCGGTGGTGGTTCCCCACTGCGGAGGATCACAGAAGCGCAAGGGGAAGCCCTAAAAGAACAGTTGGGTTATTTGGGACAAGAAGCCAATATCTACGTGGGAATGCGTTATTGGCATCCGTATACAGAAGAGGCGATCGCACAAATTACCCAAGATAAGGTAGAACACCTGGTAATATTACCACTATATCCCCAGTTTTCTATCAGTACCAGTGGTTCCAGCTTCCGGCTTTTAGAAAAGCTTTGGCAAGAAGATCCAAAACTTCAACCTATTGATTACACTGTCATTCCTTCTTGGTACAAACAACCAGGCTACCTCCAAGCAATGGCGCAACTCGTAGCCCAGGAAATTGAGCAATTCCCTAACCCGGATGATGTTCATATATTCTTCAGCGCCCACGGCGTTCCGAAAAGCTACGTTGAAGAAGCAGGCGACCCTTACCAGCTGGAAATTGAAGAGTGTACTGCATTGATTATGCAGACTCTCAATCGACCCAATACCCACACCTTAGCTTACCAAAGTCGTGTAGGCCCAGTAGAATGGCTTCAACCCTATACTGAAGATGCCCTCAAAGAACTAGGCGCACAAGGCGTGAAAGATTTGGTTGTCGTGCCAATTAGTTTTGTCTCAGAGCATATCGAGACACTACAAGAAATTGATATTGAGTATCGAGAAGTAGCCGAAGAATCAGGAATTCACAACTTCCGCCGCGTACCTGCTCCCAATACCCATCCAGTATTTATTAATGCACTAGCTGAATTAGTAATTGATGCGCTGAAAAACCCCAGTTTCAAGCTTTCGCAAGCTGCCCAAATGAAAAAAATGGTCAAGATGTATCCTCAAGAGCGTTGGGAATGGGGTCTGACAACTAGTGCTGAAGTATGGAATGGTCGGATTGCGATGCTGGGTTTTATTGCCTTAATCGTAGAGTTGATTACCGGTCACGGCTTCTTGCACATGATTGGGCTTTTGCAGTAAAGGGTATTGGGGATTGGGGATTGGGGATTGGAAAACTCTTCCCTTGTACTCCCGTCCTTTGCGCGTCTCCGTTAAGAGAAGTTCTGTACCCTGTTGGGGATGGCTACGCCATCTAAGGAAGCCCGATATTCAGACTTATCTCCTTGTCCCTAGTCCCCCATGCCCCATGCCCTATACCCCATGCCTTCTCTCTTTGTGATACCAGTCATACCACTGTTTAGCACTACGAACTGCAAACCAGAGCAGTATTAAAGCAATTACTCCTCCTTGCCAGGGAGCATCAAAGGCAAATAGTACTAGAGCAATGCACAAGGTATCTTGAAGGAAGACTGCCCACAACGGTAAGCCACGTAATCGATAGAACCAACCAATTTGGACGAGCTGGAGTACCAAAGCTAATAAACCTCCAATTATGGCAATCAGCCAGTTTGGGGTTGCTGTTGCTGTAGCTACTCCTAACCCCATAATTGCGCCTACAAGGGGAGACATGAATAACTGAATCACTTGAAGCAGTCTTTGCCCCCAGAGCTTTTTTGAGGCTAATAATTCAATTAATGACCAACTGGTGAGGCAACATAATAATATTGGTGGAGAAATGTGAGATAGAATTGGGACTTGTGACCACAAGTTGCTACCTTGCAATAATCCAATAATTAGCAAAGGTATACCTATTCTCATTCCTGCTGCCGCAGAGGCAGAAAGTGTGGCTAGGATTTCAATCATCTAAGCACTCGTAATATTAATAAATAAGTAAGTATTTGTTATGTATACTACCCAGTGCTGGCAATAATTCGAGCATTAAAGAGATTGCAATATTAAATGTTGTTTGTATCTTTATACAACAGAATTCAGGAGTCAGAATGGACTGCGCCCTGCTGCGCTAACAGAAGTAAAACAGGCTTTTTACCTGGCTTTAAGACTTAGCTTGCTACCTCACTAACTTTAAATTCGCTGTATATCTTTTTTGATGATATCTGCGTATTTTTGGGGTAATTTGCTTGTAGTAAGCGCTTAAAAGCCTACTACAAGCAAATTAATCCTAAATACCTAATCGTTGGTAAACTTCTTCTAAATGCCGCAGATGTTGCTGGGGGTCGAAACAAACCTCTAGTTCTGCTGAAGACAATTTTTGGGTAACACGCGGGTTTTTGCTAATCAAGTCTTGGAAGTTTCCTTGTGGCTGATTCCAAGCGGCGTGAGCGCTTTCTTGAACGATCGCATAAGCCTCTTCTCGGCTGCTTCCCTTGTCTATTAAAGCCAATAACACTTTTTGGCTGAACACAACGCCGCCGTAGCAGTTGAGATTGCGTTTCATGTTCTCAGGATAGACCAACAAGTTTTTGACCAAATCGGTTATTTCTGACAACATAAAGTGGGTCAAAGTGCAAGCATCTGGTAAAATTACCCGTTCTACAGAACTGTGGGAAATGTCTCGCTCATGCCATAAAGCAATGTTTTCTAAAGCTGCACCGGCATGACTTCTGACGAGTCGTGCCATTCCTGTCAGTCGTTCCGAACGGATGGGATTACGCTTGTGTGGCATTGCTGAGGAGCCTTTTTGACCTTTGGCGAAGAATTCTTCAACTTCCAAAACGTCTGTTTTTTGGAGATTGCGAATTTCTACAGCAAAGCGTTCAATGGTTGCTGCTACCAAAGCTAATTGTTGCACGTAGTCGGCGTGGCGATCGCGGGAAATAACTTGGGTTGAGGCCGTATCGGGTTCGAGTCCGAGTTTTTGACAAGCGATCGCTTCTACACGCGGTTCAATATTGGCATAAGTTCCCACTGCACCAGAAATTTTACCGACAGCGATCGTTTGACGGAGTATTCTCAGGCGTTCTTGGTGTCGCAACACTTCTGCTAACCAACCAGCTAGTTTAAAACCAAAAGTAATCGGTTCAGCGTGAATACCGTGCGATCGGCCAGCCATCACTGTATGACGATGTTCCCGTGCTTTTTGGCGAATTACTTGAATCAAATCTTCCAGACGTTGCAATAATATATCCAAACTGGCAACTAATTGCAGTGCTAAAGCTGTATCCAAGACATCCGAACTCGTTAAACCCAGGTGAATGTAGCGTCCGGCATCACCTACATATTCATTGACATTTGTCAAGAAAGCAATGACATCGTGGCGGACTACAGCCTCAATTTCCAGTACCCGCTTTGGATCAAAATCTGCCTTAGCCTTAATTTCCTCAACAGCTTCAGATGGAATGTAACCAAGTTCAGCTTGAGCCTCACAAACAGCAATTTCGACTTGCAGCCAAGTTTTTAGTTTATAGGCTTCACTCCACAGATTAGCCATTTCGGGCAAAGTATAACGCTCAATCACAGTTCGGCACAGAATACAACCGTCATATTTTACAGTTTAATTAATGTAGATCGCTTTTTAACGCTACTTTTTACTCAGGGACGGAAGCAGTTTTTGAATTCGACCTGATGATACTAATTCTGCCGTCAGCCTCTATCTACGCGAACTTCACATCAGCTAAATAATTCTACACCTTGCTGAGGTAACTTGCTCATCAACTCATCATTTGTAATTAACTCTCGTTGCAGATGGCGCTCAATCATCCGACCGTTTTTTACTAATAGCAGCGTTGGCGGATTCAGGAAACGTTGGAACTGGGGAAGTTTGTAACCCAACCAGTTCAGCAAATAACTCCAAAAAATCACTGTTCCTACCAGAATAGAGCCTTCAGTAATTGATGTGTAATTACTTGCAATAGCATTTTGAGCAGCTTCCGCAAATAGTACAACTACGAGTAAATCAGTAATTCCTAGTGTTCCTAATTGTCGGCTAGGAAGCAGACGTAGCACTGAGAACAGCGCTAATATAGACTAGTGAACCGCGGATAATCAACTCAAAGACGCTGATGTTATGAATAAAAATTGCTTACCAATTGATAAAAAACCATTTTTCCATTAGTACTGATTTTCTTCCTTTTTCAATATAATTCTGGAAAAAATCTAGTATAAAAATGAGTCAGAATTCAGAATTCGGAAGACTTTACTCATAAACTGTGGCAAAAATAACCAATTACCTGGACTGGATATTAGATATTTCAATATCTATCAGATTTATATTTGTAAATCTCCAGCAATCGAGCATTAAAATCGCTGATTTTTTCTTCTCTGTTTTAAGCGTTTAGGCTTCTTAAAATACTGAAATAAACGATTAATAAAGGGCTTTTTCTTATTCGATGCTTGTTCATTTGGAGCCTTGCCATTATACTTTGTGTTATCAGATATATGTACAGCATTTTTAGTCGGCACTATGCCGCTTCCATGCCTTCGGGAATAAACTTGAGTAAATTCTGCACCGAAGAAAAGAATCTGTGCCGCATAGTTAACCCAAGCTAAAATCACCACCAGTGAGCCAGCAGCACCATAGGTCGAACCAAAAGTGCCATTACCTAGATATTGTCCTAATAAAAATCTCCCAATAGAGAACAAAACTGAGGTGAGAGCAGCTCCGATTAAAACATCACTCCATGCAATTTTGACATCTGGTAGAACTTTAAAAATTAGTCCGAACAAGATTGTAGTTATTGCAAATGAGATGATGAAATTGGCAATCTGCCAGATGAAATCGAAACCTGGCAACAAGTTACTAAAATATGTTACTAATGTTGCTAATATCGTACTAATTACTAGAGAAACTAAAAGTAAAAAGCCAATCCCGATCACCATTGCAAAGGACAAAACGCGGAGGCGAATCATGTTATTTATGCCACGTCCAGGTTTGGGTTTCACTTCCCAAATCGTGTTCATGGCATCTTGCAACTCAGTAAATAAGCCTGTAGCACCCACTAGCAGAACTAGGACACTAATAATCGAAGCGATCGCTCCTGTTTTTGGTTTATTAGCATTTTGGATCGCTGTTTCGAGAAACTTTGCGCCATCTACCCCGACTAAACCTTGAATTTGCCCGACAATTTGACCTCTTGCCGCTTCCTCTCCAAATACTGCACCTGCGATCGCAATTACAATAATTAGCAATGGTGCAATGGAAAAAATCGTGTAATAAGCTAACGCCGCCGCTAACCGTGAGGCTTTATCGTCACTCCATTCTTTGAACGTCTCTTGTAATAACTTCCAAATTTCTTGCAAATTCATTCAATCAGTCTCCTTGTAGGGGATGTTGCTTAGTCCCTGATATATTGGATACTGATTTCCTGAGTTGCGACATCCTCCCAAGGATATTTGTGAAGCGTTCTAGAGGAGGAATTTAGCAAAATCGGTAATTTCCTTGACGAGAATATCTATAAATAATTTGCTTTTTGGTAGACAATAGGTAGCGCGATCGCTTTAGCATATAAAATGCAGTGGCAGCGATCGCATAATATCTTGATTGATTCTGCTAATATCGTTTCGCTAAAATTCGGGGTTTGTTCATCGGTTAGCTATTTAAAGCATCAGACTGAAAATTTATACTTACTCATATAACGGTTCTGATTCAGTAACCAATTCTCCTGCCTGTTCTAAATTACGTAGGGTGTTTAATGATAGAAAACCAAAGCCGACTTTAGAAGCAATATCTAGTAGCGTATAACCCATTGTTTCCCCACCTTGACCAAAAGCGTTAAACCCTTCTGGACTAAGAATCCACACAATCGGATAGAGTGTCCACAGCACTAAATGCACAGTTATCAGCTTGCGGAATGCTTGCTTTGATCTGGGATGTTTGCGTTCTGCTTCGATCCGGTAGGGCTTCACTAATAAGTAGAAAACCGCCAGGTAAGCACTGCAACTAACAATATACCAGATGTAGCTGATCGGCTTGGGTGTAACTGTGGCTAGGAAGCCAGTGGCAAGCATATAGGCGTTTGCTCCTAACAAGCTACCTGTAATCAGTAAGCTCGTTCTTCCCAAGAAAGTCAGATCCAACAACAACAGCGGCGTTGAGCAAAACCAAGTCACAAATCGCACCCAATAAGTTGGACGATCGTTGATGATGTTAACTCCTTGACCGAGTGCCATTGCTAAGTACAGCCCACTAGCAATCAAGCAGATGAAAAAATTAAGTGTATACAGTACTTTCCAGCGTTCATTTTTACCATTGTGTGCGCCTACTCCGAAAAAAGCACAACCCACTGCCATACTGATGACACCAATCCACAGCCAAGTTTGAACCATAAATATTTTCCGGCTTTTTGGTAACTATTAATGATAAATGGTTAATCAGAACTTTCTACTAGTTAACCTTATTAATTTTTGCTTGCATAGAAACTATTGTTTGTATTTATTATGCCAGTCTTAATCATTAAAAAAATGTTTCTTAATGGAGATTTTAGATTAATAAAAAGTCTGTAAAAATCTGATTTAAATACAATCATAAATTAGACTTGAGTAGCTTGGACTTTAGTACAGCACAAGCAGTATTCTTGAAACCCTTCTCTCTAGGTAAGACTCATAGCGTGAGGCTAATTCTTACTCTCATTCAGCAACGCCGAAAAATTTTACTGCATTCTATCTATCGTGCGATATTGAATCGCCTCAGCTATCTAGCTGGTTTTGAGCTTTTCTTCTGCCGCTCAATCTGCAATAGTCTGCCCTACTTTGAAAATGCGATGTCTACGACGGGCTACGCCTACGCGCCAATTGGCGATAATAAAGATGCGCTGATGTTGATAATATAACAAAGCAACTGTTAACTAAAAGCAATGACACAGACGGCAGCAATTACAGAAGCAATTACCACTCTTGAGGATGCAGAAAATCGATTCGGTTTTGTCCGTGTTGAAGACGAGGAGTTTTTCTTAGAGTGGTATGAGGGATTGTCTGAAATTACGGAAGCAGAAAAAGCCTCTGTGGATGTCGTGCGGCGCAGGTATCTCTATCACCGTGCCGGAGGTGATTTACTAGAAGGGACAGTCATATTGTTGTTGGTGTCACCAATACTTGCACTCTCCGGATTTTATGATCCTCCTTTCAGAATTAAGGCTGAATCATCCGTGGAATTAGTGCTGGATGATGGCGAGGAGATACTGCGCGGACGGATTGACGTTTTAGTGTTACAAGAGCAGTTCTGGGTGATGGTGTTGGAGTCGAAAAAAACCACGCTCTCAGTTTGGTCGGCTGTACCGCAAGCCCTAGCTTATATGATGGCTAACCCCAACCCCAGTAAACCTGTGTTTGGGATGGTAACGAATGGAGACGATATCTTATTTGTCAAAGTGACACAAAAAAATACACCACAGTACGATTTGTCAAGAGTCTTTGCTCCGTTTGCATCCGTGAGAGAACTGTACGCCGTTTTGCAAATTCTTAAGCGTATTGGTCAGTTAATTTCTTCTACGTCTTAGAGTTGTTTGAAATTACCTAAAAATAGCTATTACTACTGCATTCTGTCGATTGTGCGATACTGAATTGCTTCCGCTACATGATTAGTTTTTAACTCATCTTCTCCAGCTAAATCTGCAATAGTTCGTGCTACTTTGAGAATGCGATCGCTTGCTCTTGCCGATAAGCCTAATTTTCTAATTGCTGCTTCTAATAAATTGCGGCTAGCATCATCTAACTTGCACCATTTCTGGAGATGACTACTTTGCAAATGGGCATTGCAACGCAGATTTGCTTCTCCTTGAAAACGGGTAATTGCGCGATCGCTTGCTTGTTGCACTCGTTCGCGTACTGATATTGATGTTTCTCCCGTAGGTTGTTGGGTAATTTCTTCTGGTTTCAAGCGATTCACTGCAACTTGTAAATCAATTCGATCCATCAACGGCCCAGAAAGCTTTGCCCAATATTGCTCGCGTTGACGGGGAGAACAAGTACATTGTTGGATGGTATCGCCATAGTAACCGCATGGACAAGGATTAGTACTCGCCACCAAAGTAAACTGTGCAGGAAACATTACCGATAATTTGGTGCGGGAAATTGTCACGTAGCCATCTTCTAGAGGTTGGCGCAGAAATTCTAAAACATCTCGTTTAAATTCCGTGAGTTCATCAAGGAACAGCACACCTCTGTGAGATAATGAGATTTCTCCAGGACGAGGGAAACTACCGCCACCCACCAGAGAAGGCCCAGATGCCGAGTGGTGGGGACTGCGAAAAGGGCGATCGCGTACCAATGTACCACGATTTTTCAATAAACCAGCTACCGAATGAATGCGAGTCACTTCCAAAGATTCAGCAAAACTCAACGGCGGTAAAATTCCCGGTAAGCGCCTTGCTAGCATAGTCTTCCCACTACCAGGCGGCCCGACAAAAATGAGATTATGCCCACCAGCCGCAGCAATTTCTAAAGCACGACGCGCATGAGCTTGTCCTTTGACATCATGCAAATCTGCGCCAGGGTAGGATACTGTTGTTGTCTGTGTTGTACTATCTATCTGCACAGGTTTGTAACGCCCCGGATTATTTAAAAAATCCACCACCTCAGACAGATGTTTGCAGCCGTAAACAGCCAAATCTTCAACTACTGCTGCTTCTTGGGCATTATCAGCAGGGAGAACTAAACCTGCAATTCCCATCTTTTGGGCTGCTGCTGCGATCGGTAATACACCAGCTACGGGACGCAAACTGCCATCCAAAGAGACTTCACCCAAAAATAGATAATCCCCCAACAAATCAGCGCTAACTTGCTCAGAAGCCGCCAAAATTCCCACACTAATAGGCAAATCGAAACAGGGGCCTTCTTTGCGTAAATCTGCCGGAGTTAAATTAATTACTATCTTTCGCATCGGAAAGGCAAAGCCAGTATTTTTCAGAGTTGCTTTGACTCTTTCTCTTGATTCTTGAATCGCTGAATCTGGCAGTCCCAAAACAACTATTCCCGGTAATCCCCCTGACACATCGACTTCCACCCCTACTTTGACGGCATCGATGCCCACAATTGATGCACTCCAGACTCTAGCAAGCATTGCTTATATAACAGTAAACCTTTAGAATCTCTAGCAGATAAGTTGGTAGATTGGCATTAGTGAAACCACATAGACGATTTTTCGGAATTACAGCAGTTTTCATCCACATCTGTCGTCAGGTAGCACAGTTGTGCACCCCTACAACTATCTTTTGTGGAGTGCAGAGAAGTCCTTTACAGCAATTTAAGAGGTAAGATAACTATTGGAAAAATTATTAAGAATATCAAATATTATTGATAATTGCACTGAACGCATTGGTCGATTTACCAGTTGGCTAGTACTAGTAACGATCGTACATTGATTATCGGAGATGTTTATTTACTTTACTAGTATCAATCGAATCACTGCAAAGCCGTAGTGTTCGCCCTAAATACGGTTCGGTTAAGCCTGAAACCAGGTAGACTGAGGGTTGTCACCCAAGTATACTGATGTTGAATGCAACTCAAAGAATTCTCACTAATTACACCAGCAATTGAATCAGGTACAGTACTAAAAGCTTTAGAAACAGCCATCCCAGCAGAGGTAATCTCCCAAGCGATCGCAGACACACAAAGTAATGAGGAACGGAAGCGAGCTTTACAAACACTCACTTTCTCCATAATTAACACCGCTTAGAACTTAACCGAACCGTATTGACACCAATGGGCAATGCCATGCCCTTACTGGAGTTAGGTCATTTGCTATTTTGGCGTACGCATTTGCTATTTTGGCGTATGCATTTGCTATTTTGGCGTACGCATTTGCTATTTTGGCGTATGCATTTGCTATTTTGGCGTACGCATTTGTTATTTCGGCGATCGCATTTGCTATTTTGGCGTACGCATTTGCTATTTTGGCGTACGCATTTGTTATTTTGGCGTACGCATTTGCTATTTTGGCGTATGCATTTGCTATTTTGGCGTACGCATTTGTTATTTTGGCGTACGCATTTGCTACCAAAAGCTTAATTGGGCATTAAACTTGTTTGCTACCTTTGGTAAGGTTCGCTACCACTTTCACCAACTCTTCTGGCTCAATTGGCTTGGATACATGAACTTGGAATCCAGCTTGCAGAGCGAGCTTGTGTTCTTCATCTCTAGCAAATGCCGTTAGTGCTACAGCTGGAATCTTCTCCCCTTGCTCTGCTTCCTGTGCCCGCACTTTCCGAATCAGGGAATAACCATCCTCATCTGGCATTCCAATATCACTGATTAAAACATCTGGTTTTAATCGTCCTAGTGCTTCCAGGGCTTCACCTACTGAGTTAACCGCCGTCACCTGCGCTCCAGACTGTTCAAGAATGAAAGCAATTAACTCACGCGTATCGGCATTGTCATCGACAACGAGTATTTGCAAGCCGTTGAGTACTGAGAAGTTATCGACTTTTACTTCACTCTCTTTAATTAAAAGCTCTGGTTGTGGTTCTACTAGAGGCAATAACACTGTAAATATTGCTCCTTGTTCTTCCCCTTCGCTAACTGCGTAGACTGTGCCTGAGTGCATTTCTACTAAGTGGTGTACAATTGCTAGCCCCAACCCCAAACCATTGTCTGCTCTAGTAGTTGTGCTATCAGCTTGACGGAAGCGCTCAAAGATATAAGGTAGAAAGTCAGCATCAATTCCCTTACCTGTGTCAGAGACAGTTATCTGAGCATTTGAGTTTACCTGTTTTAGATATACTTCAACTCGCCCTCCGTTAGGTGTGAACTTGACGGCATTAGAAAGCAAATTCCAGACAACTTGTTGCAGGCGTTCTGTATCACCCATAACTTCACCAACTGAGGAGTCAAGATGAAATTCAACTTGAATATTCTTAATTTCAGATGTGGGATGTACAGCTTCAATTGCCGCCTGAATTACAGCCGCAAGGCCAACTTTACGAATATTTAGGCGAATTTGACCTTGTACAATCCGCGAGACATCCAGGATATCTTCAATCAGTTTTCTTTGAAGTTTGGCATTCCGCTCGATTGTCTCCAATGCCTTAGAAATAGTTGCTTCGTCCCATTTTCGAGTACGTATTAGTTGAACCCAACCCAGCATAGAATTGAGAGGTGTACGAAGTTCGTGGGAAACGATCGCTAAAAACTCTTCTTTGATGCGGTTAGCTTCTTGGGCTTGCTGATAAAGCTGGGCATTTTCAATGGCGAATGCTGCTCGTTGAGCAAGTTCTTCAGCCATTTCTAGGTCTACAGTAGTGTAATGGCGTTCTGGTTGTGTAGACGCAAATAGAATTGTCCCCAGCTTGCGTTCGCGTACTAACAGTGGTACTACCATCTGAGACTTAACTTGGAGTTGGCGCAGCAGACTGAAGTGTTCCTCGTCCGAGGACTTTCTCTTTAATGAAGACTCCACAATCTTTGTAACCAGTTCCGGCTTACCAGTCCGTAAAACTTTCGCCGGTCCATAATCAGCATCAATAGAAATTGGATAGCGTTGTTGGAGTTCTCGGATCAGTGCTTCCTTTGCTGGTTCTGATGCAGCGATAACTGGGTTAGTGAAGATTGCCAAATTCTTTTCGACGACATCCACAATACACCAATCGGCAAGGGTAGGTACTGCTAATTGCGCGACGCTGCTTAGGGTAGTGCGATAATCCAAGGAAGATACTAATACACGACTTGCTTCAGCCAAAAAATTAGAGCGCTTCTCTGCCGCTTGGGCTGCAATTCGCGCGGCTTGCTCATTGGCAAATAACTGCTGGCGCTGCAACTCCAAATGCCTACGCTGACTAATGTCACGCATTAGCCAGCGCAGAGCAACTGGCTGACCTTTTTCGTTACGAACCGTAACTACTGTCAAAGCAACATCAAAACAGGTTTTTTCTCGTGGTTGTAAACACACTTCCCATTCCCCGCCCCGGTCGAGCTGCTGCAACTGAGTTAGGTAATTAAAAAAAGCTTGATGATCTGACTGGGCGATGAAAGTAAGTAGCGGTTTGCCAATCAAAAATCGCTTTAAAACATTGATGTGTATGGTAGCAGCAAGGTTAGCTTCTAAGATAGTGCCGAATGTATCAGTTACCAAGTAACCATCAGGCGCAAAATCAAATAACTCTTGGTAGCGCTGACGCTCCTTCTCTACTACGATTCGTGTTGCTTGTAGTTCTTCGGAGGCGATTTTTAGTTCTTCTAAAGTGATTTGAAGTTCTTCAAAAGCTTCTGCTGTTAGCTCTTGTTCTGAATACATCTCACTTGCAGGTTTTTGCAGTAATCCCGTCACCCGTGAGCGTAATGTCTCTACTTGTTGACTAAAATCGTCTACATCCATGTTGCTCACTTTGCAAAAACTAAAAAGCGCACGTTAGATAAAATATTAGGCAAATATAAACCTAGATGTACGCTAAAGGCTGATCTCAAAATTCTGACTCAAAAGATAGAGGTTTGTCTTGCCAAGGCGAGTTCTAGAAAGTGAATTATACACAATATATCTGTTTCAACCTCTGACTCTATATTTTAAAACAAAAGAATTCATCAATAAATCCACCTAGAGTATTGTATAGCAATAAACATAATAGGTAGATTTAAGCAAATGTTTTTATAGCTTAAGGAGCATCTGATGGTTACAACAACAGTAGCAGGGCAATAAGTCAAAATTGGCACAACTAAGTTGCTAATTACAGCAGAATTCAAGTATTTAAACCACATCTGTTGTAGGGGTGCAAGGCCTTGCGCCCCTACCGCGTGGTCTATTTACCTGAAAATAGCTGTAACAATGAGTGGGTAAATATTGTAAGCGATGTCTACGACGGGCTACGCCTACGCGTGAAACAATCAACCCTACTACAGGCAAAGTAATCTATCTCCCCAATCCCCTTAAACCTGAAAAAAATTGGTTTCATGGGGGTAACGAACATGATATTTGATACAACGCGGGCATGATAAATAGATTTACACACAACCCTAAGAAAATTCTGATGATAAATGCGATCGCTACTAGATTTCGCCAACTGATGGCTGGGAAAAACAGCCCAATTGGCAGATATGACTCAAAAAACAAAATCAAGCTTTCCTTAGCACTGTATACCTGCATAGGATTAGTAGGTGGAATTCTGGCATTGTTATTAATCGCGTCCCCAGGAGTAGCGCAAAAACCACAACCCCAACAACCGTTATTAGTAGCTACACGAGTTATACCGCCCTTTGTGATGCCAGACAAAGGTGAGCTATCAGGATTCAGTATCGACCTCTGGCGCAGCATCGCTAACCAAATAGGTGTAGAGTCTAAATTTATTGAATATTCCTCTGTGCCGGAACTGCTTTCTGCTATTAAGGACAACAAAGCTAATTTGGGGATTTCAGCCATCTCGATTACAGCCGAACGCGAGCAGAATTTTGATTTCTCATTACCCATTTTTACTGGGGGGCTGCAAATTATGGTGAGAAACGCAGAGAGCAACAAAAGTGCCTTCCCAAATCTTTTGCAATTATTTTTCTCTGCTAGTCTTTTGCAGGTAATAGGCATTGCTTTGGTGCTAATTGTCGTAGCAGCCCACATTGTTTGGTTATCTGAGCGCCATCATAAAGATGGGATGATTTCTCAATCATACTTTCCTGGAATTTTCAAAGCCTGTTGGTGGGCAGCTGCCACATTAGCAACCCAAGCTGATGAAATGCCTAAGGGAGTATTAGGACGCCTAATAGCTATAGTCTGGATGTTCATTGGAGTACTTTTCGTTGCTTACTTTACAGCCAGCGCTACTACTTCATTGACAGTACAACAGCTTCAGGGCGATATCAGGAGTATAGACGATTTATCCGGCAAGGTAGTGGCTACAACTACGGGGAGTACAGCGGCCACATACCTGCGAGAACATAACATTTCAATTCTAGAAGTTACCAAAATTGAGCAAGCTTACAATGCTCTGCAAACAAAAAAAGCTGATGCTGTGGTGTTTGATGCGCCTGTACTCCTCTTCTATACTGCCAATGAAGGCAAAGGGAAGGTAGAGATTGTTGGCAGTATCTTCCGTGAAGAAAGCTACGGCATCATTCTGCCCAATAACAGTCCCTACCGTAAACCAATTAATCAAGCTCTGCTGAGTCTCAAAGAAAATGGCACTTATCAATTGCTATATGATAAGTGGTTCAGTGCTGAAAAATCTTGAAGAAGGGACTGGGGAATGGAGAATGGAGAGTAGGAAGTTTGAGCCTTTGAACCTGAAAGTTGAGCCTTTGAGCCTGAAGCTTGAGCCTTTGAGCCTGAAGCTTGAGCCTTTGAGCCTGAAGCTTGAGCCTTTGAGCCTGAAGCTTGAGCCTTTGAACCTGAAAGTTGCACCTTTGAACCTGAAAGTTGAGCCTTTGAGCCTGAAGCTTGAGCCTTTGAGCCTGAAGCTTGAGCCTTTGAACCTGAAAGTTGCACCTTTGAACCTGAAAGTTGCGCCTTTGAGCCTGAAAGTTGCACCTTTGAACCTAAAGCTTTAAGTTCTAAGCCTCCCCAATCTCCAATCCCCAATCCCTACTCCCCACTCCCTTCTTTCGCAAGTTGAGCTTTTGCCTGTTGCCACAAGTTTTCTAACTCATTCAAACTGTAATCAGAAAGGGGACGGTCAACAACCGCCTCCATTTTTTCTAATCGCTGGACAAAGCGCTGATTTGTGCCTTGCAAAGCGGTGCTGGGGTCAAGATTATGCCAACGCGCTAGCTGAATAACTGCAAATAGTAAATCGCCTAATTCTGCTTGTTGTCGTTCGGGTGTTTCCTCAGCTAAAGCCTGCTGAAACTCTCCCAACTCCTCATGAAACTTATCCCAGACGCCCTGAATATTTTCCCATTCAAACCCGATCGCCGCAGCCTTTTGAGAAATTTTCATCGCCGCCGTCAGTGGGGGAAGAGTACGCCCATAACGAGCGAGTTTAGCACTAAATTTTTGCGCCTCTGGAGATGCTTCGCCCTTTTCCGCAGCTTTGATTTGTTCCCAATTTTGCCGCACCTCATCCACACTGGCAACCGACACATCACCAAACACATGAGGATGACGGCGAATCAACTTTTGAGAAATCCCCTGAGTTATTTCCTTGAGAGAAAATTGCCCAGATTCGCTAGCGATTTGGGCTTGTAATACCACCTGTAATAATAAATCGCCTAACTCCTCAGCGATCGCATCCTTATCCCCACTCTTAATCGCATCCACCACCTCATAAGCTTCCTCAATCACGAATGGAGTCAGCGTTTCGGCAGTTTGAGCCAAATCCCAAGGACAACCACCATCAGGCGATCGCAATTTCGCCACCACCTCAATCAACTCTTGCAACGCCGCCAAACTATCATTTTGATTTTCCATACCTCTGCGTACCTCTGCGCTTCCCTTAGCTACCTAAAGCGTTTAAAAAAATTATTTCTTTACTCTCGGCCGACGAACGCCACTCCTCACTTTCCGCTTCTTAATTTTGCCACTAGGAAGCAACCCCCGAACCCCCTGCTTTTTGAAACGCTTATAAGCCGAACCGCCCCAATCACTGAGAGAATGACTCATCGCACCGAGTTCCAACCCCAAAAACAGGGCGATATATTCAGTATCGTATTGCACGAGCGATCGCCCCACAATTCCACCAAAATCCTGCCAACTAAAACTCAGATTGCACAACCTTTCGGCAATTACCAAAAGGAAAATTGCCAAAATAGCTAGCAAACACCCCAGATAAAGTATCCGTAGAATCGTGCCGATAATCGGTCCGTGGGATAAAAAAGAACGATGTCGGAGACTTTTTTGATAAGGTAGCCAAATCCAGCGCAAGAAACCCCAGCGTTGGAATTGCACAGAGTAAATATCCAAATCGGGGCCAAACATCAGCCCGCCAAAGAGAAACCCGGCTGCAACCAACAAAGTCGCATTGCTACTGCGAGTCTGCCAAAAAGTAACGCCCGCCACAATCGGCAGAGCATACATAGTAATGCGATCGTGTGTCCGACCAGAGGGCATCCTAAATCCTGTTAGCGATAGCGGGGCGTTTAGCCCGTGCTGAGTAACTGAATACTGAGTCAGTATAAGAGAAAAAAAGATTTTCTTAAAACTACTAGCGCAATGCGAAATATTTTGCTATATTAGTTAAGGATTAGTAAAAAGGGCGGTTAGCTCAGTTGGTAGAGCGCCTGCCTTACAAGCAGGATGTCATCAGTTCGAGTCTGGTACTGCCCATTAAATAAATTAAGGCTAGAGACAGCTTAGATGCAGTTTCTAGCCTTTTTTAAATTGATTCACAATCTCTAATTGACCAGCTACTAACCCATCTTGCATATCTTCAGAATAGAGAATACTTGCTCTTGTCGATAGGGCACAAGAAATAATTGGCGCTGCTCCCGTTGCGCGATGAATTAGGCTATTAAGGGTACAAATCCATAATAGAGGTAGTGCAGTAACAATCGAATTGATAGCTTAAGCATTTCTTCTGATTTAGAATAGCAAAGAGTTTTTCGATGAAGGCGTGCTAGATAATGTCTGAATCTGGTATTTTCTCAGATCACGAGTGTCATCTAGGTTTTTTTGATTATCTGGTCACAATCATTGATAAAACATGGATCAATTGGGTATCCATCTGTTACGTAAAAATAACATTTCCAACATTTAATAATCTTCCACAATGAAAGCAAAGGTTTTGGCACTAGGGTCTTTTAGAGTCCAAGCTAAAATACCTGGAAGACGATTATGCAACGCCGTCTAATCAATCCTGCGACGAGGTAACTTAGTCCCGCACCTCTGACAAAAGCCAGCATTTACATCATGGAAAGCTAAACCACAACCCGAACAAACTATTTCTACCTGATTAGCAGTTTTCACCACTTGCTTAATCAAATCTCCCACTTGCCAAGGAATCAATGCAATTCCGGTAAAAATCATCAATACTGTTAGCAAGCGTCCTAATTCCGAAATTGGAATAACATCGCCAAATCCCACAGTTGTCATTGTGACAACAGAGAAGTAGAATGCATCCAAAAATGTACCGTAATTTTCAGGATTAACCGGATGCTCCACTTGATAAATTAAACCAGAGTAAATGAAAACAATTGCAAATAACGTAAATAATATTCGCGCAAAAATCATCCCATCTTCACTGCTGATACTAGCGAATAAAAACTTTCTATCTATAAATCTAATTAATCGTAAAATCCGAAACCATCGTAATAGGCGGATAAAGCTAATATCCACCATACCTAGAAAAAATGGCAAAATCGCCATTAAGTCAATAATCGAATAAAAGCTAAAAATATACTTAATTTTGTTTTCCGCACTCCACAGGCGGAGTAAATATTCCACAGCGAAGATGATGACGATCGCAGTATCAGCTACTTTTAACTGAAACCGCATATAATCAGGAATATTATATGTTTCTGCCACAAAAATTCCTGATGATATTAGAACCAAAGAGGCAAGTGTTAAATTAATCGCTTTACCTATTGGTGTTTCTAGGTCTTCTAAGTAAAATTCTGTTTCTTGTCTGCTCAGTAACATATTCGACCATTAATACATCTTAATTCCCAGTTATAACATTAGAAATACGATATTATTAACCATTATCCTTATGTTAACCTCAGCTTATATGAACCCAGAATCTTTTATGCGTTTAGCATTGGCAGAAGCAAAAGAAGGCGATGCACCCTACGGTGCAGTGATTGTTAAAGATAACGAAGTTGTTGCCGTAGCTCATAATACTGTAACGAGAGACAACGATCCATCAGCCCATGCAGAAATCAACGTTATTCGTAGTTTAACAGCTAAACTGAAAAACCCCTCTTTAGAAGGTTATAGCATATATACAACTGGTGAACCTTGTCCGATGTGTGCAACTGCTTGTGTTTGGAGTGGTTTATCAGAAATTGTATATGGTGCTTCCATTCAAGATTTAATTTCAGTAAATCAATCACAAATTAATATATCTTGCGAAGAGGTAATCGATAAGTCATTTAGGAAAATAAAAGTCACAAAAAACATTTTAAAAAAGGAATGTTTGGAATTATTTAAATAAGCTCCCAAAAAACTTCTTTTTAAGAATAGTCTTTTCAAAATAACTCAAATAATCTCGTTCTTTCTCTTGAGTCGACGAGCACTTTGCTCAAGTTTGAAAACCTTGCCAAGCCAAGGTCATACTCTCTGTTTCTGCGGTTTAAAATTAATTTTTTTAACCAATATTCATTGACTTATGTCAATGCCTAAGTCCTAAAATATTTGTATATATTCCATAGTTTTCTGGGTCATAGCAGCAAAAAATTATTTTTTGTGGATGACTATTCTTTTGTAGCTGTTCATCGCATATTTTCACTGCCACCTCAGCTGCTAAAGTTTTAGGATATTTATAAATGCCAGTACTGATGCAAGGAAATGCCAAACTATTAAACTCTTTATCTGCGGCAATTTGCATACATTTATAATAACACTGAGCTAGAAGTTCGGGTTCTCCGTGATTACCTCCTCGCCATACTGGGCCTACGGTATGAATGATGAAGCTTGCAGGTAAGCGATATCCTTTGGTTAGTTTAGCATCACCAATCTTACATCCTCCAAGTGACCTACACTCATCAAGTAAACCCGATCCAGATGCCTTGTGTATCGCTCCATCTACGCCACTACCCCCAAGCAAACTAGTATTTGCAGCATTAACGATAGCATCAACTTCTAACTTTGTGATATCACCCAAAATCACTTCCATAAAACAATTAAGCGTAATCAAGACTAATTTACATACTACAATTATAGTATAAAATCCTATACAGTTTGAGCTTCAAGCTTAACGATCGGTCTGCTTAAGGTGATGAGCGATCGCTTGCTTTTTCCTGATTTATTCAATCATTTTTTGTCTACTTTATCAATGCATAAGTTATGATTTATTCATTTATATAAGTATCTCGGCAAATAATTATGAATTATTTAACTTGGCTCATTTAAATAGGATAAATATGTATTTGCCCAAATCGCAGCTTGAGTGCGATCGCGCAAATTCAACCTGTTTAAAATATTCGTAACATGATTTTTTACTGTCCCTTCAGAAATGTAGAGTTTCTGAGCAATTTCTCGGTTACTAGCGCCTGTAGCAATTAACCGCAAAACCTCTTTTTCTCTAGGAGTAAGTTCAACTAAATTAGATGGTAGAGGCGGTGAATGAGTTGGTGCAACATGAGAAAATTGAGTCAACAGCTTTTTAACTATACCTGGGCCTAAGTGAGTATATCCTTTATGAACGGCACGAATAGCAACAGCTAATTCTTCTGATGGTGTATCTTTTAATAAATAACCCATTGCTCCATTTTTTAAAGCGGCTGACACATATTCATCATCATCAAAAGTTGTTAGTACTAAAATCTTAGTTTTGGCAAAACGTTTTTGAATTTCCTGCGTGGCTGCAACTCCATCCATAATCGGCATTCTGATATCTAGCAATATGACATCTGGCTGAAATTCTGCAACAAAATTAATCGCCTGTTCGCCGTTTTCTGCTTCTCCAACTATTTCTAAATCTGGTTCGAGTTCTAATAATGCTCTTAATCCTTGACGAATTAAACTTTGGTCATCTACGAGCAATACTTTAATCATTATGTTAGCCTTGTTAATGGAATATTAACTGTAATTTTGCAACCAAATCCAAGAGCGCTATTAATATTAAACTTACCCCCAAGTGCTAAAGTGCGATCGCGCATACTATGAAGTCCAAAACCAGTAGTATTTTGCCCTACATCAAAACCTTTACCATTATCCTGAATTATCAATTGCAAATTGCCTTTAATCGTAGTGAGTTCCAATTTAACCTCTGTGGCATACGCGTATTTAGATATATTAGTTAAAGATTCTTGAGTAATCCGGTAAATAGCAGTATTTATTTCAGGTGGTAGAGAATATTCCAGGTTGATTTGATAAATTGGTAATATCCCATTAAAGCGATGAAAATTTTCTGAAAGACTAGCGATCGCATCTTCTAAAGATTGTTCTTGTAAGGGATTAGAACGCATAGTAGAAACAGATTGACGAACATCTTTTAGCGCTTTTGAACCTAATTCCTTTGCGGTTGCGAGAAATGTTTCAGCCTTACCTGGGTTAGATTGCCATAGTTTTAAAGCAGTTTCTAATTGTAGATTTAAAGCAGTCAGAGAGTGTCCTAATGAATCATGAATTTCACGAGCAATGCGGTTACGTTCTTCTAAGGTAGCTTGATTTTCAATTTGCATGGCATATTGACGGAGTTTTTCGTTAGCCAGAGCTAGCTTTTCTCGACTTTGCCGTTCAGACAAAACTGCATTCATCATCAACAACACAAAAACCAAACTTAAGCCAAATACTAGTGACGAATTCAAAATCAAAAATCGATATCGCTCTTGTGCTTGCGGGGATGCTTGAAAATTGAATAACTGATATTTTAGTTGTGTAGTAACTAAAAATAAGGCAAATGACAAAGCTGTAACGAATAAGCGCCCATTTAACTGAAAGATTAGACAACTACGAGTCACTAAAATTATATAGAGAAAAGGGAAAAGTCGAGCAAATCTTTCCCCAAACAGTCCAATTATTAAAATTAATAAAATTTCAATGGCTGTATATATTACCTTAGTTGTCTGGTTATTTCTGGGTAATCTTAAGCCCATTACCGCAAAAATAATCAGACTATAAATTGATAGTTCTGGCAATATGCTACAAACTGACAAGTCTGGAAATGCACCACAAATTGATAGTTCTAGAGGCTTGGGACGAAAACGCCGTAACGGAGGTGGTATAACAGCTGTCAATGCCGCGATCGCTAGTAATGTCCACTCCAGATAAAGCAGAGACGGAAAAGGATGTTTCTTAATTTCAATTGGAAGACTCATTAGTCGCATTGCTCCAGTTATATATAAATTAGAAGTTAATAGTTCCGAAAAATTGAGCAGATATTTCACTGCTTAAATTTTTCGCTGAGTGAGAAATCAGAAGTAAATTTAAAGAACAAAACAGTTAGTTAATCAGCTAAATAATGACTTATAAAATTATCATAATCAAAATTTTCATAATTTATAACTCCTAACTTCTAACTTCTGATTCTTAACTATCTATTGTCAATCATGACTAAAGTCATGGGTATAACCATGACTTTCTCCTCATGTAACTGCTGAAGATAAGTTCTTATGATGGTGGCATCCAACCAGGAAAAACCCACCAGACAAGTAATGAAACTCAAAGCATTATCGCTAGTTGCTTCCGCCATCGCTCTCACTTTAACTGCAACCTCCTTTGCTGTTCACGCTCAAACAGCCTCTCCTTCACCCGTCTTACTTGCACAAACTCCACAAAAAGAAAGAGGCCCTTGGAAAGATTTGGGTCTAACAGATGCCCAAAAAAACCAAATTCAGACGATTCGCCGCGATAGCCGCAGCAAATTTGAAGCAGTTTTGACCCCGGAACAAAAGGCAAAATTAGAGGCAGCGAAACAAGCACGTCGGGCTGAATGGCAAGCGCGTAAGGCTCAGGGGCAAACAGGTCAACGGCAACCCGGTCAACATCGAGGAAAGGGTGGTTTTGCTGACTTAAATCTAACTGAAGCCCAAAAAACCCAAATGCGACAAATCCGCGAGTCTGAGAAACAACAGATTCAAGCAGTCTTAACCCCGGAACAGCGTCAAAAATTAGAGCAATTCCGTCAAAATGCTCCTTCACGGCGTCAACAAGGCAATCCTCAATAATCTTCAAAAAATAATAATTCTGGGGTGGGCAGTGCCGTCCATCTCAATCCCAAAATAGATTATGGTCAAAAATTAACAGACTTCTTGCAGAAGATGCGGAAAGGGGAAAAACTTTATCCCCTTTCCCTTTCCCTATTTATTCCCCTGCTCAATTTAGTAGACTTTCAAGCTAGTTTTGAGTTATGAGTTAATCAAAACTCCTAGCTTGATTAAAATGTCGAAAGAATTCACAATTGGTAGTAGAGTCCGTGTTGTGGCGCTACCAGCTTATGTCAAAACTGCTGAACCTATGCCCATGCTACGCCCCCCTAATGTAATTCATCTTGGCGAAGAAGGTATAATCATTGACCGCAGACCAGGTGGATATTGGGGTATTCGCTTTACTAGAGGGGCTTTTCTCCTAGATAGTCAATACATCGAAAGCACAGATACCCTTCCCGAATCTCAATTAGAATAAGATTTTTCGCAACCAAGAATTGTAAACTTGTGTAAAGTTGTGATTCTGGTTTACACCATGATTTCCCGCCGCACTTTTTTAAGCATATTATTTGCCAGCTGTATTTCTGTCATCAGCTGGCTGAATTTTACCCCTGCTGCTAATGCTCTTGGTGGTAAACTTCCGGCAATTAATCAACCCGCGCCAGAGTTTACTTTGCCAACCAATACAGGTGATGGCAAAATTTCCCTCTCTGACTTGCGCGGTAAATGGCTAGTCCTGTACTTTTATCCTAAAGACTTCACCTCTGGTTGTACTATAGAAGCTCGGCGTTTTCAGCAAGACTTACCCCAATACCTCGAAAAAAACGCTCAGATTATTGGCGTTAGTGCTGATGACATTGATTCCCACGCCAAATTTTGTGATTCAGAGGGACTAAAATTCCCCCTGTTGGCTGACACTGATGGTTCAGTGAGTAAAGCTTACGGTTCGTGGCTTGGCTTTTTATCTATGCGCCATAGTTTTATCATCGATCCTCAAGGCGTCTTGCGCGAGAATTTTGTCAAAGTCAACCCAACTATTCACAGTTCAGAAGTGCTGGCACGACTAGAAAAATTACAGTCCACGGCTTCTTAAATCTCAATTAACAAGACAAGGGGCCTAAGCCCCTTATTTTAACTCACAATAAACCCATATTTTCTGAGTACAGTTTTGGCTTCGCTGCCAGATAGAAACTGGACAAATTCTTTGGCAGCAGAAGGATTTTTACTGCTTTTAATTATTGCTACCGGATAGACAATTGGGGAGTGAAATTTATCATCAGCAGTCACTACGACTTTTACTTTGTTGGAAATTTTGGCATCAGTGGCATAAACTAAACCTGCTTCGGCATTACCACTTTCTACTGCTGCCAAAACTTGACGCACATTGTTAGCAAAGACAAATTTCGACTTGAGGCGATCGTAAAGTTTCAATTTCTTCAAGACTTGCTCGCCATATTGACCGGCGGGTACGCTTCTGGGTTCACCGATCGCAATTTTTTTAATCTTACTATCTGTTAAATTGTAGAAGCTACTGATGCCAACAACATCCTGAGCCACAATCAAGACTAGACGGTTATTTGCTAGGTTGGTACGGCTGCCTGCTAGCAACAGTCCTTTTGCTTCCAAAGCATCCATTTGTTTTTTGCCAGCAGAAATAAAAATATCCGCTGGCGCACCTTGCTCAATCTGTTGCTGTAAAGCACCAGAAGCCCCAAAATTATAACTAATATTGATATTTGATTTACTTTGTTGGTACAAAGGTTTAATTTCTTCCATCGCATCTTTTAAGCTGGCAGCTGCGGACACGAGTATGTTGTTGTTCGACTGTGCTATTACAGGAGAAGGAGTAATCAGTGGTAAACCAAATGCTAGCAGCAAGCCAGCGATCGCTATACCCAGGAAGCCAAAAATTTGTCTTCTTTTCATAGAAAAGGCGTTTGAAAGGTTTCTTCCATAAAATTGATGCTAGGTAAAATAGTACCAAAAATTACCAACATTTAACCAACTAAATCGGTAGTAAATATGCCTAGAAAAGAACAAGGATGGGTCACATTCCAAACCTCAGAAGAGGAGCGAAAGATTTTGGAAGAGTTTTGTGGCCAATCTCAGCGAACTAAGACCGAGATTCTCCGGGAACTGGTACGTGGTCTTAATCAACACTCTTCACCATCAAACTTGCTACCATCCATAAACACAGAAGAGGAAGATATCTACACTCAAATGCCTGAGATAGAAATTAGTTTTCAAAAGAAACCACTCAAAGTTAGCTCTCGCAATATTCTCAAGGGTGTTGTTAAGCGAGTTGTTACTGGAGCCGTTAATAGTGAAGTAACGCTAGAGATTGTTCACAAAGTTGAGTTAACTTCAATTATCACCAGAGTATCGGTAGAAGAGTTGGATTTGTCTGAGGGGAAAGAAGCTTATGCCGTTATTAAGTCCAACGATATAGTTATTGCCAGGGAATAGGCTGTGGTGATGTCTCTGAACCATTGCTTGAGGTAGGTGTAGACATCACTATTCTTGCTAACAATTTTCGTAGGGTGTGTTATCCCGGAGGCTAACGCATCGATGGTCTACTTTAATAAAACCAGTCTTTAAGGTGGATGAACGAGTATCTGAGGTGGATGAATAAGTATATTTGCAATTTTTGTGGGCACAACTTGTCATTCGCTCAAACCCATGTGTTTACATTGTAGGCTGTGTTTAACCTACGGTTATACCCTGAACAAGGTTTTTAGCTATGCAGTCTAGAAATTTATTTCAGAGCGGTTAAACAACGCAGATACTTAAACTGAGCTACTAATTTGCAACTAGTAGCTCAGTGCAAAAATTTTCCACCACTTTTTCCTGTACTTGATTCACAATCATAGAAACAAATTCGTTAAGGTCTAATGGCTTAAGTAAATATTCTTCAAACTCTACATCTGGAATTTGGTCACAAGTACCTGTGGTAGAAGTTGAAGTGACAATGATTGGGATATGATTTCCATTGTCTGCTTTTATAGCATTCAATGTATTTAGCAATGTATAAATACTTTCACCTAAAAACCTAATTTCGCTGACAAGGATGTTGGGCGTGAAGCAACTCAGTATTTCTAAAGCTTCTTTTACAGAACCAACGGTAATCACATTTGCGCCCAGGTCTTTGAGTAAAATTGCGTACAAATCTCTACTATCGCGATCGTTGTCTACAACGAGTACTTTTACACCTTTGAGTATCCCAACTGCCAAGCAAAAGTCATTGATTAAATTCATAACAAGACCTGCGATTAGGACTTGAAGTGCAAAGCGATCTGAAAAACCCGTAGTCTTAAGGAGACGAAACAAGCGGATAAGTCAAATAAAAAGTAGCAGAGAAGCACTTAATGCTTAAAATTACTAGGTTCTATTCTTGTACTATGAGCGGGTGTTGTTTGATTTCCTAAATGAGTTGATTAACTACGACACAAAACGTAGGAAAACTTTTCAATTAACTGAAAATAGCTGTAAAGGGTTAACCAACAAAATTATTGCCATTCCCTGTCCTCAAGTTCCTTCTGAGGCAACAATAAGGTGGCTTCAATTTCCTGCCTGATAGCAGGCGTCACTTCACAATTGCTACGCAGGCAATCGAGTAGTAGCTGATTAGCATCATAGTAACGTTGCAGTACTTGCTCTTGTTCAGGGCTAAACCGCCACTGGTGGTTAATGTTGCGATAATTAATCACCGTGATCTTTAACTGTTCAGCCCAGGCTGAATAGTTCGTCTGCCACCATAGCCTAAACCGTTCTTGATTTTGATGAGAATTGGGAAATTGGTCAGAGAGTTGTTGCAGGGATTTATAAAGTCCAACATCAAGAACAATGCCCAGAATGACCGAGAGAGCATCTCCACAGGCGTGGATGTGGGCAAAGTCCTGGCTCCCATCAATTGCACACTCCACCAGCAGGTCATCTAATGCTGTATCCAGAAACATCCCCTGGTCGAGGCTGGCGGCTAGGGCAAAGTGAGGAGCTACGTGAGGAGTGCGACTCAAGGCCAGGTAAAATGCTCTCACTGTTGCATCTTTTGGTTGGGTGGGAAGAGTGCGAGATTTTTGGCTAGCCCAGGTCAAAAATTCTTGTAAATAAGGGTCTTCGGCAACCATTGTATCAATCTGTTGCTTCATCAACAGTACCAAAGAGTCTGCACTCCGGAGCATGGTAGCTGTCAACAAGAAGATTTCGTGCCAGTGCGGGTCGGTGATGTGACTAACCAGTCCTGCGAGCGCTTGTTCCAATGCCTGTAAGTTATGGCTGGCAACGATTTTCCTCGCTGTGAAGTATTCATGAAAGGCCAGATAGGAGAAAGAAAAAATCCCCCGCGCCCGTTCTGCCAGTAGCCCATGTTGAGCCTCAATTGCCTTCAGCGCCGCTTCGCTTTCTATTTGCAATTCTTCTGCATCCATTGGCACGTTGGTCAGATTCTGAATATAGTCACCAATGTATTGCTCAACGACGCGTTGCTGAAAAAAGTACTGACCGTCCTCAAATGTCGCTGCGGCAATTTGACTCAATAACTTCAGCTTTTGTGGTAATAAAAATCCTCGGTAAACCTCATCCCGTTCAATGCCTCTGGCTTCATCCCATTTGCCCAACAGAAGGTCTAAACCTTGCTTATAAAAGTCAGTCCGCTTAGTCGGAAATTTTTCTTGACTGTGAAACACCCAGCAGGCAAGATGCAGAAATAGGGGTGTGACGACGAGTTGGCGAAATTGCCAGTTTTCAGCTAACTCTAGCTTCTGCATAAACTCAACGGACTGGGCCTGACCATCTTCAGTATTGGTCTTGGTAAAGGCGACAAACCATTTTTGAGCGAAGGCTCGGATTTGTTTTGAGGTAAATGGGGCAATTTCAACATCGGTAAAACCTCGGAGTCTAAGTCTTGGAGATGCTGTTCGACAGGTGGCCACCAACTGATTTTTGTGATACTTCTCTGAAAATCTGCGAATTTCGCTTAAGATAGCATTGCTTTGTTCGTTAAGAACTTCATCCATGCCATCAAGCAACAGTAACACTCTGCCTGCATTCAGCAAGGTTTCGATGACTGAGGGATCGGAAATTCCAGATGTGAAAAACTCCTGGCAGATGTACTTTAATAGGTTGGACTCGTTGGTGACTTTAGATTCTTGGGCAAAATTTCTCAGTGTGATAAAGATTGGCACCTGCTTCGCTGCAAATTCGCCTTGGTTACAGTGAATGGCGAGATGTTGTAAAAAGGTGGTTTTCCCTACTCCTGGTTTCCCTAGCACCCTGATCTTGGAGTATGTTTCAACTGCCCCTATACCAGGTATCTGTTTCTGGTCAACCTCACTTAAGCCAAAACGGTCAAATTCTTCTCGAGCAAGGTTTTGCAGTTCAGTGATTTCTACGTACTGAAGACTTGCAATTTCCTCCAAAATATTCACATCTATATATATGTCATTGATCGCAACTGGATGGCTGATATCCAATAACTGCAAAATCCCACACTGGTCTTGAATTTTGTCGAAGCGTTGCGATCGCACTTGTTGCACTAATGTATCAATATCCAGCACAGAGGGCTGGGTGTATTCTTCTAGTTCACGGAATTCTGCCGGCGGATTGCTAGCAATCTCCCGCCAATTCAGTTCTAATATAGAACAAATTTCAATAAAGGTATGACGCTCAACCGGACGACCACTAAAAAACCGCCAAATTGGTTGTCTAGTCTTGAGGTTAACTTCCCCTGCTAGATTGTGTTGTGTCCATCCTTTGCGAGCAAATGCTTTTTTAGCTTCTTGAATCCCAGTTAGTGAGACTTGGAGCGATCGCTTGACCATAGGACAAAACTCAGCCCCTAAAATTATAAATTTCAGCTTTTCTTAATATTTTCAACAAATATTCTAACTTTTTTATGATATCAAAATTATACTCATTGAAATTTATACAAAATGCCAGATTATACTCTCATTTTTTTAAACTTTTGTCACAAACTCAAACGTTATACGTTCATCTGATATATTTAAAGCTTTTGACAAGACTTGAAATCAAACATATATCTGTAATACTTAAATATAGGCTGAAAGATTACTTGCTAGATTCTAAATTTAGAATTGCATAATGTATATAGATATTATCTCACTATATCTTTGTATTGACAAAGTTTTGGTCATCCAAATAAATGGCTAAGTTATTTCTATTATTTGATTTGTGCTTATTGACTCCTATGATGTCCGCCAAATCAAGCAGAATAAACAGTATATAGTGGGAACTTCAGTATTTAAACCCAGGACTAAAGTCCTTACTAATAACATTTTTTATTCAGCTTGATCAATCGGATATGATGTCCAACTTTAATATAAAAATATGAGTTACTTATCGATTAACAAAATATATGAAATTATTGCTCTGGCTGAATTAATTTATGGAAAAATGGAATCTGGGAGAACAAATAAACCAGAAACATTTATAGATAAATTGTCTAATTATTTAGAGGATTTCAACATCACAGGAAGATATTCAGTAAATGTCCTACAGAAATATATTCATGAATTCTCTGAGGAAGAAAAAGCAGAGGTAATAGCCCTGATGTGGCTTGGTCGAGGTGCATCAGGTGAACTACCAGAAAACTTACCCAATTTGGTTAAACAAGTAGTAGAGCTAATACCTCAAAATTATGTAACAAGTTATATTATCGAAAAACCCCTTTTAGCAAAATATCTGCGAGACGGGCTTCAAAAACTAGATATTTGGACTTCTGCTTTATCCTGAAAAATCGTCAGAACATCAGGCTGACACTGTTTGACTAGTGCAATGATGTCTCTGGCTTCTTCTTGATATAAATCTTCGACGTAGCCACTTCTAGAAAATTGTGCCTCTTTTTCACTTTCAAAAGGGCCAAAGTAATAAGTGCAGTGCGGAACAGCAGTGTTAATTTCTACCAGGGCGGCCGCATCATGTCAATAAGGAAACTCTATTAAGAATAGAGTTAAAATCAATGTCATTAAGTTTTGCTTATTGCGAAAATTTTAGGCGATCGCTTTGGGGCTTAAAAAATAATCAAGCGCGAAATCCTGATTTTTTCGTTGGTTCTTAACCTTCGTTGTGATCAAGAGTAATTTAGATGCGTTTGCCCTGTAATTTCTACCCACCAGGCAAATTCTGAATGATTAGATTGAAATAAATTCATCATGGATACCAATGATTAATTAAACTTGATTAAAGATAAATCTAAAACAGGCGTAGGTTGGGGAGCCACTGCGCCCTTGCGGTTTACTGTTACTATGACATCCTAGTGTTATAAATCATGTTTTAGTAAGCGGTTGGATAACGTATAAGTTGTATAAGATGAGCGAAAAAATTTAAATAATTTAAAATACAGTAACATTTCAGAGTTAAGAGTTAATGGAAAAATCTTGTTAGCGACAATCCAAAATTTTTTATCCGGTTTGCTGTGCATTGTAAAGTTCGTAATATATTATACAATAATTTTAATTATTTTTACTCACCATATTAGCCCTGCAATTCATTGCAAAGCTAGTGTGGTAAAGGTTTTAGTTATTTCACTTTTTTAAAACTACATGAAAGGAATTTAAATACCCAGTAATGGTTTTAGCTAGGGTCTTCTGCTGTTTTTTTGTAGTTATTGCCATTACTTGATATAATCTTCCTTCAGCAACATACATTCTACTTTTAGTGATTTTCCCTCCAGAATTGATGTACTCAATTTCTTTGCCAGGATGATTATTTGAACTACGAATGTTTCTTTGACTAATTAAATTACTTTTCGTAGTCTTTAAAGCCATATCCCGTGCATTATTAAGTACAGCTTGGGGATCAGCCATTTGACCGTAACTATAAGGAAAATCATTGTAAGCAACTATGTATGCTACTTGCTGTTTTGGTGGTTGAGCAACAAATATTTCTAAAGTAATTTCCCCCATGTAAGTTTTTTGGTATTCGGTATTTCTGTTGGGGCTTCCCGGCATCAAAATCGAAAAGCGTCCATCGGGAGCAGTGTATAACTTCCATTGTGGCTGCACGGGTTGAGAAACGGTTGGTTTGACAACAGCTACCGGAGGTTTGGATTGACGTGCTTCCACCAAAACAGAGCCACCACAGACAATGGTGGCGGCTATTAGTGGCAACAGACTTTTAATTGTCATATTTTTTGCCTTTTGAGATGCTGAACTCACTGATGATGCCAGCTGTTATAACTTAGCAGCACATAAAGCAGCACCTATTAGGCCAACTTGCGGGTTGAGGATAACAGACACAGGAATATCTTCCAGAAGGCGGCGCATCCTACCTTTTTGGGTGAAATTTAATAAGAAACCGCTATTTAGGATTAAAGGCAGGATTTTGGGCGCAATTCCACCAGCAATGTATAAGCCACCATAAGGTAGGAGTTTCAGGGCGAGATTGCCGGCTTCTGCACCATAAGCTTCTATAAATAATTGCAAAGTTTGTTCTGAGAGGCGATCGGTACCTTCCAATGCAGCTGTACCAATAACAGCACCAGCATCAACACTTTTCTCTTCCTGTCCCGCTTCTTGTTCCCAAGTTCTGACGACTTGGGCAATATCTGGTGATTCAGTGGCAAATTTGCGATCGCGCAGAAATTGGTAAATTGCCACAATTCCCATTCCAGAAACGACGCGTTCCACAGAAAGGCGCTGGATATCATGTTTACCCAGCAGGTATTTCAACAGTTGAAACTCGCTCTCGTTACGAGGAGCAAAGTCAGCGTGTCCACCTTCTGAGGGAAAGACTTGATAATCGTTTCCTTGTTTAATTAAAAATCCTTGCCCTAAGCCAGTACCAGCACCAATAATTGCAATCGGGGCTTCGGGTTTAAAATTGCCAACTTGCAACGTGTGCAAGTCTTGTTTTTCTAAACCTGAAATGCCATAACCAATCGCTGCAAAGTCGTTAATCAAAGAAATGTGCGGGATACCCAATTCGTCTTGTAGACGTTCGGTATCCAGGAACCAGACTAAATTGGTTAGTTGGGCAGTATTTTTGACAATGGGGCCAGCGATCGCAAAACAAGCTTTTTCTGGTATGGGTGTATTAGCTTTGAGCAAAAACTGCTGCACTATGGGTACTAAATCAGGAAAATCAGCACTGTGGTAACTTTCCCGATAAATAGGATGTAAAACTGATGAATCTGATGTTTCAACCAATTGCAGAATAGTTTTCGTCCCGCCGATGTCTCCTGCTAGTAATAAAGTCATAAAATTTATTCGCGAATTAATTACTTTTTTTGTAGGATATACCCAACGTATCAGAAGCCATGAACGCAAATCTCTATCAGAGGTTTAAGCAAATCGAATAACTTCTTCTATATGGGTTAGATGGGAAGTATCTCCCGTTAGTTCTAATAACCATTCTGGGTCTTGACGTACCACTTTTACTAGAGAACATAAAGAAGCTTTAACTTCTGTTTTGGCAATTTCCCCCACTAGCCCCATTGCTCCCCCCAACACAGATGCACCATGCGCTACTAGTAAAATATCCTCTGGAAAGAACTCACTAGCTAAACATCTAGCAGTTTGTCCAGAACGTTCTCGCACTTTTTCATGAGTTTCAGGATATTTGGCGGCGATGCGCGAGGTATAGCTGCTATCAATTTTGGGGAATAACTCTGCTAATGCTGGAGTTGAGAGTCTTTCGGGTTCTTCCGTCATCCAAACTGGATTTAGCCATTCACTCAAGCCTGTTTCGAGTTTAATTGGCAAGTTGAGCTTTTCTGCAACTGCGTTTGCCGTTTGTATAGTTCGCAGGAAAGGAGAAGCGAAAATATGTCCAATCTTTTCTCGTTTCAATCGTTTAGCTAACTGCTGTGCCTGCACCATACCATCATCAGACAAGGGTGGATCGTAGCGTCGTTCGGCGGTGATAAACCAATCGGGGTTTACGAAATCGAGGCGGTTAGCGTGTCTTGCTATCCAGATTATTTGACTCATGGGTTTAATTATTCCGGTGAATAGAATTCGCCGCTAAACAAATATATAGATATCTGCAAGGAGGGCTACAAATATTAATATATGACAAAAATCGTAATAATATTTAATAATAATAATGATTAGGAAAAGTTATAAGTGCTGTCAATGTAGCTTTTATTAAAGCCTTTTTATCCAAGTTTCTAAAGCAATATCAACTAGTTCATTCAAAGTTTTTCGAGATTTAATAGTATTTTGATACTCTTGATGTCGTCTTTTGTCTTCGTTGATGTATTCCGTTTCACTCACTTCTTTGCTACCTATTTTGTACCTTATACCTCCTGAATGACTCCATAATATTTTCATTTTAACTCCCCTTTGACGCTGTTTTTCAGTTTGACTAACTGCTTTTGTACGAATTCCTTTTGGTACATGACCTTCAATTAAAGTATGATTTTCCCAATCTGTCCAAATTTTCATTCTACCAATCTTTTTCCCATCAGAATAGTTTAAAGGCAACCATAAAAATAATACTGGCTGTCCCTTACTATCAGAACAAATTTCAGCACAAAAACAACTTGTTTGTTTTCCATATTTAATGCTTCCAGGCACAGAAATTTCTTGCATACGTCTATCAAATATAAGAATTTTATGCCGGATATTTATTAACTGTTCTTGTTGCTGAAGATTACAAAAACTCAAAATCTTATCAAGTCCTTTTGGTTGCTGAGGAAGATCATCAATAGAAATATTGTTTTCTTTATAATGAATTTCTACCTCTGAAATTTTTTGATTATCAATATCTCTTAAATATAGATAAAATCTTTCATCATCTGTCAAAATTTCAAAACGTAAAAACTCAATAGAAAGACAGTTATACTTTCTATCTGTAAAATTATCTCTATGAAATCTGGCTGTAATCGCTATTAAACTAATGGGTTGTCCATAATCAACCTCTTCTTGAAAGGGTTTATTCTCAAGTATAGCTTCATAATATCGAGTTAGTTGCTGAACAATATATCTGTCTTCACCATTTTTCAATTCCAGCACTACTAACTGTCTCTTCTCATTCAAGGCTAAAATGTCGCAAATTTGACCTTTAACATAATATTGTCGCTTTAGCGGAATTAATCCGAAAAGTTTCTTTAAATTCGCCCAGACAAAATCTTCTAAATCAGCTTCAGTCGCAAATTTCCAACTATTACCCGCTTTTATTAAATTCACGAAATCCATTATCTGGCTCTAACTTGAGTAAATTACTACCTTTAGTATTCCCAAAGCTAGATATTAATTTATACAATTGCTTACAACTTCAACCATCCAAATAGTTGCCCTACAGTTAATTGAAAATCATTAACTAAATCGGGAACTGGTAATATTTCTTGTGATTCTTGTAAAAGTTCTGGTTGCTGCTTTGGTGGATAAACTAAAACAGAACGCTCATCTGGATCAATCAGCCAACCGAAGCGACTACCATGTTTTAAACAATGTAGAATATTTCCGGTTACTTTAGTCTGGCTTTGATCTGGTGAAAGAATCTCAATTGTCCAGTCTGGATACGTATGAAAAATATTTGCTACCTCTCCACGTTCATCTAAGGGAATCCTTTCCCAAGCAAACACAGCTACATCAGGAACAATTGAACGTCCGCCAAAAGTACACCGCAGTTCTGGAAAAGCAAGGGCAATTTTTCGACTTTCACCTACTTCATTTATACCTGTGACTAACTTACCCTGTAATTTGCTATGTTTTCCTTGAGGCATTGGCTTTTGAATAATTTCACCGTTGATGTATTCTGAGCTAGGCTTTGTTTCTGGTAGTTTCAAAAACTCTTCTAAATTTAAGGGTTTAGTTGGTGATTTTACCATGTGCTTGTACCTCCCGATTTTTGATTTAATTAATCACCCTAAATAAGCTTTTTTAACTCGCTCATCACTAATCAATTCTGATGCTGCACCTGTTAAGGTAATAGAACCAGCTTCCAAAACATAACCGCGATCGGCAATTTGCAGCGCCAAATTCGCGTTTTGTTCAACTAACAAAATAGTCACACCTGTAGCACGGAGATTTTCAATAATAGAAAAGATTTCTCGGACGATCGCAGGTGCTAAACCTAAGCTAGGCTCGTCTAAAAGTAACAGTTGTGGTTTACTCATGACAGCGCGAGCGATCGCTAACATTTGTTGTTCACCACCGCTCAGAGTTCCTGCTAGTTGATTGCGTCTTTGTGACAAGCGGGGAAATAGTTCAAATTGGCGCTGAATATCTGCTTTTATCTCCGCTTGGTTAGAACGAATATAAGCACCCAAAAGTAAATTATCAAATACTGTTTGCCGCGCTAATACTCTGCGTCCTTCAGGACAATGGGCGATCCCAAGTTGTACAACTTCGTGAGTTTGGCGGCGGTTAATATTATGTCCATTATAGATAATTACGCCACTCGTAGGATTAACTACTTTAGATATGGCGCGGAGTGTAGTAGTTTTACCAGCACCATTAGCACCAATTAGAGTAACTACCTCGCCTTTTTGAATAATTAAATTAATCTTTTTCAAAGCTTGGATGCCGCCATAATTAACATCAAGTTCTTGAAATTCTAAAATTGTATAACCTGGTCTACTATCGGATTTCATCGGCGGTTTACATCTAGAAATGTTGATTTAAAACCTAACATACATTAATCATACATTTCTTAAAACAGTGCGTAGGCATAGCCCATTGTAGACATTGCTTCAACTTAAAAACCAACGCCAGAATACTGTAATCTTTATGGTGTACTATTAATTACTGATAAAGATATCAAGTGTCCTGTGGGAAAAGCAGCAGATATTGGTAGCAAAGGACTAATTAATTTAGCTCCCGATGCATGGGTACAGTGGGTAACACAACGTCCTGAAGTCGTGGCGAAAGAAATTCTCGGCTCTGAGTTTCATTGGATTAGCCGCGAAACAGATGTGTTGGTGAAGGCATACAGTGCCACTCACGGGGATTTTCTAATACTAAATGAACTACAACTGCGTTACACAACACAGATACCTTTACGGATGAGAGCCTATGCTGCCTTGGCACAAGAACGCTATCGATTGCCAACTTACCCAGTATTGATCAACATTTTACCGCCCTCATCCACCTTAAATATTGTCAATAGTTACGAGCAGGAATTTTTGGGATTACGTGCCATCCAAGATTATCGCGTGATTAATTTGTGGGAAATCGATGCTGAAATAGTGTTTGAGCAACCACTACCATCGTTGTTACCCTTTGTGCCAATCCTGCGAGGAGGGGGAGAGGTATCAGTTGTGCAACGCGCATTACAGGCGCTACGAGCAGATGCACAGTTGAACCAATTAGAATCATTGCTGGCGTTTTTTGCTAGCTTTGTTTTAGACACGCCTTTAGTGGAAGAAATCATGAGGTGGGATATGGCAGTATTGCGAGAATCGCCTTGGTATCACGAGATTGAGCAAAGAGGTATTCAAGAGGGCGCGCGACGGCAGTTAATCCGAGTATTGGAACAACGCTTTGGCGAAATTTCCCATGAGGCAGAAGTAAGGCTTGAGGGTAAAAATGTAGAACAATTAGAAACTTTAATGGATAGTGCGATCGCTGTGAGTTCTTTAGACGAATTTCTCACAATTATATCTGCCTAAATTATTCAAATCTTCAAGAGAATTGGATATGCGATACCTCCGGTAAGCTGCGCTAACGCTCAATCCAAAGACTGATTGCCCTCTTGCTTTCTTAAAATTGCACCGAAACTGTTCCCAAAACTGTAAACGGTGCGGCAGGATACACACTGTCTATACTATCGGCACTTTCAAAGTAGTAAACATCAAATAAGTTCTTGATATTCAGCCCAACTCGCCAGTTGTCGCGGCGGTAATAAACCGCTGCATCGGTTCGCACATAGCTGGGCAACGTGAATGTATTTTCTAAATCACCCCACCTTGTTCAGCTAAGAAGGGGGCAAGTTGCAGCGACATCAACTCTAGCACCTTCGCCCAGTCTTGCACCCGACAACTGGGTAAGATGGGTAACGCAGATTCCAAATCTCGTTGCTGGGGAAATTCTCACCAGTGAATTTCAGTGGATTAGCCGAGAAAGTGATGTATTAATCCGTGTCACAAGTCCCCAACACGGAGAATTTCTGCTTCTCAACGAGTTGCAATTACGTTATCAATCCAAAATGCCACGTCGGATGCGTGCATACGCTGCACTTGCGGAAGAAAAATATAACTTACCAACATACCCCGTTCTCATCAACATTCTTAAAACCGGTAACAACGAAATACCCACAAGCTTTAGATCAAATATTGCTGGATTACGGGCAATACAAGATTATCGGGTAATTAACCTGTGGGAAGTCGATGTCAACATTGCTTTTGAACAACCTTTACCTTCTTTACTGCCGTTTGTACCCATTCTCAAAGGTGGTGAAAATGAATCTACTATTAGAGAAGCATTGCAAATTCTCCGTGCTGATCAACAACTAAACCAACTGGAAACAGTCTTAGCTTTTTTTGCTACGTTTGTTTTAGAGAGTGCCCTAATTCAAGAAATCATGAGGTGGGATATGACTGTATTACGTGAGTCGCCTTGGTATCAGGAAATTTTACGCGAAGGAGAAGCACGCGGTGAAGCACGCGGAATACTTTCTAGTATTGAAATTAATTTAGAGTTGAAATTCAGTGATAAGGGGTTACAGTTAATGCCACAAATCAACCAAATTAATGATTTAGAGCGTTTGAAGACAATTTTACGGAATGTTGTAACTGCAAATAATATTGAGGAATTGCAACAGATTTTGTAATTTAAGACAGATGATCAGATATCATTCATTTCCCAAATAAGCCTCAATCACAGCCGGATTATTTCTGACTACAGATGGTTCACCCAAAGCAATTAATTGTCCAAAATCTAATACAGCAATGCGATCGCACAAACCCATAACCAATGGTACATGGTGTTCAATGAGGATGATCGTTAAATTGAAGCGATCGCGCAGACTACGAATAAATTCACTCAATTGCTGCTTTTCGTTGGGGTTCATTCCCGCCGCTGGTTCGTCGAGAAGTAAAATTTGCGGTTCTAATGCTAAAGCACGGGCAATTTCCAGACGACGCTGATCGCCGTAAGCAAAATTTTTGGCTTTTTCGTCAGCGCGATCGCTTAATCCCACCAAATCCAATAAATCTAAAGCTTTTTGTTTAGTTTTAAATTCTTCAGTAGGCGCTGGTGGTAATCCCAAAACTCCTTTAATCATATTACTTTTAGTGTGTAAATGTCGGGCAATTATCACATTTTCTAACGCCGATAATTCTCCAAACAAACGAATATTTTGGAAGGTACGGGCAATACCTAAAGCAGCAATTTGATGAGGACGCAGTTGGGAAATTTTTGCACCTTGATAAATTAATTGACCGCTAGAAGGTGGAATGAACGCAGTAATCAAATTAAACAGTGTTGTTTTGCCAGCACCATTAGGGCCAATCAGTCCAAAAATCTCATGTTTATTTACACTAAAAGATACATTATTTACCGCCACTAAACCACCAAAGCGACGAGTTAATGCTCTTGCTTCTAAGACAATATTGCTGTTAGCTGCTGGAATACTATGTGACATTTTTGCATATTATTATGAATAGTAAAACTTATGCAATAACTCTCTAAAACTTTTCTTACTTCGCGCTCTTTGCGTCCTTTGCGGTTCGTTTTTTCCTTTGAAAAATATCTGGAGTAATTAGCCCTTGGGGAAAAAAGATTGTACCTATTACTATGAGTAAGCCAAAAATAATTAATCTCCCATCGCGCAAAAATTGTGCTAACCAATTAGGTAAACCACCAGTATCAGCGAGGCTTCGCAGAATTTCTGGTAAGGCTGTAAATACCATACCTCCAACTACTGGCCCTAAAAAAGTTCTCGAACCACCAATTAAAACAAAAGTTAAATATATAATACTGGCATCAAAAGTACCTTGACGAGCATTCCAGGTATTGAGGAAGTGAGCGCTAATTGCACCTACAACCCCTGCAAGTATAGCCCCTAGTGTAAACGCCAAAACTTTGTAATAAGTGGGATTAATTCCCATTGCACCCGCAGCTAATTCATCTTCGCGGATAGCAATGAAAGCCCTTCCGACGCGGATGCGTTCTAAACGATAAAGCAGCACCATACTAATTAATAATAAGGGCAGAGCAATCCATAAATATTCAAGTTGTGTTTGGAAAGGTTGAGGAATGCCAAAAATTCCAACAGCACCGCCTGTAATATCTAGATTCAGGGAGATGACGCGCAGAACTTCCACAAAAGCGATAGTTGCGATCGCTAAATAAATTCCTCGCAACCGTAAAGCGGGAATCCCGACTATTACACCCAATAAACCACAAACTATACCAGCAATTAACATCTCCAATAACAACAATGGAATGGGAAATAAACTACTGCTAGATGTTAAAACTTTTGTGGATAAAATTGCTGCAATATATCCACCTAAAGCATAAAATCCGGGACTAGCTAAAGACAACTGTCCTGTCATTAGCGGTAAGTAAAGTGATAATCCTAGTAGTGCCCCCAATACCATAGAGACAATTAAAGAAGCGTAAGTAGCGAAAAAATCAGTCATTTTGAAATATTGTGATTAAGCTTAATCAAACTATCGCTATTCTCACCTATTAAGCTGTTAATATTTGGTCTGCTGTCAGAGCCAGTTCAGGAAAAGTTTGTGATCCAATCCGTTCTGAACCTTTAAACAGTGTCCGTTGGTATTTTCCCTCAGCATCTAATAAAAAAACAAATACAGCCGGAACTTTTGGATTTCCCAAATACTCTCTTAGCCCAATTGCCAAATAATCTACAATCCAATATTCTGTAATACCTAAACGTTGATATTCATCTTCCCAATTAGTTGATGTCACCTCTACAGCTAATTGGATGGGTTCTTCAAGTGCAGCATAAGCAGAACGATTTGAGCGCCATTTATCTTTATCTATGACACTTACATCATGCTTGCGCCCTTGCTCTATGCCATTAGCAGTTATAGTTTTAAAGACTGCTGTGTTTTTTACTACGTAATTAAGATTTAAACGTTTAATTTCATCTTTGAAAGAGTCAGCCGTAAAGTCAGCGACATCATCATGATTTCTGGTTGCACGCACCTCTACAATTTCTCCATCTACAAGTTCATATAAACCTTCTTCTGGACACTGTTCTAAAAATTGCTCGAAAGTTAGTTTTTGTCTGGTGTATGTTTTCATAGTGCTACGCCTCTTTAAACTTTCTGAATAAACCGCCGCCCTAGCAAACCTTGGGGTCTAACTAATAACATGATAAACAAAATTGCAAACGCTACTGCGTCTTTATATCCAGAGAATTCAGAAGGAACAAACGCCTCCACTAATCCAATTACTAAGCCTCCCACCACTGCACCAGGAATACTACCTAAACCACCTAAGACAATTACTGCTAAACCCCGCAAACCAAAAGCAATGCCGAAATATGGCCCTGCAATACTAACACTAGAAGCGACTAAAGTTCCTGCTAATCCTGCTAAAAAACTGCTGATGAAGAATGTTAGGATGATAAAGCGATCGCTATTAATTCCTAACAAACTAGCTGTAGTTGGATCTTCTGCGATCGCTTGCATTGCCTTACCATATTTAGTTCGATTGATAAAATAGGTAAGAATTGCCACAATCACCACTGATACAGTAAAAATTACCACCTGAACACTGCGAATCGGAATTGGGTTTTCTGGACTACCAAAGTTAATCGCAGCTGGCAAATTACCGTAAGTATTTGCGGGGTACGTGTAACTTTCCGCGCCTATTAAATACTGGATTAAATTCACAATTACCACTGCTACTCCCAAGCTGGAAACAACAGTTAGCAAGGGATCGGAGCCTTGACGGCGCAAAGGTTGAAAAGCAACACGTTCCATCACTACCCCTACCAATCCCGCCAAGGTGCTTCCTAAAATTAAGGCTATAGCAAATGGTAATTTTATCGGTAAGGCTGCATTAGCCAGCAAGCCATTAAATCCAAAATTCCCACCCATAAGTGCATAAGTGAAATATGCACCCAAGGTAAAAATCGCGCCATGAGCTAAATTAATGATGCCCAAAATAGAATAAACCAAGGTATATCCTAAGGCAAAAATTGCATAGACGCTGCCAATAGATAAGCCATTTAATAATTGCTGCAAAAAGAGATTGATATTCATCTAGCAACTATTTTAGAAATATGAATTTACCTTGACTTCCATCTTTTTCCATTTTGATTTGGGCAACATAGAAATCTTTTTGCACAACTTCACCTGTGGGAGTAAAACCAATTTCACCTAACGGTGTATTGTATGCTCCTTCAAGTATTTGTTTGTTTAACTGCGTTCGTAATTCTGGTAGCTGTAGTTTGTTGATTTTGCTTTTTTTATCTAAAGATTGCAGTGCTTCGACATAAACCTGCACCGCTGCAAAAGCTTGGGCGCTAAATTGGGGTGGTTCTTTTTTATATTCTTCAATATAGGCTTTACGAAACGTCGCGTTAATTTCACCTGGATGTTCTGGACTGTAGGCTTGAGCAATCAATACCCCATCACAAAGTGCTTTACAAACTGGCAATAAATTTGATGTATTTAGACCATTTCCACCGACAATTAAACCTTTATAACCCAGTTCCCGCAATTGCCTAACTAAATTACCACCATCAGCAGCCAAGCCAGAAATAATCACCAAATCTGGTTTGAGATTAATTGCATTAGTAGCTTGGCTTTGAAAATCTGTGTCACTGGTTTGGAATTTTTGCACTGTTACCAATTCCAGCCCTTGATCCTTAACTGTTTGCTGAAAAATTTCCGTTTCTGACTTGCTAAATGCATCATTCTGAGCATAGAAAACTGCGACTTTTTTCAGTTGGGGATTTTGCTTAAGTGCAGCTTTGACAGAATTAGGCGCAACGATGGAAACAGGTGCAGAAACACGAGCAACGTAATCACCAATTTCAGGAATATTTTTAGCAGTATTTGATGGGCCAATAATTGGTACTTTTGCCCGTTCGCCAATGGGATCGGCACTAAAGGCTTGCTGTGACAAAGTTGGGCCAACAATTCCAATAACTTTATCTTTATTAATTAGAGTTTGAAAAGCGTTAATTGCTCCTGCTTCATCACCACTAGTATCTTGAAAAACTAATTTAATTGGTGTGCCATTAACACCACCTTTACTATTGAAATACTTCTGGGCAAGTTTAGCTCCAGCAACTTGCTCTTGACCGAGTAATGCCACATTGCTAGTTTGGGCAACACCAATACCGATGGGAATAGCACCTGATAATGTACCCGTTGTGGCTGGGGTATTGGTTGCAGTGTTATTTGGGATACTATTTGGACTATTAGTTGGAGAATTTGTTACAGTCTTAGTGCCACCCCCACAGCCTGTTAATAGCAAAGCGCAAGTTGATAATAATACTGTTGTCCGAGCGATCGCGTTGTTCATCGTTGAATAATCATCTAGTTATTAGATATTCAGCAAAAGTTAATAATGTCTGCAAACTAAATTAGGCAGATTTATACTATACTTTTGCAAGAATTTTATTAAATCATTTTTATTTGACCATGCAAAGACAAATATTCCAAGTGGTTGTCAATACAAGTTATTAGAATTAATAATGATTTTACTATTCACAGGTAGAAGGGGAGGGTGTGTTAGGGCTATGTAAAGATTTGAGCTTTAAGAGAGTAAAAACTAGTACAATAAGGCAAAAATCAAAAGAAAGAATACTTATACTACAAGCTTTTTACCAATTTCAGATAGTAGGTTTATTTTTGCCGTGACGTACTAGCCGTAACGCACCCTACTAGCGTGTCAAGGCTGAAATAGTGCATTAAATGTAGGTTGGGGAGCCACTGCTCGACTAGGGTTTCCCGGCTTAAAGCAAGTGGCGTTTGAAGAACAAAACCCAACATTAATCGTGGTGTTGGGTCTCCTACTTCGACCCAACCTACAAAATTTAATACAACATTTTCGGCTTGCCACGCTACTACAAGTTAAGGTTTACTTTAGAAATCAATCATCTCTTAGACAATTAGTTGTTTGATAGATAAAGTAAGTCGAGAATCACTTGGAGGATGCTTGAAAAGTATTGTTGGTAACAGCAAAACCCCCCAAGCAAGCCTTCACTTTTTTCTCCAACTTAATCAAAATTATATTGATCGATTTGAACTCCCCAAATATTGATTCTCATTAGTACCTCAACTTAATTAAATTTTGATAATGAATCATAAATATCAGCTAAACGAATGGAACAATTTTTAATATCCAATGGTTCAACATTTTGCCTAGCAACACTCCCCAGAGAGAGCCGTAAAGTTTCATTTTCAATCAACAATTCCATAGCTTCTGATAATTGTTGAATGTTTCCTGGGGGAACTAGCAAACCATTTTTATTTGAAATCACTAATTCAGGAATGCCTCCTACAGGGGTTGAAATCACGGGCAAACTCCAACTCATAGCTTCCACAATCGCCAGAGGCAGACCCTCGTTGTAAGAAGGCAAAATAAACACATCTGCTTGTGACAACACTTCATCCCGTTTTTCGGAATTAATCCAACCCAAAAAAGTTATCTCGTCTGCAAGGTTGAGACTAGCAGCCAACTGCTGCGCTTTTTCGATTTCACCATCTCCTGCCATAATTAGCCGACTACATTTTCTTTGATGATCCGACAGGTTAGCAAATGCCTGAATCAAATCAAATGCCCCTTTGCGTTCACCGACTCGCCCACAAAAGACCAAACTGATTTGAGACCGATTTTTGCGGTCAGGAATCTGTGTAGGTAATTCCGAGGGGTTAGGCAAGACAATAACTTGCTTAGGATTTAAACCTAGATTCAAGATATAGTAATCTTGCCAACTTTCTGAAACAACTATAAACCCTTGGCAGCGCTGAAATATTTTACTTACAAGTTGCTGTGCTAGTTGAGGAAGTTTAGCGTAAGTTAGATGAAATCCGGAACCATTAGTATGCATCAAGACGGGTTTGTTAAAGAGAAAGGCAACAACACAAAAAATTGCTTTTCGCAGAATGCTACCACCACCAGAAATATGAATGTGTACAACATCTATTTTTTGACTTAATAATTTCCATACCAATATAGCTAAAGATTTGCCAAAAACACTTAATCTATAAGCAATTGAGCCTTCATCATGGCTGTTTATGTGCTGGATTTTGATATAAGGAAGACTATGCTTAATTATCAGATTTTCAAGTGTTGCTATTCCTCCATTTTGTTCTAAACTAGGCCCCAGCATTAATACATTTAGTTGGTTCATTGGCGTTAACCTCTGTATTTTTTAGATAAGAACTCAAGTTGAAAGTCAAGGAATTCAAAATATAACTTGTTGAGAATCTCTAACAATGATTGAATAGCTTGTTCAAAGAAGTCAATTGCAATAAGTAGGTCGGCGTAAATATTTGTCGTTGGGATAAGGCAGGAGACACAATAGTAAAGGGTTTTAGCCTAGTTTCTCTTTCTTCATTAGTTTAGTTTTATTGTGCCAATCTACTTAAGTCGTTGACGACAGCAGGTTTGTACTACGTCAATAAATCAGTAGAATCAGTAACACCCTGAATATTTTACTATTTCTCCTACATTCCCACAAGTTATCACTCAAGTAGTATACACCTCTAATTTTTTATCCGTGTACATCGGTAATAGGTATAATATTAGAAAAAATTACTAGATAAGCAACATATAGTGAAAAATATACTAAAAATAGTTTAGGAAAAACGAGTTTTTGAGGAAGCTATGCCCAAAGACAAGGCGCTTCTCTAAGAAATGCTTCGTGTAGCTTGCTTCGACCTACTAGTATGCCTCATCTGGTAAAACCAATGGCGACAAGGACTTGATCTTAAACAGATGGAGAGGGCAATTTATGCGATCGCAGTTTTAGCAAATGGATAAAGTCGAGCTAATCTTATTCTGAGCTTTTGTGGGGGAGGCTATGTCTCTTAAGTCTTCTTTTCACTACCACCTCTCAACTCTCTAGGTTCGTAATGACGACAACCATTACATGGGCCGTCGGGATTGATAGCACAGCGGATGTAGCCAGATCGGGCATTAAATTTGCAGCTGATATCGCCAATCAGATAACCTACACCTTCTAAATAATAGCGATCGCCTTCCACAGGTCTGACGTTTTGCCGTCTCTGTACTACTGGAAAATTCATGGCTGCTTGCCTCATCTGCAAGCGCGATCGCTGGGTTCTACGCATCATCCACAGGGAAAACAGGGACGGTAAAAAACCAATGGCAATCACTAAAAGTGTCTTTAACACCTTCTTTTTACCTCTTCTAGGCGCTGATTGATTGTCCCTGATGTTACACTCTGGTTTTACGGAAGTGCAAATATTAGGGCGGCTTTTCTTTGTTACCAACTATGGTTGCAAAGAAATAATGGCAGTGTAGTATCTAGCAATTTTGAGGAACAAGTTCCTTCTGCCACTTCAATCAGCATAACTGTTACAACCTCAGAGGCGATCTGCCGTTGAATGTTGATAATTTTAAGATTTGTTGACTAATACCTTTTTGAAGAAGCGTTTTGTGTCAGCTTCAGCCCCATTCTTGTTTTTTCTGTGTCGCTGCGATGCTAATCTTTTTTTGGTTTGCTGACGAAGTTGCTCTGCTAGCAGTGCAGCTTCCCTTTCGGCTCGGAATAAATCAACTTTTCGCGTTGTCAAAATAAATGATTCGTCAGACTTTCGTTTCACCCAAGGGATGCTAACTGCGAAATACTGACAAATATTTTTGCATAGCTCCTTTATCAAGAGTGGGTAACGTTTTTGAGTATTTATTGTGTTAGCGATCGCTTTCAACTCTAATATCGCTGCTTCTAACTCTTCCGCCATCTGATTGATGCGTTCGACTTGTGTTATAAAACGCTCTCCTTCACTGATGATTTTTTTTTCTTGGGGTTGCAGTGGCACTATAGCAGTAGTTACAAATGTAGGCTGGAACAGCAAAATGGGCTTTTTGTCCGTGTCTGGGATTTTTTTCATACTACCTCAAGCAAGGCTAGCTGACTTTTAAAGCATTTTAGCAGCTAATTAGTATACTTGTACTATGAAATGATAATGCCTAAGAGAATAAGGAACTTCCTACTAAAAAAATACCCATCGCTTTGGTGAGCAGCGATCGCCTTTTTTATATTTTCTACAATATGTTTTTATACTCTTAAAATAATTTAACTAAACATTTTTACATAGATTAAGCATGAGGAATCAGGGCGATCGCAGGGAATCTTCATGAGCGAAGCGAGATAAAGGCGTACCGAGCCTCGCAAAAATTAAATAGGAGTTCGATATTGCAATCAAACAAGAAGCGCGATATTGAATTCGGGCAGTCGTTTCTTGAATTCGGGCAGTCGTTTCTTGAATTCGGGCGATCGTTTCTTGAATTCGGGCAGTCGTTTCTTGAATTCGGGCAGTCGTTTCTTGAATTCGGGCAGTCGTTTCTTGAATTCGGGCGATCGTTTCTTGAATTCGGGCAGTCGTTTCTTGAATTCGGGCGATCGTTTCTTGAATTCGGGCAGTCGTTTCTTGAATTCGGATAAATCTCAATAAATTCACTGAATAAACACAATATTCTTTGTACTAAATCTTTTAAACAATACTGAATATTGCGGGTGTCAATCACCCCAATTTTATTTATCCTAATGGTGTAAAGACAAGGATAGAAGTCAGTTTTTATCCTAGTGCATGATTAAGAAAAGGAAAGTTATATATGTCACGTCCAAAACGTGGATCTAAAGTACTTGATAGAGCACAGCGTCGGATTGCGGGTTTGAAATCGATTAATCCCACCTTAGATTTAGGTAATGGAGTCACTATTGACACCTTTGCCACCGCCATCAAAAAAACACAGGACAAGTTGGAAGTTTATAACTCCAGCCTCTCCACCGTCGATCTAACTCAGGGAGCTTTAGAATTAGCCGAAAAGTCGCTGATGGAACTAACAGAACATGTGTTAGTCAGCGTAGCTGCAAAGTATGGCAAGAATAGCGATGAGTACAAAATGGCAGGGGGCGTTCGTCGCAGCGAACGCAAGCGTCCAGCGCGGAAGCCTAAGCAAGAGGTTGTTGCTTGATAAAGACAATACATTTGGATTTTTTTGACACTCTCCCGAATTCAATTCGGGAGATTCTTGGTTAGGTGGCGAACCAATCGATAAATATTATTAGGACTTACGCATTGACAGGAAAGACAAAATATAAGAAACAGGTGGTTAGAAACCGCGTCTACACAAACAAAACCTACCTCCGTGGGTTTCAAACCCTTAATTTGACCTTAGTCTGCGGAGGCGGACTTTGCCTGTGTAGCCGCGAATTCTATTCGCCGGGGCTTAAGTTGACTAATTCTTCGAGAATAGATAATATTTGATCGCAAGATATTGAAACTTAACGAAAAAGATAGCGATCGCTTGAGTTTCAGAGAAACTGAATCGCTTGGTGTTGAACCAGAAGCCTAGTATCTCATTAAAATTTACTTAAATTATTCATTAAGTGTATTTTCGTAGGTACCGATCGCTTATACTGCTAAAATCAGGTTTTAGAACAAGCGATCGACAAGACCAGAACACGCTGTTGAACCTTGAGGGCTTTTGAAAAATCTTAAATTCAAAGTTTATCAGTTTAGGAATACCTGCGGTCTTAATTAACATAATATTAAGTTAAACCTCATCTATGTTGAGAACCGTAGTTTTTGCCCTCACCCTAAATCCCTCTCCCAAGTAGGGAGAGGGACTTCTTTCCGGCTCCCCTTCTCCCAATATTGGGAGAAGGGGCTGGGGGATGAGGGTTTTTTTATTCATACAGAACTACGGTTTTCAACGTGGACGCAGTTTATTAAGTCAAGTTTTATTAATTACTATGACTCAAAGCCAAGATAATCAACCCGCTTGGTGGGAATCGGTACAAAAGATTTTAGATAACAAATTAGTCGGGTGGGGTGTACCGGGTATTTTTATTGCTATTGCTGCTGATCATGCCAAAAATGCCCGATGGAAAGAGTTTGCTATCTTTTTAGGAATCACCGTTCTTGTCTTTATCATCATCAGAATTGGGAATAAACTTCTTCCCTATTTCGATAAATTTTTGGACTGGATACTTACTACTCAAATTCCCAAATGGTGGACGCAAATTACAGATCGGTTTGGGGCAGAGTATCTTGCCCGACAAATAGCTGAATGTGAAGAATACCAGGGGCGCGGATTTAGTGGCGAAGGACTGGATCTGGAAAATGTATTTGTCCCCTTGGGCTTTAATTCAGAAACGCCAGTTTCTAATCCTCAAGATTTGACCTCCGGTGATCAAACTGAGCCGGAGCAAAATTCGGAATCCGGGCAAACAGCAACCTCTATAACTATTACTACTCAGCAGGAAAGTGAAATTAGTAGTTTGCTGAGAAAGATTACGAAAAAAAATTCGAGGTTGCGACGACTGGTAATTTTAGGAGCGCCTGGTTCAGGAAAAACCACACTTTTACGGCACATCACGCTTCTGCTTGCTCTGCGAAAACAATCAAAATTGTGTCGAGGTTTGCCTCAACTTATTCCTATTTTGTTGAGGTTGAGAGATGTGGCTCCCGCTATTGTTGCAGATGCTAACTCCTCTCTAGCTCAAGTAATCGCTAAAGCGATGGGAGATGAATCAACAAAAACTCATGATTGGTTTATAAAACAGCTTAAAGACGCCAAGTGTTTGGTAATGTTAGATGGACTCGATGAAGTTGCGGACGATGAGCATCGACGGCAGGTAAGTACTTGGGTTTATCAGCAACTCCGAAATTATCAGCATAAATTACCGTTCATTCTCACATCGCGTCCACAAGCTTACAATCAAGCTCCTCTGCCAGATACCCCAGCTTATTTTGTGCGGTCATTCACCACTCAACAGCGCAATAGCTTTCTTTTCAAGTGGTATTTTAATCTAGAAAAACGTAAAAATTCTAGAAAACAATCACAAAAACAGTTGAAGAAAATTGCCGAATCCAAAAAAAACGAGTTAGTGCGGCAAATTGATGCAGTTTCTTCACTCCGCTTGATGGCAACTAACCCGCTTTTACTGGCATTGATTATTAATACTTACAAGCAGAAAACGAGTCTTTCTCCAACCCGAACAGGACTTTACAAGCAAGTTTGTGATGTGCTTCTCCAAGGACGGCAATCTGCTTCTGGAACTACCCGATATCCACTCAAGCCAGAGCAAAAGCAAGAAGCTTTGCAGGCACTCGCATTGGAGATGACCAAACGCCAAGTACTTCAGTTTACGCTAGATGAGAGTAATCAGGACAGTAATATTTTTCTAGCAAAAGAGTTTCTTCAGGCAGAACTAGCTCAGATGGTTGAGGGGGGACAACAGGTTAAACCAGAAGATTTTATCGAAAGAGATGATAGTGGTGTGCGAGAACTGTTGAGCGATCGCAAACAAGAAAAACTCTATGAATTTACCCATCGCACCTTTCAGGAGTATTTAACGGCGGTTGAACTCACAAAGGCAGAGCATGAGCCTTATTTATTAGAAGTTTTTACTAAAAATAACCAATACCTGGATGGAAAAAATAACCAATACCTGGATTGGAGGAGACAAACTATTTTATTCTATGCAGGTCAAGTCAAAGTCGATAACCTGATTGATGCGGCATTAAACAACCCAACTGTCGCCACCTTAACCCTTGCTTACGAGTGTTTGCAGAACAAGCTCAGAGTTAGTCCAAAGAAAGAACAGGAACTACTGAAAAAGGTAGAAGAGGGTTTGAAGTCAGATGACCTGGAAGTTTTTAAGTTAGCAGCATCAGTGCAACTGGAAAAACGGCTAAATCACCTGAACGAAGATTGTTTTGTAGGGAGTTCAGAAAAAGAAGACCAGATGGCGATCGCCACCACAGAGACAGGTGACAAAATCTGGCCAGGGCAAGTGGTAGATGATACTGAGATTACTGAGGCAGAATATCGCCTGTTTTTCTTAGAGACAACCAACAGCGACTTAACTATTGAAATCAAACCAGGTGAAATCGGCTTTGCCCAAGGAAATGCGTTTTGTGCCTGGTTGAGTCAGAGAACTAGAGAACGATTTGGTGAGGCAGGAATCTGTTATAGGCGCGAAACCTCAACAGAGAAATTTCACCTAGTCCGGTTTCGCATACCCGAAAAGTATCATCAACTCGCTTACTATCTAGCAGCAGGTATGTGGAAAGAGGCTGATGAGGAAACATTTAAGGTGATGCTGGAAGTCGCAGGAAGGGAAAAACAAGGCTATCTGCAAATAGAAGACATTCAGGAATTTCCCTGTGAAGACTTGAGAACTATTGACCAACTGTGGGTTAATTACAGCAATGGAAAATTTGGGTTTAGTGTTCAGAAAAAAATATATCTCGAAGAGGGTGGAATCTTAGAAGGAAGTCGAACAAGTTCACCTTTGTTGAAGATTTTCGCCCCCTTCATAAGGATATATGCACGTTTTGGTGGTATTAGGGATGATTTTGATTTAGACGAAATATACAAAGCTTTTAGTCGCTTCGGCGATCGCGTGGAGTGGAGAGTGGGTGACAATTGGATAGATTTGAGTAAAGTAAAATATAGTGCCTCTGCCTGTGAGGGACACTTACCTTCTAATTTCAATACCAATACCACGAACAGTAAGAACACCTTCTTTTTTCTCGCGTCGCGACTTGTAAAATGTAACATATAAAGCTTTCAGAAATTTGTAAACATTTATCACAGCCTCTTTTCCCACGCAATAATCAACATTTCATAAATCCGATACCTCACCGCAATAATCAACATTTCATAAATCCGATACCTGGCACCGTCGGCTGATAGCGATTTGCCTGAATAAATTTTTCCGCTACCTCATGCACCTCAGTAGATTCCGTCACCCTCTGGTTATCCCAAGGTAAACTCATCTGCCCAGGCGACGACTTTTTAGCCTTCCCACTCTTAATCATCGAAGGCAAAAAGTGACTTCCCCAAAAATTTCGCTTTTCTGGTTGCGCTTTTGGCTTATATTTCTGACAAAATCTGCGATACCTGGCCGCGCACTCTTCTAAAGTTCGCCCCAATTGTAAAAATGCTGGATGCCATTGAGTTATGCCATCATTACTCAAACGGTCGTGAGTGCCATAATTACTAAAGTCATAGAAAAAACCCTGCTGTATTCCCGCCGCTTTTGGGTTAGCGTGAATATATCGCAGAGTATTCAACGCCCGTTGTCGATCTGTGTTGCTAAAACCTGTACTGTGGTATCGCTTCTCCCAAAAATGCCCAGTGCGGTTCAACATTCGATTAAAGCACATGGCAGTATACCAGTTGAGCCAGTGCATAATTTTGGGCAAATCTTCTGGCTGTTGTGGCTCTATCAAGTAATGCACATGATTCGACATAATGCACAAAGCATAGAGTTTAAATTTATACTTATCCTGTGCCTTCTTAATGGCATAAAGGAAAACTTCACGACATTCTAACCGCGTCAGCCGAAATTCCCGGTTATTGCAACGGGTAGTAATGTGATAACAAAAGCCTGATTTAAGTTCGCGTCGAGGGCGGGGCATAAGTATTTAATTGCGTTAGCGTAGCGGGGCGTAGCCCATTGCGAATTGTTTTTCATATAGTGAAAATCTAGAATAGGCTTTCACACTGCATAAGATTTATGACTATTGTCACCTTAGAGCTACCCGAAGAAATATTTTCTGCCCTGCGCCTATCATCTAATGAGTTTGTCCGTGAATTGCGTTTGGCTGCGGCCATACACTGGTATGGACGCAGTGAAATTTCTCAAGAGAAAGCAGCTAATATCGCCGATTTAGATAGAACAGATTTTCTCCTGGCTTTATCCCGTGAACAAATCGATGCCTTCATTGTTGATTTTGATGACTTACAACGGGAATTAGAACGTGGCTGAACCACCTATGATTCTGGCATTAGTTGGCGAGTAGTAAGCGATCGCCCCATCTCCCCTTCCACTGCTAAACTAAAAAACAACCCTTACTCCTGCAAAGGTAGTCTTATGACCTCTGCAACCGATCCATCCACCGCCCTCACCCCGTTCCCAGACCATACACAGCTTCCTGAGTCTGATGGTACATTCGTGAAAAACTTTCAGGAACATCCCCAAAGCATTCTCCTAACCGACTCGATTAAACCGATATTGCAAAAACGTCATCCTGATGGGCAATACTGTATTGGTCAAGATAGCGGTATCTACTGGCGCATTACTGACCCCCCAGAAAAAGGCGCAGAAGCACCAGACTGGTTTTATGTAGGGAATGTACCACCTACTCTGGATGGACAAACGCGCAGGTCTTATGTACTCTGGCGAGAGTTTATTGCCCCATTAATTGCATTAGAATTTGTTTCTGGCGATGGTAGTCAGGAGCGAGACAAAACTCCTTGGAAGGGAAAATTTTGGATTTATGAGCAGGTGATTCGTCCTCCCTTCTACAGCATTTATGAAATGAATAAAGCCAGTGTGGAAGTTTATGAATTAATTGGTGGACAATATCAGTTATTAATAGCAAATGAACGGGGACATTATCCTATACATCCTTTAGGAGTTGAGTTAGGAATTTGGCAGGGACAATATTACAATATGGAATTACCTTGGCTACGCTGGTGGGATTTGCAAGGTAATTTGTTGTTGACTGGTGAAGAAAGAGCCGATCGCTTGACTGCTCAATTGCGCTCTTTAGGCGTTGAACCAGAAGTCTAATCTTTACCTATTTATTCACATCCAGCAACCGCGAAGTTTGTAACCGACTCATCCACTTCTCTAAATAAATTTGATTACCTTTTTCCTCATTTGGATCTTTAGTATCTAAAGGATAAGGCATCAGTCCCAAAATCGTTGCTGTCGTCACGCAAAACATCGATTTTTGGAAACTCATGCAAATTTGGACTCGCAAATCATCTTCACCCCGCAGACTGCGACGATAAATTTCGTGCAAATATTCTGGAAGATAATGACGCATATCTTGCATCAACAAGGTAGGAGGAATACCCGCACCACCGATGGGTAAAGGATCGGCATACAATGCACCATATTGAAATCGAGTTTGATCTGGGGGAATTTGATATCCTTGGGCGTTGTATGAAACAGTACCGTGGAAAGGAGTTCCTCGGAAGAATACTGCTTCTACATAAGGTATTGCTGTATCTGCTAAGAACGTCAAACCAACGCTTTTAGGAATTATTTCATAGACCTTACCTCGAATTTTGACAGCGTAGGTAATTGGGTTTGATGCATTTGCCACTAACCCTGCTTTAATGTGGTCTACAACTTGGGGAATCGATTTGATTTCGCCTCGGTCATAGCGGTCTGATAAGCTGAGGAACATATCAGCCATGACTCGCCAGAATTGACCTAAACCGGTGTAGTAAGCAGAGACACGCAACTGTTCTGTTAAGAAATCTGGAAACAGTTGGTTAATACCCAAAATGAAGGGATTATTTTTAAATTTTACGGCGATAACAGCTTGCGCTCTTTCTTGAAATTCTTGTGTATCTAAATACGTATCTAGTCCGCCGCCACCGTGCCACATCATGCCTTTCATGCAATATTCGGCATATTCAAAATTAATTCGGTCATGCCACCAGTGACGAAGTAATTTCTGAAAAGAAACGTCCCCATTAAAGTATTTAAAAAATGGGAAAAATACTAAAAACTGATGCTCGGCAATATAGTTAAGATTTTTTGAATAGGCATCTAAAACTACCCCATAGCTTTTAAGAATACCAACAACTTCCAGCACATTCTCTGGACTATCGGGGAGTAATGCATCTCCTTTTTGTAGACGTTCAATATACTCAGCTAAGGGATTGCGAGTAGCTTTTTTTTTAATAGTTACCATTGCCATATCTCCAAAAATTTTAGGGATTGGGGCATTGGGCATTGGGTATTGGGCATTAGGAAAACTTTTCCCCAGTCCCCATTCCCTAGTCCCCATTCCCCACTGCTTTATCCAAGGACACTGCTAATACTACATTTTGGGTATTTACCATTGCTGTAATTGTTGGTTCAGTCCAGCGCACTAACCAACTAGGTTGAATGCCGAAAATCACAATCAGCACAGCTAAAATTGCAGGTGGGATGCGATCGCTCCAATACACACGCGGTAAGTTGGTAACTGATGCAGATAGGCGTCCAAAAAAGGCGCGGTTGACGAGTATTAGGAAATAAACTGCTGTTAAACCAGTACCAAGCATACATAACAGAGTTTGCACTGGAAAAACTGGAAAACTTCCCCGATAAACTACGAATTCGGAAATAAACCCTAGCATTCCCGGTATACCAGCGCTGGCCATGACTCCGACAATCATCAAGCTACCGATTACTGGCATACCTCGTTCTGGGTTCAGTAATCCTTGGATGATTGCTAAATCACGGCTTCCGGCTTTTTTATACACAACCCCTACCAACAAAAACAGCATTGCGGAAATCAAGCCGTGGCTAATCATTTGCATCACAGCACCTAACACACTTAAAGGTGTGGCCGCCGCCGCCGCTAAAAGCACGTAACCCATGTGTCCAATGGAGCTGTATGCTACCATTTTTTTCATATCGCTTTGGGCGATCGCGCATGATGAACCATACAGCACACTTACTACTGCCCAAGTTGCCAACCAAGGAGCTAGATAACTCCAAGCTTCTGGTAACAAGTTCATCCCAAAGCGCAGTAAGCCGTAAGTTCCTAACTTCAATAGCACCCCAGCCAATAGCACGGAAATCGGTGTGGAAGCTTCAACGTGAGCATCTGGCAACCAAGTATGAAAGGGAACTAAGGGAATTTTAATCCCAAAACCTACCAAAATTCCCGCTAGCAGTAATAGCTGTGTTGCTAGAGGTAAAGTTGTCGTGTTCAAGGTTGCTAGTGCAAAGTTAGAGGAACCACTCAGCCAAACCATGCCGAGGAAACTTGCTAAAATCAGGATTCCTGAAACGGCTGTATAAATGAGAAATTTAGTCGCTGCATAACCCCGCTTCGCGCCACCCCAAATGGCTATCAGCAAATACAGCGGAATTAGTTCCAATTCGTAAAACAGGAAAAATAACAGTAAATCCTGTGCTAGAAAAGCTCCTGTCACCCCAGCGCTTAATAATAGTATCAAAGAGTAATAAAATTTCGGACGCTGTAGGGATTCATCGCTGCTGTAAATGGCAATACAAGTTAACAATCCATTTAGAACCAGCAATGGCAAAGATAAACCATCTATCCCAAGGTTATAGTTCAACCCTAAAGCATCTACCCAAGGAAGAGACTCAGCAAACTGTTGAGTAATTTCTTTGGGATGGAACTGAGTTACTAATAGGATTGTCCACAAGAAAGCAATACTGGCAAAGACCAAAGCCACCCTACGGGCGAATTTCCCACTGATGCCAGAGGGTGAGAAACCAATTAAAGCTGCGCCGATTAGCGGCACTAAAATTAAAACACTAAGCATAGACTTTAGGTAAGGGGAACAGGGGAGTAAGGAGAAAATAATAAATTTTTAACTCCTTAACTCAGCACTCAGCACTCAGCACTCTTAAAAAGGCAATTTATCTAGTAAACCCAATGACCAACTGATGAAAAAACCCAGGACGCTGACAACTGCTAGGATGGTCAACATATAGCCCTGAGATTGTCCAGAAATGCTGTACTTTAAAGTTTGTCCGCCAAGAATGGTTGCAAACCCAACCAAGTTTACTAAACCGTCAACCAAGTAGCGATCGCTCCAAGCAGAAATTTTAGATAGCAGTGCTACTACACTTACCACGGTTACAAGATAAACTCGGTCAATATAAAAATCATAACCTAACAGGTCTTGCAGAAATCTCCATGCCAAGATTCTGGATCTAGACCAAGCTTTGTGTAGATAAACTGTACACCCTAAACCTACGCCCACTACTGTAGACCCAAACAACGCTAAGGCCACATACCAATTAATACTTTCCCAATCGGGTAGTAAGTACCATTGCTGTAACATTAGAGGTAGAAGTAGAGTTAGCACTGTCAGAAATACCATTGGGAAGGCCATCTGCCAACCAACTTCTGGGGTGCGACGGGTTTTTTGTTGCGGTTTACCCCAGAAGACTAATCTAAATACTCTTGTCAAATTCAATGCTGTCAAACCATTGACTAATATTAAAACCCCAATTACCCAAGGGCTAATACTCACGAAACCATCAGCCCATGCTAGCATTGCCCAGAAACTTCCTAGTGGTAGCAGTGTCACCATCCCGGCTGAACCGACCACAAAGGCAGTGGTGGTGGCCGGCATCCGTGACCACAAACCGCCCATTTCTGTTAAGTCTTGGCTTTGGGTAGTCAAGATGACTGAACCAGAACTCATAAATAATAATGCTTTGGCGATCGCATGAGCTAACAGCAACATCAAGGCTACACCCCCTTGCTGTAACCCCACTGCTAAAAACACTAACCCCATATATGCACTGGTGGAATGAGACAGCGATCGCTTAATGTCAATCTGAGCTATGGATACTAATGTCGCCCCAATTGCTGTCACTGTACCCATGACTACCAAGGCATTCAAGGCAACTGGCGATAGGGCTAATAATGGTTGAAATCTATACAGTAAATAAGCACCACCAGCTACTACCAGAGAGTTGCGCATTACCGACGCGGGGTTGGGCCCTTCCATTGCCTCATCTAACCACAGGTGCAGTGGAAATTGGGCACATTTACCAGCAGGTCCAGCAATTAACGCCAACCCTAGTAACGTCGATGTCATTGGGCTTAAATTAGCTGTTTGTGCCCACTCATATAAATCCGAAAAGTTCAAACTCCCGGCTAAGGTGGAAAGTGTCACTACAGCCATCAACAGCAACAAATCTCCCACCCGTTTAGTCCAAAACGCATCTCGCGCCGCCGTTACTACTAGTGGTTGAGCATACCAGAACCCCACCAGCAAGTAAGTCGAAAGCGTCAGGACTTCCAAAAGGGCATAACTGAGAAACAAAGAATCACTGATTGCTAGACCACTCAGCGCCGCTTCAAAAAATCCCAGCAGCGCAAAAAAACGCGCTAACGACCAGTCCTTTTCCATGTAACCCAGAGCGTAAACTTGTGCCAGTAAGCTTAACCCTGTAATTAAAACTGTTGCCCCCATGCTGACTGGCGATAGTTCCAAGGCAAAAGATAAGTCTAAATCTGCCGCTTTGAACCAATTGATTAGTAAGTTTTCTGGTTCTCTATCCCAGATATTTTTAAATACAAACAGGCTATGGACAAAAGCTAAAACGGTCGTCAACAAGTTGAAGTATGCCGCAGGTCTTGGCCCTGTTCGCTGAATTATTCCTATTCCCCACGGCAAGGTCAAAATTGCGCCTAATAAGCTATACAAAGGCACAAACCAACTTGTTGAAAATAGAAATTGATCCATTTAAATTTCCCTTGATGACTCAGCCTTGATTTTAAAAAAATTCAAAACAATTTTTTTTAATAAAATTAATTTATCAAAATATCGATGTTTTTTTACTATTATTTTAACTAAACTTACAGAAGTACTTTTACTTAAAGTTACCCTATTAATTATAAGTAAAATATAACTTTACATAAGCAAAAGCATTTACTTGCTTTAACATCACCGACCTTTTTACATTTGTATTTCTACTTTGACCAAAGTACTTTATACGATATATTTAAAAAACTTATATATGTTTCACCTAGTCCTTGTACACTTAGCAATATTTGAGAAAAGATAGATACAGCAAAACATACAGCCGCTGCTTACCCCTCGTCAGATAGGATTAGCCTTGGTTATGAATGTCGTTTTGTAAATGTGATAAAGAAATTATAAAGCATAAGTGGCTGCTCAAGGAATCAGTAAACTTTAATTGCTCAGAAGCCAAGATAAATTTATGTTAAGTTTTTTAAAACTTTCTTATCATAAACTATTATAGTAATTTATATTGCCAGGAACGCCAAGCTTTCCTATGCTTAATTTGGAAGTGTTTTCTTAGCTATAAGATCAGGCTCTCCCCGTCAAAAAATTCAAACGACAGTACAGATTGCATTAATTTTGTAGGAGTTCTGCGATGCCAATTGCAGTTGGAATGATTGAAACAAAGGGCTTTCCAGCAGTGGTGGAAGCTGCTGATGCGATGGTGAAAGCCGCCCGTGTCACCTTAGTAGGGTATGAAAAAATTGGTAGCGCTCGCGTCACCGTGATAGTTCGGGGAGATGTATCGGAAGTGCAAGCTTCTGTAGCAGCTGGAGTTGAAGCGGCGAAAAGAGTCTTTGGTGGTGAAGTGTTATCCACTCACATCATTGCTCGTCCTCACGAAAACCTGGAATACGTCTTGCCGATACGTTACACAGAAGCGGTCGAACAATTCCGTACTTAAAAGCTGTTTAAACAAAGAAATTAACGCTCTTTACCCGATCGAGCATCACTTTTGTCCAAGACTAAAAACTTTGAAATAGGGATTAAAACTAATGTCAATTGCAGTGGGAATGGTTGAAACGCTAGGCTTTCCAGCAGTGGTGGAAGCCGCTGATGCGATGGTGAAAGCTGCCCGCGTCACTTTAGTAGGTTATGAAAAAATCGGTAGTGGTCGGGTGACAGTAATTGTCCGGGGTGACGTTTCAGAAGTGCAAGCTTCTGTGGCCGCAGGAGTTGAATCTGTAAAGCGAGTCAATGGCGGACAAGTGTTGTCTACTCATATCATTGCTCGTCCTCACGAAAACTTGGAATACGTCCTCCCAATTCGTTATACCGAAGACGTAGAGCAGTTCCGGGAGAATGTGAACGCAATTCGTCCTTTCGGTAGAAGACCGTAATTTGTAATGCAAATTGCCAAAGTTCGCGGCACAGTAGTTAGCACCCAAAAAGATCCAACTCTTAGAGGTGTGAAATTACTGTTGTTACAATTAGTAGATGAAAACGGCAATATCCTACCAGAGTATGAAGTAGCAGCAGATATTGTGGGAGCAGGAGTAGATGAGTGGGTACTCATCACTCGTGGTAGTGCCGCTCGTCAAGTTGTTGGCAATGAACAGCGTCCATTGGATGCAGCAGTGGTGGCGATCATAGATACTATTTACGTTGAAGATCGCCTCATTTACAGCAAAAAAGATCAATATCGATAGTCATTGGTCATTAGTCATTAGTCATTAGTCATTAGTCATTAGTTCAGGGCAAATGACAAATGACAACTGACAAATGACAACTGACAAATGACAATACAGGAGGAATCTCGCGATGGCAGTCCGCAGCACGGCGGCACCCCCAACCCCGTGGTCAAGGAATTTAGCTGAACCCAAAGTCCATGAAACTGCCTTTGTACATTCATTCTCCAATGTAATTGGGGATGTACGAATAGGTGCAAATGTAATCGTTGCTCCGGGGACTACGATTAGAGCGGATGAAGGCACACCTTTTTATCTGGGTGAAAACACCAATATTCAAGATGGTGTTGTCATTCATGGGTTGGAGCAAGGCCGAGTAATTGGCGATGACCAAAATAAATACTCAGTATGGATTGGTAAAAACACTTGCATTACCCACATGGCTCTAATTCACGGGCCAGCTTATGTAGGTGATAATTCCTTCATTGGCTTTCGCTCTACGGTGTTTAATGCCAGGGTGGGTGCAGGTTGCATCGTGATGATGCACGCTTTGATTCAAGACGTAGAGATTCCATCTGGGAAGTATGTACCTTCGGGAGCAATAATTACCAGCCAGCAGCAAGCGGACCGTTTGCCAGATGTGCAAGATCAGGATAAAGAATTTGCTCATCATGTGGTTGGGATTAATCAGGCATTACGAGCTGGTTATCTCTGTGCTGCGGATAGTAAATGTATAGCACCCATTCGGGATGAGAACGCTAAATCTTATACAGGTAATGGTATTACTGTTTTAGAGTTGGAAAGGAGTAGTGAAGTGTCGAGCAATAGCTTGGGTGGAGAAACAATAGATCAGTTGCGGTATCTATTGGGGCAAGGGTATAAAATTGGTACGGAACATGTAGACCAAAGACGTTTCCGCACAGGTTCTTGGACTAGTTGTCAACCAATCGAACCGAGATCGCTCAATGAAGCGATCGCAGCATTAGAAAGCTGTCTACAAGAGCATAGCGGCGAGTATGTCCGACTGTTTGGCATTGACAAAGGTAGACGACGTGTGCTAGAAGCCATCATCCAACGTCCCGATGATGATGCAAAACCAGCTACCAGTTTTAAAGCGCCGGCTAGTCGTGGCAATAGTAGTTACAGCAGCTACAGCAGCAGTAATGGTAATGGTAACAGTTCTAGCAGTGGCCAAGTCAATGGCGAAACTCTAGAGCAAATTCGCCAACTCTTGGCAGGTGGTTACAAAATTGGCATGGAACACGTAGATGAGCGTCGTTTCCGCACTGGTTCCTGGACTAGTTGCAAGCCAATTGAAGCAACTTCCACAAATCAAGTCATCTCCGCTTTGGAAGAATGTATAGCAAGTCATCAAGGCGAGTATGTACGTTTAATCGGCATTGACACCAAAGCCAAACGGCGGGTATTAGAGACCATTATCCAACGTCCAAATGGTCAAGTAGCTTCCTCTGGTGGTCACAAATCATTTACTAGTAGTGCAGCACCCTCTGTCGGAACAGCTAGCAGTAACCGCTTGAGTTCTGAAGTGGTAGACCAACTTCGGCACTTATTGGCTGGCGGGTCTAAAATTAGCCTCGAACACGTGGATGAGCGCCGCTTCCGTACAGGTTCCTGGACTAGTACTGGTCAAATTCAAGCCTCCTCAGAAAGAGAAGCGATCGCAGCCATAGAAGCACACCTCGGCGAATACGAAGGGGAATATGTACGCTTAATTGGCATCGATCCTAAAGCCAAACGGCGGGTATTAGAGACCATTATCCAGCGTCCAAACGATCAAGTAGCCTCCTCTGGCACTCAGAAATCATTTACTAGCAGTGCATACTCTACTACTGCTATAGCAACAGCTACCAGTACCCGCTTGAGTAGTGAAGTCGTAGACCAACTCCGGCAATTATTGGCTAGCGGCTCAAAAATTAGCATTGAACACGTAGATCAACGGCGATTCCGTACAGGTTCCTGGACTAGTACCGGTCAAATTCAAGCCTCCTCAGAAAGAGAAGCGATCGCAGCCGTAGAAAGACAACTCGGTGAATACCAAGGGGAATATGTGCGCTTAATTGGTGTTGACCCCAAAGCCAAGCGTCGCCTATTAGAAACGATCATCCAACGACCATAGCAGTGCTGAGTTAAAAGTGCTGAGTGCTGAGTTAACACTTGAAAGACACCAGTCACACCAACTGTAAACTCAGATTTTGAAACATACTAATTACTCAGCACTCAGAACTCAGCACAGGCTAAAGGCCCCGAAGAAAGCTAACAGCACTCAGAACTACATCCGGCTTCCGAGGTTAAAATTTCCATGTCTGTGCCGCTACTGCGCCTCAGCAATAACTTTGATTCTTACATTAGTGGTGAGGTGACTATTCATCCAAGCGCGGTACTTGCACCTGGGGTGATCCTCCAAGCGGCTGTAAACAGCAAGATCGTCATTGGGCCAGGGGTCTGTATTGGCATGGGAGCAATTCTCCAAGTCCATGAAGGCACCCTAGAGGTAGAAGCAGGTGCAAACCTGGGAGCAGGTTTTTTGATGATTGGCAAGGGCAAAATTGGCGCAAATGCTTGTATTGGTTCTGCGACTACAGTTTTTAACTATTCGGTTGAACCTGGACAAGTAGTACCGCCTGGTTCAATTTTAGGAGACACCAGTCGGCAGATTGCCAGGGCAAAGCAGCCAGAACCATCTACAAATAACCCAACTTCTACTACAAATGCACCATCACCGAAGGAAGAGGAAAATCGCTCCGGTGGAGTTAAGGAAAAGGAAATTTCCTCAACTAATTTCTCAGCTTCGGCTTTTGTAGATTTCAAACAAAACAAGTCGATTTCTTATTTTAAATCTCCCGCGACTCCAGAAAGTCAGCCTTCTCCTGTGGAGGAACCAACGAATTATGCTGACTCCACTTTGGCAGAAGCCGCCCAACCGTCTACAGAACAGAACTCAGACCCCAGTCAGCTAGCCGCAGAATCCCCTAACGGTTTTGGGACTCAAATTTATGGACAAGGAAGCATAAACAGACTGTTGACTACACTGTTTCCTCATAGACAATCCTTGAGCGACCCAAACTCTGACGATTAGTCCGAGTAAGTGTTAATTGTAAGTTGTCGGCTTTTTCCGTATTTTGGAGAATTGATCATGGAAACATATAATCAACGGTCTATTCGCACCATTCAGGGAGTGAGTAATCAAGAAACCTTTCAGGATACTGCTTTGGGTTTAGTTTCTACCCGCAGCTTTCCGGCGATCGTTGGTACAGCGGATATGATGCTGAAATCGGCGGGAGTTCACCTCGTTGGGTATGAAAAAATTGGTGGCGGTCATTGTACTGCGATCATCCGGGGTGGAATTGCTGATGTGCGTCTGGCGGTAGAATCAGGTGTGCAAACGGCTGAACAGTTTGGTCAATTGATTTCTAGTTTGGTAATTCCCCGACCTTATCCCAACCTAGATATAGTGCTTCCGATCACAACCCGTTTCACTAAATTAATGGAAGAGGGCAATTCCAGCCGTCTGAGTAACCAAGCAATTGGTTTGGTAGAAACGCGAGGATTTCCCGCGATGGTAGGAGCGTGTGATGCCATGCTCAAAGCTGCTGATGTTCATTTAGCAGCATACGAGAAAATTGGTGGGGGTTTGTGTACAGCGATTATTCGGGGTTCCGTAGCAAATGTGGCGGTAGCAGTGGAAGCGGGAATGTTTGAAGCAGAACGCATTGGGGAATTGAATGCAGTGATGGTAATTCCCCGACCGCTGGACGAAATGGAGTTAACCTTGCCACTAGCAAGCTGCTGGATAGAAGAACGCGAACCGTTAAACTTGCCAGTGAATATTAAAGAACAAGTTGCGGAACTTGAGGTACTAAGATTACCAGACTTAACCAAGCTACCTACAAAAGTTCAAGAAGAATTATGGAATGATGAATGATGATAGATGAATTTTGAGAAATCATTATTCAACATTCATCGTTTAGATGGAAGGCATCTTACGCTTAAGCTATTCTGAATAATAGCTTTTTCAATCCATAAATAAAATACCTTTATTCCAATAGAAAGTATAGAGTTTTATCTATGATAAACCTCGTAACTTTCTGTGAGCATCACTATATCATTTGCCAGTATTCAGCAATACTAGTTTTATATCTATTAATCGCTATATATAGGAGAATCACCCTTGAACCAAGCGACGCTGCACCAGTTAAAGGTGTTCGAGGCGGCGGCACGGCACAGTAGCTTTACTCGTGCTGCTGAGGAATTGTTTCTCACCCAACCTACTGTTTCTATGCAGATCAAGCAACTCACAAAATCGGTAGGTTTGCCATTATTTGAGCAAGTGGGGAAGCGATTGTATCTGACGGAGGCAGGACGGGAATTATTTGCTACTTGTCGGCAGATTTTTCACAATATAGCCCAGTATGAAATGAAGGTAGCAGATTTAAAAGGGCTAAAACAAGGACAATTACGTTTGGCAGTGATTACAACAGCAAAATATTTTATCCCACGTTTGTTAGGACCATTTTGCGAACTTTATCCAGGGATTGATATCTCGCTGCAAGTTACAAATCACGAACAAATTTTGGAACGGATGAGTCAGAATCTGGATGACTTATATATTATGAGTCAAATTCCAGACAATATAGATGTGACTTGTGAACCATTTTTAGAAAATCCTTTGATAGTCTTTGCACCAACTAATCATCCTTTATCCAAAGAAAAAAATATTCCTATACAACGCCTGTCTAACCAACCTTTTATTATGCGGGAACCAGGTTCAGGAACTCGTCGCGCCGTCCAAAAGCTATTTGAAGAAGAAGCGGTGACGGTAAAAGTCAAGCTAGAATTGGGAAGTAATGAAGCAATTAAACAAGCGATCGCAGGTGGTTTAGGAATTTCTGTTTTATCCCGTCATACCTTACTATCAGACGCTTCAGAGTTCAGCATTTTAGATGTGCAACACTTCCCGATTCAGCGGTATTGGTACATGGTTTACCCATCTGGCAAGCAGCTATCTATCGTCGCTCGTGCCTATTATGAGTATCTACTAGCTGCGGCAAAGAATTTTGTCGAGCAAAAAGCTGATACTGCTTATAGTACGTTTTAACCAACTCACGGTTAAAATAATTCCTAATTACGAATTACGAATTCCCTAAAGGGGTTGACTGTTAGACCGATAAACATTGACAATTAACCAGCAGAATCATTAAAAATGGGGGAAAACTAGCAGTGGTTAACCCGGAAATACCGTCTTGGCGCAAAACAGTACAAAGCGAGATTGTAGCTGTTACCGTGTATTCTGACAGAGCATTAGTTACACGGCGGGGTGTAGTTGATTTAACAGGAATTGAACAGGAATTAGTAATTACCCCAGTGCCAATGACTCTAGAAACTGAGTCTGTTCGGGTTAGCGGTACAGGTACGGTAGGGGTGCGCTTGGTGGGAGTTAGTAGCGATCGCATCTATACTACTGAACCGCTAGCGGAGCGAGTAGCACATTTGACAAGGCAAATTCAGCAATTAGAAGCAGAAAAACGCCACCTACAAGCTCAGGTGGATGCTTTAGCATTGCAATCTAGTTTTATCGCCGGCTTACGTGAAAAAACAGAAGAACCCTTTGCACAGAGTTTGTCTCGGAAAAATCTTAGCCTCAGCGAAACTTTGGATTTCCTCAACTTTCTTGGAAGCCAGTATAGTGAGTATGCGATCGCATCTGGAGAGTGCAAAACTCAACAGCAGGAATTAGATAAACAACTGCAAGCACTCCACATTTCATTGCAAATAATTCAAACACCCCATCCCAAAGAAAGTTTTAGCTTAGTTGTAGCCGTTGAAGTAGCGGGTGAAGGTGAATTTGAATTAGAGGTATCATACTTAGTGAATCGCGCTAGTTGGACTCCCCTTTATGACTTACGCTTTAGCACTACCAGCGATATTGTGCATCTGAGTTACCTTGCAGAAATCACTCAAAGCACTGGCGAAGATTGGATTGGTGCAAATCTCACCCTTTCTACCGCTAAACCAGGATTAGGTACACTCCCACCCAAACTTGAACCTTGGTATATTGATACCCCACGTCCACGAATAGCGCGACAACGACGAGCTCGATTTGCTGCCCAGCCACCACTGCTGCCTAGCATACTAGATCAGCCTGCTTCTGCTGCCAGAACGGATTGGCAAGGAGAAGACGAAGTTACAGAGGATAGTCTTATCCCAGCAGAAACCGTTGCAGCAGAAGTATCCAAAGAAGGGAGTGTAGTTACCTTTAAATTGAATGGCGGTGGTAATATTCCCAGTGATGGCGCACCCCATAAAACTACGATTTTCAACGATGATTATCCTTGTAGCTTCGATTATGGGGCAATGCCGCGCTTGGTAAGTTTTGCTTATTTAGAAGCTAATGTGAAAAATAGTCCCAACGGTGCGACTTTGTTAGCAGGTAAAGCAAATATTTTCGGCGATAACGTTTTTGTCGGCACTACTCGGTTAGAAAATATTGCACCAGGGCAAGAGTTTAAACTGAACTTAGGAATTGACGAAGGTTTAAAAATTGAGCGCGACTTAGTTGAGCGCCTGGTAGATAAAAGATTAATTAGCAACCAGCGCCGGATTACTTATAGTTATCGGTTGATTGTTACTAACTTACTTGATAAAGAAGTAAATCTAAAATTAACTGAACAATTGCCAGTTAGCCGCAACGAGCAAATTAAAGTACGTCTCAATCGCAGCAACCCACAAATTCAACTCGCTGAAATGGGAATTTTAGAATGGCTGTTAACTCTTCCAGCCCAAGAGCGACGAGAGATATATTATCAGTTTAATGTTGAATATCCGCCTGATTTAATGGTAGTTGGATTAGATATTTAGGGGATCTTAAAAAATAAATTCTCTAATATTAGTAGGGTGTGTTAATTACTCTGTGGGCGTCCTGGTAGATCGAGATAGCGAGTCAGCCATAACGCTTCTTGATTTTTTCGTTCAAAATAAGCAATTACCGTGAACTTTTCCTCTGTCTAGAGTGGTAAAAGAGGGCTATATACAAGCTGCTTTCATTGCCTAGAACCGCTTCGCCAGAATCTGCGATCGCTGATAAGTCACTTTTAAATCTACTATCAGTCTTTCTTTGTCAAGTCATATTGACGATTTGTAACATGATTGTTATATTTCGTTATATAAGTAAACAAAGAAGAGAAAAAACTATGTACACTACCACTAACGAAGACGGCATTTTCAACAACTACGCAGCAGAACCCAAGATGTACTACGCTGAGTACCCAGCAATTTGGGAACAACGTAAATACGTTTTACAGGGTCTTTTTACAACTTTAATCGTCACCGCTTTAGTTTTGGTTGGTTTTAGCGTTAGCTAAGATTTTTTGATTTCGGTATCGCTGTATCTCATCGTTAATCTCACTTCTCGACTTTACCTCGGCTAATTTAGTCGGGGGTTTTTGTGTTTTAGAGGCTATTTATAAAGTAAACCTAAAAGCGGCAAACTTTGGTTGATAGTCTGGGGCTTTTGTTAAAAGTGGTTGTTAGTGAAGCAAATGCTGGAGAAAGATTACTTGCTGATCGCTTTAGCATATTTTGCACCGAAGCCTAGAAAGTTATGGCTATTAACCCAAGCTGCTAGTTATGCGATCGCTAGCGCTTCAGGGTAGTGTATGGAGTCAGTATGTATAATAAAATCCCCTCCAGGAACAAAAACGGAGGGGAAGATGTTAAACGAAATAATTGCTATCTATGCGTATCACTAATGACTTGTTAAAAGCGATTGGGCATCATGAAGATGTCGCACAGAGATGAGTGATGCGGAAATTATCACAACGGCACTGGTTGCAGCAATATTTTTTAGTGGTAATCAGAGCGCAACTTGTAACTAGATGAAAGACCACAATCTGATTTCTACAATGTTAGAAAAATCACGTTTTAACCGACGATTACATGGAATCTCGATGCTGATGAATGATTTATTCCATCAAATAGGGATGATATTAAAAGAAAGTAGTGATTGTACGGAATATCTTTTAGACTCATTCCCTGTACCAATCTGCGATAATATTCGCATCTTCAATGTGAAAATGGTCAAATTAGAGGATTACAGAGCAAAGCCAAAAACGCTCCGCCTCCGGGTTATATAGCTTCAAAAAAACGCTATTTCTACGGGGTTCAAGTTCAGTTATTAACAACTAAAAGGTTAATACCCTATCCCTTTATTCACAAATTACTTTTTGATCTTCCTAAAACCATACTTTGCTTTGAGTAAAGGTTAATAGATAATCTTAGCAGAAACAGAGACATAAATTGGTTTGCCTTTAAGATCGGTAAGAATTTTAATTGCTGAGTTGGGATGTGCAATCAGACACAAGGTTCTTTCTTGAAAATTGCTGTAACTGTAGCTATGGTATTCACGGCATCGATGCCATAAATCATAAATAAATCTACCGTACCCCCATCAACAATTGAGTACCACTGAGAAGCTAGAGACCACTCCGCCTTGATAGTTACATCTAAACCTGTAGTCTTTGTAAATACCAGTGGCGTAGGCGCAGCCCGTCGTAGACATCGCTTAGTAAAATCCACTGCATTCTGCTTGTGCTATCTAGTTTGTACTAAAGTTAGCTTTAATTCAACCGAGAATTGCTAGTTGACGGTTGGTTGCTGTTAGTACAAGCAGCAATGACGCTGCTCTTAATTCAGATAGAAGCTTATTGAATAAAACTATGGTAACTAAGGCGATGAATTGTTGTTGATGAGGATGATAACGGATTCATAAAACAGTATGATACTCTCTCCTATCTGCCGTTGTAGCTAAATCTAAATGTACATTCTAGAATCAACTTTTGATTCACTAGCGAATAGGGCTGAATTTCTAAAGCACGTTGAAAAGCTCGGATAGCTTGACCATACTCTCCTATTGCTGCATAACATAAGCCCATACCATGAAGCGCTCCAAAATGTATTGGATTTATCTGCACAACCATCTGACAATCTGCCAGAGATTTTTGATAATCGCCAATACTGTAATAGAGGAAAGCTCGACGATTCCAAGCTTCGGCAAAATCTGGCTGGTCTTTAATTAATGCCGTCAGCGCTGTTTCAGCTTCAGCAATTTCACCTGCATCCAGTAACTTTTGACTGCGGTCGATTATTTCCAGCCCATAGATTCCCTTTTGCTGAAACCAGATCCGCCAGATTTTTCTGGTTGCGTTGTCGCGCACTGTGGGATCCGGGTTTTTCAACTCTTCAAGTAAGGAATTGATAAATAAAGAATCCATGAATTTGAGATCAGTGAATATACCTTTGTATTAACTTTCTCACAAAATATATCGATTAAATCATTTTTAAAGTCATCTTTAAATTAGCCATGATTAATCGCTAATTATGAAATTCTTGTGTAATTTATTGGGTTCAACAATACGACTAATACCACACTAGATATTTAAAGCCATAAAAATAAAAACTGATTAGAGGTAGCTAACAGATCCCTTTGGCGACATCAATATGCCAGAACTGCAAGATGCAACAGATAAAGGTTGTTTGCAGGTAGATGGCAAGATTATGAAGCCAGGCGGTAATTTGGTTATTACCAAAGCCGCAGTTGAGCCAGTTCGGTATTTACCAGGAATTACTAAGCGCTTTGACATTGTAGAATCACAGTTGCTTTGCTCGTAAAGAATGTGTCACCAGAGTGGAGGATATGGGCTTCTAAGAATTAATGTCGAATATGTTGTATTGGTTTTTCACAAATTGTCTTAGTGGCTAACATAGTCTTTATTAGAACCTAAATTTATCTGCTTACTAGCTGCACCGGAAGGTATAGAAAATTTTGTAATTTACATTACATTTTGATGTGGTACTATATGCATTTGTCATTGATGACTATTTGGATAAACATGACTAATTAAGTATTGGATTGTGAGATACAGGTACGGTGGGCTACGTCTAAGCTGATGTAGCACAGAATAAGCTGATTAGCCATGAGCAAATGACGATAAAATCCAGTTATTAACCTAACACTGTACAAATTGTGAGTTAACAAATTTTACTTCATCAAATTTGCAAATATTCTTAAATAAATACATACTAAATACATCACATTGATACAGGAACTTTATATAAAATAGTAATTAATTCTCTCAGCTATTCCATAATCATCTACTATAATGTTGAATATTCCAATTCCCCGATTATAACGACAAGTATTACATAGTAGCACTAATGATACAACAGACTATAGGACAATTAGAAACAGAAATATCACAGCGGATTACAAATTTATATAATGATAAACTAGGAAAGTCTCCTAGCCAAATCATTTGTCATTTTTTTGATACTGAAATCGTAATTTCTATAGAAAACTCTGTTACCCAAGCTGAACAAACTTTACTGAAAGGAGGTTATGATACTTTAGCTGAACAAGTACGATTATATTTAGAGAAAATAATTAAACCAGATTTAAAAAATTTGATTCAGGAAATTATTGGTCAACCTGTCCTCTACCTGATGACAAACACAAATCTAACAACAGGTCGTTCTGGGATTGTTGTAATTCTCAAGGAATTATCTGAAGTTCGTAATCCCGAATCTATTCCCAAGATAAATGTTAGGAATTTAGCGGAGTGATGTAGCGACTAATTACTACTTCTAATTGATTAAAATCATAAGGTTTAGTAATGCAATCATCTGCTGTGAGCATTGTGGAGCGATCATCTTGTATAGTTGTTAGAGGTGTGACTGCAATGATGGGAATGGTAGCAGTTTTTGAGTCATGTTTGAGATCGTCAATGACTTGGTTCGCACTCAAATTAGATAGCTTCATATCTAGCAGGATTAAATCTGGTTGATGAGTTTGTGCCAACATCACAGCCCTCACCCCTTGTTTGGTGCAAATACATAAAAAATTTAATATTCCTAGATGAGAATTAAGTAGCTCTAAATCATGTAAACTCTGTTCTACAACCAAAATTAAAGGCTGTCTATTCATAAGCACTTAGTCCTGTCTAAGAAAAGCTGGGCATAAAAACTCTATCGATCAGGAAAACCTGAAAGTCTTTATTTATAGTATGTGTTTAATTCAATGTACGAACGACCAACTCAGGCATAAAAATGAATAGGTTAGTGTATAGTTCATTCGGTTATCCATCGGCGCTAAATTTTAGGAAATAACATAGCAAAGCAGTCATAACATCAAGCAAATATTAGCATAAGTGATGTATGCAATTGCCAGGATTGACTATAAAAATCCGTATTTTATGGTAAGTAGGGGATACTTAAAGGATTTGAAATTGCAGATTCACCAGCCTTAAGCAGGAGTGCCCAAATTGCGTAGGCATGGACTTTGTTACATTACCATAAATTAATTAAGTATATTTAACCATCAATTAACTGACGTGCATAAGCGATCGCCTCTGTTGGTGTAGAAACTTTCCCCTCAGCTTGTGCTATGCCAATTTCAGTCAGCAGTTGGCCAATAATTGGCGAAGCTGGAATATTTAATGTTGTAATCAACTCCTTCCCGCTTACTAGTGGAGTGGGATGAGCGATCGCATCATCAGGGTTGAGGTAGCGGTTAATCAAAGGTGCTAAGACTTGGTAGCTCATTGCTTTATTTTCCACTAGTGTGTGTAGTGGCTTGTCACCAGATATTGCCTCTACCAGATTATTAATTGCTACAGCTAGCACTGCCGTAGCGGGGAACACAATATCTGCGTCATGAAACAAAAAGTATTGTTCTCGCAACGACATATCAACTACTTGAAACTGCGGTAACAGTTTCAGAGCAGTAGTTACACCTCGGATTTCGGCACGACTATAAGTTAGTTCCTGTAGCTCTATTTCTGCTAATTCTGGATCTGGGTTGACAAGACAAGCAAGTTTGGCAACACCTAGCCAAGTAGTTTTAATACTATCGCGGACATATTCTTGGAGTTGTACCCCTAGTTGTTGCCACTTTTCTGTGAGTAAGGCGGCGGCTGTGTCAACTGCTGCTAGTTTGAGTAAGCTTTCACGGGTAGCATTTTTGAAGAAAGGGGCAAGTAAACCATCTTCCCAAGCCATTGTTATCCAAGGAGTACCCTGAAAATTTGCCAGTAGATAGCCAATTTCTACCCTAACTCTTTCGGCTGCAACTTTGCCAAGATGTGATGCCAAAGAACGAATTGCGGCTTGGGTAGCTGGCTCAATAGTAAAACCTAGTTGGGCGGCTTGGCGATAACCTCGCATTAACCGCAAAGGGTCATCTTCTAGGTTCGCGGATGATACCATTCGCAAAATGCCCTGTTGTAAGTCTATATAACCTTGCAGAGGATCGATAATTTCTTGCGTATGGGGATTATAGGCGATCGCATTTACTGTAAAGTCTCGTCTGTGCAAATCAACTTCTAAACTATCTCCTTCCTGTTGGGCAAAGTCAGCCGTAGCATGGGGAAAAACCACACGCGCAATTTGTCGTTGTGCATCAAGTAACACAAAACCAGCTTTATAATGATGAGCGATCGCTCTTGCTACCTTTACCGCCTTAGATGGTATAACAAAATCTAGATCCAGATATTCGCGAGTTCTGCCAAGGATCGCATCTCGGACAGCGCCACCTACCATGTAAGCTGGTTGTGGCAAGAATTCCAAGCTGAAAGGCCAATTTTCGGGAGCTAGGGTAGAAGGAACTGATTCGTGCATTGTAATAAAAATCAACCCAGCAACTCATGAATAACAGTTGGGCTTAAGTTAGATTAACAATAAAGGCCCCTGGAGTTGGTTCTATTATGTGTATTTGTGTGAACTGCCACTATGTAGACAGCTGTTTTACCTATCATGCCGTAGAAGGGCAGCACCAACAGCCTCACTTGACCGAAACACCAAATTTTGATCCGAATGAACCTTCTATCAATGTCAACATTCGGACTCAAGATGATGTGATTGAAATGGAATGGGATGTTGTTGGTTGTCTGAGCTTTAAGCGGGAAACAGGTAAGTGGTCGAAATTGCGTCCTGGTGAATTAGTGCCGACTTGATAGAAAATGATTGGTGTATCTTACAAGCTATTTTCAGGTAAATAGACCACGCGGTAGGGGCACAGCATTGCTGTGCCCTTACGACAGATGTACATCAAATATATGAAAACTGCTGTAGTAAGATTTTGTCCTTCAACGATCGCAAATTCATGGTACAGGGAGGAGATGTCAGGAAAGCGATCGCTATTAGAAAGTCAACAGCAAGCGAACATTTGCGATCGCCTACAGCGGGCGCTTGCGCCATCACGTTCTGATTTTGTTGAAACAGCAGAACCTTTGCCCTGAGAATTCTGTCCAAAGCAGAAGAAAAGATATGTAGTCTATTCTAATTAAGAACTGCTATGTTATATGCTTGAATAATTCACGTTAACTTTATGAAAATAGATATTTTAAATAACTTTGCTAACGGAACAAGACGACCTTGCCATAAATAAATACGCTTTAGCACTACATACCACCACACCAGAATTAGGTTTGGAAATTAGTAATTTTGCAGGCGATACTCGCTCTCAAATTTGGAATTTAGGGCGCGATCTATCTAGCTTAGTGCATCAATATTTAATTGAATTTATCAAACCGCAAATTTGGGCAGATTTATCCTTTATCGCAGTTGCAAAAGGACCTGGTGGCTTTACGGGAACTCGGATTGGCGTTGTTACTGCTCGTACTTTAGGGCAACAGTTAGATATTCCTGTATTTGCGATTTCAACTTTGGCTGCGGTAGCTTGGTCAGAAGCAGGTAAAAGTCAAAATCCAAAAACTATTGCTGTGGAAATGCCAGCACAACGAGGTCAAATTTTCGCTGCTATTTATCAGTTTGAGCCAGATAATTCTAAACTAAAAGTGTGTTTGTCAGATAGAGTATTAACACCAGAAGCATGGCAGAAAACTTTAGCGAATTGGAACACTGATTATCAGTTGATTCAAGCTCAATCTGGGTTAGCAGCGACGGTGACAAGTATTTTGGAATTAGCTAACCTCGATTGGCAAGAGGGCAAATTTCCTAATTGGTCAGAGGCTTTACCATATTATGGACAGCATCCAGTACAGGGTGCATAATAAGTACGCTCATCGGCACACGGTGGTTTCTACCGTGCGTATGGTGAGATTCAGAAATTGAGCCAGCAATAAGGCGTGGAAAAATTTGGTTGTTTAGGTATCAAGTAAGCATTAAGAAGTTATAAACATTGATAGCAGCGGGGGAGTGATAGAGGTGAAATGTGAGTGTTAAATAGCAAATACTACAAACAGCGATCGCATTCTCAAAAATCCGCTTCAAGGAACTTGTAGTAATAAAAAGTTATATTTGACAACACAGCTTTCTTGACGATCAAATTTATGCTAGCTAAATTACTGGAGTTTAGACTAAATCTGTCATAAAAAAAAGTGGAAATGGAAACGCACCCGCCATACTCATAAGAGAAAACAAGACCCAGAAAAACAACGACTTGAAGCTTGCAGACCTAGATACCTTAAAGCAAGCGGTAGTAGAGGGTTATGTCGAGCTTAAGTATCTTGATGAGTCTGGGTGTTGTCCTTGGAGTGCCGTTAGCTACAGTTATATAGCGGTTCCCATTCAGATGCAGTACAACATTATATCGTGGGGTGTAGGGGCACGGCAGTGCCGTGCCCCTACGGGTGTATCTCACGCAAACGAGAAGCGCTATAGTCGTATCGGTAGCCAAAAACAAATGGCACAAGTTGGTAGCCGTGGTGGTTGCATTAGTATTTTGGGTTTATGGCAACCTCAAGTCAGTTTCGAGTACGCCTTAGTTCAAGGTGGTTTCAAAACAACACGCTACATCGAGGTTATGGATTGGGTTACAGCTAAGGCACAAAACACTTTAGTTCAAACTGGTCGCATCAGTGTCATTGTTCACGACAATTGCTCCTTGCATACCAGTAAGAAAGCAAAACAAAAATGGCTTGAGTGGCAGGAAATAAGTTAGAGATGATTCACTCTTAAAAATATGCTTCAATGTAGCATAAGTTATATGAATCTATTACATTCTCATGAATGACGCGCCCTCTGCCACTCATTTCTACTAGCTTACCGCGCTACTTATAACACCCTTAAGGGCTGCTATTCCCTGTTCAATGCTAGCCCACAGACCCATGTCAGGTTCCTTACCGGCTATCTCTCGTGTTCCGACGAAGTAAAGAACGCCTTTAAGAATCTCTTGGTGAGCGCGATTTTCAAAATTAACTCGGTTGAGCGGTTCCATCAAATCTTGAAGGTCATCATTCAAGGACTGGGCAACCTTGTGTAGAACCAGCCCGGTCATTGTCTGTTGATGCTTTAGCAACTCAAGCTGTAAGTACTTGTCATACAGAGTTAGCTCGGAGCCGCTCATCATTTGGTTTACCTTCTGGGCATGTTGTTGAGTAATGTCGCGAGGTTCTGCTGCGTTGCCGTATCTAGAAATAACTGCTTCGATGATACCGAGATTTTCGCGGTCGCTGTTTATCATTCCTTCGAGCCGCTCGCAAATCGTATTGTCGTCAGTCTGTGCTATTAACTTCTGCTCACTTTCCAACAGAACATTCTGAAAAAGCTTTAGATCAGCAAGCTTAGTCGCTATATTTGTCACATCGGCCATTTTTATTAACTCCAGACTATAGGTTTTATCGGTTATCACAAGCAAACTCACTTTTTCCATATTCTCGTGAAGTTTGAGTAAGTCCGTCCCTCCTCAGAAAGATTTATATCAAGTTTAGTAAGTATGTTTCAGCCTTTTTCTAGAGACTGGAGTTTAGACTAAAAGCGATATGAGAGAACGCAAATCAAAAGGAATTACAGGTTAAAAATATTCTCAAGTCAGCCTCAAAGCATCCGTGACCTTTAAACAATTATTGTGTAGTATGGTTGGCAATAAAATAATACAATAATGATAATCATGAAAAGGGGTGTCTGATTGAATACAGTCCCCCTTTTGACAGAAAGTGAGAAAAGAACTACCATTACTCACCTGCCAACATTCCATGTGACATTCTTGTACGGTTGCGTAGTAGCGATCGAGTTTATGCGGCAAGTTTAGCGATGAACAAGGTCAACAAAAGACGCGCTACATACATCTATGTCACAGAACTGGTCAGGTGTTAGAACCATTGGTGCAGGTTGTACTTCCACCTTCGACTAAGCGGATAGTACAAGTAGATGTGATTTATCCACCAGATTCGACACCACCGCAAGTGCTGAGTGTAAGAACTTTAGAAAAGTGAGAGATATTTCTTCAGCACTGTCAAGAAAATCAAAAGCTGGTGATCACAGAAAGTTAATCATATTGACAGATCGCGTCACAGTGCAAAAATCCAAAATCAAAATAGCCACAGCCAAACTGGGAGAGTAACCAGTAATACTATAGCCCCAGCAGCTAAGGCAGTAACTGCCAGATCGCGATCAAGATTGAATGTCTCAGCAATTACCAGTGTGGCGAAAGCTGGAGGCATAGCCATTTGTAGCACGATTATCTTTGCTATGGGCCCAGTTAATCCAAACAGTGGTAAAATGCTGCCCAATATCAAGGGAACTAGCAGCATTTTGATTCCCAAGCTCATCCCTGCTTGTGGTAGGCTACGCCAAGATTTGAGCAGCGCCAGTCGCATTCCAATTAATACTAGAGATAAAGCTACACTACTCCAAGCAAATTTTTCTAACCAGAATTCCGCAACTGTGGGAATTGTCACCTGCCGAAACAGCAAGCCAAATCCGAAACCCCACAGGGCAGGATTAATTAAGATGGGCCTAGCAATCTGCCAATGATTATGGATACCACCGCCAAAACGCGCTGCTAGTAACACACCCAAGCCATAAGCTCCTGGGAATGAACCTAGCAAATCGTAAAATAACGCCCAAGCAAAGTATTCCTTGCCTACCATTGCTAAGGTAATCGGAAAGCCAAGATAACCTGTATTACCCAACATTGCTGCTAATATCAAGCTAGCCTGAGTTGGTGCTTGGGGGACGGTATTTCTAAAATGGACTTGTGCTTTAATCCCTAAGCAAGCTAAAAATGCTCCTAGTAAAATGGCTAGGTAAGCGATCGCAGGTGCAATCCAAATTTGCCCCGACAAGCTAGATTGACGCAAAAACGATACTATGCTTATAGGTACTCCCACCCAAAAAAGAAACCGTCCCAAACGTGTAGGAACTGTTACAGGTAGTTTGCGTCCCAGTATAAAACCTACCAGGACTAATCCTCCCAGCTTGACGTATAGTTCTAAAAGGTTTGTCAAGGTTGCGCCTAAGAACCACAGATGTAAAATGCTACCTGTTACGTCTACTTTTGTCCAGTGCAAAATCTGTTATGGCTATTCCACAAAAACAGGAGTTTACCCTTGAATAAGGCAGGGTTTTCTGGAAAACCGCAAAACTCATCGAATGACCTTGGCGATGATATTCCAGTGGCTGTACGCGATACCCCTGTTGCAGCACCTAAAATTTGGTTGCAACCCCGAATTATCTTTATTGGGGGAATTGCAGGATTTGTCTTGCTGGCTTTAATTAGCAGTTTTTTGTTTTTCGTCACAGCACCCAAAAAAACCGCCGATTCTCAACTTTTACCAGCTACTTCTACTCCTACAACTCCAACAACATCTAATAATTCTAGCGATACTGTGTTAGGGCATTTTCCATACCCAGAAGCCCCTGAGTCAGAACTAGTAACCATCTTTGCAAATAGGGGCATTAGAATGCGAAAAGCTGCTGCCCAAAAGTTTGAGGAGATGGTAGCAGCAGCGCGGGGTTCAGGTGTAATTTTAGTGCCGATTTCTGGCTTTCGCTCCATCAAAGACCAAGAGCAGTTGTTTTTTGCTGTCGGCGCCCAGCGAAATCAAACGCCAGCAGAACGAGCTGCCCTCAGCGCTCCTCCTGGTCATAGCGAACATCACACAGGTTATGCTGTGGATGTTGGAGACGGAGCAGTACCAGCAACTAATCTTCAAACTAACTTTGACAATACCAAGGCTTATCGGTGGCTGCAAGCAAATGCAGCACGTTTTAGCTTTGAAATGTCTTTTCCCAAAGATAATGCTCAAGGTGTAAGTTATGAACCTTGGCACTGGCGTTTTGTAGGCGATCGCAATAGTTTAGAAATGTTCTACAAAGCCAGAAACTTGAAACCCGCTAAGATATCGCCATAAAAGACAGCAGTCAAAATAACTCCCTCAGGAGTAATTAGTTTTGCTCTCTGTGTGCTAAAAGAGGCTGAAGAACTAGTTCTGTAATAACTGGACAATAGTATTCAGCAATTTTCTTAGCGATCGCATCTGGTCGAGAAATTTTATCTAGATTGCAAAGTAAAATCACGGTAATTTTGTCATCAATAAAGCGGGTAATATTACTTGCGAATCCTAGTCTCGAACCATTATGACCAACTACTCGGCGATCGCCATAATTCAATACCCACCAACCTAATCCTGCAACATATCTTAACTTTTCCCAATCATCGCCCTGATTTGGAAAATGAGGAGTCCACATTAAATCAAGGGTTGATTGTTTTAACAGAGTTGCACCACAAAGCGCCTGTTCCCATTTCACCATATCTTCTACACTGGAAAGTTGACCTCCAGCAGAATAGATAACAGAAGGACTGTAGTAAGGTTTGTTAACAAGTTTGCTGTTTGTGAACCGATAGCCAGCAGACCAGTGTGGCACTATGTCACTGGGATTATTCATCACGGTTGCATTCATTCCCAAAGGAGCAAAAATGCGCTCTTGTAACAAATCTCCATAAGATTGTCCAGTTACCTTTTCTAGGATCAAACCCAATAGATAGTAGCCTGTAGCCTACACATTAACAATGCAAGCCATTGCATTAACAATGCAAGCCGACGCATTGGCATTGTAGGATATTGCCAAATTTAATTTGCTATGAATTAATGAAATGCTGTACTAAGTCTCTGCTCAATGCCCAATGCCTAATGCCTTCTGAGAATTAAGAGAACGAACCGCATTCGCGTTAGCGTCTCCCCTTGGGAGAAGGACGCAAAGAGCGCAAAGTATAAGAGGTAAAGAAGAGAAATTTAAAACTGATTCACCTATCAAAATTAATGGGATAAACTAGAAACTCTTACACTGTATATCTGTTTGACTTTTGAATGCGTGACTTTCGCCCTGCGGTACTAGTCTCCAGTACCATGTCCTGAACTTTGAGTTTTAGCTTCTGATGGGTCAGGCTGAGGTTTTTGATACTTACCTGGATACTTATGCAGAAAATAAGCTTCTAGTACTTGTAAAACCATCGGGCCGCAAATAGTACCGCCATGTTCGCCAGTATTTTCCCCAAAGGCCACAACCACAATTTCTGGCTTATTACTGGGCGCATAAGCACCAAACCATGTATGATTTGGGCGACCAACACCGGCTTCAGCTGTGCCACTCTTCCCGGACGCAGGGGCAATTGTCGGCACGTCCAAGCGCTTACCAGTGCCTTCACTCACCACCTTCCGCAGTCCGTCGCGGAGAACTTTGATAGTTGTCGGCTTCATATTTAAGGATTCTCGCCAACTTTTTGCTTCTTCGTTATCTTTAAGCAAATGCGGCTGAACTCGATACCCACCATTAGCAGGGACAGAAAACATAATCGCCGATTGCAGAGGTGTCACTTGCAAAGCGCCTTGACCAATTGACATATTAATGGTGTCGCCAACAGTCCAAGGCATTTTCAAAGCTTTCTGCTTCCATGTTTCATCTGGAACCAAGCCGATTGATTCTTCATCACGAAATTCAATACCAGTTCTTTGACCAAACCCGTATTTGCGACTCCATTTGATTAAAGTTGGGCCACCAACTTTTCTGCCAACTTGATAGAAGAAAGTATCACTACTCATAGCGATCGCTCTCGGAAATCCTAATGGGCCGAATCCGGCGTGGTTCCACTCACCAAATGTCACCCCACCCACGGTAAGAGAACCAAAGGTTTGTAGTATTGAGTCAGGAGAAAATTCACCTGATTCGAGTCCAGCTGTTGTAGTGACAATTTTGAAAGTACTGGCGGGTGGAAAGGCACTCAGGGCACGATTAACCAAGGGATGATCTTTACCTTGCAAGCTTTCCCAATCTTTCTGGGAGAGTTTTTGTTTAGAGAAGATATTCGGGTCAAAGGTGGGATAAGATACCAACGCGAAAACAGCACCAGTATTCGGATCGAGTGCTGCGATCGCACCTCGGTGATTTCCCAAAGCTTTTTCGGCTGCCTTTTGCACATCTAAATCTATGGTCAGGTGCAAATCATTACCAGCTTTTGCCTGTTTCTCCCCGATAACCCGGATTGGTCTACCCGCACCATCGACTTCCACTTGCTGACCGCCCCATTCACCTCGTAGAGCTTTCTCATAAGCCTTTTCCACGCCCATCTGACCGATTACATCTCCCAGTCGGTAGCCTTCCTCCTTCTTCCCTTTTAACTGGTCGGCGGTCAACTCCCGCGTATAACCTAGTACGTGCGCTAATTCCTTGCCGTGAGGGTAATAACGTACAGAATCTGTATTGATTTCCACTTCTGGAAGTTCATTTTTATACTCCTTTAATGCCGTGATTTCTGCTTCGTTTAAATCGCGAGCAACCCGGATGAGTGAAGAGGAATTAGCACCTGCTTGTTCTAATTTCTTTTCCATCTCATCTTGGGGAATGTTGAGAATTTGCGCTAGACGCGGGCCGACTACAGACCAGGAAGGCTTAGTATGTGCCATCGGCCACAAATATACAGAGCTAGGATAGCGAGTACTGGCTAAAAGTTTGCCATTCCGGTCAAAAATATTGCCCCGTTCTGGTTGTTTGGGAATCATCCGAATTCGGTTTGCTTCGGCTCGTTCCCGGAGTTTTGGCCCTTCAACTATTTGCAAGTAGGCCAAACGAGCCTCAATCCCACTGGTCATTAATAGGGTAAATACGATTAAAAATATTGATTGGAAACCACGTCCAACTGTACGTGTATCTTTTTTGCTGCCAATTGATGGGAATAAAGACATAACTATCAATTCAAAATTCAAAATGACTAAACGCAATTCCAGCCGGCCTTTTAGCAATTGCTAATATGCAATTTTAAGGCATGTTAACTTAATCACAGAGTTTATAATGAATTTTTAGGTATATAAATTTACCATAATTCTATTTTTTTCCTGAGTATGAAAGAATCGGACGAGTATATTCTTGAACAATTGTTTTTGGCGGATACAATAAACCAAAGTGTCAAATATAGTCTGCCCAAAAGACTAGAGCAATTGACAAAATAACGTAAGATCGCGGCATTCTACTGAGGATTATGGCTCAAATTGTCATGCAAAATCAGAGGGGGATAACAAGTTTTCAGCCACTTGATGTTGAACTGCGTAACGTCTTCAAGCTTTTTAACCAAGAACCAGCAGTAAATGGCATTGATTTGGATGTCAGACAAGGAGAATTTTTTAGTATTTTAGGCCCCTCCGGTTGTGGTAAAACAACAACACTACGCTTAATTGCTGGGTTTGAAATTGCTGACGCTGGTAAGGTGTTTATTCAGGGTCAGTCCATGACTAATGTGCCCCCTTACCGCCGACCCGTCAATACTGTATTTCAAAGTTACGCTCTATTTAACCACCTGAATGTTTGGAATAACATCGCCTTCGGACTGCGGTTAAAAAAAATACCCAAATCGAAAATTGAAGCTAGAGTCCAAGAAGCTTTAAAACTCGTGAAAATGGAAAGTTTGCGATCGCGCTTTCCCAGTCAACTTTCTGGTGGTCAACAGCAGCGAGTAGCTTTAGCAAGGGCTTTAGTCAACCGTCCCACTGTCGTACTACTGGATGAACCTTTAGGGGCGTTAGATTTAAAACTACGTAAGGAAATGCAGGTTGAGTTATCAAATTTACACAAAGACTTGGGGTTAACCTTTGTGATGGTGACACACGACCAAGAAGAAGCATTGTCTTTGAGCGATCGCATTGCTGTAATGAATCAAGGCAAAATTGAACAAGTTGGCACTCCCAGCCAAATTTACGAACGTCCCTGTACATCCTTTGTTGCTGATTTTATTGGTGATACTAATTTATTCAGTGGTGAAATCGTCGCGGTAGACTCCTCTAATATTAAAATTTCAACAAAAATGGGACTATCAATTGTTATTAGCCGTGCTGAAGATACACCAACTGAATTATCACAAGCTGTAGTAGTGAGTGTACGTCCAGAAAAAATACAGCTTTCGCTATATCCACCTAATTTGCCAGCTAACTGCTTTGAAGGACGGCTTGTCAACGTTATGTATTTGGGCACACACGTTAATTATGTTATGGAATTAACAAATGGCATTAGCATTAATGTGTTGCAACCTAATATTTTTGGTACTTTACCAGACCGTGACACACCTATTTACGCCTGGTGGGCAGAAACTGATTGTTTAGCTATTAGTCAATAGTTAATGATCATACAAAGCGGTGGCAAACCAGTACCGTCGGTTTCAATCGATGCAAATAGTTCCTGGGTTCGTTCAGTGACTCGTTGCTCTAGTTGCTCAGTGAACTGTTGCAGTTCTGTATTTCTAGCTTCAAGAGACTGGCTCAATTGGTTAAACTTTAAATGAGTCCGCACCCGTGCTAAAACTTCACTTTGTTGAAACGGTTTGGTAATGTAGTCAATGGCTCCAAGTTCAAAACCTGTGACTTTATTTACCGATTCAGACAGGGCGGTGATAAAGATAATCGGAATATTTCGAGTTTTCGGATTGGCTTTGATGCACTGACAGGTTTCAAAGCCATTCATACCTGGCATCATTACATCTAATAAAATCAAAGACACTGAAGCATGTTCCAATTGCTGTAAAGCACCCTCACCACTGGTAGCGATCGCAACTTCAAAACCAGCTTGGGCTAAGGTGTCTGAAAGCACCTTCAAGTTATTTGGCACATCATCGACAATCAGGATAATACCATTATCAAATGGGTTTGTAACAGGATTGTTAAATGCAATGGAGTCAGGATGAATCTCCTGCGCCTTTGCCAATCCTTCTCGACCATTGCTGACATCAATCACTGTAAAACCCAAAGGTTCCAGTAAACTCACCAAAACTGAGCGATTGTCCCAACGGTCATCGACTACCAGCACTTGGCGCTTACTACCTTCAAATCCGATAATCTTGCTTTGGTTAGTTGTTCGCCAAGTTGCTGCCCATTCTTGAGCTTCGGGAAGTTTGACCTCAAACCAGAAAGTGCTACCTTTTCCCAACTGGCTGTCCACATTTAGGGTGCTACCCATCAGGGAAACGATTTGCTGACAGTAGTAACTTATTAACAGTTGCACAGGTAGATACACTTAAGTTAATCTTTAAACTACCTATGGGCACTCCAATTAAAGGCATATTTAGAATCAATCGGCAAAAATACAAAAGATGATTAACTATTAACTTAATGACTAACAGACGCCAATTTTTAAAAGGGGTGGCAGCACTTTCTAGCTTATCTTTAGGTGGTTGTGGCTGGAGGCTGGCTGAAGTACGTGCTAATTCTAATACCAATAGTCAGCGTGACCAACTTTATATCTTTACCTGGACGCAATATACTGACAACCAATTATTGAAAACTTTTAGCGCCCAAACTGGCATAAAAGTGCTGGCAGATGTCTATGATTCCAATGATGTCATGCTGGCTAAATTGCAAGCTGGAGGCGGTGGCACTTATAGCATCATCAACCCATCTGATTACATGGTACAAAAGATGGTAGACAAAGACTTGTTGACAGAAATAAATCACGATCGCTTAATCGGTCTAGAGAATTTATTTCCCCGGTTTCATAATCCTAGTTATGATCCCAATAACCGCTACAGTATCCCTTTTAACTGGGGGACAACAGGTTTACTTTACAATTGTGAAAAAATTAAAGATATACCCCAAGATTGGGATTTTATTTGGCAAAATAAAAAGCAACTTAATCAGCGTATGACCTTGCTCAATGATGTTCGAGAAGTGATGGGTGCAACCTTACGAATGCTTGGTTATTCTTATAACTCAAAAAATGAACAAGAAATCAAACAAGCTTATGAAAAATTGAAGGTGCTAAAACCTGCGATCGCCCGTTTTGACACTGACGCTTGGCAAAATCAAATTCTCGCAGGAGATTTGCTATTGGCAATGTGTTATTCAGCAGATGCAGTGAAAATCTCTCAAGAAAACCCTAAACTCAAATATGTGATTCCTCGCAGTGGTTCTTCATTATGGACAGACACTATTGTGATTCCCAAAACAGCCCCCAACCAAGCTGGAGCCTATGCTTGGATTAATATGATTTTGCAACCAGAAATAGCAGCCCAAATTACTCAACGCCTGAATATTTCTACACCGAATAGCGCCGGATTTGAGCAGTTGCCAAAAACAATCCGAAACAACGCTAATTTGTTTCCGCCAGAGTCGCTGTTAAAAAATTGTGAGCGTGTTACACCTGTAGGAGAATTTGAAGAGGTTTACGATCGTTATTGGACTCAATTAACTAGCAGCTAAAAGAGTTAAGAGTTAGGAGTTAGGAGTGATTAATTTGGAAAAAAATGAGATTTATAAAATAGAAAAATTGCAGCATTCCGTCAGAAATTGGCTCCAACCCTTGGTATTGCTTGCACCATCTGGGATTTGGTTATTACTTTTGTTGGTGCTGCCAACTTTGATAATTTTCGAGTTAAGTTTAGTTGCAGACATCCGACCGGGAGATTTGGTCAATCCCAACGGATTCAAAAACTACATCCGAATATTTGACTCACTTTACGTGCAAGTAATTGGGCGATCGCTATTTTTTGCGTTTGGTACTACAATAATTTGTTTAATTTTGGGCTTCCCCGTCGCCTATTGGATTGCTCAGATAGCACCACAGCGTTGGCGAAATTTGCTGCTATTAGGCTTTGTTCTACCTTTGTGGACTTCTTCGTTACTCCGTTCTTATGCTTGGATTACAATTCTTCGTCCTACTGGTTTATTGAACAGTTTACTTAGCAATTTAGGCTTGCCTACTTGGGAATTACTCAACAATAGTCAAGCTGTATTGATTGGTATGAGTTACAGCTTATTACCTTATATGGTTTTGATTTTATATGCTTCTCTTGAAAAGCTAGACAAGCGGTTACTAGAAGCAGCAGCTGATTTAGGTGCAAATCCGGTGGAAACTTTTTACCAAGTAACTGTACCGCAAATTATTCCGGGAATTGCGGCTGCTTCCATGCTTGTATTCATCACAGGCTTAGGGGATTTTGTCGATCCAGAATTACTTGGTGGTGCTTCTAGTATGACGGCGGCGCGGTTAGTTTATAACCAGTTTCTTGGAGCAACGCAAAATTGGGGATTTGGTTCAGCCTTGAGTATGACGTTAATTTTGCTTGTTAGTATTGCGATCGCACTTTTAATTAAGTTTGGGGAAGCTACACCCAAACGTTAAACTTTTGGTCACTCACTTATAATAAAAGCATCAAACGCCAGCGAGACAAAGGTTATGCTCTCACCCGATCTCAAAAATGCGTTACCAACGACCGACGAACTCCCCTGTTCAGACGATACACCAGTGGATAACGAAGATCAAAACTTTTTGCCCAATATTTTACTCTTCTTACTCAACTCTATTTGGGCAAATCGCATGGATTGGTACTTCGGAGTAGATATGGGAGTGTATCACACCACAGGAGTAAATCCTAGAGTACCTGTAGTGCCAGATGCTTTTTTAAGTCTGGGAGTAGAACGCAAAAAGGGTGGCAAATCACGCAAAAGTTATGCAGTTTGGGAAGAAAATGAGATAGTTCCAATATTCACATTAGAAATGGTATCCCATACTCCAGGAGGTGAATATGACGAAAAGCTAAATATATATAAAAAACTCGGTGTATTGTACTACGTAATTTATAACCCTGAGTTTTGGCAACGCGAGCGACATCAACCCTTGGAAGTGTATAAGTTGATTGATGGAAACTACCAACTAGAAATAGGTGAACCCTATTTGATGCCAGAGATAGGGTTAGGTATTGGGCGACACCAAGCTGTAATTGGCGGCATACAACAGGAGTTTTTATGTTGGTATGACGAGCAAGGAAAGCGCTATTTGACAGATGCAGAACAGGCACAACAAGAGCGATCGCGGGCCGAACAAGAACGGCAAAGGACTGAACAGTTAGCGCAGTATTTACGTTCTCTAGGTGTAGATCCAAATAATTTACCTGGTAATTCGTAATTCGTAATTACGAATTCTTAATTGTTTTTCACTATGAGTAAACGATCTAAATTATCTGACACAAAATACATAGTATGTAAGGCTTTAAAAACCACATCTGTCGTAGGGGCACAGCATTGCTGTGCCCCTACAGCGCGGGTTTACTGATCATCAAAGAACAATTAATAAAGGCTGAAACGACCTATTTTCGTGAAACATACTATGATTAATTTGTACAGTGCGTAAGTCCTAACCATTTTGAGCTTGTATAACCTGATAGCCAGATTTTTGTAGAGTCAGAGAGAGTTTGCCGGAGACTAATTGCATCATCTACTAAAGCAGCCTTTCCCTGATTTCGCTGTACCAAAAGTACCGGATTTTTGGCTATGCTTGGGTCGTGAGTATTTGATGTGTTGTATGGAGTAGCATTATTAAATAATGAATCATTATAATTAGTCAACTTTGAAAGTTGATGAAGGTTGACTATAGTGTCATCATTGTCTATATTCCAATGTAAGACTTTTTTCCCTTCAATTTATTTAAAATATTTATTTAATTTTACTATTTTTAATTATTCTAATTAATGTCAACTTTTTTAGGGAATATTTTTATTAAAAAAGGCGTGCTACTAAAACAAGTAGCAGCCAGATTATAAAGTATTTATTTAGAAAATTTCTTCAAGGTTCGTTATGGTTTTGATAACTGACAACAGCTGCCCTGAGATTACTTTGGTGTTCTGAAAGCAGCCGATCGCCTTCGTCTTTTTCCAAACCAGTCCAGTGCATCAATAGTGCCAGCTTAACCCATTTACCACTACGTTCTAGTAAAAAACCAGCAGTTTCCCGACTTAAACCTGTGAGGTCTTGCAAAATTCGCAAAGCGCGATCGCGTAATTTTTGATTTGTTACTGCTACATCCACCATGCGATTGCCATAAACTTTGCCTAGCTTAACCATCACACCGCTAGAAAGGATATTTAAAGCTAATTTAGTGGCTGTAGCAGCTTTCAGGCGAGTTGAACCGGCGATTATTTCTGGCCCTGTCAATAGGCGAATATCAATATCAGCATCAAAGCTAACTTGTTCAGCAGGAACACAGGCGATAAAAATAGTTGTGGCTCCTCGCTGACGAGCAGCATGAAGCGCACCGTGGACATAAGGCGTTGTCCCACCAGCGGTAATGCCAACTACGACATCTAATTGGGTAATCTGTCGCCCTGCGATCGCAGCCTCACCATCTTCAACGCTGTCTTCTAAATCCTCAGAACTGCGTACTAATGCGCCAGCACCACCAGCAATAATCCCCTGTACCAACTCTGGGGGTGTACAAAAAGTAGGTGGACACTCAGCAGCATCTAACACCCCTAACCGACCACTTGTCCCTGCACCGATATAAAATAGGCGTCCTCCGTGGCGCAAACGCTCTGCGGTGCGCTCAATTGCCTCTGCTAACTGAATTTTCGCTGCTGCAACTGCTGCGACAGCCTTTTGGTCTTCGTCATTAAACAACTCCACCAATTCCAGAGAACTGAGCTGGTCTAAGTTCAGACTGTTAGGATTTACCAGCTCAGTTAAAAGATGCCCGCGTTCTTGCAAATTTGTCATTTGTCATTTGTCCGTTGTCATTTGTCATTTGTCCGTTGTCATTTGTCATTTGTCCGTTGTCATTTGTCAGTTAGCGACCAGTGACTAATGACCAATGACCAATGACTAATGACCAATGACTAATGACTAATGACTACTTACAACAATCCTTCCAATTTGCGACGAATCTTCTCTAGTTCAGAATCAGACAATTCTGGTTCTTCTAGTGGCTGTTCATTGAGAGGGAAGGTGTCTTCAACAGTATCCTCCTTCTGGGCATCTTCTTGCCAGTCAGTTTTTTCGACGTTAAGTTCTGGGGGAGTTACAACTAAATTGCTGTTTTCTGGGATGATTTCCCATTCATACCCAGCACTTTCGCAAAATTCCTTGATTTCTTCAGCATCCATCGGCTCTGGTGTGGGTGGAGGGAAATCCTGAGCTTCTAACATCAGGGCAAAGCGCGTGGCATCGTCTTCTGACTCGAACATCAGAATTTTATTGCGCTCGCCCTCCCGAATCGTGTGAATCCCCTCATTTTCCGTTCGAGCATTAAAAATTAACACAAAAACACGCATTGGTGTAATCATCTGTCCTTTTTAAGGTTTATTCATATTAAAGTTCGAGATTGTGTCTTAAGGAAAGTCATAGGAACAATTTTCACTCTAATTCAGATTTTCCTGAAAACGCCAATATCATTAAGCATAAGTATTGGATCGAGCAAATACCGTAACTCAACCAATGGGGTCTTGGGTTTCGTTGGCGTATCCTGGAAATGGCATACTGAACCAATGTGCCAGTTAATGCTTGTGTGTGCCAGCGACATCCGGCAATTAATACAGTGAAAGCAAATGACTAAATATCCCGATCGAGATCCTTACTACCTTTCCCCTAACCGCAAGCGTATGTGGTTGCTGGTGTTGAGTCGGGGTAGCATTGCTTTGAGCGGACTTTTACTGTTAGGAGTGATTGTCGGTATTTGGCGGTTGTGGACTTTTGTTCAAACAGAGTTAACACCCTTGGCACAACAAAGTCTCACTACTACACTCAACCGTCCGGTAAACCTGGGAAGAGTTACACAATTTTCATTGACGGGAGTGCAGTTTGGGGCTTCAACTATCCCACCCACACCCACAGATCCAGATCGGGCCACAGTCGAATCTGTAGAGGTGGGTTTTGATCTGTTGCAATTAATCTTTAACCACCATTTAAAGCTAGATGTCACCTTAGTCAACCCAGATATTTACATTGAACAAAATGACCAAGGACGCTGGGTTTCCACTACTATAGCGTCGTCAGGTAAAGAGGGTGCCATTAAAACCGATTTGGAAAATCTGCGGTTTCGCAATGCCAAGCTGGCATTGATGCCGCAGAAGAGAGTAGGGGTAAATGAGGGGGCAGGGGGGCAGGGGGGCAAAGGAAAATACCCAATTTCTAACTCAGCACTGCCTAAACGCCCCGTTACCGCTAACAAGACTCAGCACTTACCCGTGCTATTTTCTCAACTCAACGGCTCTGCTCAACTTTTAGCAAACAACCAGTTGATACGGTTTGAAGTCGGGGGTCAAGCAGACAGTGGTGGCAATATTTCCATTCAGGGAGAGACACGTTCTAGGGTGCTAGCAGGGAACTTCCAAGTGCAAGCACAAGATTTTCTGGCTGAGAATATTACTCGGTTGATTAAGTTACCAGTGAACTTACAGGCGGGTCGAGCTAATGGCGACTTGTTAGTTCGGTTGACACCAGGACAGCAGAGTTTATTGTTTGGCAACGCTACTGTGCAAGGGGTAACGCTTCAAATACCCAAAGTCCCGCAATTATTGAGCAATAGCCAAGGAAACCTCCACTTCCAAGGAACGGAGTTGCAGTTAAATAATGTTACTAGCAACTACGGCAAAATTCCTTTAGTGGCTACGGGAATCATCGACTCTAAAGCAGGCTTTAAGTTGGCAGCGCGTGTAAATGCGGTGAGTTTGGCGAATGCCCAGGAGACTCTCAAGGTAAAACTACCTGTGCCGATCGCTGGACAAGTACAAGCTTCTTTGCAGATTACTGGATCGACAAAAGAGCCAATTCTTTCCGGCTCAGTTGCCACGATTCAAACTGCCCGAATTGACAAAGTTGATTTTAATAATATCAGTAGTAAGTTTGAGCTTGTTACTAGTTCCTCTTTAATTACCCTAAAAGATATTCAAGGTAAAGCTAAAATTGGTGGTGAGATTACGGGTGCTGGTACAATTCAACTTGGTAAAAGCCCGCAACTGGATTTAAATTTCGCTGCCAAGAATGTTCCAGGAGATGCGATCGCCAAAGTTTATGAAATAACACCCACCTTTCAAATCGGCAATGTCTCAGGTACAGCTCAACTAACTGGCGCTCCCACCAATGTCCAAACTGTGGTACAGTTTCAAGCTCCCAATGGAACTTACCCCGGTACAGGCGAAGTTGCGTTCCCCTCTGGGGTTGCCGGAGGCATCGCTCCAAATCGCACCGTCTCTTTCCGTAATGTGGCTCTGAATGTAAGTGGTGGTACTGTCAGGGCAACTGGTAGTTATGCCAATGAGCGTTGGCAAGCTGTAGCTGTTGCCTCTGGGGTAAAATTAGAACCCTTTGTAGACAAAAGTCAACTGCAAAATGTCTCTTTGGCTGGGGCACAATTCAATGGTCGTCTCCTCCTCTCAGGCAGCACAGCACCATTTAAAATTGCCACAATTCGCAGTGATGGTGCAGGAGTTCAAATTGGTGGCGGCACAGTTGCAGTTTCTAATATCCAACTGCAAGACCAAAGCTTCTCGGCTCAACTTGTAGCTAATGGTGTACGGTTGGGACAAATATTAAAACAGTCTCCCCCAGCTTTAAATAATCCTTTAGCGGGAACGTTCCAAATCGCAGGTAGCAGAGATAATTTCAGCCTGAAAACCTTCCGTGGCAGTGGTGAGGGCCGCCTTGCTATTGGTGGCGGTACGGTTACAGCCTCTAATATTCAAGTGGCGAATGGTGTCTATCAGGCGCGAGTTCAGGCTAAGAATGTGCCTGTGCAGCAATTGGCAACAGTGCCAAAGCAGTTTCAAGGGGCGTTAACTGGTCAGTTCGACGTAGCGGGTTCTGTTGATTCTTTTAAACCACAAACTATTCAAGCCAACGGTCAGGCGCGGGTAAATGTTGCGGGTGGGACTATTACAGCCTCTAATATCCAACTGGATAATGGTGTATACCAGGCACAAGTTCAGGCAACTAATGTACCTGTGCGGCAGTTGGCAGCAGTACCACCGCAATTTCGAGGGACGTTAACTGGTCAAGTAAATGTGGCAGGTTCTGTTGATTCTTTTAAACCGCAAACTATTCAAGCCAACGGTCAGGCGCGGGTAAATGTTGCGGGTGGAACTATTACAGCCTCTAATATCCAAGTGGGTAATGGTGTATATCAGGCGCAAGTTCAGGCAACTAATGTACCTTTACAGCAGTTAGCAGCAGTACCACCGCAGTTACGAGGGACGTTAACTGGTCAAGCAAACGTGGCGGGTTCTGTTGAATCCTTTCAACCACGAACTATCCAAGCCAGTGGTCAGGGACGGCTGGATGTTGCAGGTGGAAATATTACAGCCTCTAATATCCAAGTAGCTAATGGGCGCTATCAAGCTGTAGTTAATGCTGCTGGTGTGGAATTAAATCGATTAAATCAGCAATTAAGGGGTCAGTTTGGCGGTCAGTTACAATTAGCTGGCACGCTCGGATCGTCTAAATTAGCTGATGTGCGTGCTGCTGGACAGGTGCAATTATCCCAAGGTATTCCTGGTCTTGAACGACCCCTGAGTGCTGCAATCGCTTGGAGTGGTGAAAGACTGACCATTGAGCGAGCAACGGCTCCCGGTTTAAGTGTGACTGGTAACATATTAGCCAATGCAACAAAGGTAGGTATACCGGAAATTACTGCCCTAAATCTCAACGTCCAGGCGCAGAATTACAACTTAAAACAGTTACCAATTAATCTTCCTAATCAGGTTGCTGTGGCGGGAAGAGTAGATTTTAATGGACAAATCACTGGTAAACTACCCTTGCCAAATGTAGTAGGGCAAATTAATTTACGAGACTTAGTTGTTGAAGATATTGCTTTTGAGCCGTTGTTAACTGGAAACATCGATACCGCACAGGGACGCGGTTTGAGTTTGAACTTGGCGGGAAATAGCGATCGCTTATCCTTCAATTTAGATGCCAATAATCACCCGAAATCTTTCTTAGTCAAATGGCAGCAAGCATCAGCCATAGGTAATGTTCAAGGGAATGATTGGGCAGTGAAAGTTGCTAATTTCCCCTTACAAATATTGAATTTGACTCCGCCACCAATTACTCGACTGGGTGCTGGTAAGATAGCTGGATTGTTAACTGGGGATTTGTTGTTTAATCAGCAGACATTGGCAACAACGGGGAATTTAGCGATCGCAAATCCCCAAATTGGCCGGATTAAAGGCGATCGAATAGCTGCTCAATTCCGCTACGGTGACGGTAAAGCCACACTCGCAAGTAGCGAATTTGTCAAGGGGAAAAGTCGCTACGCCCTTGTCGGTACTTTTGCTCAAAGTGCTAAAGGCCCTCAACTACAAGGTAAAATCAACGTCAACCAGGGTGAGATCCAAGATGTTCTAGCTGTAGCAAAGATATTTGATTTACAAAATTTGCCCGGTGGTTCAGCAGAAATCTACGGCACAGCAGCGGATCTGACTACCAACCCCCAAGGAACGCCAAACGAACCCTTATTCACCCAAATCCAACGGTTTTCTGAAATTCAAGCTTTGCTGGCAGAACAGGAAGAACAGCGACTTAATTCTACTCCCATACCAGATTTGGCAGACTTAAAGGGGACTTTCAATGGGGAAGTGGCTGTAAATACAGCTACAGCTAATGGATTATCAGTGGATTTTAATTTGAATGGACAAAAGTTTGTCTGGGGTAAAAAGGAAGAACCAAATCGTTTTTATACTGCTGATCAAGTGATTGCCGAAGGCAACTTTGAGAACGGTGTTTTGAGTTTGCGACCATTACGAATCCAGTCTCAAAACAGGCTGATTGCCTTTACGGGTAACGTTGGTGGTGATGAACAATCTGGTCAGTTACGGGTGAATAATTTTCCAGTACAACTATTGAATAATGTTGTCAAACTACCAATTGGAATCACAGGTAATCTTAACGCTACAGCAGCTTTAGCAGGTAGTATTGCTAATCCCCAAGCTAGAGGGGAATTGCAAATCACAGAAGGAATACTAAATCAGAACAAAATAGAGTCAGCGATCGCAAGTTTCAGCTATGCCAATGGACGCTTAAACTTTGGTAGTACTGTAGCAGTTGCTGGGCCAAAACCCGTTGATATTACTGGCAGTATCCCTTATAAATTACCTTTTGCTTCCGTCGCACCAGACAGCGATCAAATCAGTTTAGATATGAAGTTGGAAAACGAGGGATTGGCACTATTAAACGCATTGACTAATCAAGTGGTATTTGAGAAAGGTGAAGGAGAAGTAGACCTCAAAGTGCGGGGAACACTGCAAAAACCCGAAGTAAATGGAATTGCTACTATTAATAATGCTACTTTTTCAGCCCAGGCTTTGCCAGGTAAGTTGAGACGCGTCACAGGTAGAGTACTGTTTAATTTTGACAGTATCTTAGTAGAAAATCTTCAAGGTAGATTTAGCCGTGGGACGGTAGAAGCTGCTGGTGAAATTCCCATTTTCAACAATGAGAACATAACTATCAAAAATCCTCTGACTGTTAATCTCGATCGGCTGAAGTTAACTCTAAAGGGACTTTACCTGGGAGGTGCTAGCGGCAATTTACAGATTACTGGTTCTGCCCTTAACCCAGTAATTGGCGGTCAAGTAAATTTATTTGATGGTCAGGTATTGCTCGCAGAATCTACCAGCACCGCTTCATCTGCAAATGGTAGTTTTGGTGTATCACCCACCAAAGCCAATAAGCAGAGCAAATTTGAAATTGAAAATGGGACGGGAAATGCGATTGCTAGATTTAATAATCTAGATTTAGAACTCGGTAAAAACGTCCAAATTACCCGTCCACCTATTCTCAGTTTCCGCGCAACTGGTAATCTCATAGTTAACGGCTCAATTAATCAGCCAATACCCGATGGTACTATCCAGTTAGAAAAAGGTGGGGTGAATTTATTTACTACCCAATTTAACCTTGTTCGTGGCTATAAACACACTGCAACTTTTAGTCCTTCTCAACCCCGCGACCCCAACTTAGATATTCGGTTATTTGCCAAAGTACTGGATGTAATTCAAAGTAATGACTTTGGGCGGGTAAATTCCACAGGTTTATCAGCGTTAGAGAGTGTTCGAGTCGAAGCCACTATCAACGGTTTAGCCAGCAAATTGGATAAAAATTTAGAATTAACAAGTAGTCCGTCACGTAGTCAAACTGAAATTGTTGCTCTTTTAGGAGGTGGATTTGTAGACACCCAAGGACGTGCAGACAGTACTTTAGGTCTGATTAACATCGCAGGTTCGGCTGTGTTTAACAATTTTCAGTCAGCTTTTAACCAGATTGGAAGTACCTTTGGCTTAAGTGAACTGCGGATATTTCCTACCGTTATTTCTGAGAATCCCGAAGCTGGAAGAAGCAATTCATCTTTAGAATTAGCAGCGGAGGCTGGGGTTGACATTTCTTCTAAAATATCCGTTTCCAGTATTAAAATTTTGACAACAAACGACCCCTTCCAATGGGGTATTAATTACCGGATAAACAATGAATTTCGTGTGCGTGCTTCCACTAACTTAACTGATGACAGTCGTGCAGTAGTGGAATATCAAACGCGGTTTTAAATAAATAAATCTCTTAAATTACAAATTACTCTTTATGTTCTCTCTTCTCCTTGCTTCTCAATAGCTTGTCGTATCTGTTTAACATCCAATTCTAATGCTTCAGCAATTTGCTCTATACTTAAACCAAACTTAAGTAGACGTGGTATCGTATCGAGCTTTGTTTCTTCCTTTACTTCCTGGTAAAATTTAGTTTGTCTCCAATCGGTTAATCCAAACATCGCTTCTAACTCCTGCTGAGTTTTGTTTACAAATTTGTAGATAAGCATTCTCTCTACTAATTCTAAAAGATTGCTACGGTTAGCTTCATCCGTTTTTTGTACTTGTTTTATCAAGTTTTTCGCTTGCTGTACGGCTTGATCTTCTGCTGCAAGTACTAACTTAATTATGCCTAGCCCAATCGAAGGTGATGGTACATCATCTAACTCGTCTAAATAAATTATACGAATTTGCTGTGGAGCTAATGAAGCCATCGATGCAACGTGCTAATTATTTGATTTGTACTGAGGTAAATTGGTAGTGTAATGCTAAAGCTTGCGATTGTTCCAAAAGTTAAAATAACACACCTGGAAGAGTTTGGAATAAGATGTAAAAAATCGTGTCTGTTTTCATGCACTCTCGATATTTGAATATTTTCAGATTATCGGGGCTGAGAGAAGATGATTTGTCTATATTTAATATATTTAAATTCAGGCAATATTAAATTGTGATATTATCATCACCTTGCTGATTAATAGTTAATCGCAAAACTGACAATGCTAAAATTATCAAAAATAGCACTAGTCCAATTGTGCAAGCATAGCTAATTTCCAAGTTGTTGAAGGCTTGCTCATATAAATAATAAACAATCGTTTTCGAGCTACTGAGTGGGCCTCCTTGAGTCATAATATAGACTTCTTCAAACACTTTGGTCGCAGAAATAGCCGAAATTACCGCTACTAGTGCTAGATATGGCTTCATTAAAGGTATGGTAATATCCCAATGTTTGCTAATACCATCAGAGCCATCAATGGCTGCGGCTTCATACACATCAGCGGGAATTGATTGCAACCCCGCTAAATAAATCACCATGTAGTAGCCTAATCCTTTCCACACGGTGACAGCCATGACGCTGGCAAGAGAAATTGGTACAATGCCAAAAATTTTTGCTGGGCTAGTTAGCCAAGGAATACCTTCTGGAAAAAGACCTAAAGCTTTAAATAACTGATTCAGTAATCCGTTTTCTGCATACAGCCATTTCCAAGCTATTCCCGCAACCACCATTGAAATTACCACTGGAGTGTAGTACGCTGCTCTAAACCAATTCATTCCCCGCAGTTTCTGATTTACCAAAATTGCCAGTATTAAGGGAGCAATTACTAAAATTGGTACTACACCTACAAGATATAAAAAAGTGTTTTCCAAGGTTTTCCAAAAAACTGCATCCTTCCAAAGCTTAAGAAAGTTGGCGAAACCTATCCATTGTGGCGGCTGGGCAATGTCTTCATAGCTGGTAAAGCTGAGGTAAAACGCTTGCAGTGCAGGCCAAAAGACAGTTAAGCCTAAAATAACTAAGGCGGGTAGTAAAAATAAATAAGGAGTGAGCCGCTGTTTGATGAAAATCCAATTTTTAGGTATCAATTGATTCATAAGAAGTTTAATAGTTGTTTTTGCTTTGTCAGAACAAGGATTTGGAGATGTGAGTAGATTTAAGCTTCAATATTTTAAGGGCATATATTTACTTGCGTAAGTATTGGTGTAGCCTCTCGTAGAGAAGCTCGTCGTAAACATCATTAATTAATAACTTGGAGATCAACTGCAATGGAAACTCAGCACAATCCGCCAATTGAACATCAAAATGTCCCCATAAACCACCGTGGACTGCATGATTTTTTGTATAGTTCTGACAACGAACACGCCGCCATTGAGGTGAGTATAACTCCTGAACTGGCAAACAATGGTACTGAAATTATTGACTTTGAGGCTTGGAGTGTAGCTGCTCAGAACGCTAAAATTGCCGGAGTTTACGCAGTATTAGATGCAGAACGTTACACGCAGTACATTGGCTATTCTCGGAATGTGTTGCTTTCCTTAAACGGCCATCTTCGCCAAAATGGTGAGCAAAAGTGTGCTTTTGTACGTGTGCAAGCATTCAAGTTTCCCAAACGTCAAGAAATGGAAGATTTGCGAGATGCGTGGATAGCAGAACTCGAAAGTACGCCACCTGGTAATGCAACTGATTGCGGAATGTGGGCTAGTACGGTAGGTGAAGCGACTAAGGCGGTAATGTCAGAAGCCCAACTTCAAGCCTACGAGGAGAAAAAGCTAAAACTGCGGAAAGCAATGGCTGATACAACCCTTTCTAAAGAGTCAGAAACAATAGATGCAAGTGAAGCCGAACGTCAGCGTCAACTTGAAGCTGCTGTGAAAAACGATGACTGGAGTGTAATTATCGACGCACAGACACAGGAAACTAAGTATTGATTTTTGTCTGCTTGAGTGCGCTATCTGACTTTTTGAGTAAGTGGCATGAAAGTGCTGTGAAACATGAGAGTTAAGATTTTAAAACGCAGAGGGGCGCTGAGGGAAGCGCAAAGGTTTGCAGAGGAGTTAATTATCTGCGTTCCTTTGCGTTTCTCTGCGTTAAAAAAAAAGGATATAAGTTATGACGACAAAATTAGATGCTCTGATTAATTCTCTAGAAGGTATAGAAACTATTACCGACTCTACCCAAGTCGCAAAACTATCCCAGGATTATCACACTTTTAGCCCCGTGTTAGTGTCGAAACTAGAGGGAAAAGTTGGAGATATCGTAGTGCGTCCTGCTAATGAAGCAGAAGTTTTAAAAGTTGCAGCCGCCTGTGCAAAACATCGTATACCTATAACTGTGCGAGGCGCGGGAACTGGGAATTATGGGCAATGTGTACCGTTGCACGGTGGCGTAATTTTAGATATGACGCGGCTGCAAGAGATTCTTTGGGTAAAACCGGGAGTGGCGCGGGTGGAAGCTGGGGTGAAGTTGGCAGCTTTGGATAAAAAAACACGAGAAATCGGCTGGGAAATCCGTATGGCACCCTCTACGTACCGCACAGCGACAATTGGGGGATTTATCGCTGGGGGAAGTGGCGGTATTGGCTCGATCCAATATGGGTTATTAGCCGATCGCGGTAATATCTTAGCACTGCGAGTGATAACTGTAGAAGACGAACCCCGTGCGATCGCATTACGCGGCGATGATGTCCAAAAGGTAAATCATGCTTGGGGAATTAATGGCATCATCACTGAAGTCGAAATTCCTTTAGGGCCAGCTTATCCTTGGGCAGAAGTCATTGTCACCTTTGACGACTTTATGACAGCAGCAAAGTTTGGTCAGGCAATTGGCAATGCTGATGGCATGATTAAGAAGTTGATTTCTGTCTTTGCATCCCAAATTTCTCAGTACTTTCACGCTTTACAAGAGTATATTCCTGAAGGGACTCACTCAGTCTTTTTGATAATTTCCGAGCCAAGTTTGGAATTTTTACCGACTTTGGTGCAGCAATACGGCGGACAAATTACATATAAAAAACTAGATGAGGAAGCAGCCAAAGGTACACATTTAGCAGAATTTTCCTGGAATCATACCACTTTACTTGCCCGGAGTGTAGATACTGGTATTACATACTTACAAAGTCTCTTTCCTAGTGATGCCTCTGGCGGGCTGCGCCTACGCAGTTTGCAACTAGTAGAGCAGATGTATAATTACTTCGGCGATGAGGTAATGATGCATTTAGAGTTTTTTCGGGTGAATGGTGTCGTAGTTCCTGGTGCATTGCAACTTGTGCGCTACACCACAGAAGAACGCCTCAATGAAATTATCCGCTATCACGAAGAACAGGGTGTGAGTATTGCCAATCCTCATACGTATATTATTGAAGACGGCGGCAGAAAAGTTATCGATCGCGAGCAGTTAAAATTTAAAGAAATAGTCGATCCTTATGGGTTGATGAACCCTGGTAAAAGCAAGGTTATTCAATTCCAAATTCAAAATTAGCAAACTAGAGAAATACATATCAGAAATTTCTCTGTATATTTGTGTAACCTCCCTCTAAAAAGCTAGCTGTTGGGCGTTTATAATTTGTGGTTTGATTTTAACAGCCGTGGGGATAACCCAAAATCCAACATCTCAAAATCGCCCATGATTGAAATTGACGGTTCCTACGGAGAGGGAGGCGGACAAGTTCTTCGTACTTCCTTAAGTCTAGCCGCCATCACCGGTGAACCCATACGAATTACTGGCATTCGCGCTGGACGTAAAAAGCCAGGATTAGCAGCACAACATTTAACAGCAGTTCGGGCGGCGGGTAGAATTTGTAATGCCCAACTACGAGGTGATGCTTTGGGTTCAATGCTGCTGGAATTCATCCCAGGTAGTGCTGTGCAAGCTGGAATTTATACCTTTGATGTTAGTAAAGCACAACAAGGTGGTTCTGCGGGTGCGATCGCTCTAGTTCTTCAAACAATTCTCTTACCTTTGGCGCTAGCATCTGGCAATTCCCTGGTGACACTAAAGGGTGGAACTCATGTGAACTTTAGCCCGACAGCGACGTACATTGAGCAAGTTTATCTGCCCATACTGCAACGCATGGGTATAGAGGCCCAAGTCAAGTTAGGCGCTTGGGGGTGGTATCCCCAAGGTGGGGGAGAGGTAAAGTTACAGGTGCATGGCGGTGGTAAACTCGGTGGGATCGACTTGTTGGAACGGGGCGATTTACAACAGGTGCGGGGGCTAGCAGTGGTGACGGAATTGCCTTCTCATATTCCGCAACGCATGGCGAATCGTGCCGAGAATTTGTTACGGTCAGCCCATTTAAAAGTTGCTGTACAGACCTTGCGAGAAAGAGGTGTCGCACCTGGGGCGGGTATTTTCCTCACTGCTGAGTATCAGAATAGCTTAACTGGCTTTGGTGGATTTGGGCGTTTGCGGTTGTCGGCGGAAACAGTTGCAGAGATTGCTTGTCAGCAACTGCTTGAGTTTCATTACACCGGCGCAGCAGTGGATGAACATTTAGCAGATCAGTTATTATTGCCAGCTGCTTTAGCTTCACAAGAAAGTCAGTATCGAGTCGCTGAGGTGAGTAGGCATCTGACGACAAATGCAGCGGTTATTGAACAGTTTGGGCTGGCGCAAATAACAGTAGATGAAGCTGATAAAATAGTGTCGGTAAAGAGTTTGAATAGATGAACAAGTGCTATTACTTTAGTACTGCTATATGGTAGAGTCTTATAAAGAACTATTCTGTAAATTTAAATCAATCTTGTGATCCCTTCTACCTTCAAATAAAAGCTGCAAGTTTTAGCAGACAACTTTGATAAAGATTTAAACCTACTTTCCGAGATTCGGGTCATAAAGCAACTTATGTCATTGCAACCTGATCAAGCTATTGAAGTGTTTTATTCTTATGCTCATGAAGATGAAAAACTTCGCGACAAACTAGAAAAGCACCTCACTCTTTTAAGACGGGAAGGAGTGATTACAGAATGGCATGATCGCAAAATTTGAGCAGGAAAAGAATGGCAGAATGAGATAGACACTCACTTAAATTCATCTCATACCAATTCTCTATGAAGTTGCACTTAATAAAGCGGAGGTGATGTAATCCCATCCACAAATTGAGGCGATCGCAAGTAGGGTTAAAACTGAGTTCAGTTGTTCTTGATACTTACTATTTACTTAAATATCGAACATAGTTTTTGAATTTACCTCTGCTAAAGGCATATATTTAGGTTAAGTTAGTTTGCGATCGCAAATACAAGGGACTGGGAATTGGGCATGGGGCATCGGGCATTAGACACAGAGATATTTGTTGTTGGCTGTGATTATGCCCAATGGGGTATCGGACTTTTGCATCTAGTAAATTATGCTCTAGGATGAACCTTTGAGCTTTGTGGATAGACCTAATTTTTGTCAATGGGATCATGCATGGAGTGTTCAGCAAAATAGAAATTGGCCCTATTCCCAACACTGGAAATAAGGCAAAGGAGTTTTTATAAGGGGAGATAGAAAACTGAGGAAGCTGTCATTAGCGGACAGTTTCTGCAATAAACATACTACTTTGAACCTAGCCTTGTGGATAAACCTCCACTCTTCACCCCTGAAGAAGAATTTGCCCGAACCGGTATGTTTACAGAAACGATTTAAATACTTAGAATGCTATAATTTCCCTCCTTCAAAGTTTCGTAAGGAGGGGAATTATAGCGCAACCTATTAAAACCCGTTTGCTTGACCTACAGCGTACCAAACACTTGTGGGTAGGGACTTCCAAAAAATAGTCTAATGAGAATCGCCCTTGGTAACTTTAAATATCGATGATATAAAGGAGACAATAAAAATAGCAAAAGTAGAAACTTGCCCCGAAAAGGCAATTTCAATGCTTTGAAAAGTCACAGCATTGGCATCTCACGCTGTATGTATATGCCTTTGAATATCCTCTAAAATCAATGTTTAGAAGCGTAAAGGTCTAATTTATAGAGGATTTTTCCTAACAGACAACCACCGATGTAGCCTGTAACCAACACATGACCAATCGAGAGGAATTAATGAAGAACGAGTCAACGTTAGCAAGCAACGCCGACGTAAATTTCCTTATCGGTGGGGGTGAAATGGGTGCTAGGATGCGAGAACAGGATTGGTCAAAAACATCCCTCGGCCCAACACAGCAGTGGCCACAGAGTTTGAAGACTGCCGTGCGAATTATGCTAACTTCCCGTCAACCTATGTTTGTTTGGTGGGGTGAGGAACTGATTAACCTTTACAATGACGCTTATAAGACTATTATTGGTGGCAAACATCCAGCAGCATTTGGACAGCCAGCTTCATACGTGTGGCGGGAAATATGGGATCAGGTTGGGCCGAGAGCTGAATCTGCGATGCTGAAAAATGAGGGTACTTACGACGAAGCGCTGCTGCTAATTATGGAGCGCAATGGCTACCCAGAAGAAACTTATTATACTTTTTCATATAGCCCGGTTCCTAATGACCAGGGCGACACAGGTGGGATCATTTGCGCCAACACAGAGGACACGCAACGGATTATCAGTGAGCGTCAGTTGGCACTTTTGCGCGAATTAGCGGCGAGGACAGTAGACGCGCGAACATTCGATGAAGCCTGTACGCTAAGTGCGAGTTGTCTGGAGAGCAACCCTTACGATCTCCCTTTCGCCATGATTTATCTGGTTGATCCCGATAAGCAGGAAGTTTTCCTGGCTGGAACGTGCCGCATTGGGCAAAACCACGTAGCAGTTCCAGAAACAGTGGCTCTCGATGCTGATTGCGTTTGGCCCTTTGCGGAAGTGATCAGAAAGCATCAAGCCAAACTAATTTCCGATTTGGAAGTGTCTTTTAGTAGTCTACCCTGTGGTGTTTGGCAGCGATCGCCCCATCAAGCGATCGCAGTACCCATTGCCCCATCCGGTCAAACCGGAAAAGCTGGTATATTAATCGTTGGTTTGAACCCCTTCAGGCTATTCGACGACAATTATCAAGGATTCATTGATTTAGTTGCGGCTCAAATTGCAGCCAGCATCGCTAACGCCCAAGCTTACGAGGAAGAACGCAAACGCGCTGAAGCCTTGGCAGAAATCGATCGCGCGAAAACCGTCTTTTTCAGTAACGTCAGCCACGAGTTCCGTACCCCACTTACTTTGATGTTGGGGCCATTAGAGGACACCTTAACCACTTGTGCTACTCTGCTTCCAGCCAAAGAACGAGAGCAGCTAGAAATGGTGCAACGCAACGGACTTCGGCTGCTGAAACTGGTCAACAGCTTACTAGATTTTTCACGCATTGAAGCCGGAAGGGTTGAAGCATCTTATGAACCCACCAACCTTGCCACCTTCACCGCAGAACTAGCTAGTGTATTTCGTTCAACGGTAGAACGAGCAGGGATGCAGTTATCAGTCAATTGTCCTTCCCTGCCAGAACCAGTGTATGTAGATCGAGAGATGTGGGAAAAGATTGTTCTTAATCTGCTCTCGAATGCCTTCAAGTTCACAATGGCTGGAAAAATTACAGTTAGTTTGCACTGGTCAAACGATCGTATTGAGTTCGCAGTTAAAGACACAGGCATCGGTATCCCAGCAGCAGAAATCCCCCACCTTTTTGAACGATTTCATCGGGTCAAAGGGGCGCAAGGACGCACTTTTGAAGGGTCAGGAATTGGATTGTCACTGGTGCAAGAATTGGTGCAAATGCATGGTGGAAGAGTTGATGTTACCAGTCTTCTCGGAGTAGGCAGTTGCTTTACTGTGTCAATTCCAACAGGATATACTCATTTGCCTCCAGACCGGATTAGTGCCCCGCGAACTTTAGCTTCAACCGCATTAGGGGCAACACCTTATCTAGAAGAAGCCCTGCGGTGGCTACCACAAGAAGCAGGGGAGCAGGGGAGCAGGGGAGCAGGGGAGAAGGAAGTATTTTCCCTTCTGCCTCTGTACCCCTCTGCACCCTCTGCGAGAATTCTCCTAGCTGATGACAACGCAGATATGCGTGATTATGTCAATCGGCTATTAAGTCAGCAGTATGAAGTGGAATCAGTGCCGGACGGTTTAGCTGCTTTAGATTCTGCTCGTGGACGTGTCCCAGATTTGGTACTGACAGATGTGATGATGCCTGGATTAGATGGCTTTGGACTGCTGCAAGCATTACGAGCCAATCCGCAGACACAAAAAGTTCCGATCATCCTGTTGTCGGCACGGGCGGGAGAAGAGGCACGGGTGGAAGGGTTAGAAGCGGGAGCCGATGATTATCTGATTAAACCTTTCTCTGCCCGTGAATTGTTGGCGCGGGTAGAGGCAGCTCTAAAAATGGCTCGTCTCCGCCAAGAGGCAATGGAACGTGAGCAAGGGCTGCGAATTGAAGCTGAGGTAGCAAAAGCACACCTAGAGACTGTCATCGCTGGTATCCAAGACCAATTCTTTGTATTGGATCGAGAGTGGCGTTATACCTTTGTCAACGATCAAGTAGCAGAAATTGTTGGCATCCCAAAAGAAGAATTAATAGGTAGGATCGTTTGGGAAGTTTTTCCAGATGTGATTAACAGCGAGTTTGATACCGAGGTTCATCGGGCGATGGCTCTACCAACGCCTTTGGCGAACGCACAAAACACTGTCGTTCAGTTTGAATACTTTTATCCGGCTTGGCAACGCTGGTTTGAAAATCGCATCTACCCCTTTGCAGAAGGAGTAAGCATTTTTGTTACAGACATCAGCGATCGCAAACAGGCAGAAAAAGCACTTCGGGAAAGCGAAGAAAAGTTCCGCAACATGGCTGACAATGCCCCCTTCATGGTTTGGGTAACAGACAGCGATGGCTACTGCACCTATCTCAGTCAAAGCTGGTACGATTTTACAGGTCAGAGCGAGGAAATGGGTCTGGGATTTGGCTGGTTAAATGCTGTGCATCCAGAAGACTACAATGACGCTAGGAATGTTTTTCTGGAAGCTAATAAAAGTTACTCGGCCTTCCGTTTGGAGTACCGCTTGCGGCGCAAAGATGGCAAATATCGCTCTTGCATCGATGCCGCTAATCCGTGGTTTGGGGTGGACGGTCAGTTTAAAGGTTACATCGGCTCAGTAATTGATATTACAGAACGCAAAGTAGCAGAAGCCGAACGCGATCGCCTCCTAGAACTTGAGCAAGCTGCCAGAACTGAAGCCGAAAGAGCCAACCGAATTAAAGATGAGTTTTTGGCGGTACTTTCCCATGAATTGCGATCGCCTCTCAATCCGATTCTTGGTTGGGCGAGACTCTTGCAGACTCGTGAGTTTGAACCAGCAGCCCTGAAGAAAGCGATCGCAACTATCGAGCGGAATGCTAAATTACAAGCTCAACTAATTGAAGATTTGCTCGATGTCTCTCGGATATTACAAGGTAAGCTCAACCTGAAGATGTTACCTGTCAACCTAGTATTTGTGATTGAGGGGGGATTGGAAACAGTGCGTTTGGCAGCAGAAGCTAAAAATATTCAAATTCAGACGATGCTGGATGCTTCTTTTGGGGAAGTTTTGGGTGATTCCGGTCGTTTACAACAAGTTATCTGGAATCTCTTAACGAATGCCGTTAAATTCACTCCTGAAGGAGGAAAAATTGATATTCAACTAGAGCGCGTTGACACTCAAGCTCAGATTACCGTCAGTGACACAGGTAAGGGAATCAGCCCTGACTTTCTGCCTTATGTGTTTGAATATTTTCGTCAGGCTGATAGTACAATAACCCGAAAATTTGGTGGCTTGGGGTTAGGGTTAGCAATTGTCCGTCATTTGGTAGAATTACATGGCGGCACAATTTGGGCAGAAAGTTTAGGTGAAGGGCAAGGAGCTACTTTTAGAGTCATGATACCACTAATTAAAAAAGATTTAACTCCAAAACAACACATAGATATTGCGGCATTAAATCCTTCTTCTCCGACTGAAATCCTTGCAGGCATCCAAATCTTAGTTGTAGATGATGACGATGATACCCGTGACTTCCACACATTTGTACTAGAACAGGCTGGAGCAATGGTGACAGCAGTCACATCAGCAAAAGAAGCATTACAAATTTTGGCAGAGTCAGAACCAGATACGCTGCTCAGTGATATTGGGATGCCAGAGATGGATGGCTATATGCTAATGCGCCAAGTTAAAGCATTACAGGCAAACCAAGCCAAACAAATTCTGGCGATCGCTTTAACTGCTTATGCCGGAGAAATCAATCAGCAACAAGCGCTTGAATCAGGGTTTCAAAAGCATCTCTCCAAACCCGTTGAACCAGATGAGTTAGTCAAGGCAATTGCAACTCTAATTGGTCGAAGTGGGAATGTCTGAGTATTCAGTTGCAGTGCATAAACTATATAAATGTCTCTACACGAGGAATTGATAAATTTATTCGTGGAAGAAATATTAACATTAGATATTTATTTCCCCCAAACCATTCAATAGACCACTTGCACAAATGCAAAATTCGCCCTCATCCCTCAACCCCTTCTCCCAAAATTAGGAGAAGGGAGCTAATTTCAAAGTCCCTCTCCCAAAATTGGGAGAGGGATTTAGGGTGAGGGTTTTTGATTAATGGCTTAATTTATTAAATTTTCTCAAAAGTTTTGTTGTTTATTGAGGTAGATTCACTCTTCCAAAAGATATATTTATATCTGAATTAATCTAGCTAAAAGCTGTTCCTAAACTGGCTAATTTTGCCTTTATTTTGTAACTTAAATTGTTAATATAACTCCTCGTTCTGTTGCTTAATTGCACAAAAACATCGGCAATTACTTGTGGTTTTAGTATAAATTTTGGTATATGTTGCAAAGTCACTTACTCAGCTAAATTATTCAGTTTACTTAACTCATCAAATCTTCACGTATTTGAAGTGTAGTTTATCTTTTACAGTAAAAATAGTGGGAATAATAGAATAAATCAGATTGAGCAAATTATTTAGCTATGAGCCAAATATATCCTATCTCCAAAACCTGTGCTTGTCGTAATGTTGCACGCTGCCGGACTAAAGAGGCAGGTAGGCTCTTTCTCTGGTTCCCCGTTCCACATACCCTAAAAAAAGTCACTTCCTACCTACAACAGTTTGCCTTTAAGTATGAACTGATGCAGGAGCGACCAGGTTTGAGTTTGGAGTGTAGACCCGGACAGTCCCTAGAAATTGCTCGTAACCTGGCCAAACTACTTGCACCAAGAGAATTAAAAGAGACGCAAGTCCTTTTCATTCAAGGCACTTTCCAACCTCAACTCCATGATTTTAGTGACATAGCCTCATTACAACGCTTCATTAAGTTGAACCAATCCGGCTGGCTGGTTGAAATGCTGGCAACAGAACGATTCACCAGTTACTTCCAACCAATTGTCTCAATTAACGATACATCGCAGATTTTTGGATATGAATCGCTTTTGCGGGGACTGGATGAACAAGGCAATTTAGTGTTACCGACACCAATTGTGGAGTTAGCAACCGAAGCCGGACTTCTACCACAAGTAGACCAAGTTGCTCGCCTCAGCACAATCACTCAATTCAGCCGATATGAAGTGAGTGGGCACATCTTCATCAATTTTGCCCCAACATCACTTTATGACCCAGCTTTTTGCCTACGTAGTACGGTAGAGGCAATTGATACTGCCGGAATTTCCCACGATCGCGTTGTTTTTGAAGTTGTAGAATCAGACAATCCTCAAGATTTAACCCATCTGAAGACAGTGCTTAAATACTACCGGGATGCTGGGTTTTTAGTCGCTCTTGATGACCTTGGTTCTGGCTATTCCAGCCTAAACTTGCTGCATCAGTTACGTCCAGACTTTATCAAGCTGGATATGGAGTTAATTCGAGATGTACATCAAGACCTTTACAAAGCTTCAATTACCGAGAAACTTCTAGAGATTACTCAAAAGTTAAACATCCAGACTGTTGCTGAAGGAATTGAATGCATTGAGGAACTGAATTGGTTGCGAGAACGAGGTGCAAATTTTGCTCAAGGCTATTTGATTGGTAAACCCAGTGCAGTGCCTGTCACTACAACCCCTTACTTTGATCCGATCGTGTTAACTGTAGCATCGACATATTCTCAGCAGGTTGAACAGCGTGTTGTCCGACACCAAAGCGAACCTGAGCGAATTGTCGCAGATGTGACGCAGCGCATTCGCCAATCCTTGGAGTTAGACGAGATTTTGCAAACCACGGTAGCCGAGGTGCGACAACTGTTTGAGGTAGATCGAGTGGTGATGTATCAGTTTAAGCCAGACTGGAGTGGGTTAGTTGTTGTAGAATCTTTAGCAGAAGGGTGTATGTCGATTTTGGGATTTCACGTCATGGATACCTGCTTTAAATCCACGCGTGCAGCTTACTATCAACAAGGTAACACCAGAGCGATCGAAAACATTGAAACTGCGGGATTATCGCCATGTCATATTCACCTCCTCAAAAGTCTGCAAATCCGGGCAAACCTTGTCGTGCCCATTTTGCAGCAAGGGTGTTTGTGGGGACTATTGATTGCTCACCAATGCCGTCATCCCAGACAATGGCAGCAATCGGAGATTAACTTGTTTAACCAGTTAGCAGGTCAAGCTGCGATCGCTATTCAGCAATCAGAACTTTACCACCAATTACAACAAGCAAACCAGGAATTACAGCGCCTTGCCTGTTCGGATGGTCTAACCCAAGTGGCAAATCGACGCTGCTTTGATGAGACGTTAAACACGCAGTGGCAATGGTTGGCACGAGAGCAAGGTTCGCTATCTTTGATTTTGTGTGATGTCGATTACTTTAAGCTTTACAACGATACGCATGGGCATCTGGCAGGAGATGATGCACTTAGACAGGTTGCTAAGGCAATCTCTCAGACAGTTAAACACCCCGCTGATTTAGTTGCTCGTTATGGCGGAGAAGAGTTTGCAGTCATTTTGCCGAATACTGATATTGAAGGGGCCATTGCAGTTGCAAGAGATATTCAGACCAATATTAGTGGATTACAAATGCCTCATCCCCATTCTCAGGTCAGTGAATTTATTACCCTAAGTCTTGGTGTGGCAACCATTACTCCTGATAGCCAATTATCTCCTGCAACCTTAATTGCTGCTGCTGACCAAGGACTCTACGAAGCAAAAGCACAAGGAAGAAATTGTGTGGTGCAGATGGATTGTCAGGATGCTGATGCTAGATAAGCTATGCTCTTTTATTCTGCACCGAAGTTTACTTGGGCAAAATATAGACCATACAATTCACACGAAAAATTAACGCCTAAGTAAAATGTTTATGGCTTGACAATCCATAATTATATGAAATAATTATCATTTTAGAGATACCTTGATAATCTCAGTAGATTCTGATATACAACCGTTAAAATAATTCAGTTTTATGTTCAGAAAGGTGAAACCCGGAAAACATCTTCAGATTCAGCGCGTTCTTCGGAAGATTTTTAAGAATGCACTGCTTCGGGAAGGTATTGTAATTCCTGTGCGGGCTGAAAGTGTTGAATTTCCTATTTCTGAAAAGACAACGCACTCTTACTAATCATTTTTTATTGGGATTATTTAGCACATAGGCAATGATTTAAGAATTACAAATTGTGCCAGAATGATTGACAGTTTGGGTGCTTGCCAAAGATATAATTGTAAGTTTGCTAAAATTATCCCCTTCACTTATTCATTAAGCAAAACATTTCTGTTAGTGGATAGCTAGGGTTTAGCCCGTTCCGAGTTCTGAGTAAAGAAGTCAGATTCCCAACTTCTTTACTCAGCACTCCTACTACCCCAGTCTCTAGTCTCTAGTTCCCATCAGCCGAACCAATTAATTTCTGCCAGCTAGCAGGCCCGATAATTCCATCAGCATCTAAACCATTTTGCTTTTGAAAGTTCTTAACTACAACTTCTGTTTGCGGGCCGTAGACGCCATCATTATCAACACCTAAACGGTATTGCAAGTATCTGACAACTGCATTACCAGCATGGTTTGGTCTAAGTATTCGTTTTGCCAAAATTTGATTTATGGCATTCCATGTAGCTGAGTCAGCAATTCCAGTTGACTGAACCCCAACAATAGTCTGAAATTTTTCTACAGCAGATTTGGTGTTAGCCCCTGTGAAGCCATCTTCCATTAACGCCTTACCATTTTTATCAGTTATTTTTAGTTGATTTAAGGCTTTTTGCAGTCTGATAATCGTGGTATCTACATTATCTTCTTCATCTGGTACAGGGTTAACAGGAACACTTGCCACTTTACCAGTTAAGCCTTTGACAATCGCATTAGCCATTGCTTCTGGATTATAAAGATTCATATCTTTTTGCGAATCCACAAAGCAACCTTCTACAAGAATCGCAGGCATATCTGTATTTTTCAGAACAAACAAGTGGGAACCACTCTTAACACCACGATTAAAAAATCCTAACTTGACGATTTCATCTAATACAGGTTTAGCGATTTTTCTACCTGTCTCGCTAGTTGCAAATACTTCGGTGCCATTAGCTTGCCCGTTAAAGGAGTTAAAATGAATCGAGACGTAAATATCTACTTTACTTCCATTAGCTGTAGAACATCTTTTTGAGAGGGAGTCACGGACTGTACTAGCACTACTTGGTCTACATACTACGACTTCATTTCCTAAAGCTCTTAACTTGGCTATAACTCTATTACCTACATCTAGAGTTAAATTATCCTCAAATTTAATTCCTCTAGCTCCTGTGTCTGGTGGACAATTGTGCCCGCTATCAATTCCGAATTTCATGATTTCATCCTCAATTTACTTGTTTTTACACTAGTCCAAAACTCTTATAATTATATAAACAAAGTTTGGTGAATAGCTTTGTTTAAATACTTGTTAGCAATGGCTGCATTCTTTTCAGCATTCCTACGCTATTAAACCAAAGAAGTTTTTGTCCGAACCTGAACAGCAACTTTTATTTGGTAAAATCTACTAATTCAAAGCTATATTTTAACCAAAAACACAACTATTATAATTTATCAATATCGAGAATAACCAGTAATTTATTGCAATTATTGCAATAAATTGAAATCTAGCAATTGCCTACCATTCTTTAGATAATAACGCTTTCTAAAAGTGGAAAGCCATGACAAAAGTACTTAGTTAAATGCCCAAATCCCGAAACCGAACGCGCTCCCTGATGTGAAGCTGGGTTTATAAGGTCGTAAACCCTTGACAGACTCTAACCTTGGCTTCTTGTTAACCCTGAGCAGCTTAACACATAATGCTTTACAGTATTAATGAATACGCGATCGCTTCTAGACACCTGTGCGAGATTTATCAAATAAACTGCTCAAGAAACGAGGCTCAACATGGGATCTTTAAATTTTGTGAAGCTACTGGAGAATTCCATCAATGAACCCGGCTTAGGGTGGACTCTCTGCTTTATAGGGGAAGATCAATCTAACAAACTTGCAGAACTCACGCAGGAATTGAGAGGAGAATTTTCTGCGACAGGCGATGGAAAAGAGATTTTGTCAGGTTTTTCCTATTGGGGAATAGGCCCAACGATCGCCTGGGATCATGCCTGTAACGATCGATTCTATCTCGTGATGAAAGAGAGTATAGAATCTTTTAGATATCGATGGCATCAAATTAATGCTAATAATATCAAAGATCAAAAATATCATTATGTAAGTTTAGGCGTAGGCACGGGTGAAAAAGACCAACACATTTTAAGTTTATTGTTTCACGCAAATCCCGATTTCCTCTACTTTCCAGTTGATATGAGTTCGGAGATGTTAAGGTTAGGTGTACAACGGGCAACTAGAGGATCGCAATTGCAAGGTAGCCATGTGTTGCCAATTCAAGTTGACTTCTCAATTGAGAGAAATGTTGACGAGTTACGAAAACTACTAGATAGAGTTATCAATAACGGTTCCGTGCTATTTTCGCTATTGGGGAACACATTAGCTAATTTTCAACAAGACACAGAACTTTTGCGAACTATTTCTAAACTAATGCGAAGTGAAGATAGGCTACTCTTAGAAGTAGCTATCACTGAGGAATTAAGCGAAGAAGCGGCACAAAATGCAGCGAAAGAATATGCAAAAACTAAATCATTTAAAGAGTTTGTCACCAGCGCGTTGCTGCAAAATAGTGATTTACATATCGACTTAAATAGTGTATTTTTTGAAGGTATTGTAGAAGCTGATAGAGGAATTTTAATAAAAATCCTCTATCGCAATCTAACTGGAAACAAAATTGAAGTAACGTTACCTGATCGGTCGGTAATGAATTTTGAAGACCAAGATACGATTCGTTTATATCTGACTCGGAAATATACTTCTAATGGCATCGAGAAAACTATATCAGACTGCAACCTGGTGCTTGTTGATAGGCTACACACAGTATTAGAACCACGTTTAAAGAATGGATTTGGCATGGATTTAATCTTAATTGCCCCTGACTCTTCAGGAATTAACAAGAATCCTTCTGTAGCAAATGATATATGGTCTAAAAGGTAAAATGTGATATGAGTATGAAAAACCTAGTGAGTTTTATCACGTTTTTCCCTCTACTTCTGGGATTTCTTCTAGCCGCCGTCTGGTGGACTAGAGATGAAAAAAATTTGGAACCAATACTAACAGGTCTGGGATTATTAGCCACAATTACCGGGATTTTTGGCGAACGATGGGCATCAGCTAACGAAAAGAGGATAGAATTTCTGCGTGCCTTACTGAATGAATGCAGATCAAATGACGTAATTTTATCTGATGAGCGATTTAATCCAAACTCACACAGACCGGGACGACCGATAGTTTTTCCGCGATTAATTATATCAGTTACCGAAATAGCGATCGCTTCTGATGTCTTTGCAGAACGTCAAGATAGAGAGTTGTTTTCGCTTATACATCAATGGCGGCATACTGCTAATGAGTTTAACCGAAGATTAGATATTACCGAGTTGCGTACATTCACAAATTTGTCATCACAAGAAATTCGTTTGCTATACGAAGCGCTACAGCAGTCAAAAGAGTTCAATGATGCACTTAATTTAACTCAACATATCACAACTTTTTTGCAATCAAAATATCCTAAAGGCAGTGGTGATAGTGAAGTCCTAACTCCTTTGAGGAATTAATCACCGCAATCTCTGGGTAGATATTTAACAATCAGCCTGAAAGCACGTTTAAGATCAAAGTAAAGAAATATTTCGTAGCTTACAGGCATGAAACGCATCGTCTTGATTGCTGGGTTTGAATCATTCAACGCTGACTTGTACAGAAAAGCAGCCTTTTTGGCTAACTCTCGCTGTCCTGAGTTGGATATTCGAGTATTTAGCGATCGCGATCTTACCAACAAACGCACTGAGGTAGAAACAGCACTTGATGGCGCTGATGTGTTTTTTGGTAGCCTACTATTTGATTATGACCAGGTTGTGTGGTTGCGCGATCGCATTTCCCAAATTCCCATCCGTCTAGTCTTTGAGTCAGCCTTGGAATTGATGAGTTTAACCAAGCTGGGTGACTTTGCCATTGGCGACAAACCCAAAGGAATGCCCAAACCAGTTAAATTCATCCTCGACAAATTTAGCAATGGACGCGAAGAAGACAAACTTGCTGGTTACATCAGCTTCTTAAAAATTGGCCCCAAACTACTGAAATATATACCAGTGCAAAAAGTCCAAGACTTACGCAACTGGTTAATTATCTATGGTTACTGGAATGCTGGGGGTTCAGAAAACGTCGCTTCATTATTCTGGACACTGGCAGAAAAATACTTAGGTTTAAAAGTCGGCGATATTCCCCCGCTAGTCGAAACCCCTAACATCGGATTACTCCACCCCGACTATCAAGGGTTTTTTGAATCACCCCGCGAATATTTGGAATGGTATAAAACCTATTGTGGAGACGCGATGAATCGCGTCTCTACAAAACCGATTATCGGGATTTTACTCTACCGAAAACACGTCATCACCAAACAACCCTACATTCCCCAACTAATTCGCAGTTTTGAAAAAGCTGGGTTAACTCCTTTGCCCATTTTCATCAACGGCGTAGAAGGACACGTGGCGGTACGAGATTTAATGACAACCAACTATGAAATTCAACAACGACAACTAGGTAATATAGAGACTCCCTCACTATCTAATGAAGCAGTAAAAGTGGATGCGATCGTTTCCACAATTGGCTTTCCTTTGGTGGGTGGCCCGGCTGGTTCAATGGAAGCAGGGCGTCAGGTGGAAGTAGCAAAGCGCATCCTCACTGCCAAGAATGTACCTTATATTGTTGCCGCACCACTATTAATTCAAGATATTCACTCATGGACGCGCCAAGGTATCGGCGGATTGCAAAGTGTGGTGTTATACGCCTTACCCGAATTGGATGGGGCTATTGATACTGTTCCCCTTGGTGGTTTGGTAGGTGAAAATATTTATCTGGTTCCCGAACGGGTGGAGCGATTAATTGGTAGGGTAAAAACTTGGGTGGCTTTGCGGCAAAAACCTGCATCAGAACGCAAGATTGCGATCATTTTATATGGGTTTCCTCCCGGTTATGGTGCTGCGGGGACAGCTGCATTATTAAATGTGCCGCGTAGTTTGCTGAAGTTTCTCCATGCACTCAAAGAACAAGGTTACACCGTGGGGGATTTACCAGAAGATGGGGAAGAATTGATTCGCTGGGTGAAAGAAGCGGATGAAATTGATGATACAAAAAATATCCCTACGTCTGTTAACGCCCACACTCTAGAAAAATGGCTGGGATATCTGCAAACCTCCCGCATCGAAAAACAATGGAAATCTCTCACGGGAACTGGAATTAAAACTTATGGCGATGAATTCCAAATTGGCGGTGTGCAATTAGGCAATGTGTGGATAGGTGTACAACCACCTTTGGGGATACAAGGTGATCCCATGCGCTTAATGTTTGAACGAGATTTAACGCCCCATCCGCAATATGCTGCTTATTATAAATGGTTGCAAAATGAGTTTCAAGCTGATGCTTTAGTTCACTTTGGAATGCATGGGACGGTGGAATGGTTGCCTGGTTCTCCGTTGGGGAATACGGGTTATTCTTGGTCGGATATTCTGTTAGGAAATTTGCCTAATCTATATATATATGCGGCGAATAATCCCTCTGAGTCGATGTTGGCAAAACGTCGCGGTTATGGTGTGTTGATTTCTCATAATGTGCCTCCTTATGGGCGGGCAGGTTTGTATAAGGAATTGGTGGCGTTGCGAGATTTGATTTCAGAGTATCGTGAAGATCCACAAAAGAATTATGTCTTAAAGGAAGGAATTTGTAAAAAAATTGTGGACTCTGGGTTGGATGCTGATTGTCCGTTTGAGGATGCTAAACGGTTGGGTATTGCGTTTACGCCGGAGAATGTGCGGATGTTTAGTGTTCGTGCTTTTGATGATTATTTGGTGGGGTTGTATGAATATTTGCAAGTTTTAGAAAATCGGTTGTTTTCTTCTGGGTTGCATACTTTGGGGGAAAAGCCGAATGAGGAGGAGTTGGGGTCGTATTTGGAGGCTTATTTTGGGGGGGAGGAAGAAGTAAACGAACCGCAAAGGCGCAAAGAACGCAAAGAAGAAAGAGAAGAAGAAGGAAGAGTAATAAGGGATTTGTTGATGCAATCTACGGATGAGTTAACGAATTTGTTAAGGGGGTTGAATGGGGAATATATTCCGCCTGCGCCTGGTGGGGATTTGTTGCGGGATGGGGCTGGTGTTTTGCCGACTGGGAGGAATATTCATGCTTTAGATCCCTATCGGATGCCTTCACCTGCGGCGTATGAACGGGGACGAGAAATTGCTCAAAAAATTATTGTCCAGCATTTGGATGAATATGGTAAATATCCCGAAACGGTGGCGGTAATGTTATGGGGATTGGATGCGATTAAAACTAAGGGTGAATCTTTGGGGATTCTGTTGGAGTTGGTGGGGGCTGAACCTGTTAAGGAAGGAACTGGTAGAGTTGTTCGTTATGAGTTGAAGCCGTTGGCGGAGGTTGGACATCCCCGCATTGATGTGTTGGGTAATTTGTCTGGGATTTTCCGGGATAGTTTTGTGAATATTATCGAATTGTTGGATGATTTATTTCAACGGGCGGCTGATGCTGAGGAACCGGAAGATCAAAATTTTATTAGAAGACACGCCTTAGCTTTGAAAGCCCAAGGTGTGGAAAATGCATCGGCGAGATTGTTTTCTAATCCGGCGGGTGATTTTGGTTCTTTGGTGAATGATAGAGTGGTTGATGGGAATTGGGAATCTGGTGAGGAGTTGGGGAATACTTGGCAAAGTCGCAATGTGTTTAGCTATGGCAGAGAAGATAAAGGTCAAGCTAGACCGGAAGTGTTGAATACTTTGTTAAAAACTAGCGATCGCATTGTTCAAGAAATCGATTCGGTAGAATATGGTTTAACTGATATTCAAGAATATTACGCCAATACCGGCGGTTTGAAAAGGGCGGCAGAAAAACAAGGCGGGAAGAAGGTTACAACCAGTTTTGTGGAAAGTTTCTCGAAGGATACTACACCGCGCAATTTAGATGATTTACTGCGAATGGAGTACCGCACCAAGTTGGTAAATCCCAAATGGGCGCAAGCGATGGCAAATCAAGGTTCTGGTGGTGCTTTTGAAATTTCCCAACGGATGACGGCGTTGATTGGTTGGGGTGGTACTGCCGATTTTACCGATGATTGGGTATACGATCAAGCCGCAGAGACTTATGCGTTAGATGCAGAGATGGCGGAGAAATTACGTAAGGCAAATCCTGAAGCTTTTCGCAATATTTTAGGCAGAATGTTGGAGGCGCATGGGCGGGGTTTCTGGGAAGCTGATGATAAGAAGTTAGATAAGTTGCGCCAGTTGTATGAGTTGACAGATGAAGAGTTGGAAGGAGTGACGGTTTAGTAATAAAGCGATCGCTCTTACGCTTGAGACTGTGAAAATTTAAACGTTTAGTAATAAAGCGATGGCTCTTACGCTTGAGACTATAAAAATTTAAACCTTTGCAGCTAAGATTACTTCATGTATAAGAAAGGCTTAAGTTTTTCTTGTAAATGTATAAGTCATTGCTGCAAACGCTTAATACTTTGCAACAAATGCTTTTCCATGTATAAGAAAGGCTTAAGTTTTTCTTGCAAATGTATAAGTCGTTGCTGCAAATGTTTAATACTTTGCAACAAATGTTCTTCCATGTATAAGAAAGGCTTAAATCATTGCAGCAATTGTTGTAACAAACTTATGAATCTATTTATTACCTGGAATAAAATATAGTCTAAGTGAAATTAACTAAATTTTTTGAGATGCGATCGCAACTGATTTGCTATATTTTCCCATGACAATTAAAAAATAGTGGTATAAAACAGTACTACTAACTTAGTAGCAGAGATGCATTATGGCACGTCGTAAAAGAAATTCCACCGTTTTAGAACGAGCCGATCGCCGGATTGAAAGTTTACAATCTATCAGTGTAGAACTTGACTTTGGACAAGGATTGACTATACAAGCTTACACGGTGACAATTAACGATCTCCGGTCTAAGCTTGCTGCTTACAACACTGCATTATCTACCATTGACAAACTTACAGATGACGTGAATAACGCCGAAAAGGTTGTAATAGCGATGTCAGAACAAATGTTACTAGGAGTTGGCAGCCGTTATGGTAAAATCAGCCCAGAATACGAGATGGCGGGTGGTGCTAGACGAGGTAATACCAAGAAGAAGCGAAGCGTACTAGGCAATTCCAAACCCACCAATTCTTTAGCAGCCAATTCTGTTGAGGTTTCTTCTGCAAATGGATCTATGAATGGGGTATCGGGTGCGATCGTCAGTTGAGTAAAATCCAATAGGGTTTAGTGTCAACTTAAGCTCAAACACTCAATTTACCCTGGTTTGAGATCCCCCAACCCCCTTAAAAAGGGGGCACTAGTTCCCCCCTTTTTAAGGCTACGGTGTGTGTATACACAAGTTGAATTACCCCCCTTAATCCCCCCTTAGAAAGGGGGGAAACAAGAAAATCTAGTTCCCTCCCCTTTCCAAGGGGAGGGTTAGGGTGGGGTAATTTGAGAACTTGTAGTGATTCGATAACTTGTGTGTACACCGTAGCCTTTCCAAGGGGAGGGTTAGGGTGGGGTAAAACTGACGCGAAAAACCAGGTGAGTAAACTATTTCAGACTTGTGTATACACTGTAGCCTTGGCAAGGGGGGTTAGGGAGGATCGAAAATCTAGGTAGTACATCAAAAAATTTTGAAATGCTTATCAGATATTCTTCAAGTTGAGCGCAGCCCGCCAATTACTTCGTTTGTAGGACGGGCATCATAAAAAGGATTGAGCGTTTTATTGTGTAGTATATAAAAGAGCGCTTAAAAGTCCTCGGTCAATTGACTACTATGGTTGCAGACCACAGCATAGATTTTCAAACGTATCTAGAATCTCTGAGCGAGGATGACACATATAGAGATTGGCAAGATTTATACACGCCAACTGATGCCATAGACCGTCAAAGACTTGAACCCAAAAAATCGCGCAGACGCTTAGATTTGAGTTTGATGGTGCAAACAGTACCACAGCAACGAGAAGGTGAAGCACCAGACAGAGAAAAAATTGAACGGTTGAATATCCTCGAAGGGTTACTGAAGTATGCACCCGTCCATGTATTGCTAGTAGGAAGACCGGGTTCAGGCAAATCTACAGCTTTAGAACGTTTGTTGTGGGAAGAAGCCGAAAAGTGCAAGGGAGCATGGGAGCAGAGGAGCAGAGGAGAAGCGGAAAAGCTGACAAGGATTCCCGTGCTAGTGGAGTTAAGGCGCTACAAAACTTCGGTGCTGGATTTAATTCGGGACTTTTTGACTCGCTATAATTTAAACCTCAACAGGATAGAGATTGAAAATCTACTGTTTACAGGGCGATTTTTGTTAATTGTAGACGGTTTGAATGAATTATCCAACGATGAAGCTAGGCGAGATTTAGACGGATTTAGGCAGAAATACCGCCGAACGCCGATGATTTTTACTACGCGGTATTTGGGGGTGGGGGGTGATTTAGGTATTGAAAAAAAACTGGAAATGCAACCTCTCACAGAAGCGCAGATGCAGCATTTTGTCCGCGCCTATTCAGAGGTGGGTGATGAAATGCTGCGACAGTTGGCTGGACGCTTGCGAGAATTGGCGGAAACGCCGCTGTTATTGTGGATGCTGTGTGAAGTATTTAATGATGCTAAACAAATTCCTACTAGTTTAGGTGAGCTGTTTCGTTGGTTCTCTGGAGAGTATCACAAACTCAAGGAAAATGTACCAATTGCTGAAGGGTTACCTGAGTGGGAGGCTGATTTATTGCAGCATCTAGCATTTGTAATGATGCAAGGCGATAATTTGACTGAGTTGCGATTAACTATTTCTAAACAGCAAGCTAGGAATGTTTTAGCGGCATTTTTACAGAACAAAGTAGCTTTTAGTGAGAATTGTGCAAGAGAATGGCTAGAAGATTTGCTCAAGTATCACTTAATTCAATTGCGAACAGACGACCAGATTGAATTTCGTCACCAGTTGATTCAGGAATACTACGCCGCAGAATTTCTACTCCAACACCTTGATAATGTTAGTGATGAGAAGTTAAAACGGGATTATCTGAATTATTTGAAGTGGACAGAACCCGTGGCATTGATGTTGGGGTTGGTGAATGATGAAAGGCAAGCAGTGCGAGTGGTGAAGTTAGCCTTAGATGTGGATTTAAGGTTAGGCGCAAGGTTGGCAGGAGAGGTAAAGCGAGAGTATCAAGCTCAAACGGTTGGTTTAGTTGCTCAGTTAGAAGTTGACCAAGAACTCAAAATTCGGCTTTTATGCATAACACACTCTGACATAGCAAGATTACACTTACGCCAAGTGTTAATGACAAATGGACATGAAATCTACTGCCGTTATATTCTTCTTAATGCAAAAGGTGAAAGTAGTCATAATCCCATCTTTGTTCTAAATTTACAAAAACTTGCTGGTGATATTGAAGTTAGTATTACCTCTACCGAACAAATCCCAGAAGATGGGATTATTTGCAATACAAAAATAAATAAGTTTCAAGGTTACACGCAAATTAATTCCAACAATTCTGGTTGGTCTAAGTCATTCGCTGCATCTGAAGAAAGCATTAGGCACTCTGCAATTTCTTCTCTTGTTTATAAAGGAAGACCATTTGGATATGAGTTAGAAGACTGCTTTTGGTTTGGAGTGGATGACAGTGTAATAGAACGAGTTGGTATTGAACGGGCAAATTATTTACTATTTGAAGCTTTAGTAGATCAATCCCCTGATATTCGTAACTGTGCTGTGTCAATATTAGGTTTAATAGGCAATGAAGCAGCAATACCTACTTTATGTCAAACTTTAGAAGATGAAGATGATGAAGTAATTAGTAGTTCGGTAAATGCTTTAAAGCAAATTATTAAACCTGAGTTACTTACTCTCTTGTCGAAAAATTTATTAATGACTTCAACATGTACAAAAGAATTAATAGATGGTGTACTTACTAAAATTTCTCAAATCCAAGAGAAGCGTGGTTACTACAACGATACTATTGTGACTTCTTCACTTTCGGAAGAGAATCCGTCCAATAATTTACTCAATACTCTAAACACACTTAATCAAACACTCAAAAATATGTCAGAAACTCCTAAAAATGATTTCACAGGCGCTACCTTTGGCACTATCGTAGGCAGTGTTACAGGAAATATCCAAGGTGATAACATTGGCACTCAAAACAATTACGCGTCTACAAAAGATATTGCTAAATTAGAAACTGTGCTTGAGCAGTTGCTTGAGAAAATGGAGCAGGATAAACCGACTGTAATCGATGCTCAACCTATTGTTGCTCAAGCTGTTGAGAGTCATCCAGTACTTAAAAATAGGCAAGCGATTGAGCAAGTTATCAAAAATAATCCAATGCTCAAAGTACGTTTGCAAAGAGCAGTGACAGCAGCAGGTATTGAAACTGTAAAGATTTTATTTGCTCCTGCTGGTATTGCGATTGAAGCGATTAGGGCTTGGAATGAACCTAGCTAGTACCGCAAGGCGGAAGTCAAAAGTCAAAAGTCAAAAGTCAAAAGTCAAAAGTATTATGGAATAAGCTCTTTAGGGCTTTTCAATGGTCTGTTTATTTACGCGTTATCACCCGACTGTGGGGTTTGCCATGTTGCTCATGTCTTACAGGAGATGCGATGTAAACGATTCCTTCAATCAGTTCTGCTTTCTTGATATGAGGTGCAGCCGCATAACGCCGTTCAAATTCAGGGCGAGTTAGGCGATCGCCACTTTCAAGCGGAGGCAGATGTCTCTGGGGTGAGTACTCTCTAACCATTTGCCAATCCTTGGAGTTGCCGCAATACGGTTCGGTTAACCTGTTTTTCTCTCGAAGATCCCCCCAACCCCCCTTAAAAAGGGGGGCTTTTTCTAATCTTTACCCCCTTAAAAAGGGGGTCGCCGCAGGCGGGGGGATCTTATCCGAACCGTATTAGGAGTTGCCGGATACTTTTGACTTTAGCAAACCTCTGTTATCAGTTAGGATTTATTGATTTGCTGCTTTCCTCAAATTCCAAAAATCATAAAATGTAATGTTAATTGTCATCGTCTGTTCTACTGTGCGATCGCTTACTTGCCCAAGTTAGGCATCGCCGACAATTGATGCTGCATAACAGACGCCAACTCGCTATCATTGGCTAAGTGGGATGCCAGATACATCGATGGCAATACCATTTAGTTAGCAGTCTTTGTCAACTGCTTACACTCGCACCCATAAAAATTAGTTTGATCCACTTTCTATTCCCTGCTCTGTATTGTGATACGCATTACCTAAAAGTTATCTCACTAGGTACGGGGTGCAAAAAATACAAAAAATTCCTCAAGATTCAAGATTAAGGATAAGGCTATGGCAACCGAACAGTTAACTAGAGACAGCGACAATCTCGATTTAAATCAGCTGTTAAGAACGCTGAATGCTGTTAAACAGGGTGACTTCTCTGCTCGGATGCCCATAGACCATACTGGTGTAGCAGGAAAAATAGCTGATACGCTCAATAATATTATCGATCAAAATGAGCGGATGGCGGCCGAACTACAACGGATTGGTAACGTTGTTGGCAAAGAAGGCAAAATTGCCGATCGCGCCTCTCTCGGAGATGTTCGGGGTTCTTGGTCAGATTGTGTTACTTCTGTCAATACTCTAATTACAGATTTAGTTCAACCAACAGCTGAAACTACGCGGGTGATTCGGTCAGTTGCCAATGGTGACTTATCCCAAACGATCGCTACAGAAATTGATGGCAGACCCCTGCAAGGTGAGTTTCTCCAAACTGCTAATATCGTCAACACGATGGTAGATCGGCTCGGTTCCTTTGCATCAGAAGTTACAAGGGTTGCCCGTGAAGTGGGAACCGAGGGTAAATTAGGTGTCCAAGCCGAAGTGCAAGGTGTGGCTGGCACTTGGAAAGATTTGACTGATAACGTTAACTTGATGGCGGGTAATCTTACCGGACAGGTGCGAAATATTGCCGAAGTTGCAACTGCGATCGCAAATGGTGACTTATCCAAAAAAATCACTGTTAATGTTAAAGGCGAAATTCTCGAACTTAAAAACACCGTCAACACGATGGTGGATCAACTGAATTCTTTTGCGAGTGAAGTAACGCGAGTTGCGCGTGAAGTGGGAACTGAAGGGAAGTTGGGCGTGCAAGCCGAAGTTAAAGGAGTCGCCGGAACTTGGAAGGATTTAACTGACAACGTTAACTTGATGGCAGGAAATTTGACTGCTCAAGTCCGTAATATTGCGGAAGTAACAACGGCAGTAGCGAATGGCGACCTTTCTAAGAAAATCACTGTGGATGTCAAAGGTGAAATTTTGGAGTTGAAAAACACCGTCAACATCATGGTGGATCAACTGAATTCTTTTGCATCGGAAGTCACAAGAGTTGCGCGTGAGGTGGGTGCAGAAGGAAAATTGGGCGGTCAAGCAGAAGTTCGCGGGGTAGCGGGGACGTGGAAAGACCTGACCGATAGTGTGAATTTCATGGCGGGAAGCTTGACGGCACAAGTGCGGAATATTGCGGAAGTGACAACGGCGGTGGCAAATGGCGACTTATCCAAGAAAATCACTGTGGATGTGAAAGGCGAAATTCTGGAGTTGAAGAATACCATCAACACAATGGTGGATCAGCTTAATTCCTTTGCATCGGAAGTAACAAGAGTTGCGCGTGAGGTCGGAACTGAAGGGAAGTTGGGCGTTCAAGCAGAAGTCCGGGGAGTAGCAGGTACTTGGAAAGATTTAACTGATAACGTTAATTTAATGGCGGGTAATCTCACCGGACAGGTGCGAAATATTGCCGAAGTTGCGACTGCGATCGCCAATGGCGATTTATCTAAGAAAATTACCGTCGATGTCAGAGGTGAAATTCTTGAACTCAAGAATACCATCAATATCATGGTGGATCAACTCAGTTCTTTTGCAAGTGAAGTGACGCGGGTTGCGCGTGAGGTGGGCAGTGAAGGTAAACTGGGCGTGCAAGCAGATGTGCGTGGTGTGGCTGGCACTTGGAAAGATTTAACCGACAGCGTGAACTTCATGGCGGGAAGTTTAACGGCACAGGTGCGAAACATTGCCGAAGTGACTACGGCGGTTGCAACAGGCGATTTATCTAAGAAAATCACTGTCGATGTCAGAGGTGAAATTTTAGAACTCAAAAATACCATCAACACAATGGTGGATCAACTCAATTCCTTTGCATCAGAAGTAACAAGGGTTGCGCGTGAGGTGGGAAGTGAAGGTAAATTGGGCGTACAAGCAGAAGTGCGCGGTGTGGCAGGCACTTGGAAAGACTTGACCGACAGCGTGAATTTCATGGCTGGAAGCTTGACGGCTCAGGTGCGAAATATTGCGGAAGTGACTACTGCTGTGGCAAATGGCGACCTATCTAAGAAAATCACCGTTGATGTCAAAGGCGAAATTTTGGAGTTGAAAAACACCATCAACACAATGGTGGATCAACTCAGTTCCTTTGCATCGGAAGTGACGCGGGTTGCACGGGAGGTAGGAACGGAAGGCAAATTGGGTGTGCAAGCAGAAGTTAGAGGAGTAGCAGGTACTTGGAAAGACTTGACCGACAACGTAAATTCAATGGCGGGGAACCTCACTGACCAAGTGCGAAACATTGCCGAAGTTGCAACTGCGATCGCCAATGGTGACTTATCTAAGAAAATTACTGTTGCTGTCAAAGGCGAAATTCTCGAACTCAAGAATACCATCAATATAATGGTGGATCAACTTAATTCCTTTGCAAGTGAAGTAACGCGGGTTGCCCGTGAGGTGGGAAGTGAGGGTAAATTAGGTGTACAAGCAGATGTGCGCGGTGTGGCTGGCACTTGGAAAGATTTAACTGACAGCGTAAACTTCATGGCGGGAAGTTTAACGGCACAGGTGCGAAACATTGCCGCCGTCACCACCGCCGTAGCTAATGGCGACTTATCTAAAAAAATCTCCGTTGATGTCAAAGGTGAAATTTTAGAGTTGAAAAACACCGTCAACACGATGGTGGATCAACTCAATTCCTTTGCATCGGAAGTTACAAGAGTTGCGCGTGAGGTGGGAACTGAAGGGAAACTGGGCGTACAAGCAGAAGTTAAAGGTGTAGCCGGCACTTGGAAAGATTTAACCGACAGCGTAAACTTCATGGCGGGAAGTTTGACGGCGCAAGTACGAAATATTGCCGAAGTTACCACCGCCGTAGCTAACGGCGACTTATCTAAAAAAATCACCGTCGATGTCAAAGGTGAAATTCAGGAACTTAAAAACACCATTAATACAATGGTGGATCAGCTGAATTCTTTTGCATCGGAAGTTACCAGGGTTGCCCGTGAGGTGGGAACGGAAGGTAAATTAGGCGTGCAAGCTTACGTCAGAGGAGTGGCTGGAACTTGGAAAGATTTGACCGACAACGTGAACTCGATGGCAGGGAACCTCACCGGACAAGTTCGCAACATCGCTGAAGTTACGAAAGCAGTAGCTAATGGCGACCTTTCCAAGAAAATTACCGTCGATGCCAGAGGCGAAATTTTAGACTTGAAGAACACCACCAACACGATGGTAGATCAACTTAGTTCCTTTGCCAGTGAAGTAACGCGGGTGGCGCGGGAAGTGGGAACTGAAGGGAAGTTGGGCGGACAAGCGCAAGTTCAAGGTGTCGCGGGGACTTGGAAAGATTTGACAGATAACGTGAACTCGATGGCGGGGAACCTAACGGCACAAGTGCGCGGTATCGCCAGAGTTGTAACGGCAGTTGCTAACGGTGACTTGAAACGGAAACTGATGTTAGATGCCAAGGGAGAAATTGAAACCTTGGCAGAGACAATCAACGAGATGATTGATACCCTCGCAACCTTTGCCAATCAAGTAACCACAGTGGCGCGGGAAGTGGGAATTGAAGGGAAATTAGGGGGACAAGCGAGAGTACCTGGGGCGGCTGGAACTTGGAAAGATTTGACAGATAACGTCAACGAACTCGCTGCTACACTGACAACTCAGTTGCGATCGCTCGCCGAAGTTGCTACAGCTGTAACTAAGGGTGATTTAACTCGTTCAATTGCCGTCGAGGCACTAGGGGAAGTTGCCATCCTCAAAGACAACATCAACCAGATGATTGCCAATCTGCGAGAGACAACACAGAAAAACACCGAACAAGACTGGTTGAAAACTAACTTAGCCAAGTTTACCCGAATGCTGCAAGGGCAGCGAGACTTGGAAACTGTATCTAAACTAATTCTCTCCGAACTAGCACCCTTGGTAGGAGCGCAACACGGCGTATTCTTCCTCATGGAGTATGGGGAACATACACCCTATTTGAAATTAATTAGTAGCTACGCTTACCGCGAACGCAGACATCTAGCTAACCGCTTCCACTTGGGTGAAGGTTTGGTGGGACAATGCGCTTTAGAAAAAGAGCGGATACTGCTGACGGAAGTGCCAAGTGATTATGTCAGAATTTCCTCTGGTTTAGGAGAAGCCACGCCTTTGAATGCTGTGGTATTACCTGTACTTTTTGAAGGACAGGTGACAGCCGTGATTGAATTAGCATCCTTCCGCCGCTTTAGCGAAATTCATCTGACATTCTTCGACCAGCTTACCGAAAGTATTGCGATCGTCCTCAACACGATCGCCGCATCGATGCGAACTGAAGAATTACTCAAGCAGTCGCAATCTTTGGCTGAAGAACTCCAAACTCAGCAAAGCGAACTCCGCGAAACCAACAAGCGCTTAGAACAACAAGCCCAATCACTCAAAACCTCTGAGGATTTACTCAAAGGACAGCAAGAGGAATTGCAACAAACCAACGCCGAATTGGAAGAAAAGGCAGAGTTGTTGGCAATGCAGAAGAAAGAAGTTGAGCGCAAAAATCGGGAAATTGAACAAGCAAGAGTCTCTTTAGAAGACAAGGCTGAACAACTCGCCCTCTCTTCAAAATACAAATCAGAATTTCTCGCCAACATGTCCCATGAACTGCGGACACCGCTAAACAGCTTGTTGATTTTGGCGAAATTATTGACAGATAATATCGATCACAACCTCACCGCCAAGCAAGTAGAATATAGCCAAACAATTTACTCAGCCGGTACTGATTTGTTAGCATTGATTAATGACATTCTGGATCTCGCTAAAATTGAATCTGGAACCATGTCCATTGACATGACCCAAATGCCATTGGCAGAGTTGGGCGAACAAATTGAGCGTACCTTCCGACAAATCGCTCAGAGCAAAGGACTTGCTTTCGCAATTGAATTTACTCCCGAATTGCCAAATAGCATCTCTACAGATGTCAAACGCATACAACAAGTGTTGAAAAATCTCCTCTCCAACGCTTTTAAATTTACAGAGCAAGGGGAGGTACGCTTACGGATTGCGGTGGCCAAGCTAGGGTGGAGCAACGACCATCAAACCTTAAATAGTGCCGAGATTGTGATTGCTTTCTCAGTCAGCGATACAGGCATTGGCATTGCCCCCGAAAAACAGAAAGTGATTTTTGAAGCATTCCAGCAAGCCGATGGCTCTACCAGTCGCAGATACGGCGGCACCGGATTGGGCTTATCAATTAGCCGCGAAATCGCCCGTCTCTTCGGCGGCGAAATTAAATTAATCAGTCTACCAGGTGAAGGTAGTACCTTTACGTTCTATCTACCACAATTCAGTGCTGAGTTACGAGCGCTGAGTCCTGAGTTGACATCAAAACCACTCCTCACTCCCCACTCCCTACTCAGTACAGACGCGATTAATCGCGTCTCTACCCACTCCTCACTCATAAATGACGATCGCACTACTATTGAAAGAGGCGATCGCGTGTTACTAATTGTCGAAGATGACGTTAATTTTGCGCGTATCCTGCTAGATATGGCGCAACAACAAGGATTTAAGGTGATAGCTGCCCAAACCGGTAGTACAGGTTTGATGTTAGCGCAGCAATTCCTACCTTCAGCCATTTTGCTAGATATCCGGCTGCCAGAAATGGATGGTTGGACGGTATTAGATCGTCTCAAACATGACCCAAATACCCGTCACATTCCCGTACATATCATGACCGTTGAAGAAGGGAGACAACGCGGTTTACAACTAGGTGCGATCGCATATCTGCAAAAGCCCTTAACCAGCGAAACAATATCCGAGGCGTTGACCAAAATTAAAGGTTTTGTTGAGCGCCAGGTGAAAAATTTATTGGTAGTCGAAGATGATGATACTCAACGGCTGAGTATTGTTGAGTTGATTGGTAACAGCGATGTTTTGACCACAGCAGTGGCTAACGGTGCAGCAGCTCTAGAAGCTATTCGCAGCCAGCATTTTGATTGCCTGGTTCTCGATTTAGGGCTACCCGACATGACCGGGTTTGAACTGATTGAGCAGATAAAGCTTCTACCTAACGGCAAAACTTTACCAATTATTGTCTACACAGGTAGAGAAATTAGTAAAGCTCAAGAAACAGAACTCAGACGAATTGCCGAGACAATCATTATTAAAGATGTGCGATCGCCCGAACGTCTCCTCGATGAAACAGCATTATTTTTACACCGAGTCCAAGCAAATTTACCTGAACCGAAGCGCCAAATACTCGAACAACTGCATTCACAAGACTACTTACTCACTGGCAAAAAAGCGCTAATTGTAGACGACGATATGCGGAATATCTTCGCCCTGACCAGTATGTTGGAGCGTTATCAAATAGAGGTTATATATGCTGAAAATGGCAGAGAGGGGATTAACCTGTTAGAAAATACACCAGATATTGATGTCGTTTTGATGGACGTAATGATGCCAGAAATGGATGGTTACGAAACAACACGCGTAATCCGTCAAAACGATCGATTTAAGTCTTTGCCGATTATTGCACTGACTGCTAAAGCCATGCTAGGCGATCGCGAGAAGTGTATTGAAGCCGGTGCATCAGACTACATTACTAAACCCGTAGATACTGAACAATTGCTGTCGCTGTTGCGTGTTTGGCTATATCGTTAACCGGATCTGGAAAACCTCACTTCCATTCCTTTTCCCTAGTAAAAGAGAGGTTTAGAATTTCCTCCTTCACCAATTCCTCTGGATCTACAGGCTTAAAGATATGCTGTTGAAATCCCACAGCGATCGCTTGTTGACGATCTATCTCACCAGGATAAGCAGTCAAAGCGATCGCCCTTCAAAATCCTCCATAATTAAATAAGGGATTCCCCGATCTATCTCTAAGGCGTAGACTTTGAGTGCGGCGGCAGTATTTAACCTTTGAGCGATCGCATACTCATGTTTAAGTTGTTCGATATTATTGGGTGTACACTGTTCTGGACGTAGCCCTTTGATAATTACCGGACACCGATCTTTAACCTTAATTCCACGGTATATGACTGCTTTTACCCCTGCTTTTAACAAAGTGACAATTTTAAATCCGGGTAATGCAATCGTCATGCCAAATACTCCAGCCGTGCTTCTTCAGGGATAATCCGAGCTTAATTGTATTTTAGATACATTTCCTTGGGCAGATGAAATTTAGATAATATCAGGTTCGGATAATCACTTCTGCTGACTCCAAAACCAAAAGTAAGCTAAAATTCAAGCAGAGTAAGCATTTCCCGCTCAGAAACTCCCCATGTTTGATAACCTGCAAACCCAAATTTACCAACTAGAACAATTTGCCAACAGCCTCGTTTCTAACCAACTGACACACCTTAGCGTGGTGAGTATTGGTATCATCTTTGCAGCTGGTTTGCTCACCAGTCTCACACCCTGTATGCTTTCCATGCTGCCAATTACCATTGGTTACATCGGCGGTTATGAAGCCAAAAGCCGCCTTCAAGCAGCTGCCCAATCAACTTGGTTTGCTTTAGGTTTAGCAACTACACTAGCAGGGCTAGGAATATTAGCAGGTTTTGTCGGAAAAGTCTATGGTCAAGTGGGAATTGGTTTGCCGATTATTGTCAGCATTATCGCCATTCTCATGGGGCTGAACTTATTAGAAGCACTGCCTCTGCAATTTCCATCCTTGGGTGAAACCAATTGGATTTCGCCGGATTTGCCAGCAGGATTGCGTTCCTATTTGCTCGGACTAACTTTCGGCTTAGTCGCATCTCCTTGTAGCACACCTGTTTTAGCTAGCTTGCTGGGTTGGATTGCCAATACACAAGACTTAATTTTAGGTGCTATTTTGCTACTTTCTTACACAGCTGGTTATGTAGCACCATTGATTTTGGCAGGTACTTTTACAGCTTCAATTAAAAAATTACTGGAATTGCGTCGCTGGTCTGGTTGGATTAACCCAGTTAGTGGGGCGCTGTTGGTAGGATTCGGTGTATTTTCCTTAATTTCTCGGATTCCCCTCGGCAGTTTTTAATATCAATACTTTGTTATATTTTACACATAATGACAATAGATGATTCGGCGTCCAAAGAATTAAAATGGTGGGCGATACCTGGGCAGTTCTTACGCCAAGAGCTTTTGCCTGTACTGACTAACTTACGACTAGCGATCGCACTACTGCTATTGATTGCCATCTTTAGCTCCACCGGTACTGTAATCGAGCAAGGTCAGTCACCCGCATTTTACCAAGCCAATTACCCAGAACATCCAGCTTTATTTGGTTTCTTAACTTGGAAGGTAATTCAAGTAGTTGGATTAGACCACGTATATCGTACCTGGTGGTTTCTAGCATTACTCATCTTATTTGGCACTAGCTTAACTGCTTGTTCATTTACCCGTCAGTTACCAGCCTTAAAAGCTGCCCAGCGCTGGAAATATTACGAAGAACCCCGACAATTTCAAAAGTTAGCTTTAAGTACAGAACTAGATACTGGTTCCCTGAATTACCTCAGCGAAATATTACAGAAACACCGCTATAAAATTTTTCCAAATCAAGAAAAAGAAAATCTCCTTTATGCCCGCAAAGGAATAGTTGGACGCATCGGCCCAATTATCGTTCATATTGGCATCGTCGCTATTTTGCTAGGGGGAATTTGGGGGGCGATGACTGGGTTTCTCGCTCAGGAAATGGTTGCTAGTGGCGATACATTTCAAGTGACAAATATTGTCGATGCTGGCCCTTTAGCCGCAAAAATCCCGAAAGATTGGTCTGTGCGCGTCAATCGTTTTTGGATTGATTACACTCCATCTGGCGGCATTAATCAATTTTATTCAGATATGTCTGTCTTGAATAATCAGGGAAAGGAAATTGACCACAAGAAGATTTTTGTCAACGAGCCTCTGCGCTATCATGGCATAACTTTCTATCAAACTGATTGGGGAATTGCAGGTGTTCGCGTCCAATTTAACAACAGCCCGATTTTTCAGTTACCGATGGCGCAATTGAACACTAACGGTAACGGGCGCATTTGGGGAACCTGGGTTCCGACTAAACCGGATTTGAGTGAGGGTGTCTCCCTGTTAGCGAAAGACTTGCAAGGAATGGTATTAGTTTATGATGTTACTGGCAAACTTGTTGATACAGTCCGTGCGGGGATGTTCACTGAAGTTAATGGCGTGAAGCTGAAAATTTTGGATGTCATTGGTAGTACTGGCTTACAAATTAAAGCCGATCCAGGCATACCAATTGTTTACACAGGGTTTGGCTTGCTAATGCTGGGTGTGGTAATGAGTTACTTTTCCCACTCGCAAATCTGGGCATTGCAAAAAGGCGATCGCTTGTATGTGGGTGGCAAAACTAATCGCGCTCAAGTTGCCTTTGAACAAGAAGTTTTAGAGATTTTAGATCGGCTGAGTTCACAGCCAAAAGGTGAGGAGAAAGAGACGGCGATTGAAGTTTAAACGCAAAGGGGCGCAAAGGAAATCGCAGAGGTACGCAGAGGATTACTTTGCGTACCTTTGCTTTTCCAAGTTATTTACAATCAATTACGCCCACACAGCGACAAATTAGGAAATTAGTAGAGGTATTTATTAAACATTGGAACAAAAAATTTCTATGTCTGCTAAACTTCAATCTAAGGGACGGGTTTGCCTTCTACCTTTAATCGCTATCTTGTTAAGTATTGCTTCTTGCGCTGCCGAGCAGAAAAATATAAAGCGTGTTTCTCTTATTGGTACTGGGGCAAGTTTTCCCGCACCTTTGTACGAGCATTGGCTTTCAGATTACAACCAGCAAAATCCCAATGTAGAAATTAACTATCAAGCTATAGGAAGCAGTGCCGGAGTGCAACAGCTCATCGACGGTACTGTAGACTTTGCAGCTAGTGATGTGGGAATTACAAGCGAACAAGCAGCCAAGATAAAACGGGGAGTCATCGCTTTACCAATAACTGCTGGTTCTATTGTGCTAGCTTATAACCTTACATCAGTTGCACAGCAGTCGCCTCAAGTGAATGTGCCAACTGCTCTAAAGCTACCACGCCAAGTTTACGTAGATATCTTTCTCGGAAAAATTACGAATTGGAATCATCCTAGAATAGCCGCAGCTAATCCAGGTGTAAGTTTGCCCGATTTACCAATTCAAGTTGTACACCGAACAGATGGTAGTGGAACTACAAGCGTGTTAACGCAACACCTAAGCACTATAAGTCCAGAATGGAAAAGCAAAATTGGGGCTGGTAAATCTGTAGCATGGCGAGTGGGAATTGGTGGAAAGGGTAATGAAGGTGTTACCGCCCTGATTCAACAGATACCAGGAGCTATTGGCTATGTAGAATACATTTACGCCAAACAAAATAAGCTTCCTGTGGCTGCTTTAGAAAATAAATCTGGTAATTATATTACACCGACACCAAAATCAGTAGCACAAACTTTAGAAGCTGTGAAATTACCAGATGATAACTTGATTGCTTTTATCACCGATCCTATAGATGCTCAGTCATATCCTATCGTCACTTACAGCTGGCTTTTAACTTATCACCAATATCCTAACCGAGTCAAAGCTCAAGCGCTGAAAAATTTTATCGATTGGGCTGTGATTGACGGGCAAAAATCCAGTTTGGAACTTGGATATATTCCTTTGTCTAAAAAAGTTGTGCTTCAAGTGCAATCTGCTGTCAAGAAAATTGCTGAATGAAGCTGATTAATGCCATCTGCATTCATCAATGATAATGTTACTTTTGGTGACGGACTTCAACCACGGTATGTACATTCCCACGAGGCGTAAAATCTGCTTTCACCGTGACTTCCAAAGGGTCACAAGCAGCCACAAAATCATCTAAAATTTGATTAGCAGATTCTTCGTGGGAAATGTAGCGATCGCGGTAACTATTAATATAAAGTTTGAGCGCCTTCAATTCCACTACCCGTTCATCAGGCACATAGCTAACATAAATTGTCGCAAAGTCAGGATAGCCGGAAAACGGACATTTACAAGTAAATTCCGGCAAAGTAATGTTAATGTCATATCGCCTGCCCACACGCGGATTCGGAAAGGTAATTAGTTTACCTTCTGCAATGTCGCGTTCGCCATACTTCATTTCTTGGCTGGTTTGGGATGGACTTTCAGATAATTTATCAGTTGTCATTTGTCAGTTGTTAGTTTTTAGTTGTAATTTGTAATTTGTAATTTGTAATTTGTCATTTACTCCCCCTGCCCCTCTGTCTCTTAATACTCTTCCTTCTCCCAGTCTGGACAATTCTCATCTTCACAACCGTGGGGATGCATCGCACAAACTAACAAATTACCACCATAAACTTGGCCGTGGTAGTGACTACAACCGATACAGGCAGGATTTTTTTCAGATGTGGGTTCAACTGAATAAGGAAAACCCGGATCGACATCTGCGACAATGTCTTCCAGTTCCCAGTAAGCTTCCAACATCGGTTCAGCCAAATCTTGTAGATACTGATCGACTTCAGTAACAATATTATTGTGTACTTGCTCGCTGACTTCTTCCGTTAGCTCAAAAAATGCGTCTACCACTTCACTCATTCCCAGGAAGAAGCGCTCTACTTCATCAGCCACTGTTTCGACGATTTCTACTAAATCTTTTTGCCACTGTTCCATAAACTTGACATCTTTGCAGGCTATAAACAGGACGCTTTGTGTTATCTGGCTTGAAGCACTAAAATACACACTAAGCAATGTATCTTATCAAGTTTTTATCCGAAGTGTCATGTCAAAATGCCACTTATTACTGATATTTCGCTCAAAGAATGGTTTTTATTAATCGCGTTGCAATCGTTTTAACTCGTCTTGCAGGTTTAGCACTTCTTGGCGTAATTTATCTACATTTTCATCATTTGACGCCTCTTTCACCGTTGGCTCTTCATCTTCCTCTAAAATTTCAATGCGGCGAGGTTGAGAAGGGGGCGTTTTCTCAGAGGCTACACCAGATGGTTGGGCTTGTTGGGCTTGCTTCATCATATCTTCAACGAAACGGCGGGCTTCTTCTGTATTCATTTCGCCCTTGGCCACCATTTCATCTGCCAGTTTTTGGACTTGCGATCGCACTTCGGCTAATTTTCCCCCTGCTTTCTCACCTGCGTAAGAAGCTAATCCAACACCGAGGTAAAAAGCTTTTTGAACAATATCTCCAAAACCAGGCATGGTTGCTAACCGCTCCTAAAAATAGGGCGACCCGGAGACTACGCCTACCACAAGCCTCCCGTGTTGCTGCTACCTTCCGGTTCTGACAAGATTTGGGTGTTGCGATCGCATAGATCCAGGTCTTATATAAGCATAACATTAAAATTCAGTAAGTGTGTGTTATTCCATAACAATTCGCCATTCATAAAGCTGATAGTTGACGCAGCCGTATTTCACCAAGGGGTCATCAGCCACAATCACTTCTGCTTCCTCCTTTGAGGCTGCCTCAAACAGCAGCATCCCGCCTCTTTGTTCTGCCCAATAGCCTGTTCGCGCTTTGTGTCCTTTAGCAATCAAATTCTGAATGTAGGCTTTGTGAGCAGGTACATATTGGTCAAATGTAGGTTTATCGACTTTGCCTTCTTCAATTTTTACAAACCACGGCATTTGCTTCTTAACTCCAATTACAACAAACAACCTGCTTTAGTTATGACTATTTTTGAGTAGCAAATAAGTAGCAATATACACTAACTACACCGATTTACTGAAGATTTCACCAAAACAGCAGAAGCGACGCATCTGTGAATGTTAGACCTCTAAGTGCGATCGCAGATCATCCAGTGGAGATGCCGAATTCGTGGGAATCAGTGGTTTTGTTGGTGTGGGCTTGTCAGGAACAAATTCAAAGCAAATTCGGATTTTACCTTTCTGCCAGCCGCCACCCTGAGCCAGTAAAATCTTACAGTTCACCCCATTCGCAGCCCAGGCTTCAGCCTTGTCCTTTTGTAAACTGGTGTTATTAAATACCAAATTTGCCACAGTCTCCATCAATTCTTCACCTGTCGATGTTGAAGCCTCAGTAAAATTAGTATCCTGAGCCATAGAAACAACATCCTCATCGGACAGAATAATTTGATCGCTCATTTAATTTTCTTTTTCGGTAAACAACATGACGGAGCAAGCGCCAACTCGATCCGCCTTTCCTAAGTTTTCCCACTAACCACCAATTACTAAGCAATAAAAATAATTAATATAGATAGATGAGCCGTTTTTTTGTCGCCCTCCTACCACCGCAAGACATTCAAGACTACGCCAACGAGATTAAGCAGTACTTTGCCGATCGCTATGCTAGTAGCGGAGCGCTAAAGTCTCCGCCTCATATTACCCTGCAACCGCCCTTTGAATGGGCAGATGCTAACTTGCCACTGTTAGAAGCATCCTTGAAAGAGTTTGCCAGTGGACAACAGCCAGTGGCAATTACACTTAAAGGGTTTGATGGCTTTGTACCTCGTGTAATATACATTAATGTTGTCAGAAGTCAAGAGCTTTTAACTTTGCAAGCTGATTTAATGGTTCATACAGAAAGCAACTTGGGAATTGTTGATCAGGTTTCTAAAACCCGCCCTTTTGCACCCCATTTAACGGTTGCATTTCGGGATTTAACAAAGCAGAACTTTAAAGCTGCTTGGCCAGAATTTGAAAATCGTCAGTTGCATTTTGAGTTTACTGCTGACAAATTAACCTTGCTGCTTCACGATGGGAAGCGCTGGAATATTAAACGAGAGTTTAGTTTTTTCTCTGGTAGTAATCGAGGGATATTTTTGTGATGGACGCTGGCGATGTTGGATTTTGGATCTAATTTTGTTTTGGATTAATTGGTGATTTATATATTCTCTAGTCATGGGTGCTAGAGAGAAAAGATTAGCATTATTATCTACTAGAGAGCGCTCTTGTAAAGATTCCAAAGCATTTAGTAATTGTGGTGTTGGTATAGTAGGTGATATTTTCGATCGCAGTTCTGAAAGTGAGGCAGGCTGAGAATTACCTGCTAACCACTCAACAATCATATTTTCTGTAACTGACACGCGTTTAAAATGCTCTTTTAAAAGCTGGTGAATTTCTCCAAAAACTAATGTTTTTTGGGTTAAAAACTCCGAAATATTACCATCAAATAATTTATCAATTTTGTTAAAAGCTATATTTAATGCCAATGGATTACCGGCATAGCTTTCAACGAGTTGATGCAAATCACCAGTTGAACCCCAAAAAGCACCTTTAGTTTTAAAGATTTCTTCTACTTCTGTGATTTGTAAGCCTTTTAGTTGCAATGCCCTAACAGGTAAGTTTTCTCCTAGCAGTCGTCTAATTACTCTCGGCGTTTCCTGACTTGTAAGCACTAAGCAACTTTGATGAAGTGTTTGTGCCACTCGTCTGATAAGTTCGCTATAACCTTCATAACCTTGTTGATAGTATCCAATATCATATTTACCTGAAGCATCTTGTAAAATTGTCTCTAGATTATCTAATACCAATAAACAACGAGTATTTTTTAAATAATGAATCAACTGGGAAATTCTGTCGTCTAAAGTTTTTGATAAATTAGTTTCCTGCCCTTTGGATAAAAGTTTAATTAGATCGGCTAGCATATCTTTGACTGGTGGAGCATTGCGAAGACTGCGCCAAATCACAAACTCAAACTTATCTTGAATTTGCTCTGCTAGCTTTACTGATAAGCTAGTTTTGCCCATCCCATCCATTCCTAACAAAGTCACTAGTCGGCAGTGTTCTTCGATAATCCAGTGTTTTAGTGTTGTTAGTTCTGTTGTGCGTCCTAAGAATACAGAGATATCAGGTGCTTCGCCCCAATCAGTTAAATTTTGGATTGAATGCTGATTAGTGATTACTTCATCAGTCCGAGGTAGTTGATAATCACTTGATTCAAGTAATAAATTAAAAGCCCTGAAACAGATGTTTAGAGTTTGCTTGTCAACTCCTACTTGGCAATGAAATACCTTCATCAGTGTATCTGGATCTAAGCCAGTGCGATCGCTTAAATCTTCCAAAGTGTAACGTTTATCTAAGTTGTCCCAACTTTGTGCCTGACATTTCGCCGTTTGAAGTTTCTGAAATCCTTCAGGTGTAAGAATAACACCCCGTTTGCGCCTGCGTTGTAGTGGATTCATTACTGTCCCTTAAGTTTTGTACATACACTCATAAAGTAATAGTCAGTAGTTAGCGCCTGTAATATGCCGCCAAATATCTACTCCACTTAAGAGGGTGCTACAAAGATGAGATGTGCTTTTCCTGAAATCAGGTTTGTTAAATATTATGAATATTAGAAATATGAATGTAGAAACGTAGCGCTGTTAAGTTTCGACAAGGGTTCTGGATAACGCAGATTGAATTTCCCCAGATGTCTATATGTTACTGACGATGCATTTTTGGTAAAACTACTAGAGATGAGTCAGAAGTTTTGCTGAAGTTGTTGGTAGATGAAATCCTCACTGGGCAAAGCTTTGGAAAATTGCCGCCCAAAAAGTTTTAAATTTATTTCTTAAGTTCCTTAACTTCGGTTGTTAGCGCAGAGTTACACGTGCAAAATACAAAAAGTTTTCCAATTCAGAAATCCAGTGAAAAAGTTAAGTCGCATTTTAATAGTTATCCTCAGCTTTCTTCTTTGGCTAGGTGGGCTGAGTCCGGCTTTAGCTGATAACAAAACAGTATTAGGTATAACCACCCTTTACAGTACCCCGTCAGAACAAGGACAAGGAGTTACGGTCTATAAAGATATACTTCAATACGCAATTGCTACCCCTTTTGCTCCAGATTCACCGATTCCTGCTACTAAAGAAGAGTTTGATAAAACACTAGTACCACAACTGGTTAAAGCACTTGGAGATGGTTCTATTACGAAAGCTTGGTTCGACTTCCAAGCTGCGAAAGCTGAAAGTACTGGCAATAAATTATTTAGTGTTGATGCTCCTTCGGGAGAGAAACTATATAGTGTAGTAGCTGGAAAACCTTTGCAGCAATGTCCTTTAAAAATTCAAGATACTCAGATTGATTTATTTCTAGATTCAGACAATGCAGCTAAAAGAGCTAAAGAACTAGATGCCCAAGGTTACTTTATCTACGTTTCTCCTGTTGAGGAATTACGTAAAAAAGTACTTGATGCTCTGTACGATCAATATAGCAGTGGAAGTAATAATCCATCTTGTTTCTTAGTTAATGGCACTACTAAGAAAATTACAGTTGATTTCCAAAATATTTATACTTTACTTCCTTCTCAATTGCAGCAGCCAGCGAGAGAAAAACCACTCGTTTTCTTACCTAAGAATGAAAATGAGTTTTTATACGTTGTCAACGCCAGAGAGTCAGTTAGCTAGTACTTCACCAGATTAATTTTGATAACGTTTGTAGTGGGTAGAGCAGTAGGGGCGCGCAGATGTGCGCCCTGAACACGTAGTATCATTAATAGTTGAGAATAAGCGATCGCATCTCTTTCTTTTTCACTGTCTATAGTCGCATAGGTCGAACGTCTCAAAGAGTTGCAGCTTGTCGTCACACGTCGCTTAACTTTTAGAACGCCTTGCTAACAAGAAATGTTAGATTTATTTATTTCTACTTACCTAGTTTTTGTCAAACAAGATACATTAAATGGTAGTTTAGTCGCAAAGGAACCAAAACGTATGGCCGTTAGTAGCCCTGAAGTCATCCGTCATATATTGATTGGATTGGGATATTTAGCTCCTGAGATTGATCCTAAGCCGGATCTCACTAAATTTGCTCCCTGGAAGCGGAATAGCGACTTTTTGACAGACGATCCTACTGAAGAAGCGATTAAAAAGTTTCAGAAACAGTACTCACAAAAACTTACGGTTAATGGTAACGCTGATTCCGAGACTCGAACTGTAATGGAAGATACAGTCAAAGGGCTTCAGAATAGATTGAAGTTTCACGGTTTTGCAACCAATGCCGAAATTCCTCCAGACAAGCCTTTTTATGGACCAGCTACTTATACAGCAGTCAAGAAATTTCAGAAATCTCAGGGTTTGACTGAAAATGGTATTGCTACTTTTGAACAGCGCCAAATTCTACAGCAATCTAGTCTAAGAGATAAGCCTCAGCCCCAGTCACAAGTCAAGCTGATAGATTTGTGTGTCCAATTCAAAAAGAATCCTCAAAATCCTTCTTACATCGCAGCATTAAATAACTTACAACAAAATTTACCCAAGGATGTTTTACACAAAGTTACTAACAAATGGAGGGGGACAAACGATCAAAATCCTGAGATTGTCAAGCTGACGAATCTCTTTACTTATTATGATGACAATAATGCAAACCATCGTGATGCACTAAATCACTTACAAAGTCAGCTTACCCCAGCCATCTCTCAAGCATTTTTAAATCTTTGGAATAAGAAGTAACAAATGGGACTTACAGCAGAATTCAGAATTCAGAATTCTGAAGTAAAACACGCTTTCTACCTGGATAACAGACTTAGCTTGTGTACCTCATAACTTGAAATCTGCTGTATATAAGCGTAATCTGCTTTTCCACATCTGATACCAATTCAAAAAATGTTTACGACAGATAAGCCCACCCGCGCTGGCGCGCACCCCTTAGTAAGGGTAGGGTTGGTGAGATGTATTATCTATGTGTTGCATTCTTTTTTCAAATTGGTATGATATACGAGAATTAAAAACCAGGTTTCTGATCTCTGATGAGTAAGAAACCTGGTTTTTTAACAATTGTGAATTCTGAGTTCTGAATTCACAATTCTGATTTAATACTCAATTCCCGGTTGTGCTTTCACACCTTGATCGCGGAAAGGGTGCTTAACTAGGGTCATTTCGGTTACTAAATCAGCACGCTCAATTAAAGCAGGTGGTGCGCCTCTACCTGTGAGGATAACGTGTTTGTTAGCGGGTTTTTGTGCTAAACCTGCTAAAACGTCTTCTACTGGTAAGTAAGCCATTTTGAGGGCGATATTGATTTCGTCTAACAATACCAGTTGAAAGTCTGGATTGCGGATGTATTCTAATGATTTTTCCCAGGCGGCGCTAGCTTTGTCAAGATCGCGATCGCGGTCTTGAGTTTCCCAGGTAAAGCCTTCGCCCATTGCGTGAAATTCTATCTGGTCTTCCCAATAACTGAAAACCCTTTTTTCGGAAGGTTCCCAGCTACCTTTGATGAATTGAATGATCGCTACTTTATACCCATGACCGAGCGATCGCAACACCATCCCCAAAGCCGCAGTGGTTTTACCCTTACCGTTACCAGTATTTACAATAATTAACCCTTTTTCTGGTACAGCTTCTGCTATGCGCTTGTCTTGCACTTCTTTGCGTCGCTGCATCTTTTTGCGGTACTGTTCATCAGTCAGAGATGAAGACATTACCTGATCAATCAAGCGCCCAATTTGTTGGTCTGGGTTCAATTCTTGCGGTGTATCGTTTTTCATCAAGCTTGTCTAGAAATAACTGTTAAAAGTGTTGAAAATGAACCAAAATCGCCTTACTTATCTAATTTCACTTAAATTACTTGATTGAAAATATCCAGTAAGTTTTCATGTGAAATATTAATAGTGTGTTAGCTTTATTAATGATTTGCAGACAAGTGGAAATATATATGATACACAAGCTAAACTTATAATTTGAGTTTACTATTACTTTTTTAAATAATTTAATATGTTCATTAAAGCACTTTCCCAGTAAAATATTATCATTATCTTCTTTGGTACAGTCATGAGTTAGACTAACAACCAAGGGCATTGATTTAAGTATCAGGAAAATGATGTCTGATATCAGGAGTTATGCATTTATGGATGTTGTTGTTTCCATTTTTCCCATAAAGCCTGCGTATCTTCTGGTTGCCCGTCATAGTTGAGTAATTTGTCTGAAATTATCACCCATGACTGGGCACTACGTGTCCAAATATTACCCACTGGGCGTAACCAACTGGTATCATCTAAGGTTCCAGCTTTGACATTGATAGTATTTGCCTTGTAAGTCCTTTCATGGAACAATCGCGTTCCGCAGTCGCCACAGAACAGGTTGTTTACTTCACGTCCGCTATCATTTTTTCGAGTCCAAGCTTTCGGTTTTCCCTGAACAATCACAACAGCATCTCGTAATACTGTAAGAGACATACCAAAGGCACTAGAAGATTGTTTCTGACACTCTTTGCAGTGACATAAGTATAGAGTTAAAGGTTGAGCATGAATTTCATAACGAATATGTCCACATTGACAACCTCCAGTATATGGAAGATTCACAGCTTTTATCTCCTGACAATTTGTAATACTTTATTCTAACTAAAACTATTTCAATCTTAAAGCGGGTTTTAGTAGACACAAACAAAAGACACGGGGACACGAGGAAATTTTCATTATCTCCACTTTTCTAAATCTTCCTCATCCTTCATCTTCATCCAATTCATCATCCTCACTCCAATACTGTTGAGGTGCATTTCCGTAAACTTCTAAAATCTTCGGCTTCTTAATTTTGTTATCAGGTGGATTAATTGCTTCTAACTGCACATCAAATTTCCAGTTGTCACCAAAATCATAAAGATAGGTCATTTTCCCACCCGGTTCTAAAGACAAATCACCAATCTGCACTTGGTCGGCAAATGGCGGTGTTTCCATGTAGGCATGACCGATTTTTATTATGCGACCAAAATGGTCTTTATAACTAAACTCGTACAGGTGATCGTAATCAAAGTCAAAAGCATCGAGAATTATCTCTGCTAACCAGCTTAATGGTTTTTTTGCTGGTATGGCAATGCGTCGCCAAGCCTTAAAAAGGGATACTTTGAAAATATAAATACCATCAGTGAAGCCTTGCTTGGGAACAAGTAAATTATGCTCCCATTCAGGAAAAAATGGTTGAAAATGTGACTGCAATTTTCCAAAAGTTATATTTACATCATCCTGTAATTCTCCTCGTATACCTAATGGAAAGAGGAATTGCAACAGAGCATCACCAAAGGGTAAGCGTTGTAAACTAGTAATGCGCCACCCTTTGCCTTCTTGTGGTTTACCATGTTTGGTAGATAACAATCCAAATAACTCTAATAGAGCAACATTATGCAGTCCGGGGTAATAACTAATATTGTTTTGATCTTCATATTGAGGGAATTTTAAACCTTTATCTGGAACGCGAGGCCAAAGTTGAATACATCTAAATAAATTCCCTAAGGAATCTTGATGTTCGCCCAAAACTTCGTTATTTCCCCAAATCAACCAGGCTTCTAATAAGTTGAAATAGCGTTCTGTTGGATTGAGGTTTGACCATGATTGCAAAGTTACTGCGTCTAAAACTAAAACCTGCTTCTTCCCTTGGGATTTAATTTGGGCTATTCCAGAACTGCGTAATAACAGATATAGTCCATTAATGTAGGGATATGATTTTTGTACGGGGCGTTTGAGTTTAGTTTCAATTGGGTGACTTAATCGAGAATTAACTTCTGATAGTACTTTTAGCTGTAGAAGGTTATTAACACTACTAACTTCTACTCCATTTGGTTGTAAGAAATCTATCAGGGTTTGAAAGTCATGCAGAATCATACCGGGTTGATTTTCATCAATACTGAGTTCTTCTAGGAATTTTTGTTGTGACTCTGTTAGGGAAGGCAGTTCAGGATTGAGTGTGCGTTCTAGTCGCGCAAATAAATCTTCCATAAATAAAAATTCTAAATTCTAAATTCACAATTTTACCTTCTGTATAACCTGTTTTATTTATACTATTACTACAGAGTTTCTCCTGATAAACATTGAACTGCAAAGTGTCACAACAGGACTATCAACACCGTAAGTTTAATTAAATATGAATGATAATATTTTCACCTTTTACTTGACAATCCCATAAATTTGATATGAATAGTAACACTCGCTTACAAATGATTTTAGCTGATACACGTATTAATACAGTATTAACAGCGATCGCTCAACTAAATCTACCTAACTGGTGGTTAGCAGGGGGTGCAGTCCGAAACACCGTTTGGTCTTCAATTTTTGGCAATGACTGTGGGTTAGGTATTAAAGATTTTGATATTGCATTCTTTGATATAGAGGGAAACCGTTCCCAAGAACTAGCAGCAAAGGCGACTCTCACAGAACAATTTCCTGATGACGAGTTTGATGTCAAAAATCAAGCCAGTTTTGCTCGCTGGCGTTTTGGTAGCAGACCTTATACTAGTACAGAGGATGGCATTACAGATTGGCTGCACACCGCTACGGCTGTGGGAGTTCGACTAGATGCCCAAGGACAATGGCAATTTTTTACACCTTACGGATTGGATGACCTATTTGGTGGCATTATTCGACCTACGCCAACGCATACTCATAATTTGGATGCCCATAGTAAAGCATCTGGATTTTTACAAAAATGTCCTTATCTGCGGTTGGCGTAAAAGTTACAGTCAGATTTTAGCCACTAGTTTCCATTACAATGAAATGCTTTTTAATGTACAATCCCTGGATACAGAAGCGCAATGTTAATAATTTTCTAGCTACCCAACATTTGATGGGTACGATAAATATTTCAGTTCAAAACAATCAAGCAATGATGACTTCCTACCTCCATTAGCAAGTGTAAAAAGATAAGGGAAAAATTCAAATATCCCCCCCTTTTTATTTACTACTTAACCCAACAAATATAATGGAAAATAAAATATAGTTTAGCATTCAATAAGTTTAAGCTTGAGAAACTATTTTCATTCAGCCTTTATTTTGTTTGATGTATGAATAGAAAAGTTCGCGATCGCTCCGAGGATTTACAATTAAGCATGGACTATTTCCGCAACTTCCATTACTTACAAGAACAACAGTAATCCCGGATTTTGGACAAACTCCTAAGCAACTCGTGCTAACGACCCTAAATTCACCCCATAATCCCTCAAACTTTAAACGAGATTTCAACCAATTCTCTAGGTCTTCGGAAGCAGTTGAGCTTTTAGCAGTTCGATGAGAGCTATTTGAGCGCTCGTTTGCACATTGTGAACACACAAGCACCAAACCAGACTTCCATCGGGGAGAAACATTGGGAATAGAGGTGTCTAACAAGCGAGAATTTATTAAGAGCGATGGTTGCTGAGAATTGGATGAAAACCTTTTGAAGATACGTTTGAGTAATGCTTTGAGACGCTGGAGCAATTTCTTCATGGATAACCCTACCTATTTCTCTGACAGGATAGTGTAAATTTCCTGTTTAGTCTGTTCTACTAGAACGTCCAAGAAATGCTAGCCTATGCCAAGTCATTTATAGACCATATAAATGCCAAGGGGACATGATACAGCAGATTTTAAGGAAAGTGATGTACACAACGATTCGTCTGTTACCCAGATAGATATAAAGCGTGTTTTACTCCTGAATTCTGAATTCTGCTTATTACTATCTTTAATTGCAACTCAGTATTACAATCTAGGGGTTCCCACTCGCTGGGGAAACTATATGGAATTAAAACATGACTAACCTGATTGAATACGAACAAGCCAGCGATGAAGTACGTGCAGTGTATGACGACATCCGCGTTACACGTCAGAATGACTACATCAATAACTTCTGGAAAGCTATAGCCAACCATCCTCCCACGCTGCAACGAACATGGCAAGCGTTAAAAGAAGTGATGGTTAGCCCTGGTGAGATTGATCCACTGATGCGCGAACTGATTTATATTGCCGTGAGTGCGACGAATGGCTGTGAGTATTGCATCGCCTCGCACACAGCAGCAGCACGTGCCAAGGGTATGAATGATACTATGTTTGGGGAACTAATGGCGATCGCAGCCACAGCCAATATGACCAATCGCCTCGCCAACGGCTATCAAATTCCGGTGGATGAGAAATTCAAGACGTAGGAGTTTAGCTTAATCTATCCTACTTAAAAATAAGGTTTAGCAGAATTATTTACTATGCCCAAGGTTCAGATTAACGGAATTGATTTGTTCTATGACATTAAGGGAACAGGTGAGCCTTTGCTATTAATAGCTGGCTATCTTTGCGATCATGCTTATTGGTCGCTGATTATGCCATCGCTGGTTTCGCAGTATCAAGTCATTCGCTTGGATAACCGAGGTATGGGGAGAAGTTCTGCTCCCGAAAACCCCTATAGTCTCAAACAGATGGCTAGTGACGTTACAGCATTGCTCGATCGCATCGGAATTAATCAGGTACATCTAGCAGGCCATTCAATGGGTAGTCAGATAGCCCAAGAACTAGTGTTAGCACATCCTGAAAAAGTAAAAAGTCTGATGCTACTTTCATCTTTGGCAAAAGGTGATGCATTATTCAACAGCATCATCGAGACTTGGGGCGAACTTTCTAGTAATGTAGACCTAAAACTTTATGAAAAAGTCGTATTGCCGTGGATATTTACAGATGCTTTCTACTCAATTCCTGACATGATTGAAGGTCTGATTGAATTTGCCATCAGATATCCTTTCCCACCTGCACCTCATTCACTTTATCATCACAGCCAAGCCATTCTTAACAGTGACACAATAGACCGCCTCCAAAAAATTCATTGTCCTACCTTAGTTTTGGTTGGTAAACAAGATATTCTCACCCCGTTAAAGTTTTCCCAACAACTTGCTCAAGGTATTCCCAATGCTGAACTTGTAGTCATCGAACGTGGTGGTCATGGCTTCTTGATTGAGTCGCCGGATGCTGTGGTTTCAGCTATGCTCAATTTTATGGGGAAGTTGAAGCCAGCTTATACCAATTTTTGATTATTAAGATAATTTACCAAATCCACCGCCGCCAGGAGTTTCTATCACAAAAATATCTCCAGTTTTCATCTCTACTGTTGCTGTGCTATCTAAATTTTCTTCAATTCCATTTTGTCGTTGTATCCAGTTGCGTCCTACTTTTCCTGCTTCCCCACCATTTAATCCAAAGGGAGGAACCAGGCGATGACCAGAGAGAATATTAGCTGTCATCGGTTCTAGAAATCGAATGCGGCGGACAACTCCATTACCACCCGAATATTTTCCTTTGCCACCGCTATCGGGACGAAGACTAAAGCTTTCTAAAAGTACAGGATAACGGGTTTCTAAAACTTCTGGATCGGTCAAGCGGGAGTTAGTCATGTGGGAATGTACACCATCAGTACCAGCAAAATCAATTCCAGCGCCAGAGCCGCCGCAAATAGTTTCATAATATTGATATTGCTCATTACCAAAAGTAAAATTATTCATCGTTCCTTGAGAAGCAGCTATAACACCCAAAGCACCATATAAAGCATCGACAATAGTTTGAGAAGTTTCCACATTACCCGCGACTACTGCGGCTGGATAGGTTGGGTTGAGCATACAGCCAACCGGGATAATAATTTCTAGAGGATTAAGACACCCGGCATTGAGAGGAATATTATCATCAACTAAAGTACGGAAGACATATAAGACTGCTGCTTGAGTTACAGCTTTAGGAGCATTAAAATTACTATTTAGTTGTAGAGAAGTCCCTGTAAAATCAATAGTAGCACTACGGTTTTCTGGGTGAATAGTTACTTTAATTTGAATTTGTGCATCATTATCCATTTTATAAGTAAATGACCCATCCTTGAGAACTGCGATCGCACATCTAACAGACTCCTCAGCATTAGCTTGCACAAACTTCATATAAGCTTGAACAGTATCAAGCTTGTATTGGAAAACCATTTTACGAAGTTCTTGTACTCCCCGTTCATTGGCTGCAATTTGTGCTTTAAAATCAGCAATATTTTGGTCAGGGTTGCGAGCAGGATAAGTATGATTTGAAAGGTGCTGTCTGACTGCGAGTTCTCGAAAATTGCCCTCTTCAACCAACAGAAAATTATCAAAAATAATTCCTTCTTCTTCTACTGTGGTACTGTGTGGAGGCATAGAACCGGGAGTAATTCCACCAATATCTGCTTGGTGTCCGCGAGAAGCAACAAAAAATAGGGGTATTGGGCATTGGGCATGGGGCATTGGGGATGGATTATTTTCACTACTTTCCAAAAAAACAGGGGTAATTGCAGTGACATCAGGGAGATGTGTTCCACCGTTATAGGGATTATTAGATAGATAGACATTTCCTAGTTTGAAAGTGTCGCATTTATGATTAATTAAACTGCGGACACTTTCACTCATTGAGCCTAAATGTACAGGAATATGGGGAGCATTTGCTACTAATAATCCCGATGAGTCAAAAATAGCACAGGAGAAATCCAGCCTCTCTTTGATATTCACCGATGTCGCCGTGTTTTGTAACACAATCCCCATTTGTTCGGCGATAAATTGATAGAGATTTTTGAATATTTCTAAGCGGACGGGATCGGGTTGAGGTGTTATGTACATTTTTAATTCCTTAAAAAATTGTGTAGTAATCGCTTAAGCACTTTTTTAAACACTTGAGTGTTTACTACTAGCTATCACTGTCTACTTCGGCGGAAGCGAAATGTGCAAAATTTCGCCTATTGTAGAGAATCCGGCGCGGGTGTAAAGGCGTTCTAAAATTAGATGATTTTGTAAAGTTAATCTTGCTTGCCAATTAGGTTCCACTACAATTGTGCTAATTTTTTCCACAACGATCGCAGGCCCATTAATACTATCTTCTGGTTGTAAATCTTCCCGCCGATAAACAGGAGTATCGTGCCATCTATCAGCAGTAAACATCCTTACTGTCTCAACAGACACAGGGACTTCATTTAAAGGGCGAGTACGAATAATTAAAGGTTCTTCGGGAGTATCCATTTTCTGAATTACTTCCACTGAAGCGGATTCAACAATTAAGCTTTTCTCTAATTGAATAAAACCATAGCGAGATTGATGTTCACTCTCAAATTCTTGTTGCATCAATACCAAATCATCGGCAAAATTAACGGTCAAGGTAGAGTTAGTACCCTGATATTTTAAGTGAGCTTTTCGGATTACTTCTACTTGACTCAGTGCCTCATGTATTTCGCTTCTAGCTTGATTTTCTAAATATTCCATTAACTGCTGTAGTTGAGAGATTAGTGCTTGAGTTAAAGGTTGCTCAACTCCTCCTTCTCTAATCGCCCGGACATCAGCTAATCCCATTCCATAAGCAGATAAAACTCCAGCATAAGGATGTAGAAATATTTTTTTCATTCCCAAGGTATCGGCAATTAAACAAGCAACTTGCCCACCTGCACCGCCAAAACAACAAAGCACATATTGGGTAACATCATAACCGCGTTGCAGACTGATTTTTTTAATTGCGTTCGCCATATTTTCCACTGCGATCGCCATAAATCCTGCGGCTACTTCTTCAGGAGTAGAATGATTTAATGTAGCGGTTTGAATGTCTTGGGTTAATTGGGTAAATTTTTGAATAACAATATCTTTATCTAAAGGTAAATTACCATCAATGCCAAAAACTGAGGGAAAATATTGTGGGTGAATTTTACCTAACATTACATTGGCATCAGTAACCGCTAATGGCCCGCCACGTCGATAACAAGCAGGCCCAGGATTTGATCCAGCAGATTTAGGGCCAACACGATAACTAGAACCATCAAAAAAGAGAACAGAACCACCTCCAGCAGCAATGGTATTAATTGCTAATACAGGAACTCGCATCCGCGCCCCAGCAATTTCCGAATCTAGTTGTCGTTCATACTCTCCTTTAAAGTGGGCGACATCTGTACTTGTCCCTCCCATGTCAAAAGTAATAACTAACTCGAAACCTGCCCTTTTACTAGTTTGAACTGCGCCAACAATACCGCCAGCCGGGCCACTTAAAATACTATCTTTCCCTTGAAATTGTTCGGCTGCGACTAAACCGCCATCAGATTTCATAAACATTAATTTGACGCTGGGTAACTGACTCGCTACTTGGTTGACGTAGCGACGCAGAATCGGAGTTAAATAAGCATCGACTACTGTTGTATCTCCTCGGCTAACCAACTTCATTAATGGACTAACTTGATGGGATACAGATATTTGAGTAAAGCCAATCTCTTGGGCAAGCTGGGCTATTTGTTGTTCGTGTTCGGGATAGCGATCGCTGTGCATAAAAACAATAGCACAACTCCGAATTCCTGTATGGTAAACTACTTGTAAGTCACTTTTGACTTGTTCAATCTTTATAGGTATTAATTCATTTCCGTTAGCATCGTAGCGTTCATCTATTTCAATCACCTGTTCGTAAAGCATCGTTGGTAAAATTATCTGGCGCGCAAAGATATTAGGACGATTTTGGTATCCAATTCGCAGCGCATCTTTAAACCCTTTGGTTATCAGAAGAACAACCCTGTCTCCCTTTCTTTCTAACAGCGCGTTTGTTGCTACTGTTGTCCCCATTTTCACTACTTCTATCGCTTCAGTTGGAATGGGTTCGTTGCGAGCAATACCCATGATATCTCGAATACCTTGGATGGCTGCATCTTGATATTGTTCGGGATTTTCTGAAAGTAGTTTATAGACTATAATCCATTGCTGATTAGGCAGAGTCACAATTAAAAAACGTTCGGGATGTTTTGAAAGTCTATCGATAATTGCTTGATTATTAGTAACAGCAACAATATCTGTAAATGTACCACCTCGGTCAGCAAAAACCTTCAACATTTCTCTGTTTCCTCTATAATCATAAAAAATTACGAAATAGCTTTAATATCCGTTATCAATTAATATTCACCTACAAATTGAGGATGAACCCAGAGAAATTCACGGCGTTTGTTTTGCACCCGCACTAAACCACCAAAACTAGGATCTTTTTCTTTCAGAAGGGCGTGTAATTCTCGCAAAATCGAGCCTTGAGCGCGGATTGCATCGCCTTCCAAGAAGGAGGCATCGCTCTTGGACTTTCCAGCCAAAGCCATATCACTTCCCTTTAAAGTAGACTCAATGCTTTTCTGTCCTAAATCGAGTTGTTCTTCAATGGCTTTGTAGGTGGTATCATCCAGTATTAATTTAGTTGCCGAACCTGCCACAGGTAAGACTAAGCTTAGGGTTCCGGTCAAAATTCTGAGATAGGGGATTGCCTTGGTGAACCACTCACGCGGCAAGTCTAATTCATAGACTCCCTTTTTATTGTCATTGGGATTTAAGGCTGGAAGTGGCTGACGTGCGTGTTCGCACCAGAGGGTGAGTTGAAACTTCGCACTAATCCATTTGGGGCGATCGAAAAATTTCGGATCGATAGGCTGAAAGCTAAACAGGCGCGGGCCGTCTTTTGCTTCATCAGTGAGCATCTGCATTAGTTCTGCAAACTGCTGATCGACCTGGCTTAAAATGGTGCGTTGCTCCTGAGATAATACCTGAAAACGTGCTTGATCTAGACGATCGTACATAACCAAATCTTTGCGGATGACGTTTAACTCGTCTTTCACAATGTATCGGAACTGCTCAATACCAATTTCTTGGGATGGGGGTTGAGCAGTCGGCGCGTTATTCAGCAGTCGATCTATGTTTTGCCATTCACCGCACCCGGAAATGGGACATGGATACTCATCACGATTTTTCTTTTTACTTTCAATTAGTTTCTGCACCTCAAACAGTCCGGTTCCAGGGGCATTCATGCTGCAAGGTGCAATGCAGGGAACCATGACGTTACAACGCAACCCTTCCCAGAAATTCTCGACTAGCCATTTAATCTCTTGGGTTAGATAGGATAGGAACCTTTCTGGATAAGCTGCCCGCACTGTAATTTTTACATCTGTACTACCATACTCCAGCAATGCCCGACCGTTGTAGTCATTGTCAAGCATTAAGCCGCGTTGCCAGTGAATGCTGTTTTCGTAATTAGTCCGCCCCAGTGAGTATTTGTGCAACCGGACAATCAACTGGTAAAATAATCCTTCTGCCACTGCAAACTGTCCGCGACTGTCTACAATGCGGCAGATTTGTATCTGTTGTCTGTCTCCCGCTTCCGCTTGCTCTCCCCAATTGGGCAATGGCTCCGGGCGTGTGTCGGGAACGAGTTGAGCAATGAGGCTGGTATTGCTAGTTTCTGACCGATCTAATACCACTTTGTAGGATAAATCAAAGCGTTCCATCAGCCGCAGAAAGATTGGATGCAATTGTGAGGGGTAGCCTTCTTCGCCTGCAAACGGCGGATGGCTCCACAACTGGCCCAGATGCTGAAATTCTACCAAACCGTTGCGTTTGCGTGTCATTTCATCATCTAGCACGAAGCTGATCGCCTTTGCCAGCCAGTCGGGTTTGAGGATGACGATATCGCGTAGTGTTGGGTCGTAATGGTAATGGATGAAATGCCCTAGTGTATGGGAGATGCGAAGGAACAGTTCTGCTTGCTCCTCATCGATTCCCTGTTCAGCGCAGATGGCAATGACATCATCGTAGGGTAGATAGGCTTTGTCACTTGTCTGTAAGGTTTCCCGCACTCGTTGCCACTTTGCGGGAACGGAACGCCCCATTTCGGGAAGAGATGCAGCGACACGAGCAATAGTATCTTTTAATTCTGCAAGACCAGTGCAATGTGTCGTATCCTGGTTGGGTTTGCTGTCTATATGGAAAAAATCGATTACCGTATCTTTGCCGAATTGATCGAGAATTTCTTGTCTGTCAATGTCTGGTTGTCGCTGTCCGGGGCCACCGTGAGTTGCGACAACTAGCACCTTTGCCTCCGGTTCCCGATTCTTGATCAGCGTAATCCACTCTTTGACAAAGCCCTGCTGGGGGCCTTCTCGTGGTTTCCACACCACCAGATACACGGCTGGCGCACTGAAAAACAACTGGTGCGTTGGTCGATAAACCCGTTGACCGCCAAAATCCCAAGCATTAAGTGATATCTCTGTACCACTGTCGGGAGCGGTGACGATTACAGGCTTAATCTCAATTCCGTGAGTTGTGGGGCGACCATCCACCCATTCATCTCCCCGCAACGCACCTAACAGACAACTCTTGCCCACTTCACCCTCGCCAATTAGGATGAGCTTGGCTTCATTCAGCGTCACCTGGGCTTCTGCCTTTGCCCGCAGGTATTGGAAGACTGCTTCTGTGCCTTGTTCGTAAGCGGCTGCAAGGTCAGGGTTAAGAGGGTTGTCGCCGAGGTAAAGCCGTTGCAACCCAGTCAGGGATGCGATCGCTTCTGGCAGTTCGCTCAGTTGGTTATTGTTGAGGTAAAGCTCTTGCAACCCAGTCAGGGATGCGATCGCTTCTGGCAGTTCGCTCAGTTGGTTGTTGCCGAGGTCAAGCCGTTGCAACCCAGTCAGGGATGCGATCGCTTCTGGCAGTTCGCTCAGTTGGTTATTGCCGAGGTTAAGCAGTTGCAACCCAGTCAGGGATGCGATCGCTTCTGGCAGTTCGCTCAGTTGGTTATTGCCGAGGTTAAGCAGTTGCAACCCAGTCAGGGATGCGATCGCTTCTGGCAGTTCGCTCAGTTGGTTATTGTTGAGGTTAAGCTGTTGCAACCCAGTCAGGGATGCGATCGCTTCTGGCAGTTCGCTCAGTTGGTTATTGTTGAGGTTAAGCTGTTGCAACCCAGTCAGGGATGCGATCGCTTCTGGCAGTTCGCTCAGTTGGTTATTGTCGAGGTCAAGCCGTTGCAACCCAGTCAGGGATGCGATCGCTTCTGGCAGTTCGCTCAGTTGGTTGTTGCCGAGGTAAAGCTGTTGCAACCCAGTCAGGGATGCGATCGCTTCTGGCAGTTCGCTCAGTTGGTTATTGTCGAGGTTAAGCTGTTGCAACCCAGTCAGGGATGCGATCGCTTCTGGCAGTTCGCTCAGTTGGTTATTGTCGAGGTTAAGCTGTTGCAACCCAGTCAGGGATGCGATCGCTTCTGGCAGTTCGCTCAGTTGGTTATTGTCGAGGTTAAGCTGTTGCAACCCAGTCAGGGATGCGATCGCTTCTGGTATCTCAGTGAGTTCTATGTTGCTGAGATTGAGTTCTATTGCTCCCTCTTGCCGTGCCTTTTCAATGCGCTGCTCTGCTTCTTGATAAGCTTTATCTCTTGCCATGAGCAAATCCTTTCTCTCACTACCAAAATCGGAGTAATAGCCAGACTCTTATTCTAATGTCAAAAGTAGATTCAGCTTAGTACAGAATTTTGTTAATTTATAGCGAATTAAATTTGGCGATACCAGGACTTACGCAAAATAATGAAAAAACGAACCGCATTCGCGCAGCGTCTCGTCAGAGAAGGACGCAAAGGAGAGGCAGCGCGGTCTTGGGGGTTTCCCCCATGAGCGACTGCCGTCACAAAGGAATAAGAGTTTCAGAGAGTTATTGCGTAAGTCCTAGATACCTTGGATTGTTAATGCGTTGGCTTGGATTGTTAATGCGTTGGCTTGGATTGTTAATGCGTTGGCTTGGATTGTTAGTGCGTTGGCTTGGATTGTTAATGCGTTGGCTTGGATTGTTAGTGCGTTGGCTTGGATTGTTAGTGCGTCGGCTTGGATTGTTAGTGCGTCGGCTTGGATTGTTAGTGCGTTGGCTTGGATTAAAAACGCTACGCTTTTACGCAAGACTGCACCTGTTTATTTTATTTTAATTAAAAATTTAACTACGTCAGATGATGTTGACAATTAGATAGCTTCCTGATTTAGCGGAATTACAATGACAAATTCTGTCCCCTTTCCAAGAGCAGAAATACATTCTAATTTTCCCTGATGTTTTTGGGTGATAATCTGATGACTAATAGATAAACCTAACCCAGTACCTTTATCAACTGGTTTAGTCGTAAAAAATGGTTCAAATAATTGTTTTTGTACCTTTTCTGGAATGCCTGTACCATTGTCGCCAATGCAAATAACTACCTGATTTTCGCTAGTGAGTTTAGTCTGAATGCGTATCTGGGGAGTAGAGAGCGCTTGTTCCCTTACTTCCCACTCACCATTTTCTACTACTTCTTCTAAAGCATCGATCGCATTTGCGAGAAGATTCATAAATACTTGATTCAGTTGTCCAGCATAACATTCTAATAATGGCAGGTCGCCGTACTCTTTAATCACCTCAATTGCTAGATTGTTAGATTTAGGTTTGAGGCGATGTTCCAGAATCATTAACGTATTATCTAGACCTTCATGGATATTCACAGCTTTCATTTCTGTGTCATCTAACCGAGAAAAGTTTCGCAAAGATAAGACAATTTCTGTGATTCGTTCCGCACCAACTGTCATCGAAGTTAGCAAGTTTGGCAAGTCTGCAATCAGAAAATCTAAGTCGATCGCTTCTGTTTCTTTTTGAATTTCCTTTGCTGGATTAGGATAGTTTTTCTGGTATAATTGCAGCAATTTTAATAAATCTTGCATATATTGATTGGCATAGCCGACATTGCCATAAATAAAATTGATTGGGTTGTTGATTTCATGCGCTACACCTGCTACCAACTGTCCCAAACTCGACATTTTTTCACTATGCACCAATTGAGATACTAGCTGCTTTGCCTCTTGGCGCAATTGTGCTTCTGAGTATCGCAATATCTGCTCTGCTTGTTTGCGCTGGGTAATGTCATGAAGAATAACGACATATTCCTGAAAATCCCGATGGGGTCGGTCTGAGATGGAAACTTCCAGAGTTCTGTTTTTCCCATTACTAATTAAAATTTGTTCGCTCCGCTTTGTCCACTGCTCTGGATAGTAGACTAATGCGGGTAGCCATTTGTTGAGGTGATTTCCTGGCAACTCAGATGGGTTAACACCAAAAAACGATTCGGTGGCTGGGTTAGCTTGGCGGATAATGCCTCGATCGTCTACGACTAAAATACCATCTTGGGCGACAGTAAATAGGTGTTCGGCAGCAACTCTAGCTTCTGCGATCGCTACCACTTGCGGTAAACTTGTCCAACAAGCGATCGCTACTCCCACAAATGCCACGCTCATCAGTAGCACCACAAATATATTCTCACCGCCCGCAGTCGCCACTTTATTAAGTTTGACGCCAAATAACCAGCCAACTGCCACGGCGCTGCACAGTAAAAAAATTAGGATGCTCACCTGAAGAATTACTGAATCTTTGATAATTACTACAGGGCGCGTGCGATATCGCCGCATCCACCAATCAGGATGGAAAGCAGGGAAATCTATACGGCGAATTACTGCATCTATTCCCATAACACCAATGGGAAATAATAACCCAATCAGCAAGTTGAGCCAACCCCAAGCAAATCCGCCCACCAACAGCACCACAACTTCTAACAGCAGAATGCCCAAAGATATGCGTGGAAACAAAACTTCCGGGCGATCGCGCCGAAGCCAAAGCCCCAGATGCAGTAACATAAAGGATATAAACCAGCCAATGTTACCAACAGCCACGATTCGCGCCACATCTCCCCAAATCAGATAGATTAAGCACAACACCAGTGTTAATGTCAATGCTGGAACAAACACACCCCGACGGGAGACCACAGAAAATACTGGTGAAATGTGGTTATCTAACGCCAGTTGGTACAAAATTCGTGGGCAATTAGAAACCACCGTTGCCGAACCTAAAAGACTTGCAGCTACTAGCAAAAAAGAAACACTTACACCAGCAAATCTTCCCCAAAAGGGCTGGGAAGCTGCCACCAGATTCAGGAAAGCATTGTCTTTAAGGTTGGGATTTGTTGCTAACCGCATCACTACCCAAGACCCTCCCAAAAAGATGGGTGGCATCATCCAAGCGGCAACGTCTAGAAAGCGCAGCGTTTGAGTGGGGTTGCGGCTATCGGCGACAAAGGAAGAAGCTGTTTCACAACTGTAGGTTGCATAGGTAACGAAAAAGAACCACTTTGCCCAATCCACGAAGCTCAAAGATGACCAACTGCTAGGAAAAAACCCAGGACTAACGGGAGAAAACGCTAACCAGTCAAGACCTTGGATACAGAAGGTCATTAGTAATGCAAAGGCTGGAATTACAAAAAACAAATGTAAAATACTCAGGGCGCGAGTCCCACTAAACGCCACAATAAAAGGCAACAGTGTAAAGCTAATATCCAGAAATATGTCTGGACAGGTAATACCCAGCGCCTCCAAATTTACTTTAATTAAATCTCTGAGTACGATTGTATTCACTGACAGGTAAGAAACCCAATTGAGGAGATATCCAATTGCTGCATAGCGAGCTAGTCCTGGGTAGTTATGCAGTAGCTTGGTAACATAGTTAGGTGTTCCTCCAGCTACATTGATGAAATGCATACCTAAGCGTTTTACCTGATAGTTGAGCAGCATTCCAAAAATCACCGCAGGTATCCAGACAAAAATAGCTTGAGAACCGAGAGCAGCATGAATCGCTGGAACCAATGCTGTCCAAGAAATATGAGCTGTCAAACCAAAGCCCCAACTTTCAACAGCACTCAAGCTTCTAGTTAAGCGAGGGTAAGAAGATTGACCCAAAGTGGGATGAGGAGGATGGGACATGATTGGCAGTGTTCGGTGGGATAATGTAATTAAGCTTATTAGCTAGAGTTCCCATCTCTTAAATATTCAGAATAAAAACTTTGTGTACGGAATCATACTTAGATGTTACAACATCTAATCTTTCATCGGAGAAAATTCACTTTACAAGACCAGCGTTTATTGCCCTCATCCCCCAACCCCTTCTCCCAATTTGGGAGAAAGGGAGCCAAACCAATTTCAAAGTCCCTCTCCCAAGCTTGGGAGAGGGATTTAGGGTGAGGGTTTTTGATTCACGCAAGAAGTCTATTAGCTAATTTCCGAGCGTGTATTCTGCCAAGGTGGGAATTTTAACTTCTGTTTCGGCTTGTAAGTCGAAGTCATACCACTCGTTACGCCATTGCAGACGAAACTTCAAACGCGTCCAGTTAGGTGGTAGGTTGGGACAGGCAACGGGGCCAAATTGAGTCATCCGAATGCCGCCAAACCCGAAAACTACTGCTTGCCATACTCCTCCAGCACTGGCAGCGTGAATTCCTTCGGCTGCGTTATGCCTCACATCCTCCAAGTCTACCAAGGCCGATCGCAGAAAGTGTGTATAGGCTTCGGTTGGTTGATTGAGGTCGCAAGCTAAGATAGCGTTAATGGCTGGGCCTAATGAAGAACCATAACTGTGGTCGGTGCGTTGGGTGTAATAGTCCCAGTTGGTGGCGAGGGTGTTATAGTCGTAGCGATCGCGCAATAAATACAAGAGCATCAATACATCTGGCTGCTTGAGAATCTGCTTTTGGTTTGTGGCTTCAATTCCCAACAAACCTTGCAGAGATTTGCTGCGCGGTTCGTAATCAGCGAGGTTAACGTCTTCTAGCTGGAAAAAGCCTTCAAATTGCTCAATTAAACCCGTTTGAGCATCTTCATTGACAAATAGACGCTCTTGGATTTCCACCCAACGATGCAGACGCTCTGTGGTTAAGTTGAGTTTTTGCATCAGTTGTGCTGAAGTTTCAGGATAAGCTTGTTTGAGCCAATCCCACAGTGCCAAAGCTGACTTCAAGTGCCACTGTACCATAAGATTGGTGAAGGCATTATTATCGACGCGATCGTGATTTTCATCCGGACCAATTACATCTAGGATGTCATAGCTGTGGCGCTCTTGGTTCCACTGCACCCGACTTTCCCAGAAAACAGCCGTATCAAGGATAATTTCCGCGCCATAATCGCGCATCCAGTCATCATCATTAGTAGTCTGCCAGTAATGCAAAATTGCATAAGCGATATCAGCAGTGATATGCACTTCAATGTCACCGCACCAGATGCGAATTAATTCACCGTTGGCAGCCGGAACCCAGCGCGGAGTGACTTCATCGCCAGTAGTGGCACTTTCCCAAGCAAACATCGCTCCTTGATAACCTGCTTCTTGAGCTTTGCGTCTAGCTCCTGGTAGGGTGTGGTAGCGGTAGGTAAGTAAGTTACGTGCTAGGGCTGGTTGAGTTAAGGTGAGGAAGGGCAGGATGAATATTTCTGTATCCCAAAAGATATGTCCGCTATAGGCAAAACCAGAGAGGGTTTTGGGAGGAATGCTCACGCGGTTGTCGTGACGCGGTGTCACCGCTAGTAATTGGAAGAGATTGTAACGGACGCTCAATTGAGCCAAGCGATCGCCTTCTATAATAATGTCACTGTCTTGCCACACTTGCTCCCATGCAGCAATGTGAGCTGCCAATAGGGTAGTATATCTGGGTTCATCAGCAAGTCTTTCTAAGGCGGCTGCAATCGGGATTTCTGTCTCTCGTGAAGTAAACAAGGTGACAATTTTTTCTACAGTTACCGTTTTTCCGGGATATAACTCTAAGGTGGTTGTCAAAATGGGAGAACTAGAAGCATTTTCGATGCTCACGAGTGTAGTCTCGTCACTATCTACCACTAACTTGGCTGCCATCCCAAGTTGAATATTTGAGTGGAGAGTTTGACTGTTTAACCAGATAATCTGATCTATGCCACCTTGGTTTAAGGTTCGCCAATGTTTGACGCCTTGGGTATCTGGTTCGCTGTCAAATCCTGCTTCGACGGTAATTTCACCCTCAAAGTCTACCGATGTGATTTGAGCGCGAATCGCCAAAACGTGTTGGTCTGCTAAACTGGTGAAACGCTCGAAGTGAAAATCTAAAGTATGACCACTAGGACTACGCCACCGCACATCACGGCTAACTAAACCTAAACGTAAATCGAGCCGACGTTCATAGTTGAGAATCTCACCACTGTCCATAGTAAAGCGTTCGCGTAGCGTCTCCGTAGGAGATTCGCCTGCAAATTTTACCACTAATGGCAGCCAGTTGGGACAGTTTACAAGTTGAGTATAAGTAATTGCCACATCATCATAAACACCGTGGATGAGTGTGGCTGGAAAATCTTGGGAATACCCTTCCTCAAACGTACCTCGCACTCCTAACAACCCATTACCAAGAGTGAAGACAGTTTCTTTATGATGTAACTGCGTCGGATTAAACTCCGTTTCAATAACGTTCCAGTCAGTATTGTCAATTAATTGCTGATTTTGTTGAGAATCGTAAGTGGATACGTTGAGCATGAGCGATCTAAACCTCTGTCTTGGGGATGGCTGTGGGCAGGATGCAGTAAAATTAGGAGCAATCTTGAAGTGATTAACTCCTTTTCTTTAGCGCGTAGATTAAAAGATAGTCTTAACGCCAAAAAATACGCTTCTGATAACAGTAGCGTTTCAAATTTCATCTGTCTACAGTTAGATTTCTTTAAAAGTGCCAGTTAGAACTCATAAATCTTAATTAGCTACGAATTGATTCGGCTTTTCATCAATTTCTTTCATATTTACAATTAAGGCAAAACGCGATGAATCGCCGTCTCTACAATAATCAGCCCTTTGTAGAGACAGTGATTTACCGCATTTTTGTCTTTGTGATGGACGATTTGTGACTGGTAAAATTTACAGGTGCAGTTAAGTAACGTTTTGTTCTTTTACCAGAAGTGATATATTGGCACTTGACCCGACCGAGTACAAACTATGCATAAGCCCACAGGACAGCAAACTCTAGGTGTTGTACTCAATACTACACAATAGTGAGGGGGAGTGGGCAGATGAATAAAAATACTGGGCAAAGTAGTGTTTTTTCCCTGTTTAAAGGCGTACCTCTAAGTCGCATCTTGGTAGCGTTGTTTCTGCTGCAAATCTTGCTAGCTGTGGGATTGACTGCATACTTATCAATCCACAACGGGCAACAAGCAGTCAATGAGGTAGCTAGCGAATTGCGTCATGAAGTTGCCAATCGAGTCGAGCAGAATTTACAAACTTATTTGGCAACTGGGCGTCAGGTACTAGGCAGTAATCAAAATGTGATTAACATGGGGTTGCTGAAAATAGAGAATCTGGCAACTTGGGAGTCATACTTAATAGAGCAGTTAAAGATTTATCCAGATGCGTTGGCAATAACTGCAAGCAATGAGCAAGAATATCTAGCGGTGGAGAAGTTCAACGATCGCCAATCTTTACTCAGAAAAGCCGGAAAGTCAACTGGATACGATCTCTACACCTACATAATTGACTCTCAAGGTCAACGTACTCAATTACCAGAGGTGATAAAAAACTATGATGCGCGATCGCGTCCTGATTATCAAACAGCAGTTACCGCCAAAAAATTCAGCTTTAGTCAAATTTTTACACCCCGCACTGAACCAACACTCCTGATTAGTGCTTCTCTTCCCATTTATAACTCCCAAGGTGAATTACTCGGAGTCAACAGCACTCTCACTCACATATCACAAATTGGGGATTTGTTGCAAAACATCAAAGTTGGCAAGTCTGGGCAAATTTTTATTATCGAGCGATCGGGGCTATTAGTGGCAAGTTCCACAAGCGAAGAACCATTCCGCTTTCAAAATGGTAAACCTATTAGGTTAGCAGCTTCCCAAAGCGGGAATTCTTTGACTCAAGCAACCGCTAAATACTTAAAAACTAAATTTAGTAACTTTGACCAAATTCAAAGTTTACAGCAACTGGATTTTTCCTTGGACGGCAAACGGCAATTTTTAGAAGTTAGACCCTTCGAGGGCGAACCAAATGTCAACTGGTTGATTATCGTGGCTGTCCCAGAAGCAGACTTTCTGGGACAAATTAATCGCAACATTCAAACTACAATTTTTCTCTGTTTAGGAGCGTTGGCACTAGCTATTATATTGGGGATTATCACCGCCCGATGGGTTACTGTGCCAATTTTGCACTTTAGCAGGGCGACAAAAGATTTAACTGATTTTACCAACAGCGAAGACTCAGTGGTGATACAAGGCATTCAAGAACTAGAGGTGCTGGGTGGATCTTTTAATGAAATGGCGCAAAATTTACGCAAAACCTTTGCTGCACTGATTAGCAAAAATGAGGATTTAGAACTGCAAATTAAGCAGCGAACTCAAGAATTACAGCAAGAGATTCAAGAACGCATTAACAGCGAGCAAAAACTGGAAAAGCATCATCAAGTACTAGCAGAACTGACAAATCACGAAGCAGTTTTTGAAGGAAATTTAGAAACAGCATTCAAAGTTATCGCAGAAAAAGCAGCCAATGCCTTAGAAGTAGAGCGAGTAAGTGTGTGGTTATTCAATAGCGATCGCACCAAACTACAATGTATAAGTCTCTATGAACGTAGCAATCAGAGACATTCGGCAGGTTTAGAACGCAACCTTGCAGATTATTTAATCTACTTTAAAGCCCTGGTGGTTTCTCGTACCATTGCCGTTTCTGACACTCGCACCGATCCACGAGTACAAGAATTATGGGATAAATTGCTCGAACCAAATAATATTGTATCCCTACTTGATACCAGCCTTTGGGTTGGAGGCCAAATGGTGGGAACAGTATTATTTGAACAGGTTGATATTCCCCGGAAATGGGAACTGAGCGAGCAAAACTTCATTAGCTCAATCGCGGAAATTGTCGCCCTAACTTTAGAAGGATGCGATCGCAAACGTGCAGAATCCGCTCTGCGTGAGGCTAAAGAAGCTGCCGACGTGGCAAATCGTGCCAAAAGCACCTTTTTAGGAAACATCAACCACGATTTAAGGACTCCTTTAAACTCAATTCTGGGAATCACAGAGGCACTCCTCAAAGAGCAAGTGTATGGCCCTGTGAGTGAAGAACAGCGCCAGTCTCTAAATATGCTCGAATCCAGCGGTAAAAACTTACTAGAATTAATTAACCAAATCCTTGACTTTACCGACACCGAATCCAGCAAGATAGAGCTGCAACTAGCTGCTACTTCGATTCAGGGATTATGTGACTCCAGCCTAAGTTTTGTCAAACATCTGGCATTCCAGAAAAATATCCGGCTGAGGGTAGAAGTACCTGAAGAACTCGAACCCATTCAAGTTGATGAACCCCGCATCCTCCAAGTATTTATCAACTTATTGACTAACGCGATCAAGTTTACTAAAGAAGGAGGCGAAGTCTGGATTGAAGTTCAGCCAAGTTCCACCAATGAATATATCTTTTTTAGCGTGGTAGATACGGGTATTGGAATGCTTTCTGATGACCTTTTCAAATTATTTCAACCTTTTGTACAGGTTGAAACTGCCTCTAACCCTCGTTCTCCAGGCACTGGTTTAGGATTAGTAATGGTGCAAAAAATTGTCGAGTTGCATGGTGGAACTGTCCATGCCGAAAGTCAGTTAGGTAAAGGTAGTCGATTTACAGTCAAACTTCCTTGGAAAAAGGCGGGAGAATGGGGGGGTTAGGGACTTCCCAATCTAAAAATAATTAATCGCAAAGTGAGATGTTGTTAAGCTGTTCTTGAGCATGGCAAGAAAATATCTGCATAGTCGTCTTGGATGGAGGAATTGAGTAATTTAATTTTTGGAGTTACCTGAGAATTAATACTAATTCAAATGTACTTAGAATCTATTTTTCGAGTAACTCTGTTGTAAATGGACTCTTCTGCGATCGCAAACCAACGCTTTTGTCAGTCTAAAAGCATTTGCCCAAACCTTTCTGATTTCGTCAAACTCTAAAAGTTTTCGATCTACTTACTGTAGGTAGATTCCAAGTAAATCAAAGAACATTCAAAATAGTATTACAAATTACTAATAATTTCCGATTGTAGATGAATATCCTGTGTCGCTGTTCCTGGAGATGGAAAAATGGTTTTTATGGAAAGTAAGCGCTCACTCCTCGTTGCTGACTTTCCATCTGTACAACTTGATAAAGATTCTTCTCAAACTTTAGTACAAGTACCACCTTCACCACATTGTGAAGTTTGTGTAATTGTTCCAGTTTGCAATGAAGCTCAGACATTGGTAGCAACCCTTACTGCCTTGATACATCAAGTTGATCTCGAAGGACAGCTTTTAGATCCCAAACGCTACGAAATAATTTTGTTGGCAAATAATTGTAGCGATGATTCAGCAGCTATAGCCCGGAGTTTCGCGGGGCAACATCCAGATATAGCACTGCATGTAGTTGAAAAAACTCTGCCACCTGCACAAGCCTATATTGGTCGAGTGCGGCAGATTTTGATGGATGAAGCATACCGCCGTTTGTGTAGTTTAGGACGTACAAGGGGGATAATTGCTTCAACTGATGGAGACTCGCAAGTAAGCCCAACTTGGATTGCTGCCAACCTGTACGAAATTAACTGTGGTGCTGATGCTGTCGGTGGGCGAATTATCACTGAACGTGCTGGTCGTGCGGCTTTAGACCCTTACGCCAGAGCTTGCTTTCTGCGTGAAGTGGGCTACCGCTATTTAATTAGCGAATTAGAAGCTTATCTCGATCCCGACCCCTATGACAGCTTTCCCCGCCACTATCAACACTATGGAGCAAGTTTAGCAGTAACAGCAGAAATGTATGCACTGGCAGGAGGCTTACCGCCAGTGCGGACTCCTGAAGATGTGGCTTTTTATCGTGCCTTGGTACGGATAAATGCCCGTTTCCGCCACAGTTTGCTAGTGCGGGTAGTAACTTCGGCAAGACAAATCGGACGTACTAATGTCGGTTTAGCAAATCAACTGAATGAATGGATAGAAATGGGACGGCAACAGCAAGCATTTGTAGTCGAGCCAGCAGCGGCTATCGAAACTCGTTTTGTTGCACGTCGCCAATTACGACTGATGTGGTGGTGCGCTCTCAATGGCTATCAGCCATGTTATCCCAGTGTCACGTCCTTGGCAGAGATGCTGGGAGTTTCAGCCCAATGGCTTGTCGAGAAATTAACGCAATCTTATACCTTTGGTGAGTTGTTTGAACTAGTCGAAGAACGCCAGCAGGAAGAAGGAACTTGGACTTCGCGCTGGAAATACGTGGATATTAAACAAGCAATTGGGGATTTGCGCTTGCGTCTTGAGAGTTTGCGTCAGTAATTAGAGGAGTGACATTTAACTCCAATCGCCAGTCTGCTAGAGGCTTTTCCCAAGCCTCTTCCCACTTCTGCGCCAGAAAGGGTTTTGCCTGATACCCCAAATCGTAGCCCTGCTGAATGACACGTACAAGCGGGTTTAAATCGCTGTTCATCTTGATCGTATTCAGGGTTATTGCGGCAATCAACATCACTGCTAGCGGAGAGCGATTTTGCGCGAGCTGAAATGCTTGCAGGCCAATTTCCCCAACAGAATCGATGCCAAATCCTGTAACAGTATGCCAAATATCATGGGTTTGTCGCATACGCAGAGCTAAATAGCTCGCGTCATCAGTTAGCTCGACTTTGCGATAAAACTCTGGATGGAGGTTCCCTGCTCGCATATGAGAGGCATAGGCAAAGCCTAACGAATCAGATGGCAGCTTGAGTAACGCTTCTAGATTGGGAGTCGGTGCAATATATTGTTCTTCAAAAAGTTGAGCGATTTCAGGATGGGATTTGAGATAGGTAATCGCGGCAGCAGAGACTTCATGGTTGACTAAGGCAGCAGCAATATCAAAAACTGCGTTGATATCTATTCCGTTATCGATAAAGGCAACGAAACCTTGCAGACCTAAGAGAAGTTCTGGAGTAACTGATCGACTTATATCAGCATCGATAATGGAGGGAGGTTTTGACATCGGGAAACCTTAGATAATCAAAATGAATAATGAATTATAACTGGAGCGCAACTCCCACATTTGTTTTTGAAGATGCACTTAATTTTTATTAAACGAACCGCCATCTCTACCAGAGGCTTCCGCCAACGCGCAGCGTCTCGTAGAGAAGTACGCCAAGGAAGAAGCAATAATCATTAAGTGCAAGTTTACGGAGAATTTTTATCAGACTCGCTCGAATAAATCAAGTCGATATTCTTCCTCGCGTTGACCTTTTAAATGTCGCAGTTTATTGGGGGTCAACTCTAAAAACGAGTCATGAACTTCATCCCCACTCAACGGATAATCACGGGCATAGAGTGTCCAATGAACTAAAAGTAGATGTCCTCCAGGTTCTAAGTGTTCTAAAATGTACTGCTGCGATTTTTTCAGGTCTTCCCAGCTCCAGTAATAGCCAACTTCCGAGACTAGAGTCAAATCAAATATTTCATCAGGATATTGCGCTGGGACACGCAGAATCTGGAACTTGACATTGGAGAGATGCTGACAGCGCTCTTTTGCTCTATCCTGAGCTAGTTTTGATACATCAACTGAGAGGAGTGAGTCACAACGCTGTTGGAGTTTCTCAGTTAAAACGCCAATAGAACCGCCGATTTCAAAGGCAGACCGATAGCGCTCTTTGGGTAAAGCTGCGATTGTGGCAGCATATTTGTTAGCTTCGTATTCGCTTGTCTCAAATCTCCACGGGTCGAGGTTTTCGGTGTAGAGTTTATCGAAGTAGCTGGGTGGTAAGGAGTCGGATTGTGACGGGTTCATAGGTTTTCCTCTATATAAACTTCCCAAGGATGAGTGAAGTTCGCTAACATTTCGGAAGTCAGGCGAAAGCCTTCTGGGTCATCGTCAATTAAGTCTGTAATTTGGGAACGATAAGCAGCGATCGCTTGTTGTTTCAACTCCACTACTGCGCTAATATTTAACCGCCAAGTTGTCACCTCAAGAGATGCTGGCAAACTCCCGCGTTGCTTCCAGTCCCAATCCCAAATCGGATATTCAATCAATCGGGGGGATAAGCGCAAATCATCCAGTGCTGCTTTAATTAACTTCCAGGTTGCTCGATGGTCTGCGTGAGGGTCATATCGCCACGGTAAAAAGATAATTTCTGGGGCGACTTCTGTGATATAAGCACGACAACTAGCTACTGCACTTTGATACTGTGTTGTTATTGACCCATCTTGGATTCTCCAGAAGGTGACAGCATTTCCCTCTACACCTAGCAATTTCATGGCTGATAGCGTTTCCGCTTCCCGCAATTCCCGGAGTTTATTTGCGGGATATTTCAGAGAATGAGGGTGTGAAAGTGTACCATCACTGATGACTAATACTTGCAGATGACAATTTAAAGACCGTAACAGCGCGATCGCACCCCCACAACCTAATGTCTCATCATCAGGATGGGGTGCGACGATTAGTGCTGAACTACAAGCAATCTCGTTAATTGAACGCCAGGGCAAACCACTCGGATTGCTTAGTGGTAATCCAATCAAGCCAGATTTATTCATCATTCCAAAGCAAATCAGCAGGATTACTTTCACGCAGGACATACTGCCCTACATTTGCCAAGGATGCATCAAAAGCAGGTTGACGCAGATACAGAGTCAAATCTCGGATGATGCGTTCCATCGGATTTGGTGGCATTAAGCCACGAGTTCCAACAGAACGTTCGCACAACTGCATGACATCAATGCAAATTTGTTCAATTGCTGTCCTCACCATGTTTGCATAGGCAACGAGTTGGTCTGCTTGCGGCTGGGGAACTGTGGGATAGCCACCAAATATCGGTGCATACGCTGCTACTTTATCCGCAGCTCCCCGCAGCCAGAGATTACCATTTTCAATAGCGATCGCCATTCTGCCCAGCCGTTCTTTTTGATATGGATCGTTCGTATATTCCAACTCTTGGAGATACTGGCGAGTCAGGTTAAACAGTGCTTCTGCCCCACCTAATTGCACAGCCGCAAACCGAATCACCCCAACAGATAACCAAGGCTGTCGATAGTAATCTCCTGGCTGGCCGATTAAAGCGCTCCCATCCAACTCTACACCGCTAAAATCTACTTTATAACTAGCAGTAGCTCGCATCCCAGAAGGTTGCCACCAAGCTGGATCGCTAACTGTTGTCACTTCGTCCATCGGCACAATGCATATTTGCCAACCGCCATCTGGCAATACTCCATTCACGAAAGGACGTTCCACATAGCCTGCGCCAGTACAAAACGTTTTAGAACCTTCCAACCGATAACGTCCATTTTCACAAGGAATTACCTTCACACCATCTGAGGCTTCGGCATTCCAAACGCCAAATATTTTATGACGATCGCGGGCATCACGAGCGTAGCTTGTAATTTGTTCTCCAGTCCCAAAAGTCTGAATCAGTTGCAGGGCGTTGATATGTCCTTCATAAATTCGCCCAACTGCTAGATTGCCATGCCCTATCTGTTTTAATAGTCTTAGAAGCTCGTAGGTAACACTAGCATCTATTCCTGCACCCCATCCGCCTAATTCTTTCGCCAATGGTGCAGCCAACAACCCAGCCTTAGCAATTAACTCAAACTCCTGCTTGGGAAAAGCACCATTGTAATCTATTACACTGGCATTATTTGCACAATAATCAGCAATTTCTGTGGCACGTTTGAGATCCAGAGCAATGTTGGAATCATGCCATTTAGGAATGACGACATTCTGTGATAGTTGGATGCTAATAACCGACTCCTTTGTATAATCTTTATTTATGCATTGTTGATAATAATCAAATTAAGTCGTTTAATACCTCTATCTTTTGTGTGATTATATACTTAATTAAAAGAAGCAAAATTTCAATAACAAACTTTTTACTTATTCACAACTGATACAACGCCTCAACCGCGTCCTGACCGCTAGGACGTTAGTTGAACATGGGTATATTTATCAACCGAATCCAAGACAAGGTAATAAACTTATCAACATTGGTCATCTTTACTCGCTACTCTCGATTCTACCAAAGAAAGAGACTGATATATAACGCAGCTTAGAGGTTGTTTGAAAAGTATTTCATTGTGATTTTAGGCACTTTTAAATCCCCCCTAACCCCCCTTCAAAAGGTGGGAACCGGAATAAAAGTCCCCCTTTATAAGGGGGATTTAGGGGGATCTAGAACTTTTTATACCGACAATACGACTTTTCAAACATCCTCTTAGACAGTTCCCTTGTACAGTCAGGTTCAAAGGCAACGAAGTAAGTACAGAGCGTGATTAAAAAGGGACAGAAATCAAGCCGCAGTTATCAGGTTATGTGAAGAGGAATCATTAAGTATTTGAGTTCGGCTTCTTGATAAAGTTTTCACCCTTTTTTCTGACAAGCTGTACTAAGCTATATGACGATAAGTAGTAAACGGTAATCCAGTGCGCTGCTTGACATCAATCAAGGATTTATACTCACCTCGTTGTTTCCTTTCTGCTACAATTTGTTCTGCGATCGCACCATCTAATCCACAGGTAATTAATTCATCGGTTGAATAGGTGTTTAATCGTTTCCAAGAAAAATCAGCTTCTTTTTTGTAGTTGTAGCCAAAAGTAATTAGTGGTGTAATTCGAGTTACCTGCTTTTCGGGAATTCCGGCTATTTCGATTAACTCTTCTACATGAGTGAAAACATATCCCTCATTCATCAAGGATTCGATGTTATTTGCATAAACTATCGGTAGCCCTAAATAATTAACTAGTTCATGTTTAGAGCATTCATTAATATCTACTTTTTCACGAGTATTCGCAACTAACTTTGCTAACTCTTGTTCTTCAGGAATTGGTAAATTCTTTGGATAGGTTTTGATTAAATAAGATTTTTTGAGATAAAAAGCAATACCAATTTGCGCCATCCAGATTGCGAAGGCTAAACTATTTACAGATAAAGCTAAAACAGAGGTGCTAATCCCGATGACAATCCAAGTATTAGTCTTGGATTTATAACCTGCATAGGCAATAGCAAATCCTCCCAATGTCGGAATTAATGATAACCACACCCAAGCAGGAGTTTGTTGGAACCAAGATTTAGATTGGGACATCACAAATCGACTGATAATTTTAATTTACAAATGTTTCAAAAGCTTTTGGCGCTTTTCTTCATACTCTTCTGCGGTAATTATCCCAGAATCAAAAAGATTTTTTAAATCTGCTAAGGCACTGGTTGCATCTTTTGCAGATACTGCTCCACCAGCGCTTGCTATACTGTGATTATATTTTGTGTTGAATTCGGTATCTGACATTAAAACTAGAACGAAGAACTCAACAAAGGCGATTAAAGATGGAATACAAGTCCAGAAAAATAATAAGTACAAAATACCTGCTACATTTTCTCCTAAATAAAATTTGTGAACTCCCAGCCACCCGCCAAAAAAGCAAAGTATAATTGCTGTAGATTTAGTTTTCATGGTATTTACTTCTTTAATTAACTCTCATAAATGTCTATTGGCATATAATACAAACAAAGTTTTTGACCTTTCCTGATTATTTATCTGGTTTATTAGTGAACTTTGCTGTCAACAAATAAATAACAATTATACATAGCTGAGATTCCATTAAGACTAAATATCCTTTAACTATGTAGTTTAAATCTAGATTAGAATTTAAATAAAAAATCAGAGAACCAATTGCTAGATATGGAACTAAACGCAACTGATGAAGTTTAAGTTTGAGTCTTTGGTTATTCAAGTTGCTCATCAGTAGATAAAGTGATGTTGAGCAATAATTGCTTATAAACAATCGAGCGGTTATGACAAATTTGTTTGGTTTAACAGATATTGAATGTGATTTAAAGCTAATTTTAGTTAATTTATATCTGTTAAACCTCACGAATTTTACCGACTTTACTTATAGTTACATCAATAGAGTTACGTAAAGTTTCTGATGACTAAAGTAAAATACACAGCAGAAAAAATTACTTAAGTTTTGCCTTATTTGCTGTTTTAGACAAGAGAACAATCTAAAATTCAAGCACGACAGCGATTAGCAGTTCTTGTTTTACTTTGGATAATTCCTATTTGTGCCTAAAAACCTGCTAAAAACAGGTTTTGTTTCAATAGTGCAGACTTAAGTCTGAGACGGTTTTATGCAGTTGTAGCACTCTTAGTAGCTGCTTGCTCTAAAGTCGTTTTCAAGCGGGTTGCTCTGCTTTTACGGATGCGATCGCTTTTACGAACACCACCCGCCATCTGATATTCATAGCTGTCTTTGCCGTATTTAAAAGCAACTCCCAGGAGCATTTTTTCAGTTAGATCGCCTAAAGTTCTCTCCAATTCGTCCATCTCAGTTTTAGAAGAGTCGATCGTGGCTAGAGCAGTATTATAAGCATCTATCTTGGTACGGTATTGCTCAATTAATTGTGTCATGCTTTCTAAGTTGCGCCCATCCCCAAAATCTATAGTCGGATCGATGGCTTTAAGTCCCGCCGTTCTGAATTCAGCTTTTTCTAGAACGCGGTATGTACGTTTTTGACGCGACATAAATATATCCTTTTTATCTGCTTTAAAGCTAGTTTGCCTCACTAAAGCGGGATTTTAGTTCAGTGAAATCCTCAAAATTTAGTATTTAATATAACGGTTAATTAAGTATTTTTCGCAAAAATCGTGATTTTGTTAACGAAACTCGTGAGTTTGTGAATGAAAACCGTGATTTTGTGAATGAAACTCATGATTTTATTAATGAAAACCATGATTTTATTATTGAAAACCATGATTTTTTTTGTTGGATTTCTCGGAGTTTAGCTGTCGCATCTTCTACAAAGATTTGATAGGGAATCTCTCTAGCAAGGTCAATAGCCCGATTGAGCGCATCTACAGCCTCTTTTTGCCGTCCCAGTTTTAAGAGAATTTCAGATGTGAAGTAAATTAAATTACGACTTTGGCTATACTTATCACCAATTTGGGTATACAGTTCTAACGCTGCCTGACAATACTCTAAACCCAAAGTTAAATTTTCTTGCAAGATGCCGATTGCTTGTAATGTATTAGCTTCACCCAAGCGATCGCCAATGTCGCGGTAGAATGCCAAAGCTGCTTCGTAGCGCTCTAAGGCTTCGCTGCGTCGGTCTAGGAACTGCAAGACATCGCCGATAGCTATTAATGTATTAGCTTCACCCAAGCGATCGCCAATGTCGCGGTAGAATGCCAAAGCTGCTTCGTAGCGCTCTAAGGCTTCGGTGCGTCGGTCTAGGAACTGCAAGACATCGCCGATTGCTCTTAATGTATTAGCTTCACCCAAGCGATCGCCAATGTCGCGGTAGAATGCCAAAGCTGCTTCGTAGCGCTCTAAGGCTTCGGTGCGTCGGTCTAGGAACTGCAAGACATCGCCGATAGCTTTTAAGGTATTAGCTTCACCCAAGCGATCGCCAATGTCGCGGTAGAATGCCAATGCTGCTTCGTAGCGCTCTAAGGCTTCGGTGCTGCGTTTGAGGAACTGCAAGACATCGCCGATTGCTTTTAATGTATTAGCTTCACCCAAGCGAGCGCCAATGTCGCGGTAGAATGCCAATGCTGCTTCGTAGCGCTCTAAGGCTTCGGTGCGTCGGTCTAGGAACTGCAAGACATCGCCGATTGCTTTTAATGTATTAGCTTCACCCAAGCGAGCGCCTATGTCGCGGTAGAATGCCAATGCTGCTTCGTAGCGCTCTAAGGCTTCGGTGCGTCGGTCTAGGAACTGCAAGACATCGCCGATAGCTTGTAAAGTATTAGCTTCACCCAAGCGATCGCCTATGTCGCGGTAGAATGCCAATGCTGCTTCGTAGCGCTCTAAGGCTTCGGTGCGTCGGTCTAGGAACTGCAAGACATCGCCGATTGCTATTAATGTATTAGCTTCACCCAAGCGAGAACCTGTGTCGCGGTAGAATGCCAATGCTGCTTCGTAGCGCTCTAAGGCTTCGGTGCGTCGGTCTAGGAACTGCAAGACATCGCCGATTGCTTTTAATGTATTAGCTTCACCCAAGCGAGCGCCAATGTCGCGGTAGAATGCCAATGCTGCTTCGTAGCGCTCTAAGGCTTCGGTTGCTCGATAAACTCGAAACTTCGCTTTCCCTGCCCAATAATAAACTTCTGCTTTAGCTGGTGTTGCCACTTGCTCTGCTGCAATCTGTTCTAATAATGCTGTAATCAGCGATTCTAGTTCGGCAACACGAAAATTATTATTCCACTTTTGGGCTAAATCCCAAAGCTCCCTGCCTTCCCACTCCCGGTCAACTACAATCAAGTGATACAGCCATTCAATTTGAGTTTCTGGCTGTTCATTAGTGTTGCCAAAATACTCAACTGCCCGTTGCGACAACGTGATAAACTCATCCCGACGTTCAAGACGCAGATGTTTTAACATCAGATTTCGCGTCAAATCATGAACATTATGCCCTCTATCAGGAAACTCTTCCACAAAAGGTAAAGCTTGCAATTCTGTATAAAGCTGAGATGATTGTGTTTGCAATTCTGGGCGCAGTGCTGCCAAAATCTCTGCATTAAACCAATGTGGCACTACCGCCGCCCATACAGCCGCAGCTAACTCAGGCGAAAGCGTTTCCAGAAAACTCTCCGTGACAATCCAAGAGCGTTCCTCGTCTGTTTGTGCCTTTGCCAGCTTCTCTAAAAATAAATTATTCACAGCCGTTTCCTCGGCGTCGCGTGTAGCGTCCTTAAGGCTGTCATAGTTTTCGCAGGTTGACCTTGACACAGTATCATTGCGGACTGGACTTCAAATTCATTCAGCGATAGTCCTTCATTTTGGGCATAGTCACACCAAGCTTTCAATTCCGAAATCGCTCCCAAAGGACAAAAGTCATGTAAACCCATCCACTCAACTGTTGGTTCAGGAATCTCCTGTCCGGCAATTACCACAATCAGCTTTTTTATCTTGACAACTTGTCTTAAAAATTTGCCACTTAACCAGTTTGCCAGTTCAGTGGGAGCTTTTTGGTAAGAATCAAACAAAAATACTAGCTTTTCAGGAATTTGCTCCAAGTCCTGAAAAAATGCTTCCTGTAGTTTAGCAAAGCGAAGATCGAGTGCCAACTTATCTTCACCAGAGAAAACCACACTTAACTGGTTATCTTTGCCAATCATTGTTGTGTCAGAGACTTCTATCCCTGAACTGAGATATTGCTCCATAGCAGCATTTAACCTGGGAAAACGTTTCTTTCCTAAATAGTCAGGTACACAGTCAAAAATGTAGGCAATCCCTCGCTCTGCTGATTTGATATCTATGTCCACACACAATACATTTTCTTCAGGTAATGTGTGCTTAAACCTTGTTAGTAACCAAGTTTTGCCAAAACCAGATTCGGCTTTAATTAAAAGTATACGTTTGGCAACGCTTCCCTCCACCATCCGATTAAAAAGTAGAAGTTCCTGTGTGCGATTGGCAATAATCATGGATTCGGAGGATTATTTTGTTGAGGAGAAGATGGAGGATTGGCATCATCTGTCACAGAAAACTCTTGGTTCTCACCGTCTATATCAGTATTTTCTACCCAAACGTCTCCTTTAGTAACTTTTGCTTTATTTCCGCTCCCTTTCATCCGTGTCCCTTTGACAACAGTTCCCCGATTTGTATCTGGCTGAGGGGGAGTCGGTTGTGCAGACTGTCTACCCCAAGCGTTACCCAAGATGAGTTGGAGAATATTCACTAAAAAAGCTCCCACCAAGGCAGCACCAATCATTTGAACCAATCCTCTGACATTTGATGTTTTAGCAACTTCTCCAGACAACCATGCCCAAATGCCTGACAAGAGAGCAAGTTCAATTACTACAGCAGTAACCAAGAACCAGCTACCCCGAAAGGTTCTGAGTGGGGGTAATTGATTAATCAGATACCCAGAAGCAGCACCGATAAATGCAGCTACTAAAATTTGTAAAAGCTCATTTGGCATAGCAAAATAAACTAATTCGGTTGCGATTCCGCTTACAGCAGAATTCAAGTATTTGAACCACATCTGTTGTAGGGGCGCAAGGCCTTGCGCCCCTACTGCGTGGTCTATTTACCTGAAAATAGCTGTAATTACGCTGAATTTACTATACACCCTAGATACTTAACGGCATACTGAATATCTAGATTGGTATCGCTGGCAGTGAGAAAGCACCTGTTTGTTAGCAATGTCTACGATGGGCTACGCTGACGCAATCTTAGGGCTTTCTGTGCTGAGTGCGTTGGCGTAGCCCGCACTTCTCTACGAGACGCTGCGCGAACGACAAAGCTCAGTGACCACCGTAGGCATCGCTCTACTGCGACTGTTAAATATCCTTAATTTAATGCTGGCATATCTCAACGAACTTAACTGCGATCGCAAAGAAACTGAACCAGATAATCCAACTTCCAAAGAGATGCCAAAGCTATAACTTGTTAATACCTAAAATAGCAAAAATCATTGACACGATAAGTATATACGCAATAAAATTATTATAGTTGAACCTAATGATAGAGTTAATCAAAATATTTTTCCCAGAGAATAATAGACAAGCAATATTAAAAATAATTTGGATCTAACAAATGAACGCCAAAATTATTGCTCTCTTGGGGATTACGGCAGCTTTTGCAACCTTAGGAACCCAAGTCTACGCTCAATCACCAGCATCAAACTCAAATCCCGGACAATACAGATTAACTGGTGATTCTCTAGTTGGAATCGCTCGGAAAACAGCCCAAAATGACTTTAAAAGTTTTTTTGAGCAAACGAATCCAGCAAGTATTTCCAACAATAGAAGAGATAATAAAACTCCAGCCCAAATCCGCTTTAACGAATCATTATCACAGCCAGACACTTCGGTTTTCTTAACACCGGCTCAGTCAGGCAATGACAATGATGGACTACAAGTACAGTTAGATATAAGGAGAGAATAATCAGGTATAAAATCTGACGCTGTAGTTTTAATTAATTATGCGTTTCCCAAAATCCTTGCTAATAATCTGTCAATTTGAAATTGATGGGTAAGCAAGTTTGTAGTAAGGACTAAACCTTACTACAAACCCTTAAAACTAGGTTAGACATTGTACTAGTACAGCACGGCGTAAATAAACATATTATTTCAAATGGTGTAAAAGCCTGAAATACAATTCTTTTGACTTTTGACTTCCGCCTTGCGGTACTAGTGGTCTGTCCCAGTACCATGCGGCGTAAATACACATACCATTTTTAAGCCTTGCAGTCTGCCAAATTTTTGTAGCTTTTAATGGTCTGCTTACTTTTGCCAAACTGTACTAGTTATGATGTCCGACAAAAGTGTATTCCCGCCATACCATGCTAAATCTAAACGCTAGACAAGGACATTACTACCGACTACCAGATTTGTCGCGGTGAAATTATCCAAAGTTACAAAGGTGTCAGTGTAATCCTTACCGTAACTAACTTGTGTAGAAGTACCCAATTGCACAAAATGTAGGTAGCCATCACCGATGGGATTGCTGCCAGTGTAGCCCTGACTCTTAAACAGGTTAGTGAGGACTAACTTATCCTCGCTCTGATGAAAGTCAGTGATTGTATCACTGGGAACGGTCAAGGTTTGGTAGATGAACTGGTCATGACCGCTACCACCAGTTAGGATATCTTTACCTCTACCACCAATAAGAATGTCATCGCCAGCACCACCAATTAGGGTATCGTTACCTGCACCACCGCGTAATAGGTCATTGCCACTCTTGCCGTCGATGCGGTCATCACCCCCCTGACCATTAATGACATCATCTGAGTTATCAAAGCCATTGACATTATTGTTCAGGTCATTGACAAAGGTGACTGTGTTTTTGTTGAAGATGGTGCTTTGGGTGGAGTTGGCATTAAAGACATCAAAACTATCACGAATGCTGCTTTGCCCATCAAACAGGATATTGCCGATGCTGGAAAGGTTGTCTAAGTTTTCCAGGGCAAAGTTTTGCAGGATAACTTTGTCATCAACTACGCCTTCAAAAGTGATTTCCAGATTGTTACTATTCTGGGTAAGTAGCAGATTTCGGGCAGTCAATTCAGTACCTTGGAATTTGAGTGTATCCAATTCGCCAACGATTGCTGCCGATGGATTTGAGCCTTTTCCTAACTCACCAAAATCGCTAATGGTATCAACACCGTCACCTAAATTGTAAACAAATTTATCTTTACCACCGCCACCAGTTAGGAAGTCATTGTCTTGATTACCTGTGATGATATCGTTCCCGACTTCAGCATCAATTATGTCAGCGTAGTTGTTGCCCACTAAATTATCAGCGCCACTGGTTCCAATCAAACCGTTGAACTCTAATGCACCAATATCAACTGTACCCTCAGATACTCTGTCAAATCCGACGCTGCGTTGGTCAGTGGTGATACCTGCTGGAATCAGGGCATTATTACCAGCATTAATGGCGCGACTATCCACAAGTAACGCATGGGTAAGGGTTGCACCACCGTTATTTTGCAGTGGGCTAAGTTTGGGATCGATAGGGTTGGCGCTGCTGCCAACGATGCTGCTGGTAGTAAAACCAGCGCTACCAGTGTTATCTCCAATCAGGTTATTACCGTCGTCGGTGAAGTCGCCGGAAACGTCGGGGTTGATGTCGCCGCCGTAGAGATTCCTGTTGTTGAAGTTGCCTGCAATGATGGTGTTCGCAACAATCACAGTCCCGCCACCAGAAACACCTCCACCAGTGCCGCCTCCCCAGTTGTAAAGGTCTTCTGCGGTGTTATTGGTAATCGTGGTACTGTTCAGATTGAGGATACCTGAGCTAGAGATGCCGCCACCGTCCCCTCCACTTGCCGTATTGCCAGAGACAGTACTGTTGGTGATGTTAAGGATGCTTGAGTTAGATATGCCGCCTCCAGAAAGTGCTGAATTACCAGAGATAGTACTATTACTCAAGCTGACACTGCCAGAGTTATAGATACCACCACCATAGGACGGGTAAGGGTCAGGTTCATAACGAGACTGACCACTGGCGGAAACCCCATTACCAGAGATAGTGCTTCCTGTCAGGCTGAGAGTACCTATATTAAATATGCCACCACCGCTGGCAGAGGAGTAATTGGTAGATGCACTATTGCCAGAGACAATGCTGTTAGTGAGGCTGAGGTTGCCTTTGTTAAATATGCCTCCGCCTAACGATGACCCCCTATTACTAGAGACAGTGCTGCTTGTCAAGCTGAGAGTGCCTTTGTTAAAAATGCCGCCTACCGTCCCCCTACCATCAGAGACAATGCTTTGCGTCAAGTTGAGGCTAGTATTGTTATTAAGCAAAATACCGCCAAAGGGATCGTTAGCATTAGCAATCTTCAAGCCATCAATACTGGCATCTGTCCCTGTCCCCGATATCTCAAACACGCCTGAGGCATTATTTCCACTGACGATGAGGTTTGCTGCCCCAGTCCCCAAAAGGGTAATATCATCGGTAATCGTCAATTTACCAGAGGTAAGGGTAATGATATCTGGAGTGGCATCACTAAATACGCCTGCAAAGGTAATCGTATCTGCCCCAGCAAAGGCATTGGCATTGAGGATAGCCTGTCGCAACGACCCGTCTCCGGAGTCGTTGGTATTAGTCACTACGAAATCATTGGCTGCGATCGCTACTGTGGCAATATAATCCACATTATCGATTTGGTAAGCTGAATCTGCTGCCAAGCTGAGAGTAAGATTTTCTGCCGCTTCTGCCTGAATATCATTGACAGGCGTCAGGGTGATATCTACATAGCTTTGTCCATCAGCAATTACGATACTGTTGTCAATGACAGGGTTGCTACCCACGCTTAAGTTGTAATCTGCGATACTTGCATTACCATTAGCAGAGAAGTTGACTGTTAATGCCCCACTGCTATTACTGCGGCTGATGCGGTAAATACTAGTATCGCCACTGTTTTCATCGGCAGTGTTATCAGTTGCGATGATCCTGATAGTGGGTACGAGGGGATCAGGATTATCAGGTGGCGTAATTATGGTAGGGTGGACTTCATAAGAACCAATATCAATTGCAACGCTGGATAGCCTGTCAAATCCAGCTCCCCTTTGATCGGTGCTGACACCAACAGGAACTAGGGAATTATTGCCAGCATTAATAGCGGGACTATCTGCAAGTAAGGCATGAGTAAAGGTTGCCCCACCGTTATTTTGCAGTGGCCCGATTTTTGGGTCAATGGGGCTGGCGATTGTGCCAACGAGAGTGCTGGTGGTAAAGTTAGTACTACCAGTATTATCACCAATTAAATTATTGCCAAAGTCAGCGACGCTACCAGACACGTCAGAATGTATATCACCGGAGGTGGAATTGTCAAAGTTACCTGCAATAATGGTGTTACTAACATTCATGGGGCTACCATAACTTGCAACACCCCCACCGTTGCCAACACCATTGCCATCTGAGTCGGCTATGTTGCTAGTAATTGTGGTGTTGCTCAGAGTGAGGTTGTCGCCTGAGTAGCTGCCAGAATCATAGATGCCACCACCTTCATCATTCGCCGTATTGCCAGAGATAGTGCTATTAGTTAGAGTAGCTGAACCGCCACCATAGCCACCATCATCTCCATTAACGACACCACCGCCGTTATAGTTTGCCCTATTACCAGAGACAGTACTTGCCGTTATGTTGAGAGTACCGCCTTTATTGTATATGCCGCCACCGTAGTTTGCCGTATTGCCCGAGACAGTACTTGCCGTTATCTTGAGAGTACCGACCCTTGCGTTGGAACCGTCATTATAGATGCCACCGCCAAAGTCACCCGTATTGCCAAAGACACGACTTCCCGTAAGGCTGAGGATGCTACTGTTATAGATTCCGCCTTTCGTATTACCAAAGACAGTACTTCCCGTAAGATTGAGGATACCGTTATTAGAGATGCCGCTTTCCTCTGTATTGCCAGAAATACTGCTTCCTGTCAGGCTGAGGATGGAATTTGAATTGATTTGAATACCGCCGCTAGCGATCGCCAGCCCATCAATAGTAACACCTGTCGCTAGTCCCGATATCTCGAATACTCTAGAAGTATTATTCCCACTCACAGTAAGCTGAGATGTGCCAGTTCCCAAAATGCTCACATCATCGGTAATGGTCAGTTTTCCAGAGGTGAGGGTTATTACATCTGGGGTGGTATCAGTAAACACTCCCCCAAAGGCGATCGCATCATCCCCAGTAGTAGCATTAGCTAAGTTAACTGCCTCCCGCAGTGTAGTGATACCATTATTCGGATCGCCATCATCTGCGTCCCCGGTACTATTTACCGTAAAGGTTGCCAGTACTCCCGCGTAAGCTTCCCGCGTCGTTTCTGAAAACGCTAGAGTCAGTTCCATATCACCGATGCAAACTTCCAGATCCCAATTGCCGCCTAATGCCACACTGCCTATCAGCTGACGCGAAGCAGCAATATTCGCTCCTGTAAGTTGGTGCAGTTTGCCAATAAATTCTGACCCCAGATCACCGTCAGCTACGTTGCAACCATAGATGAGTAAGTTGGTTATAAATGATTTAGCGGTTTTAGATGAGGCGGAAAATATCTTCTGCCATTGTTGCAGTTGCTGGCTATGGCATTCGAGGGTATCAAGTCCCAAGTGAGTGTTACCCAGTTGCAAGCTACCAGGGGCACCGTGGCAAACAATATGAATGTTGCTAAGATTCTGGTCAGCGCAAGTTGCCAAAATCTGCGTAATTTGCTCAACACCGTTCTGTGTCGGGTCAATAACGAATACTTCGGTGCTGGGGATAACACCGTTAATTAAACTCTGGTAGTCTTCAACTGCCGTGTCAATGAAAACCAGGTTATGCGTATATAAGGTGGGAATTACGGAATTTAATTGGAAGTGTGGAGTATGTAACCTTGCCATTTTGTTACCTTAAACTAAGGTTATGAGTTAAACTCAAACTGACTGAAGCTTTGTCATTACAGGGTTTTCACACAATTATTAACAGTAATGATGAATTATTTGTTACCATTAATTTCCTTTTTTTATCATCAGGCCAATTCCTGTTTTTGTAAAGCAGTATTTCAGGAGTGCCCATAAATAAACTAGTACAGCACGGCGTAAATAAACATACCATTTCAAATGGTGTAAAAGCCCGAAATACAATTCTTTTGACTTTTGACTTCCGCCTTGCGGTACTAGTACCATGCGGCGTAAACACACATACCATTTTTAAGCCTTGCAGTCTGCCGACTTTTCGTAGCTTTTAATGGTCTGCTTACTTTTGCCAAGCTGTACTAGGCATAATTCCTAAATTGTACCTATTACTTTGTCACTGTTATGTGTAATAGTATTCAAGGGAATATTTTTACTTAAATCAAAATAGCTTTATTAGAAAACATTGTTTAGACAACGGCAGTTTTAGCCACTCGTCCTGCCTCCTCTAGCAGAATAAAGTTTTGCACCTGACTCAATCCGCCTTCCTGAGTCGATAATTATGCAATCGTTTTGCAGTAAAATTAATCGTCAAGATAGAGGAGGGCTTTGAGATGACTCGTGTCATCATTGTGCGCCACGGTCAAAGCGGTTATAACACCGAGCGGCGTATCCAAGGACGCACTGATGCGTCAACATTAACCGAAAAAGGTCGTAACGATGCCAGTAAAGTAGGCAAAGCCCTCAGCAATATCTTATTTAATACGATTTACAGCAGTCCCTTACAACGAGCAAAACACACAGCAGATATTATCCATAGTGAGTTAGCTACTCAGGCTAAACAATCTGATGTACTCCAAGTTTCTGATTTGCTGCTAGAAATTGACCTGCCTTTATGGGAAGGATTGCTGACTGCTGAAGTTAAGCAAAAATTTGCTGAAGATTACCGCACTTGGCATCAACACCCCGACAAACTGCGGATGCTGCTTAATGATGCAGAAGGAACAAGAGAACATTTTCCTGTTCTTGCTTTATACGAACAAGCACGGCAGTTTTGGCAAGAAATTTTGTCCCAACATCAAGGCGAAACTATTCTCATTGTCGGACATAACGGAATTAATCGCGCCTTGATTAGCACAGCGTTAGGAATCCCCCCCAGTCGTTACCACTCAATACAGCAATCTAACTGTGGCATCACCGTATTAAATTTTGCTGGAGGATTGGGCGAACCAGTCCAGCTAGAATCCTTAAATCAGACGCAACACACTGGAGAAACTCTACCTTCATTGCGACCGGATCATCAAGGAGTACGATTGTTACTAGTGCGTCACGGTGAAACCGACTGGAATCGCCAAACCAGGTTTCAAGGACAAATTGATGTCCCCCTCAACGATAACGGTAGACAACAGTCACAAAAAGCAAGCAAATTTCTCCAAGAAGTAGCAATTGATAATGCTTGCAGCAGCACAATGCTGCGCCCTAAAGAAACAGCAGAGATTATCTTAAAACAACATCCTAATGTAAAGTTAGAATTGCAAGATGGCTTAAGAGAAATCAGTCATGGTCTCTGGGAAGGAAAATTAGAAACAGAGATAGAGCAAGAGTTTCCGGGAGAATTGCAGCGATGGCGGATGATACCAACGCAAGTGCAAATGCCTGAAGGGGAGAATTTGCAACAGGTGTGGGAGCGCAGCGTTGCAGCTTGGCAATCAATTCTGCAAGCAGCATCAAATAATCAATTCAAAACTGTATTAGTAGTAGCTCATGACGCTACTAACAAAACCTTGCTTTGTCACATTCTGGGTTTATCGCTGGAAAACTTCTGGAGTTTTCGCCAGGGTAACGGTGCAGTCAGTGTTATCGACTACCCTGCTGGCATCGATGGTTTACCAGTACTGCAAGCGATGAACATCACCTATCACTTTGGTGGAGGCGTACTAGATAAAACAGCAGCAGGGGCATTGTGAGTGCTGAGTTAGGAGTTAGGAGGAGTTAGGAGTGAGGAGTGAGGAATAAAGTTAGAAGCAATGGCTGAAGAACAAATAACTCATAAGTAGCTAGACGTAAATAAATTGAAGTTTGTAGTGAGTTAGCGCGGTCTTCTCCCAAGGGGAGACGCCAAAGGCGATGGGGGTTTCCCCCATGAGCGACTAACTTTCCCGTTGGGTAAGGACTTTAGTCTTAATAATCCTTGCTTTGAGGGATGAATCGCTCGCTACGAACTAGGATTTTACTTTATGTTTAATTATGCTTACCGACTTAAACTCCTAACTCATAACTAAAAACTTTTATGACTGAACTGCTGCAAAAAGTACGAGTGATTGATCCTGTTTCTGAAATCGATGAACTCTTTGATGTGCTGATTGCTGATGGTTATATCCGAGAAGTGGCTTCGCACATTTCTGATATCAGTTCCGATACTCAAATCAAAGATTGTCAGGGATTAGTTCTCGGCCCTGGATTAGTGGATTTGTACAGCCACTCTGGTGAACCTGGCTTTGAAGAACGGGAAACCCTCTTGTCTTTCTTACAGGCTGCTGCTGCTGGCGGCTTTACTAGAGTTAGCATTTTACCCGATACATCCCCAGTTATTGATAACCCTGCACTTGTGGCACAGTTGCAGCAGAAGAGGCCAGAGGGGCACAAAAGCAAAGGAGCAGAGAAGAGTTTGTCTTTCCTGCTCCCCTGCTCCCCTGCTCCTCTGCTTCATCTCTGGGGTGCTATCACCGTAGATATTGCTGGGAAGCAGATGACGGAATTGGCAGATTTAGCGTCTGCTGGAGTTGTTGGTTTTACTGATGGTAAGCCCTTAGAAAATTTGGCGCTGGTGCAGAGAGTGTTAGAGTATCTCCAGCCATTGGGTAAACCAGTAGCATTTTGGCCTAGCGATCGCCAGTTAACAGCGAATGGTGTGATGAGAGAAGGGACAGATGCTCTCCGTTTTGGTTTACCCCCAATACCCGCCAGCGCTGAAACTACTGCGATCGCAGCAATGCTTGAATTGGTTGCAGCCATCGGCACACCAGTCCATATCATGCGTGTCTCTACAAATCGCAGCGTGGAATTAATTGCTTCAGCGAAAGCGGCTGGTTTACCCATCACCGCCAGCACCACCTGGATGCACCTTTTACTTGATACAAAAGCAGTTAAGAGTTATCACACCAGCTTGCATTTAGATCCGCCTTTAGGCAATCCCAGTGATATGGCGGCATTGCGTGCAGGGGTACGTGCGGGTGTAATCGATGCGATCGCTATTGATCATACACCCTACAGCTACGAAGAAAAAGTCCAAGCCTTTGCCGAAGCACCCGCTGGGGCAATTGGTTTAGAGCTAGCATTACCTTTGCTGTGGCAATATCTCGTTGAAACTGAGGAATTTACAGCTTTAGAATTATGGCGGGCATTGAGTACCAATCCAGCAGAGTGTTTGGGGCAAAAAGTAAGTGCGATCGTACCTCATCAACCAGCAGAACTTACTTTATTCGATCCCCAGCAAACCTGGAAAGTCGAACGTAAAAGTCTCTATACACTTTCACAAAATACACCTTGGTTAGGACAACAGTTGAAGGGTCATGTTGTGCAAACTTGGTGTTGAAAAAGCATACTTAAAACTACGGAATATAACTAATCCCCTAAAAGATTAAGATAGATTCCCCTTACTCTCTGAATTACTATTTTGTAAATTTATATTTTCCTGTAGTTATATTTGTAAGCATCCCCTAGCAAGGCAAACTAACACTTACAGTAGTTCCTTTTTCAGGAATGCTAGCAATTGTAAATTCACCACCATATAATTTAACTATATGCTGAACAATAGCCAGTCCTAAGCCAGAGCCTTGTTGTTCCCATAACTTTCGATTAAATTGTACAAAAGCTCCAATTTTATTAATCTCTTCTATTGCCATCCCTTTGCCATTATCAATTACATATAAATTAAATTTATTACCTTCTCTCTTACTCATAACTTGAATTTCGCTGTTTGGTAAAGAAAATTTAAAAGAATTCTCAAGTAATTCTTCAATAAGAATACTCAAATTTTCTTGTGGTAATTGTACTGGAGATTCTTGGATATCTAGCTTTAAATCTTTTTCTCTACAGTTTTCTATAGCTTTTTTGAGAGCGACTTCACTAATAATTTTTTCAGTAAAACATCTATCTTTTTTTTCTTTTATTTGACGAGTTTTTTCGGGACTTTTAGTTATTATTTCCAGATTACTATATAATAAAAACCTTTGAACGAGTGCATTCAAGCGATTGGCGGATCTGTAAATTAATTCGGCAATTTCGACTTCTTCAGAGTCAGGTATGATGCCACAACTTTCTATTAACAACTGTGACATACCGAGAATACCATTTAAAGGTGTATTCAGTTCGTGAGGTAATGAGTGAGCAATATTCATTCTGAGTTCGTCTAGTTTGGCTTGGGCTTGGCGCTCAACCAAAGCGTGTTTATGAAGACGAGAAGCAATCGCATTGAGTAGTTCTTCAGGAGTAAATGGTTTAGTCAAATAATCATCAGCCCCAAAATCCATTCCCTGACGAAAATCTGAACGCTCTGATTTTGCAGTAACAAATATTAAAGGAATATTGATAGTTGCTTCATTGTGGCGTAAAGCAGACAGCACGCTATAGCCGTCTAATTCAGGCATCATAATGTCACAGATAATTAAATCTGGTAATTTTGATTGAGCAATTTCTAATCCAATCTTACCATTTGCAGCTATCAAAGTTTCAAAATCAGAAAGTTGTAAAATTTCTTGAATGTTTCCTCTGACTTGGGGTTCGTCTTCTATAATTAAAATTGTGTTCATCTATGATTAGTGAAAATAAAAATATCAGTTTTATTTTATTGGTCTAGGATGATATGCTATAGCAATTTTCGACCTAGTGAGATACGTTTTCAAAGGTACTAACCTTGGTAAAGAAGATTTGGATATACTTCAGTTGCTTAGGAAACGCTATATCCATATAAAGCTTATCTTGCTAAATAATAAAAATTAATTATCAATAATATCGTATAATCATATTTATACTTTAAGTACAAACGCTGAAATATTTAAATATGTTTGTTGTAAAACTAACTATTTGCTCTGCTTCAGCAAATTGAAATTTTGCAAAACTTTGGCATTTTCTGGGGTTAGTAGTGTTTGTGAGTTCTTCATTTCATTCAAAAACATCATTTCTCTAGCATACTCTTGTTGTAAGATACTCAAGTAGCGATCGCACTCAACATCTGATTGAGCTTTTTTCAGCATATATAGGACTCCGATTTGATTTCTGAAAACATACTGAGACTGAAAAGCCCGTTTTATCAGGGTTGTATCTGAAATCTTGTTCAGAAATCAGATATGAGTCCTATAGATTGCTATATTGATATTTGAAAGCGGATTACCTAAGTCTTGTAAAATTTTTTGTAAAACCTTGTTGCATATTTATGCTAGGTGTTGGCTATCTTGCAGTTTTTGTGATATCTATAGACGCAGTAAATGCAGCTGCTAAAACTGATTATTCAGCTTAAAACTTGGGAATTTACATTAGATTCCAAACAATATCCTGCAATTTATTGTTCCCTAAAATTATTTACTAATAACACATTAGAGATTTTTCATTGAGGAAATCACTTATAATTAGTGGTAGTTCTACCCTAAATGTCGTACCGACTCTGACCTGGCTAGCAAAGGTAATTCTTCCTCTATGAAGGTCTATACAATTATTGACTATTGCCAAACCTAATCCAGTTCCTGGCATATTACCAACATTACTAGCTCGGTAGAATGGTTCAAATAATTTCTGTTGATCCTCTGGTAAAATACCAATACCCTCATCTTGAATTAGAAAAACTGCACTTTTATCTTGAACTAATAAATCAATTTGAACATTGCTACCATCTGGTGAGTATTTAACAGCGTTTGAAAGCAAATTGCTCAGTATTTGTCGCAAAAGCTTCTTGTCTATACAAGCCATAAAGCGATCGTGTGTTGATGAATTACCCAAGTACTGGGGAGAAAAAGCTAGGGTATGTTTGGGAGAACTGAGTTGAATTTCCTCTACCAAAGAACAACAGAAATTAATTAAATTAATATAAGTTGGTTCAAATGCCAATTTTCCAGCTTCAGCCTTATTAATTAGCAAAATATCATCTAATAGTTGAGTAGTGTGTTGAACATAAGTCTGAATGCACTGGAGATGTTTATGTTTTTGTTGTTCATCTAGTTTATGGCTAAAACTTTTTAAGATTCCAGCAGAGGAAGCAATCACAGCTAAAGGAGTTCGGAACTCGTGGGAGGTCATAGAAATAAAACGAGATTTCAACTCACTGAGTTCTTTTTCTTTTACTAAAGCTTTACAAATATTTTCTTCAGCTTGTTTGCGCTCACGTATATCTTTAACTACACCGATCACATAAATGGGTTTACCAATCGGATCTCGAATTAGCGAAACCGTTAGATTTATCCAAATTACATCAGCATTTTTATGTAAATAGCGCTTCTCAATAGAGAATGTTTCTACCTCTCCTACTATTAGTTTTTGCAGATGATTTAGATGGATTTCTATATCCTCTGGATGTGTGATATCTCTAAAGTTTTTCTTTAATATTTCTTCTTGGCTATAGCCTAAAATTTCACACAACTTTTGATTAGCTTTAAGAAAATGACCATCTAAAGTTTCTAGTTTAATTCCCACAGCTGCTTGATTAAAAATAGCTCTAAGTTCTGCCTCACTTTGTTGTAAGTCTAAAGTGCGTTGCTTAACCCTGACTTCTAAATCTTGATTGAGTTTTTGTAGAGCTTCTTGTGCTCGTTGCCTTTGCAGTTCAGCAGATGCTCTAGCTGCAAATACTTTGAGAATTCCTTCAAATTTATGTTGGTCAGGTATGGGTTTGTCATCTACTATGCATAGTGAGCCAATTGGTTGACCAAAATCGTCACTTAAAATAACTCCCATCGAACTTTCAGCTTCCATAGCAGCTAATCTTTTAGCATTAGGAAAGAACTGCTGAATTCCCGAACTACAATGGTAAAATCCTTGCTTAAGCAAAATTTCACATAGAGTTGATTTTGGGTCATAGCAAATATTCAGTTGTAACTGCCCATCAGACCAAAATCCTAAAGTGTGAGCTTGCCCATCAACTAACTCACTTACTAAGGTGTTACGGACATCTAAAGTAGAAGAAATATGCTCAACTAATGCTGGGAAAAAGTCACGTCCAGTCGTAGAGGCTGTACTTTCTATCAAACTTTGTAAGGCTATTTCAGCTTGTTTGCGTTTTGTAATATCGATTCCAATTGCAACGGCAGCTGTGTTTTGTTGATATTTTTGAGCTACAAGCAAATAATTACATGTTTTACTATTAATTTTAACATCAATAACCTTAGAATCTGCTACATCTTGTCTATTTAAAAATTCTTGCATAAATTCTGTAAATTGCGGGCTGTTTTCCATAAAGCCCAATTCTTGACCAACAAAAGCATCGGGAGTCAAGTTAAAACTTTCAGCTAAATGGCGATTAACCCCTAAATAATATCCATCATCATTTACCCAAGAAACAAACCCAGGTACTGCATCTAAAACCGTTTGTAATTGCTCTTTTGCTTGTTGCAGATTTTTTTCTGCTCGTTTATATTCTGTAATATCCTCAGAAATACACAACAGGTATTCGGGTTGTTGGTTTTTATCATACAAGGGAATTTTAGTCGTGTGTAAAATTCTTCTACCAAAACTAGGGCTGTCAATAGGTTCTTCAGAAATATCTTGAGGTAAACCGCTAGCAAAACTTTCTAGGTCTTTTTGGCAGAATAAGTCTGCTTGTTCTTTCGGGAAGAATTCATAATCTGTTTTGCCAATAGCCTGCTCTGCTGTAATACCAAAAATATTTTCGCAGGTATGATTCCAGAGCTTGACTGTCCCAAAACTTTCTGGTTTCGCATCTTTAACAAAGACGGCTACAGGCAGATTATTAATCATCGACTGTAAAAAGTTGCGAGTCTGTTGGAGTTCCTCTTGTGCTTTTCGGCTTTCAGTAATGTCAATGCCTGTACAGACGATATAATCAACTTGATTATCACGATTAGGTAAGACTTTATTTGACCAAGAAATTAAGCGGCGATCGCTATCTTTAGTAACTAAAGAAGTTTCGTAACGTTGAGGAAATTCTTTATCAGCTAAATTTTTAAAAATATCTTTGATACATTGTGTGATTTCAGGTAACAGCAGCACATCCCAAACAAATCTTCCTTTAACTTCATCAAATGTGTAACCCGTAGCTTGCTCGCAAGTATGATTAAAGCGAACAATTTTCCCTTGAAAATCTAGTACTATAACTAGAGCGTCTGCTAGATTCAAAACGGTAGCAACAAAATTACGCTCCAATCGCAATTCTGCCTCGATTTTTTGGCGTTCTACAAGTTTGACTCGTGTATGATTGTAAAGTTCGGCTTGTAGAATAGAAACTGCCAGCAGACTGGTAGGAGTCACTAATCCAATTAATTCTCCTCGATCCCCAATAATAGGCAGATGGCAAATCCGATTTTGTCTCAGCAAATGTAACGCAGTAAAAACGTCTTTAAAATCTCTTAACTTCAATGTTATTAACTCTCTGGTCATCACTTGGGCAACACTGATACCCTCTAGATTTTTACCTTGTGCTGTCAGCTTAATTAAATCTCGTTGCGTAATTATCCCTACCAACCGCGAGTTTTCTATAACTAAAACACAACTGGTGGCTTGAGATGTGTTGCTAGCTATATCTTTACTTGAGTTGGTCAAAGAATTGTTATCTTTGATTGGCAAGCTATCATGATTACCTGATGCCTCATTGAGTAGTGCAATCACATCTGGAAGCATAATCTTAGAGCTAACAATGAGTGGATGACGAATGATAGTCTGTTGTAAATTATCAGAGATGAGAGAGTTAATGAACATTATGTATAGAATTATCTTTAATAAATAAGTAAATAATATTTTTGCTCATAATTAATTAAAAAGCATCAGTGTTTTCTATGATTAATTTTCTTATATTTTTATAAAGATTTTATATTATTTTTAATAAATCCCATTTACTGTAAAAGCTGGTTTTTTAGTAGAAGTATATTATTTGTTCATGGCTTGAGTTCTGAGCTTTTTCTTGATTTCAAAAAATAACGGTTTTTAAGGTAGATGCAGCTTAACCGTAATCAAAGTAATTAGAACGGATTGTCATTACCTTGAAATATAGCGATCGCACGATTCCGTTCTATTTCAGTAGGATCGGGTAGGTCTTGCTGATTCCATTTACACAAAGTCTGACGCTGATTCTGAAAGTAATTTGGGTCTACTGTCTCAGCTTGTTGTCGATATAATAGTGTAAAAGTAAAAAATTGCCCTGGCTATATCCCCTTTTACCTTCTCTCTAGGCTCAAATTTAGAAGATCCTAATTTGCTAAACTCATTAATTTCACTGCTAGTAATTGTAGATTAAACAGTATCATTTCGATACCATTTCTTAGTAGTTGTGTCGGCTATATCGTCAGAAGCTTTATTACCTCGCTCGCTATTAATATCTGCTCGTGCAGGAAATAGATGGTGAAGGTCACTTCGAGAATTACCTTTGTCAGCCCCTTTACTTTGTGGCCAAATATGTTCGGTATTCAGTCCTATAGGTTGGGTAAAATTTGCAATTTGTTGGGAAAACTTTCATATACTCATCAAGAGTCAGAACTATTTCCAAAAAAATCCCATCCAAGAATTAAGTTATACTGCAAAGGTTTCAGGGATGATGAGCAACACCAACATAGTATATGTATGTTTATTCCTCTTTCTGATAATTGTCTTGTTTAAGATGTTAGGAAGGCAGATTCAGGCAAATTCCTTCCCAGTAGGCGAACAGCAGGCAATCAGAGTTTTATTTATTGGCAACAGCTATACCTATTTCAACGATCTTCCTTGGTTGACGCAACAGTTGGCGGCTTCAGCGAAAGAACCTAAAACGCTGGAAACTGAAATGGTTGTGGTTGGTGGAGCTACACTCAAAAACCACTGGAAACGTGGTGAAGCACTCAAGCTTTTGAAAGCGAAACGCTGGGATTACGTAGTACTGCAAGAGCAAAGTACTTTACCAATTACCAATCCCAAGGAAATGTACAAGTATGCTAGTCTGTTTGATGCTAAAATTAAACGAGTTAATTCCCAAACAGTGTTTTACTTGACTTGGGCAAAGCAAGATCAACCAGAAACGCAACAGATATTGACTGATGCTTACATGACCATTGCTAAAGAACTGAATGCTAAAGTTGCACCTGTGGGAATTGCTTGGCAAAAAGTTCAAGAAGCGAATGTGAAATTAAACCTTTACAGCTCCGATCAAAGCCACCCTAGTCCGATTGGATCGTATGTTGCAGCGTGTGTATTCTATACAACATTTTATGATAATAGTCCCATAGGCTTGAGTCGTCGTATATATAGTAGCGATTCTAGTACCCCACAAGAAAATAACAGAATTGAGTTGGAAAGTTTAAGTGAAACAGATGCCCAAATTATTCAAAATTTAGCTGAGCATATCGTCAGAAATCATTCAGAAGTAAGTATTCAGGAGTCAGAATAAATTAACGAAAATTAAAAAGTAAAAACAGTGCTACACATATATACTGCTTTAAGATAATGCGATCGCAAATAAAGTAATTGTTAATTATTCAAATTATAGAAGCAGTTTTATAAAAATATTTTTTTATTTTAGAGTCGATTCTTGATTAGCGAGCGATCGCATCTTAAATCTCAATATCAATAGCCCGATCCTACTTGCTTATGAGAGAACTTTTTCTACCACTGCGGCTTTACATCACTTTATGAAGTTAATACGATTTAGGGCAATTACCACGTTAGTTTTTTGGGGTAGGTGGGTAGTATAAATTACCTAAAAACTAATTTGGTATATAGCGATGTTCAAGACTAAATTATCACAATCCCATACTTGGGGGGAACTTAATACCTCAAAGTTCATGGATCGCCATGTTGGGGCGATCGCAGCTTTAATTTTAATTAGCTTACTGAGTTCATTGAGTGGAACACCATTTGACCATAGCATTTCTAACGGCTGGGAAGCCTTTCTCTGGGGATTGGCAGATCCAGTAATTAGTTTAAATTGTTTAGTTGGTATTGTTGCTATTGGCTTACTCTCATCTGTGTTTGTTCATGGCGCTGCGATCGCTGGATGTTTTGTCTTCGCAACAGTTTTGGGCATTGTAATTCATATATTCCAGCTAAATTTACCAGGCACAGAAATAGCGATCGCTGAAAGCGTTGGCGCAGCCATCGCCATTTCTACCATTATTTTTGGTACTATGCTGATGATGCCAAATCAACTAAACTTTCTGGTGCTTGCTCTGCTGGGCATCAGTGCTGGTTTATTTCAGGGTTACGCTAATGCTGAATCTATTGTTGCGGCAGGAATAATACCAGTAGTTACCTATATACTAGGTATTACCTTAACTCTGTTTGCGGTTGCGATGAGTGCCAGAAAAATTGGTGTTGCGATGGGTATGGGAGAAATAAATCGAATTTTACCTTGGATCAGCCTTGCTGGCTTCGCTTTTTGTGCGATCGGTATTGTGTTTTTAAGCAATTCGCTTATTTAAATCAGATATTTCAATTCGGTGGAATACATTCATTCGTGGGGGCGTACACCTAGCTGTGCGCCCCCACTGCGTTTTCAGACTGGACAAGCAAGCATTCTAGTGAATAAGTTGATGCACCTCTGCGCTAATCTAGAGGCTATATCTAGATAAAAAGTTATGACACCTGAAGAAATTGCGGCTACGCTCACAGAATTATTTGACACATCGGCTGTTGCTACGACTGCTCCTGGCTCGTGGCAAATAGACACTCCTACTTTTCGGCTGTTGGTGCTGCTTTCCGAAGATAATACTTGGCTGCGAGTTTTACTGCCTATTCTGCCCATTCAAGAAGCCCAACCATTTTTAGAACAGTTCCTAGAAGCCAACTTTGATGACACTCAGGAAGTACGTTACGCTTTGTATGAAAGGGTAATTTGGGGGGTATTTCAACATCACAGTGGAACTTTAGTGAGTGCAGATTTGTCCAATGCAATCAACCGGCTTTTATCTCTCCATCAGGCTAGATTAGAGAATGTCTTTAATCAACTAGTTGAAAGCCGCATCCGACAAATTATTCAGGCAGCAAAACAGCAAGGACAATCTCTACAAGCTACTATGCAAAGCTTAGATCGCTTTTACGCCGAAGGAATGATGGGCGAAATGAATCAAACTTCACAAGGGCGAGAAGAAGTCCTAACTGCTTGGCGGCGTCAGTTAGAACGTTTATGGAATGAGGGTTGATTTTCAGTTTTCATATTAAACCAATTTACAGATATATTTATCTATCATGGATATCATTGAAATCCTCAAAGAAGACTATCAAAGATTCCCAGTCAATCAAACTTACAGTATTTACACTCCAAACGTTTATTTTCAAGACCCACTGAATAAATTCCGTGGTGTTAAACGTTACAAAGTAATGATTAATTTTATCCAAACTTGGTTTTTAGATCCCAAGATGGACTTACATAATATTCAACGTTTAGGAGACACAATAAAAACTGAGTGGACACTCAGTTGGAATACCCCTCTCCCCTGGAAGCCACGGATCTCTATTCCTGGTTGGAGTGAATTAGGTCTTAACTCTGATGGTTTGATTGTCTCTCATATCGATTATTGGAATTGTTCACGCCTAGATGTGGTGAAGCAGCATTTTTTCTCTTGAAAAAGTTAATAATTGATATATCTGAACAGGTGATTGCTATTACACTAAACGTAACAACAAAAGCCATTAATCTTTATGAACGAGAAACTTAAATAGCACACCAGCAAGTGGAAGAACTGAAGGCTAGATTGAAGGAATTGGGAATTGATCCAGAAGAGTTAGAGTAGGAAAAATAAGCACTACTTCTCTTTCTCTTCATCTAATGCTTTTTGGATAGCACGACGGCAAAATTCTGGAGGATCGTCTTTAGCTTTTACCTCTTCCTTCATTTCCTTTGTGACTCGCAAATTTATGTATTCAGTCAATGGTTTATCTCTGTCAGTTTTAAAACCATGATTTTTAATTTCTGGATTTCCACGATTATCTTTAGACACTTTACGTTACTTAATATATCTGGACTAATTGATATACGTATTGAATAATGATTTATTAGTGGGTATTTCGCCTGAGAAACTAGATACCCACCAAATATCCCATTAGAAACGAGACACTTCTATTTTATGTTTACGCGTTCCGAACTTGAAATCAAAACCATCCAAGAGTTACGCGATTTATGCCGACGCTACGGTATCAAGCCGACAGGAAACTCAGGATACAAAGTTTCTTACATCACTTCTCTAATGGCATTCCCACAACTAGCCCTACATCAGATGCAAGAGGGAAGAGGGTTAAAGGCTCCCACTTTCACGACTTTTCAGTATATTGGCGCAGCAATCGATGAGATGAGTTCACCCACAGATGAGCAAATAGCACTGATTCGCCTAACGCTGGAAGGTAGGAAAATGGCTTATCCAGATAGATTTGAACAGGAAAAGCTGTTGAACTTGCACAAAGCTAAGATGCTTGTTGAGCAAGCTTTTGCCATGTTGAGCCAGTAAACAGCCCCGATCGCAATTTTCAGGTAATTAGGCCATAGTGCAGGTTAGCACAGTTGTGCTGCTCTACGGGGGATTGAAACAAAATCCCCCAATACTTTAGAGTGAATAATAAACTCAATTCCAAAGCGCGATCGCAATGACTGATAAAGAACTCAAACATCTACTTGAGAGTAATGCTAAAACAGTCCAAGCTATGTTAGATGAAATGGCGGAAGCACGTCAGGAACGCCAAGAACTCCGAGAAGGAATGCTTCAAATCCAGAATGCAGTAGCACAATTAACAAACATACAAGAGAGAATAACCAATTTACTAATTTCTCTTGATGGCGATCGCCCCACAATTCTTAAAAAACTCTCAGCACTGGAAACTAAACTCGATCGGCTATTGCAGCAAAACCCAACGGATGAGTTAGGGTAAATACTCATAATTAATGCCTAGACGTGTTTAGACAACATTTATTTTCCTTAAACAGTCGATAATGTAAATAAATGTAATAAAATCCTCAGGCAGGAAAAAAGCATCTATGCGTGTAATTTTGATGACTGGTAAAGGCGGTGTGGGCAAAACTTCCGTCGCTGCTGCAACTGGACTCCGTTGTGCAGAACTCGGCTATCAGACATTGGTTTTAAGTACAGATCCCGCCCACTCCCTAGCAGACAGTTTTGACATGGAACTGGGACATACACCCCGAAAAATTCGCCCAAATCTGTGGGCTGCTGAACTGGATGCGCTGCAAGAACTGGAGGGAAACTGGGGTGCTGTGAAACGTTATATTACCCAAGTTTTACAGGCAAGGGGTTTAGATGGCGTACAAGCGGAAGAATTGGCAATTTTACCAGGCATGGATGAGATTTTTGGCTTGGTAAGGATGAAACGCCATTACGATGAAGGTGAGTTTGATGTTTTAATTATCGACTCAGCCCCCACTGGCACAGCACTGCGCTTGCTGAGTTTACCTGAAGTCGGTGGCTGGTATATGCGCCGTTTTTACAAACCATTTCAAAACATCTCGGTGGCACTTCGACCTCTGGTTGAACCTTTTTTTAGACCAATTGCTGGTTTTTCGCTACCAGATAAAGAAGTAATGGATGCACCTTATGAGTTTTATGAACAAATTGAAGCTCTAGAAAAAGTATTAACAGATAATACTCAAACCTCAGTGCGTCTGGTAACTAATCCCGAAAAAATGGTGATTAAAGAGTCACTCCGCGCCCATGCTTATCTGAGTTTGTATAATGTTGCAACAGATTTAGTCGTGGCTAATCGGATTATTCCCAATGAAGTCCAAGATCCATTTTTCCAACGTTGGAAGGAAAGTCAGGAGCAATATCGTCAGGAAATTCATAATGATTTTCACCCTCTGCCTGTGAAAGAAGTTCCCCTATTTTCTGAGGAAATGTGTGGATTAGCTTCATTAGAACGCCTGAAAGAAACTCTTTATAAAGATGAAGATCCGACTCAGGTTTATTACAAAGAAACAACTCTTAGAGTAGTACAAGAGGAAAACCAATACAGCTTAGAAATTTACTTACCTGGTATCCCTAAAGACCAAGTTCAACTCAGTAAAACTGGAGACGAATTAAACATTACTATTGGCAACCATCGTCGTAACTTAGTTTTGCCACAAGCCTTAGCAGCACTACAACCAGGCGGAGCAAAGATGGAAAATGACTATCTAAAAATCCGCTTTGCTGACAACACAAGAGTTTAATTTTGTTGAACGTTACTCTGTCAACAAAAAGTCAAAACTAAAAAGCAAGAATTTTCTCTTGCACCTAGTACAGACGCAACTTTTTTAGCGTCTGTTTTTATGATTTTTTGGTGAATTTTGATAAAAGGCAAATAAATATTTTTACTAGTGATTTGACCGTAGTTTTACTGAAGACAAAATGATGAAAAAAAAATCACAATGTCTTTAGATTTAATTATGTCAGTTTTCAAATTATTAATTTATTTTGCTATAACAATGACCTCCAATTCTGAACAAGATTTGCCTTTATATCGTAATGAAGAAAGTTTACTACGCCGCATTACAAACCGTATCCGACGAAGCTTAGAGTTGGAAGAAATTATCACAGTCACAACGGCAGAGGTGCGATCGCTATTAAAAACTGACCGAGTGATGATTTACAAATTTCATCCTGATGATAGTGGTCAAGTGATTGCTGAGTCAATTTACGAAAATCGTTTGCCATCACTACTAGGACTGAATTTCCCTGCTGATGATATTCCACCCACCGCCCGTGAACTATTTATTAAATCACGGGTGCGTTCTGTTGTAAATGTTGATACTAAAGAAATTGGTCAAATTCACCTGCATGACTTGGATAATGGAGAAACTATATCAGAGGAGATCCGTTACCGCCCTGTAGACCCCTGTCATGTTGAATATTTGATGGCAATGGGGGTAAAATCCTCTGTGGTAGTGCCTATTCTCTATCAAGATCAACTTTGGGGGCTGCTGGCGTCTCATAATTCTGAAGCGCGTTTGATTTCAGAATATGAACTAGAAGCAATACAAATGGTAGTCGAGCAGCTATCAATGGCGATCGCTCAAAGTACCCTTCTGACTCAAGTCCGCAAAACAGCCGAACGAGAAGCGATCGTTAATCGCATTGCGACTCTGCTACATTCACTGCCAACAATTGTATTACAGCCAGCCCTAGAAGAGGCTGTTGCTGCCTTTAATGGTGTTGGTGGCAGGCTTTGCCTTAGAAATGAAGCTTTTGATTTCCACAATGGCAACGCGATCAGCTTAATAGAATGCTTAATACCAGGAAATACTTGTATCAAGCTTTATATCTGTGGAGAGCAACCTGTGATGCCAGAACAAACTATATATCCACTCATAGAACAGTATAGCGTCTGGCAAGAACACTACAAGTTTAGTAAATACGATGTTTGGGCAATTTCAGATATATATAAAATTTCTGACTTGCGAAGTTTGCAAGTTGCTTTTCAACCAACTAGAATTCGCAGTATGTTGATGATCCCGCTCCAATATCGTCAGCAATTACTGGGCTACTTAAGTATTTTCCGCAGCGAAATAGATACAGAAACTCTCTGGGCGGGGCAATATGATAGCGATCAAAGGCAACAGTATCCCCGACAATCCTTTGAAGTTTGGCGCGAATTTAAAAAAGCACAAGCTCAAAAATGGACGGTTGAAGATATTGAACTGGCTAGAAACCTCAGTAAACACTTTGCTTCCGCAATTCAGCAGTATGAATTATATCAACAAGTACAAATCTTCAATGAAAACTTAGAAAAACAAGTTAAAAGACGCACCGTAGAGTTACAACGGACAGCTGAACAACAACGGGCTGTGTTTAAAGTTATTGCCGAAATTCGGGAATCTCTGGACACAAATACGATTTTTCAAACCACAACTAAAGAAGTTTGTCAATTAATCAAAGCCGATCGCGTTTCTGTTTATCGTTTTGATTCTAATTGGGGTGGTGAATTTGTCGGAGATTTCGAGGCTGCTAGTCCATATTGGTCGAATGAGTCAGAACTAGGTATTAATACAATTTGGAATGATACCTACTTACAAGATACACAGGGAGGACGTTACCGCCACAATGAAACATTTGCAGTCGATGACATCTACAAGATGGGGTTTGCTCAATGTCATATCGACAATCTAGAGCAGTTTCAAATTCATGCTTTTGTGCTTGCTCCGATTTTTGTTGGGCAAAAACTTTGGGGTTTACTAGCAACTTATCAACACACTGGCCCCCGGCAATGGAAAACTTCTGAAGTTAACTTTCTCAGTCAGATTGCCGCCCAAATGGGCGTAGCACTCCAGCAAGCTGATTTACTCTCTCAAACACAACAACAGACATTAGATTTGCAACAAGCAGCAGAACAACAACGGGTATTGTTTGAAGTTGTGGCGAAAGTTAGAGAATCTCTCGATCTAGATGCGATTTTTCAGACAACCACCCAAGAAATTTGTAAATCATTACAAGCAGATCGAGTTGCAGTCTACCGCTTCCAGGCTGATTGGAGTGGTGAATATATCGCCGAGTTTGTGGGCGATGGTTGGATAAAGTTAGTAAATTCTAATACTAATACAGTTTGGCAAGATAGCTATTTGCAGGAAACCCAAGGTGGGCGATATCGTCACAATGAAACTTTTGCAGTTGATGATATCTATGAAGTTGGGCACTCTCAATGCCACGTTGCAGTTCTAGAGCAAATTCAAGCAAAGGCTTATGCGATCGCACCTATATTTATCGGGCAACAGCTATGGGGCTTGCTAGCAGCTTACCAGAATTCTGCACCCCGCCATTGGGAAGCCTCAGAAATTAAATTTATTACTCAAATTGCCAATCAACTTGGGGTTGCACTCCAACAAGCTCAATTACATAATCAAACCAAAGAGCACACCCAAAAGCTGGCTCAAGCTTTGCATGATTTAAAGCAAACTCAAACCCAACTGATCCAAACTGAGAAAATGTCCTCACTAGGTCAACTGGTAGCTGGTGTGGCTCACGAAATTAATAACCCCGTGAACTTCATTTATGGCAACATCAATCATGTCAATGATTACACCCAAGATTTACTCAGTATCCTAGACCTCTATTTCCAAAATACTCCCAACCCTAGTCCTGAGATTAGCGATCGCGCCTTCGAGATCGACTTAGAATTTATCATAGAAGATTTGCCCAAAACTCTATCTTCCATGAAAATTGGGGTCGATCGCATCCGTCAGATTGTCTTGGGTTTACGGAACTTCTCTCGCCTTGACGAAGCAGAAAAAAAACCAGTTGATATTCATGAGGGCATTGATAGCACCTTGCTAATTTTGCAGCATCGCTTGAAAGCAAAACCAGAAAGTCCGGCGATAAAATTAGTCAAAGAATATACTAACCTTCCTTTAGTAGATTGCTATGCCGGGCCACTAAATCAGGTATTTATGAATGTTTTAAGCAATGCGATCGATGCTTTAGAAGATTACACGGAATCTCAATCAAAACCTCATAGCAGTCAAATTACTATCCGTACTGCTTTTGGAGAACTTGAAGGCAATATCAAGAGTGTAGTCATTCGCATTGCAGACAATGGGCCAGGAATACCCGAAGCTCTCAGAGCAAGAATCTGCGATCCCTTTTTCACAACTAAGCCAGTGGGAAAAGGCACTGGCTTGGGGTTGTCAATTAGTTACCAGATTGTCGTAGATAAACATGGTGGTGTGTTTAGATGTGATTCTGTGCCAGAGTTAGGTACAGAATTTTGGATTGAAATTCCGATTAAACAAATTAGTCATTAGTAATTAGTCATTGGTCATTTGTCATTGGCAAAGACTTTTACCTTTAACTGAAGCGTATTGCCGATCTCCGACTTTTTAAAGAAGTTGGGGATCTAAATCAGGGTTAAATGACATTTGATCTTACAGGAATTGGATTTTTAGTTGATAAATCACCTCTAACTTCTAAGTTGCACAGGCATAGCTAAATAGGTCATTTTCAAACCACCCAATGGCGTAAAAATTACTGGAGTTAGGCTTTGATTTAAATGCATTTGAATTTCGGTAGATGGTAATTCTTTTAAGCCTTCCATCAAATATTTAATGTTAAAAGCAATTTCAATATTTTCCCCAGAAATTTCTGCTGGCATTGACTCTCTACCATTGCCTACATCTTGAGCTTCACAAGATAAGGTAATTTCTTGAGCTTCGCTATCAATGCTGAGCTTGACAATATTATTTTTTTGATCGGCTAACACAGCAATCCGCTCCAAAGTGCTAACAAATTGTCGCCGTTCAATTGTTACTTGTCGCTCAAATTGGCGCGGAATTAATTGTCGATAAGCAGGATATTGCCCTTCTAATGTGCGACTAGTCAAGCGTTGATTTTGCCATGCAAACACAACTTGACCTCGATCGAAATATAAAGCTACAGGTTCATCTGATGAGGCGCTATGAGCTAACATTCGTTGGAGTTCACGTAATGCTCTAGCTGGTACTGTTACTTCTAGTTGACTAGTTCCGCCTAGAGGACGCTCGTTGCTAGTTTCTACGACTGCGAGGCGATGTCCGTCGGTAGCTGCAAATTCTAGAGTATCTTGTTTAACTGTTAAATGCACACCGGTGAGTACTTGTTTGGTTTCATCAGCACTGGTAGCAAACAATGAACCGCGTAATCCCTCAATTAATGCGGTGGTGGTGAGATGAATTACTTCTGTATTTTCAATTACAGGAAGTTCGGGAAATTCTTCTGGCCCCATTGCTTGGAATTGGTAATGTCCACTCTTAGGTGTGAGTGTGACAATTAAACCTTCTCCACCAGATGTTGCACCTGTCAAGGCTGATTCATCATCGAGAGTGATTTCACCTTCTGGAAGACGAGAAGTGATGTCTACAAGTAATTTAGCAGGAAGTGCGATCGCACCACTTTCCCATACCTCTGCGTTAAAGCTGGTGCGGATTCCTAAGCTGAGATCGAAGGCTGTTAAGCTTACTTGGTTAGTTTCAGCATCCGCTTGTAACAGCACATTGGCAAGTACTGGATGAGTTGGTCGTGAAGGTACTGCACGACTAACGAGTGAGAGGTTTGTACTGAGATCGCTTTGGGAGCAAACTAATTTCATAAGTCAGATTCAGCTGGTGAAAGATATCCTAACACCCTTATTGTTCAGTATGCGATCGCTGTTTTTTAGTTAGTACGTAGGCGTAAGCATCGCTGACGAAGTTGCTTAAGCGTAGAAAACTCGTTTAGAGGATGTTTTAAAAGTTCTTGGGTCGGTAGCAAAAGGTTTTAGATCCCCTTAAATCCCCCTTAAAAAAAGGGACTTTGATTCCGGTTCTCCCCTTTTGAAGGTAGGACTGTTTCATTCAACAAGATTATCTTTAACCGCAATTACGTAATCGTTGCCACTCAAAGTAGGGGCGCAAGGCCTTGCGCCCCTACTCCGATGATTACACGTCGGATTGTTGAGACAGAGAAACTTGTTTGCCCTCTCCAAGCAGCGATTACTAGAGGTCTTTTCGCCCTCCGATCTCACATGGCGTAATCAGGTTTTATTACATCCAATAACAGTTTATAAACAAGCTTGTGTAATGTTAAAGAATTATAATTAAGACCATTAAATAATTAGCGATCGCAGTCTCTTCAGACGTAACTTTGCACCTCCTGGTTATAAAATGTCAAACTTTCTAGTTTTTTTTGCAGGTCTAACGAGCAAGGATTGAGTGCTAAAGTCTCTAAATTAAGCTCATCCTGAAATCGTTTGATTTTATCACGACAGGTAATTACATCACCAATAATTGAGTTTTTCAGCAAATAGTCTTCATCAAAAGAACTTTTTTGATCGCTAATCGACATCGGATGTTTACTGTCATTACCACAACTTTTGGCTCTATGTTTAAAAGCTTTCATTCTTTGGCTAAAAGTGCGAAGAAAAGGCAATGCCTCACTTACTGCTTCTTCATTTGTGCGAGCAACAAAAAAGAACCGTGCTAGCATCAAGCGATCGCAACCACTGGAATTAATCGCACGATATTTAGTAACATTGCTCTTAAGAGTATCCAGAGAAAACGGCGCTCCTCCCATTAAGCCAAGGGAATTAATAGCGGTAAACTTGAGCGCTTCATCATCGCTGGTTGCTACATATACTGAAATCGGTTTCTGCAAAGGTTTTGGATAAATAGTCACTCCTTCGCACTGATAGTATTTGCCACTAAATGACACGTCAGTATCATATAGTAGTTTATGAATCAATGCCATTGCCTCTAGAGTTTTAGAGCGAGATTCACTCATGGGAGTGCCAAAGTGCTTGTTTTGTTCGGGGAACGGCCCACCCTTAGCAATTCCAATGGAAAGTCGTCCGTTGCACAGATTATCCAGTGTAGCAATGCTTTCAGCAATAGCGATCGGGTTGTGAAATGCCAGCAATAATGCTGCTGAACCTAATCGGATTTTGACAGTTACGGCTGCTAAGTGTGCCATCAACATTAAAGTCGATGGGCTAACACTGAAATCGTTAAAATGATGCTCTGTTACCCAAGCTTCTTCAAAATCCAAGCTTTCTGCACGTTTTACCAACGCAACTTGCTCCTCGATGGCACGACGAGCATCTTGGTGATGATTTTCGTAATTGCAGAACAGTCCAGTTTTCATAGCAAGTGTTCTTATTTTTGTGTTGCAAGCCGTCGCAGTTTTAGCCACAAACAGGTGGGGAGCGAAACGTTTTATTAGAGAGTTTGGTTCTGTGCAAAAAGGTTAGCGAAGCAATTTTTTACTGATGTCGGTTCCGTTGGACTCAAATACTATCAAGTGCAATACTTGCTCTAGGAAACGCCGTTTATCAAAAATACCTTGAATCAGCACCTCTAGTTCAGTTGCACCTTTGAGAGAAAAATCTTCACCTTCAATAGTGTGCCAGGGTAAAAACTCCTGCAAGTCTGAGGTTAATGTACCGACTCGTGCTTGATTTCCGCAAGTAAGAAATAGGAATGAATTATAAAAAAACAGCTTCGGTATCTGTTGAAGGTAAGTTTGGATTCGTTGATAACCTGCTTTGAATGTGGCATGTTCATCACTTGGATAAATCGAGACAATAACTGCCAATGGTAAACCGTTGATAAAGACAACTACATCAGGACAGTGAGCATGATTCCCTTCAACTACAGTCAAAGGATGAATAACTAGCCAATCATTATTTAGCAAATTAAATGGATCGGTGAGCCACACTTTATCATGAACTATTTCATCGTTCAAGAAATATTCAACTTCAACACCATCGGTTAGAAGTTTGTGAAAGCGGCGGTTATTTTCCAACAAGTCAGAACTCTCTGTGGAGGTAACTTGATAGATAGCCTTGGCGATCGCTTCAGGCGGTTTTGTTGGGTTAATCTTTTGTAAAGCGCTATGAAGGCGATCGCGCAAAACCACTTCTTTATAACTACTGCGCCCGATGCGATGCTTACCTAAAGCAACATCTGGCTCTAATAAAACTGTGTAGCCAATGACCTCGAACCAAGTAAGCAAAGATGGTGCGTAGGCGTAGCCCGTCGCAGCCATCGCAGATTGTGTGAGATCAAAACGGCGGCGAAGTTTTCTTATAACACGACTCGCCTTCACAGTTGTTTGCCTTAGCTGTGCTGGATTCATGAGAGTGGAAGACTTAATTTTGAGTCAATGCAGAAGCTGCGCATAGCTTGCTGACATTGGTTGGTATATTCACAGATGGCGTATACGGCTTGATAGTAACTATCAAAGCTAAAATTGTTCAATAATATTGTATCTAGTGCTACATTCTACCAATTTTATTGGTAATGATATTTCTATTTCTGATACTTTCAATTGGTTTGCGAGTGTTAACCCTTTTAGAGTTTCAGGTTTGTCGCCATCTAAGAAAAATCAAGAAAAGCTTGCTGGACTTTATGTTGGTAATCCGAAGCGAGAAACAGCACGTCCCACTGCTGAATTACTTCTTGCAGCATTTAAAGAAATTACCCTGCTGTTGATTGAGGTGAAAAATGAAGTATTATGCCCACTTGAGTGCTATGCACACCCTTACAGCAGCGTATTCTTGTTTTCCTTGGGTTCTCGACTACTATTTACACTTAACTTGGTGGTCAATCTTTTACTCCTGAGTAGTCTTTTTTCTAACTCCCGAAAAAATGGGCGAATCGGGAGTTAGAAATCCATCTTCGGAAAAACCAAGTAAAAATACTTACTAAGTCGGCAAAGAAAAAGTGAGACAATCAAAAAGCAAAAAAATATACTACCTGTCGCAACTATATAATTGGTGATGTGGCTCATGACACTCATCTGGAGAGAGAGTTCAATGATTGCTCTAGCCGGAGTCGCTATCCAAAGTAAAATTTATGAGAGTTCTAATTCTCTGGTATATCGGGGTATCAGAGTACAAGATGGTCGAGCGATCATCGTTAAAATGCTAAAGCTTGATTATCCCTCACCTCAAGAATTAACGCGCTACAGACAGGAATATGAAATTACCCGTTCCCTTAACATAGAAGGAGTAGTCAAGGCATACAGCCAGCAGGACTATCAACGTACGCTCGTTATTCTCCTAGAAGATTTTGGCGGAGAGTCCCTAGAACGATGGATGCAGGAACGCTCAGACTTTTGCCCGATGCTCTTACCTGATTTTTTACCATTAGCGATTAATATCACTGATATTCTGGGCAGAATCCATGCTGCCAATATTGTTCACAAGGATATTAATCCTGGCAACATCGTTTTTAATCCGGAGACTGGCATTGTCAAAATTATTGACTTTGGGATAGCCACCCGCTTTAACCACACTAATCCAACATTCAAAAGTCTTCATGTGTTAGAGGGCACACTTGCTTACCTCTCACCGGAGCAAACCGGGCGCATGAACCGTTTGCTCGATTACCGTACCGATTTTTACTCCCTCGGTGTGACTTTTTATCAACTGCTCACCGGACAGTTGCCGTTTCCAACAAAGGATGTGCTTGAGCTAGTCCATTGTCATATTGCTAAACAACCACCTCCAACTTACGATTTGAATGCAACCATTCCTAAACCCATTTCAGATATCATTTTGAAACTGATGGCGAAGAATGCGGAGGATCGCTATCAGAGTGCTTGGGGCATCAAAGCGGATTTATAAATCTGTGCTCACCAATTTGAGATATCTGATCAAATTTCTCGCTTTCGACTGGCTGTGCAAGACGTTTCTGAACAGTTTCAAATTTCCCAAAAACTGTATGGAAGAGATCGGGAAGTTGCAATGTTACTGGCGGCTTTTGACCGCGTTGCTTCTTCACAAAACTACACAGAAAAAACTTCAGAACAGGAACAAAGATCCAACTCAACATCCCAAGTTGAAATGATGTTGGTATCTGGCTATGCTGGAATTGGGAAATCAGCATTAGTGCAGGAAATTTATAAACCGATCACCCAAAAGCGTGGCTATTTTATCTGGGGTAAATTCGATCAATTTCAGCGTAATATTCCCTACAGCGCGCTCGCAAATGCCCTGCAAAAATTGGTGCAGCAATTGCTCGGTGAACCAGATAATCGGGTGCAACAGTGGCGATCGCTCCTGCTCACAGCATTAGGAACCAACGGACAAATTATCATTGATGTAATCCCAGAAGTTGAGTTAATTATTGGCAAGCAGCCCCCCGTACTAGAAGTTGGAGCAATTGAAGCTCAAAATCGCTTTCATCGCATCTTTAAAATGTTTGTGCGGGTGTTTTGTTCAAAGGAACATCCGCTTGTAATTTTTTTAGATGATTTGCAATGGATAGACTCAGCAACGTTGAAATTAATTGAGTTGATGCTGCTTGATGAGCAAACCCAATCCCTATTTTTAATTGGAGCTTATCGAAATAATGAGGTCAATCCAACCCATCCGTTGATGTTAACGCTCTCAAGACTGCGAAAACAAGGGGCAGTGTTTCAGGAAATTATCCTGACACCTTTAACGCTGGAGCCATTAAGCCAGCTGATTGCCGAGACACTGCATCACAATACTGACACTGTTCGTTCTTTAGCTGAGTTAGTGTTGCGTAAAACCGAGGGCAATCCTTTCTTTGTCAATGAATTTTTGAGGACGCTGTATAGCGAAAATCTGTTGACCTTTGATGCTGAAGACTTAAGCTGGCAGTGGAACATTGCTCAGATTCAAGCTCAAAATATCACTGATAATGTTGTGGAGTTGATGCTTCACAAGTTGAAGAAACTGCCAGAGAACACACAGCAAATTCTTCGGTTAGCTGCTTGCGTCGGTGCTGAATTTAATTTAAATACTCTATCGATTGTTTATGAGAAACCACTTGAAACGGTTTTCCAAGATTTACTGGCAGTAATACAAGTTGGATTAATTCAACCCCTATCTGAATTAGATGAGAACTTGTTAATTCAAGAGTATAAGTTTTTGCACGATCGCGTGCAGCAAGCAGCATACGCCTTAATTGATGACTCGCACAAGCAAATTGTTCATTTACAAATTGGTCGTAATCTGCTGGAAAAAATTTTGCCGGAGCGAAGATCAGAGCGGCTGTTTGAAATTGTCGATCATCTTAATTATGGGATTGAGCTTGTTAGCGATCAAATTGAACGCAATGAAATTGCTCAATTAAATTTAATTGCAGGTCAAAAAGCAAAAGCAGCGATCGCCTATAGTGTGGCGAAAAAATATTTAGCTACAGCAAGATTTTGGCTAGCAGCTTCTAGCTGGCAAACCAACTATGACCTGACTTTAGATTTATATACAGAAACAACAGAAATCGCCTATTTATGTGGTGATTTTGAAGATGTAGAACACTGGTTGTCGATTGTACTACAAAAAGCTAAGACAGTTATCGATACCGTAAAAGTTTACGAAGTCAAAATTCAAATTTATGTCGCGCAGGAGCAGTTGTCAAAAGCGATAAATACTGGATTGCAAGTTTTGTCGCAACTGGGGATCGCTATTCTTAAAACGCCTAGCCAGTCAGATATTCAGCTTGAACTCGATGCAATCGCATCACTCTTCAATGAGAGGTCAAGTCAAGAGCGGGTTCATTCACCGAAAATAGCCGAGCCAAACCAGTTGGCGGCGATGCGAATCCTATCTAGAATAACGCTTGCTGCTCATCTTGCCGCCCCTGATATACTGCCACTATTTGTCTCTAAACAGGTCAGCCTCTCAATCCAATATAGCAATCTGCCAGTGTCTCCCTTTGTGTACGCTCTGTATGGATTCATTCTTTGTCGGACGGGCAAAGACATCGAGTCTGGCTACAAGTTTGGGCAGTTGGCTCTCAAACAGTTGTCACAACCAAATACTCAGCCACTCAAAGCTAAGACATTACTGAGCGTCAACATATTCATCGTTCATTGGAAAAAACATTCCAGAGAAACATTGCAGCCATTCATAGAAGGCTATCACAGTGGTTTGGAAACTGGAGATTTAGAGTTTGCTGCCTACTGTGCTGAAGTTTACTGCTTACAATCCCTCTGTGTGGGCAAAGAACTCGTGGAACTCGAATGCGAGATGAGAACCTACAGTGAAGCCATCCGTCAACTGAAACAAGAAGCAGCACTCATTTGGACTCAGATGCATCATCAGGTTGTCTTAAATTTGATGGAACGCTCAACCAATCCTACCCGTCTAAACGGTGAAGCCTACGATCAAGAGAATAGATTGCGGCAACATGAAACAGAAAATAATGGCACCTCAATCTTTTTCTTATATTGCTACCAGCTTTTTCTTTGCTATTTATTTTCTGAGTATTCCCAGGCAGTTGAAAACTCCAGTTTAGCGGCACCGTATGTGAGCTACCTAGAATCGACACCTCCTGTTCCTGTGTACTATTTTTATAGCTCTCTGGCACAACTCGCAACCTATTCTAGAAGCAGCGATCAAGCGCAAGGAAAAATCCTGGAAGCAGTTGCAGTTAACCAGAGTAAGCTCCAGGTATGGGCAGATAGTGCGCCGATGAATCATTTGCATAAATACCAGTTGGTGCAAGCAGAGACAGCGCGAGTTCTGGGTCAGTTATTTGAGGCAGAAGAATTTTACGAACAAGCTATTCAAGGAGCCAGAGAAAATAAATATATCCAAGAAGAGGCGTTAGCTTATGAATTGGCTGCAAAACATTATTTAGCCAGAGGTAGAGAAAAATTTGCCCAAACCTATATGAAGGAAGCTCACTACTGTTATGAGCGTTGGGGAGCGACTGCCAAGGTTAGAGATTTGGAAACTCGCTATCCGCAGTTCTTTCCTCACTTGTCCGACATAGCTCCACCAATCCGCACCACTGCTGGAAGTATCTCTAATACCTCACACATCGCTTTCGATTTGACGGCGGTTCTGAAAGCATCACAAGCAATTTCCAGTGAAATTGAACTGGAGGTGTTGTTAAATTCCTTGATGAAAATATTAATTGAAAATGCTGGCGCACAAACAGGATTTTTAATTTTGGAAAACGCAGGAGAATGGGTGATTGAAGCTTCTGGCGAACTAAATGATGGTGATAATGATAATGTGTATGCAACACAAGTGCTGCAATCTATCCCAATTGCAAATCACCTGCCTGAATCAATTATTAATTATGTTATTCGTACTCATGAATCTGTTATCCTAAACGATGCAACTGGTGAAGGAAATTTTGTCAGTGAACCATACGTTCAGCATAACCAAACGAAATCAATCTTCTGTTTGCCACTGCTAAATCAAGGTAAGCTCGTCGGCATATTGTATTTAGAAAATCAGCTAGCAACTAGAGCATTTACACCGGAGCGATCGCAAGTTTTGAATTTGTTATCAACTCAGGCAGCCATTGCCATCGAAAATGCCAGACTCTACTCAAAGCTGCGCGCCAGCGAAAGTCAAATGGCTCAGTTTCTAGAAGCGGTTCCGGTAGGAATTGGAGTTGTAGATGCGCTGGGTCGCCCTTGCTACGCCAATCAACAGGCAATTCAGCTATTGGGCAAAGGAATTGTGCCTTCCGCAACGCCGGATCAACTCGCAGAGGTTTATCAACTTTATCTGGCGGGAGGGGAGCAACCATATCCAATTGAAAACCTGCCAGTGATGCGGGCATTGAGTGGTGAACGCACTAGAATTGACGATTTAGAAATTCACCAAAACAATGCAATCATTCAAGTTGAAGGGTGGGGAACTCCAATTTTTGATGAACAGGGCAAGGTGGCTTATGCGATCTCAGCTTTTCAAGACATCACAGAGCGCAAACAAGCCGAGGAACTGCTAGCCGATTACAACCGCACCTTAGAGCAACAAGTAGCTCAACGAACGGCAGCTTTACAAGCAAGCGAAGCTGCATTGCGCGATGTCTACGACGAGCTTCGCTTACGAGAGGAAGAATTACGACTGATCGCCAATGCTCTACCCGTTTGTATCTGTTATGTGGATGCCAATCAGCGCTATCGATTTGTCAATCGCACCTATGAGGTCTGGTTTAGCTGTAGTCGAGATGAGATTATAGGCAAGTCTGTCCGTGAACTTCTGGGTGAGCCAGCTTATCAGGTTGCCCAACCGTACATCAATCGAACGCTAGAAGGACAGATAATAACCTATGAGGCAGAAATTCCCTACCCGTTTGGTAAAAAGTATATCAGTGCTGAATGGCACTAAGAAAAGCTATTTGTTGGGGTGAGGCAGGAGGCAGAGGGCAGGAGGCAGGAGTTTTAAATCCTTGTGCTGCAAGACTTCCAGGTTTTTCTTTTCTTTTCCTTCTGCCTTCTGCCTCCTGCCTCCTGCCTTATCTTCGTGCCATTGGTCTATCAGCCATCGCACTTCATCCTCCGGATCAAAGATAACGGTCAAGGATTTATGATGAACAATGACACAATCGGCGGGTTTGGTTTACTGGGAATGACTGAACGAGCGGAGCGCATCGGCGCACAACTCACCATTGGGAGCGCACCAGGACGAGGAACAGAAATTGTCGTATCTGTCAATCCGAGGGAGCCATCATGAGCCAATTTCCTCTCATTCACGTTCTGATTGCGGACGATCATGTGATGGTGGCACAGGGGTTAACCATTTTGCTTGAATCTCAAACAGATATCAAGGTGATTGGACGAGCAAGCAACGGGCGTGAAGCGATCGCACTCTTCCGTCAATATCAGCCTGACATTGTGTTAATGGATTTACGAATGCCTGAAATCGGAGGAGTTGAGGCAACGATTACGATTCGTGCTGAATTTAAACAAGCTCGAATTATCGTACTGACTACTTACGACGGAGATGAAGACATCTATCGTGGACTGCAAGCTGGGGCAAAAGGATATGTCCTGAAGGATGCTGGGGCTGAGGAACTTTTGAGCGCTATTCGTGCGGTTCATGCGGGTCAACAGTACATTCCACCCGCAGTGGGTGCGAAACTGGCCGAGCGCATGGGCATTTCTGAACTGAGCAATCGCGAGTTAGAAGTGCTGAACCTGATGGCACGCGGCAAGAATAATCAAGAGATTAGCACTGAACTATTGATTAGTGAAAGTACCGTCAAGTTTCACACCAAAAATATTATGAGTAAGTTGGGAGCCAGCGATCGGGCACAAGCGCTCATTACTGCTCTAAAGCGAGGTGTGATCGCTATTTGATAGCTAGGCTATGAGCAAACATCTATGCTTTAGGATAGCAATGACCTGTCTGTGAGACAGGTTATGACTGCTCGGTTTGTATAGGTAAAAAACTCTGTTTGAGCAGGGCGACAATTACAGGGGATTTCCATACACTAAATTTACTTGCTGTAGCAGAGATTTAGCAAATCCATAATACAGCAACCCTTTTTCTAACCCGCTCGCATGGAGCAGCCAAGTTACCAGGATCGATCGCTACTTACGATCAATCCCCACGATCACCTGCAAGGCGCGATAGATGCACCTGTCATCCTGATTGAGTATAGCGACTACCAATGTCCTTATTGTGCAGAGGTTCACAAGATGATTAAAACCATTCAACAACGACTCAATCATCAACTCTGCTTTGTGTGCCGTCACTTTCCCCAAAAGCAACTTCATTTCCAAGCACAAAAAGCAGCTGAGGCAGCCGAGGCAGCAGCAACACAGGGTAAGTTTTGGCAAATGCACAACATTCTGTTTGAGCGTCAGAAATTCTTGAGTGATGGCAATTTATTGGAGTACGCCAACGAATTAGGGCTGGATCTACATCAGTTTCTAAGAGCGATCGCCGAACACCAGTATGCTGATCGAGTCGCCCAAGATATGTACAGTGGAAAGCAATGTGGTGTCACCTATACACCAACTTTGTTTATCAACGGAAATCGTTACGACAATGCCTGGGAAGTTGAGCGACTGATGACAGCTATTTTGAGCCAAGGTGAGCCTTAACAGAAGTTAAACAAAATGTAAATGTTTTACATGCTTCAACAGGAGGTTAAGAGATGAAGATTTTTGTCGCAGGTGCAACGGGCGCGATCGGTCGTCCATTGATCGCGCAATTGCTGGCGAAAGGAATTGCTCTGCGTTATGGCTTCTTCTACGGGCCTGGCACTTGGTTTGCTGCCGATGGCGACGTTGCTCAACAGGTGCGACAGCAACAGTTTCCCATCGTTGGCAATGGCGAAGGTGTCTGGTCGTGGATTCACATTGAGGATGTGGCGATCGCGACAGTTGCGGCAGCGGAGCGGGGCAATCCTGGCATTTACCTGATTACGGACGATCGCCCCTTAAAGGTGCGTGAGTGGCTCCCTGCCTTTGCTCGTTGGCTGAATGCGCCACCACCGCCTCAGATATCCGTTGAGGAGGCGCTGAAAGTAGGTGGTGCGGATGCCATTTACTACGGTACTCAAATGCGAGGAGTATCGAATGCTAAGGCAAAACGGGAACTCAATTTTCAACCTCGGCCTTTGCAATGGGTGGTTAACACTGCCGTACCAAGTACAAGCTAACTCATAAATGACTTATGATACGTGAGTTTTTACTTATAAGCAGCTAAACCAAATCATTATTTCCTGGAACTCTCTTTAACTACTAAAGGTTGATAAAGTTATGTTTGATCTCGATCAAACTATCAAAGACCGACACTCAACACGCAAATTCTTATCGCAACCAGTGCCACGGGCTTTGCTCGATGAAGCCCTCGCTCTAGCGCAGCTTGCGCCGTCAAATTCAAACATCCAGCCGTGGCGGTTGGTGTTTTCCCAAGGCGAACGCCGAGATCGTCTGCAAGAGGCTTTACTAAACCAAGCCAAGCAGCAGCCGCCCTACAGCTTTGGGCTGCCGGAAGCTTTCCAGCATTACCGCCAAGAACTGGGCGTGCAAGTCTATGGAGCTATGGGGATTGCTCGTGACGATAAAGTTAATAGACAGCTAGCCCTTCTGCGTAATTACGAATTTTTTGGCGCACCAGTAGTTGGTATCGTCTGTATGCACCGAGATTTGGGCGTTGCAGATGCCTTGAGTGTGGGGATGTATTTACAAACGCTGGTGTTGTGCCTAACCGCTCGTGGCATTGATACCTGCGTAGAGGTTTCGCTAGCAGCTTATCCGGAAATTATCCGCAGTGAGTTGAACATTCCACCGGAATTATTAATCATTTGTGGTTTAGCTGTTGGTTATTCCGATCCTGATTTTCCCGCTAATCATTTGCATATAAGCCGTGAAACGGTGGAGAAAAACGTCTCGTTTCAGGGTGATTGAAAAAGGCTGTCTTTTCTTCATAGAATCGTCAGCCCCTTTGGGGAAGTCAAAAGTCAAAAAGAAATTCGTTTTGCCTATGATAGACAGGTTCATCTGTGCAAAACAAATTAATCTAACAGACCTATCGAGAATTTTCCATCGCCGTAAGTTCAGTTAAGCTAATCAGCATTGCATATTTGCGGTTGCGCTCCCACTGCCATCAATGAATGATGTCTGTGAAGTTTTCTACTCAGGAGGAATAAAGATGAAAATTGCTCAATATGGAACAACGATTGCGGTCATCCATGCGATCGCCAACGGAATGCATGGTTTAGCACATGTGGAAATCCCTGTTGGCCTATCTTTGCTTCAAAGTTCGTTCGTGGTTGTTGTAATTTTTCTGACTCCGATCGTTGCAGCCGTTTTACTTTGGACACAGTTCTACCACCTTGGTAGCTGGCTATTACTGGGTTCAATGGCAGGATCGCTCCTCTTTGGAATTTACAATCATTTGATCGTAATTAGCCCCGATCATCTTTCTCAAGTTTCCTTTGCAGGTTGGGGTTTGCTATTCCAAATCACAGCTATCCTCATATTAATTGTAGATGGATTGGGATGTTGGATTGGTGGATGGGCATTGAAAACAATCCAGCAACCAGAGGAGATATTATGAGTTTGTACTCATCATCATTCCCAGAGATCGCAACACTAAAGAAAGCAGCGCTGTGAACTAGCAATCTATCTGTAAACCTTATTTTCTCAGTCTTGAAACACTCACAATCAATAAGGAGAAAGAACTATGAGCCAATCTAATCTATCCACTCCTGTTCAAGAAGCGGCTACTGATACCATCTTGAACACTACTGCTCAAGAAGCGGCTATTGACACCATCGTGGACATCGATCTCAAAGTTCAAGCCGAGAAGGGTCCAGACCTGCGAAAAGACCATCCAAAAAGTCATGCCTTAGTTTGGGGAGAGTTCAAAGTTGAGGATAATATTCCCGAATCGTTGAAGGTGGGTATCTTTGTCCAACCCAAAACCTACCCAATTTGGGTCAGACTATCCAATGCTTCCCCCGCACAAAAGCGCGGTAAACTCGCGTCAGACCTCGATCCCGATGTTCGGGCACTTGCTATTAAACTTTTACAGGTAGAAGGTGAAAAAGTTCTGGATGATGAGCAGGAAACCCAAGACTTTTTGCTAATTAATCATCCGGTGTTCTTTGTCCGCGATGCCCAAGGATTTGCCAACTTGACCAAAGCAAGCGTCGGTCAGGCAAATGAAGAAGAACTGCGATCGCTACAACCCACGTTTGAAGTCCTCAAAGCGGTTACGAGCAAACAAGTTGCAAATCCACTGCTGATCCAATATTGGAGTACGACTCCCTATAAACTTGGCTCTGTGTCTATCAAGTTTTCTGTAAAACCTCATCAGCAAGATACTCCTGGTTCGCTTCCCACTTCCGAGACTTACTTGCGCGAAGCAGTCGTTGATTACTTGTCGGAAAACGGCAAAGATGCAATCTTTGACTTCTTGGTGCAGCTGTATGTCAACGATGAAAAAACTCCAATTGAAGATCCGATGCAGGAGTGGAAGGAGGAAGACTCACCCTTTATGAAGCTTGCAACTATCACAGTTCCCGCTCAGAAATTTGACTTCAAGGAGCGGAAGCGACTGGATGAGGGGCTATCGTTCATGGCTTGGCACACTCTGCCCGAACACGAACCTTTGGGTAGCGTCAACTTAGCTCGCAAGAAGGTGTATCAGGAGATCGTCAAGGCTCGACGGAAGTACGCACAACACCGCATCGAAGAGCCACAGGCATACAGTTCAATTTTGGACGATCCTCAATAACTGTTCTCGTCTACTACTTCCATCAACCACTCTTGGGTACAGTCCAATCAAATTCTGAGAGCGGGACTGCACAACCCTACCTGGCACTACTAATATTTTATTTTAGAAAACAAAACCTACCAAACTTAATTAATCCGTTACAGACGACTAAAGAAGGAATTACTTCCATCAATTGTTGGCGGAAGTAGTGTCGCTCTTTTAATTGATCTGCATTAACGCAAGCTTCTTGACAACACTCACAAACTATGAATTCTAGCGTTCAGAATCAGTGGCATTGGCGCGAATACTTTGCAGAATTCTTGGGAGCTGCTTTCAATATTTTCATTGGCTTGAGTGCAATCGTCTTTAACTTTGGGCACGGTTTGCCAATAGAAAAGCTTGTGCCTGATTCAAGCATTCGGCGGCTGATTACGGGACTAATTTTTGCTGGAAGTGGAGCGCTTATAGCCGTTTCTCCAATCGGTAAACTGAGTGGCTCTCACATCAATCCTTCTGTCTCACTCGCATTTTGGATACATGGCAAAATGCACCTGAGAGATTTTGTTGGCTTTGTGATCGGACAGTTTCTAGGAGCGATCGCTGCGGTGTTACTGCTCGTGACTTTATGGGGAGATTATGCCATTCGCGTTAGTAACGGCATGACGCTGCCTGGGTTGAATTATCCACTATGGATTGTATTTTTATCAGAAGTCACAATTACATTTGTGTTGGTGTTGACGATTTTTATCTTTGTCAGTCATCATCGGCTGATGCGCTGGACACCTTTGGTCGTTTGGCTGTTAATTGCCGGGATGGTATGGCAAGAAGCTCCAATTTCGGGAACAAGCCTCAATCCGGCGCGGAGTTTCGCTCCAGCACTGATAACAGGAAATTGTCATCATCAGTGGATTTATTGGATTGCTCCGCCAATGGGTGCTGCGATCGCAGTGGGGGCGTTTCGGCTAATCGCGCTAGGAGAACGGGATGTTATGACTGGAAAGCTGTATTACACTTTTGATTACCCCAGTATTTTCAAAAATGTTAAACTGCCTCATTTCCAGCACCACCCTCACTCGCACAAATGAGCTTAGATGGGTATGTCAGTTGATACTTTGGATAGCCAATTTCCAGTATGAGCTAGCTTCTAGAAGCGATTGAACTGCTATTGCATGATTAAAGCAGATGAACTTCTACTAGAACTCTCTCTAACCGCAGGTGAAGCCAGTCTGATTAAGTATTGTGATTTTGCCTTGTAAAACGGTAATCATTCGGTATTTAGAAATTTTTTAACTCAGGAGATTCCATGTTTAGCAAAATTATAGTTGCAATTGACCGTTCCCCAAATGGTAAAGCTGTTTTTGATGCAGGGCTGGCTCTAGCGAAGGCAACCAAAGCAAACTTGATGGTATTACATATCCTGTCTAATGAAGAAAAGAATAGCCCCCAAATACCTACACTAGTTACTCTCGAATACCACCCATTACATAAAGAACTTCTAGAGGATTATTGGAAGCAGTGGCAAACTTATAAAGAACAGGGTATCGACTTATTGCGATCGTATATAGAGCAAGCAACCAATGCAGGCGTGAGTACTGAATTCACCCAAAATTCTGGCAACCCTAGTCGCAATATCTGTGAAGTTGCTCAAGGTTGGGGTGCTGACTTAATTGTAATCGGTCGTCGCGGACATTCTGGCTTGAGTGAGTTGATTTTAGGCAGCGTCAGTAATTATGTGTTTCACCATGCACCTTGTTCTGTGCATGTTGTTCATACTCCAGCTGCTCTCAAATCTGAAGCACCTGTAGTCAATCAAGTCCAGGTTGGCCCGTCTAATTATTAAACTTACTCAACCGGATGAAGAAAAACGGAAACAACTGCGAGATGTATATGGTAATGATGCCATGATGCTGATTGCAGTTGGACAGACAGTTGCCACAGAGTTTGCCACGATCGCAGCTGCTAATAACTACTGGCAAAAGTAATATCTCGAAAGCGTCAATTCAGTAATTTACTCAGAGGTGATTTCAATGACACCCAAAGTAGATACCCTTGCCAAACTCTACCTGGAAGGAGAATCTGTCGAAATCTCAGACATAGCTCAACTAGAACTCTGTGACTGGCTGATGAGCGAGTTCCAACAACTTCCGATTAATCCCATGTTCTCTAATTACATGCGCTATCACACAGCTACCCAAATGTGTGCGGATATTGCCCAACAGCAGCTTTGGGTGTCGGCTGATAGTTACGATAGCGAGATTTATCCGAATCCTTTTTATGGTTTTGCTTTCCTGGCAATTCACGATTATTACCACTGTGTAGCAGATGCTGACTTTAGCCTTGAAGGAGAAATCACTGCTTACCGCATACTTGCAAATCGAGTCCCTAGCTTAGAGATTCAAAAAATTATCTACTCTGAAATTGTGCTGAAATCGTCTGCTCACATTTACCTGGGTCATTCACCTGCATCCAAACTTGTGTTTCCCTAAACGTTTATATATTGGGGTAGAACTTATAGCTATAAAAGGGATTGGCGATTAGGGATTGGGGGCTAATAGTTTGTCCCTTAAATTTAGTAATCTGTTCTAATTTTGGAGAAATGCACCATGAAAGTTTTAATTCAAGCGATCGTTAGTTTTTTCGTATTCATTGTAGATGTCGTATACGGAAATCGTTCCTACGCTCGGTTTTATATGTTGGAAACCATTGCCCGTGTTCCTTACTTTTCTTATCTATCGGTGTTGCATTTTTACGAGACGCTGGGTTACTGGCGCAAAGCCGACTTGTTGAAAGTTCACTTTGCTGAAACTTGGAACGAATTGCATCATTTGTTAATCATGGAATCACTGGGGGGCGGTCGCCTCTGGATCGATCGCTTCATCGCTCAACACGTTGCTGTGGCTTACTACTGGGTGGTTGTACCAATTTACATGTTGTTTCCCGCTTACGCCTACTACTTGATGGAACTGATTGAAGGTCATGCCTACCACACCTATGACGAATACTTGCAAACCAATGAAGCCGAACTGAAAGCTCAAAAAGCGCCCCAGGTTGCAATCAACTTCTACCGCGATGGCGACCTCTATATGTTTGATGAAGTTCAGACTGCACCAGGTCATGAATTTCGCCGTCCCAAGGTAGATAATTTATACGACGTGTTTGTAAACATCCGTGATGACGAATCCGAACATGTGAAAACTATGGTGGCACTCCAGAAACCAGAAGCACGGCTAACCTTCAAAAGTCCCCATACAGTTTTTGAAGTCACAAAAGTTTTATCGAGTGAAGCAGAAGTTTGACCAAATAAACCTCATCTATGTTGAGAACCGTAGTTTTTGCCCTCACCCTAAATCCCTCTCCCTACTTGGGAGAGGGACTTCTTTCCGGCTCCCCTTCTCCCAATATTGGGAGAAGGGGCTGGGGGATGAGGGTTTTTCTATTCATACAGAACTACGGTTTTCAACGTGGACGCAGTTTAATTACTAATTCGTAATTAATAGGGATAAGCCCCTGACTTGAGTTTTAAGGAACAGCAATGCAAAAATATATTCTAATCAATTGTGACTTTAACTTTAAAGTAGGTTGACTTGTCGCAGTAGAATTTGCCACGATACTACCGACAAAAAAGCGGAAGTAGTTTGACGCAAAATCTTTGAAAAGCACTCACTAGATTTGCAAGGAGGTATTTTTGTCAATGATGAATTCTTTATGTATCAGGTTAAAACAGCACTGTATGACGGTTGGAGGAGTACTGCTTGCGATCGCCATCACAGGCTGTAATGCCTCTGTTAAATCGCAGCCACCTTCTGCGAATACTCCATCGGTTGCAAATCTCATTGCGACCAGTCCAACCCCAGCACCAGTCTCTCCCACGCAAAGCTCTGAGCAGCAAGCAGTTCAAGTCATTCGTGACTATTATAGTGCGATCGCCCGTCAAGACTATAAACAAGCTTATTCAGCTTGGGATGGAAATGGCACTGCTAGCAAGCAGTCGTTTGAGCAGTTCAAGCAGGGTTTTGCCAACACCACATCCGTTGCTGTAGAAGTTGGAAAACCCGGTAGACCAGATCCAGGTGCAGGCTCAATCTACATTGAGATTCCGGTTACTGTGACTGCGATCGCCACGAATGGAACTCCGCAGCGATTTCGCGGCAGCTATGTGCTGCGACGAGTCAATGATGTTCCTGGCTCCACTCAAGAGCAGCGTCAATGGCATCTCTACTGGGCGAAAATTACTCAAGTCAAGTAGCCTGCGGCAAAACGCTGTTTTACCAGGATTCAAAGCTTAAAGCAGCGTTACTTCAACGCCAAGAAAATCATAGAGGTGATTTAAAATGATTACTTTATATACTGCCCTTTCTCTATGGGGGCTAGCGAGCATTAGCCCAGTCTGTATGGAGCTTGAAACCTGGCTTCGCATGGCAAAGCTGCCTTACAACGCGATCGTCGTCACAGCAGACAATCTTAAGTTAGCTCCTAAGGGTAAAGTTCCGAATGGCACTAAGAAAAGCCAAAATGCTTGCCAGATAAAGATTACGGTTTTTAATCAATAAGTGGTGAGTGAATGGTCAAGCGATCGCTCCCGCATAAACAGATTCGGGCGCAGAAACGTATACGCTATCCCGAACGCTTGGATCGCCGCTTCAACTGCTGCGTGATACTGTAAGAAGCGCACGGGCGAGTTGGCATTGGCAGCAAACTGTGACAGCTTGATAAGGTGTGCAACGCCGCTTGCCTAAATTCTCAATGCGTAATTCCTGGTGGCTTAAACGCAAAAGAAGACTACACTCCTGCGTAAACTTGTAGGAAAGAGGCACAAGTTCAGCTACAATACCTTCTTTTTTGCGGACAAAGTTTGTAGAGGTGATGATTTTGCGTGAAGGACACGCAAAATCATCATTTAACGCTCACGATCAACTCCTTAAAATGCTAAAAATCAATGCGATCGCAAAGAGATATCTGCCAAGGCAAATTGTGGTTTAACTTGCTGTGACATCATGTGAACTTCGCTGGTTGCGACGGGGATCGGGACTACTAACCATCAGCCCCACGCCAACAAACGCCACACCCGCAGATGCCGCTTTTGTCCAGGTGAGCGGCTCATTGAGGAGTAGGGCAGCCAAGCCCAGCGCAATCTGTCTTTGTCCATTTGAAAGGGATTTAATTGGTGATTGATGGGTGATTGATCAGGCTCTTATTCGCCGCTCACGCGCAACACGATTTTGCCTAGATAATGCTTTTTCATCGCTGACTGCGCTTGTGCGGCTTCTTCGAGCCCAAACGTCTGCGCGATGAGAACTTGAAACTCACCCATGCTCACCAATCGGTTGAGTTGGTCGAACAACATCGGGTCGGCGAAGCCATTTGCCTTCTTGAGTTCCACACCGTCGGGCGCTTTGGGTTCGGGCATCACGCCATTAGGAAAGGTGATGATTCCGCCCTGTCGCACCAAACTCAGCGTGGATTGAACATCATCGCCGCCCACTAGCACTAGCGCAGCATCGAAGCCGTCAGGTGCAAAGGCACGGGCGCGTTGTGCAACGTCGTTGCTGTGTCCGTCCACCGCTTCGTCGGCACCCAACTGCTTGGCTAATTCTACGCCGTCTGCACCCGATGCGATCGCGAAAACGCGCGCCCCCATGCGCTTGGCCAGTTGAAGCGCGACGTGACCGACACCGCCGCTCGCGCCCCACAGCATCAATTTAGTTTCGTTGATCGTCCCCAGCGCCTGCAAATTGCTGAGCGCCGTCGCACCGGCAATGGGCAGTCCGCCTGCCATCAGCATATCGAGACCATTGGGCACCGGTGCAACCGTCTTTTCGGATACAACGACGTATTGGGCATAGCTACCGCCCTTATCGTTCATGAAGCTCTGTGCGTAAACGCGATCGCCGACGGCAAACCGTTCAACGCCGTCGCCGACGGCAGCAATGGTGCCCGCACATTCGCCGCCCAGCACACGCGGAAAGTGGACTTCGTTATACATCAGCTTACCTTCGCGCTCCATCGCGTCCCAGATGCCAACTCCAGCGATCTCGATGCGAATCAAAACTTCGGCTGCGTCCACGGTAGGTACGGGTAAGGTGTACAAAGTCAACTTGTCTGGGCCGCCGAACTCATCCACAGCCATTGCTTTCATTTGTTGGGGAGTATTTTGCATGAGTAGGTTCTCCTGTAATTACTTCAGCCCCTTGAAGGGCAAAAATTGTTTCGTTTCAACCTTTGGTTGTCGCGATCGCGTCCAGGTCGGTAATTGTTTGCGATGGAAGTTGCAAATCTGCGGCTTTGAGGTTCTCGTGCAGATGCTCAACCGACGATGTACCCGGAATCAGCAAGATGTTCGGCGAGCGCTGCAACAGCCACGCCAGCGCCACCTGCATCTTGGTGGCTCCGATCGACGTCGCCACTGTGTCCAGCGTCGAGGACTGAAGCGGGTTGAAGCCGCCGAGCGGAAAGAAAGGCACGTAGGCGATGCCCTTAAGCGCCAGATCGCCCACTAGCGCCTCGTCGTCGCGGTGGGCGAGGTTATACTGGTTCTGCACACAGACCACCGGTGCGATCGCGCGCGCTTCCTCGACCTGCGCCGCCGTCACATTGCTAAGTCCCAAGTGCCGGATCAACCCCTGCTGCTGCATCTCGGCGAGTGCGGTGAATTGCTCTGCGATCGACCCCTCGTTCGGCCCGTCCCCCCACCGGCGCAGGTTGACGACATCAAGAACGTCAACGCCCAGGTTGCTCAGGTTGTCGTGCACCGCTTGGCGAAGCTCGGTCGGACTCTGCGCTGGATTCCACGATGCGTCCGCGCCGCGCACTGCGCCCACCTTAGTGACAATCGTCAGATTTTCGGGGTAAGGATGCAGTGCTTGTCGAATGAGCTGATTGGTGATGTGCGGACCGTAAAAGTCGCTGGTGTCGATGTGATTGATTCCGAGTGCGATCGCTTCGCGCAGAACGGCAACGGCAGCATCCACGTCGCGCGGCGGTCCCCAAACACCTGATCCAGCAAGCTGCATCGCACCATAGCCCATCCGCTTCAGAGTCACAGAGGTGCCTGAGAGCGTGAAACTACCGCCAAGGTTCACTTGAGCAATCATGTTTTTGTTCCTCCTAGATGTTTATCGGTTTCTGAAAAAATCAATGACTTGCAGTGGTAATGGCCGCCTTCAACTGCTCCATGTTCCAGCGATCGCGATAACGAATTCCATTAATAAACAAAGCTGGGGCAGCCATTACTCCGCTTTGGTTTCCGCTTTCGGTGTCTTCCTCGATTCGGGTGATGTGTACTTGACTGGATGGATCTCGCAGAAACTGGAAAATATCGAGTCCTAACCTATCGGCATACTCCACGAGATAGCCGTCTTCCAAGGCTTGTTGATGGGTAAACAGCAGATCGTGCATCTGCCAAAATTGACCCGGCGCTGCTGCTGCTTCCGCCACTTCTGCTGCCTTTTGGGCTTGAGGATATGAACTCTGAATAAAGTGACGAAACACGACACACACCCGATTCTTCTGGGAAAGCACGAAATCAAAATCCTGCTGAATTGCCTGAATCAACCTATACACTTCCCCAGACTGAAGACACTGGTAATTTCCATATTCCACAAGCACGACTGGGGCATTGAGAATTCGCTGGTAGCGATCGCGTTGTGAGGGTAGAACAAGGAGTTGATTGAAATTACTACCTGCTTGATTCATGGTACTTTGGCAAAAAACGGTTCTCACGGCATAAAGTGATTACATGGTTGAACCTCACACTGTCATTCGTATGACTTTAGCTTATAAAACGAATGCAGCTTTGTCGCCAACCCACAGTTTAGTGTTTGAAGGGACGAAATGACAGCCACTACCTATCTCTGCAACCAAGCCTCAACTGAACTTACAGCAATTTTTAGGTAAATAGACCACAGTGGTTGAACCAACCGAAGGCATCATCTTCGGTAATATAATTTACAGCATCAGTCATTGCTTGAGCGAGTAATTCCAGTGATTGCACGGCGTATTAGTTATGGTACACGTACCTCGGAAGGCTGTTTGGCTTACTGTTCTCTATGGCACGTGATTGAAACTTGTCGCTTGAGAAAAAGTAGATCCTTGGTCTTACATTGCCCAAGTGATTGCTCAAGGTCGTAAGGAAATATTACCCCCTCCCATTCCCATTGCTTTTCAAGTTGTTGCTTGAGAGGGGGAGTGAAAAGTTACTATAGAAAAGCTAAAAAGTAAGTATGGGGTTTCTATATGTCGGTAAGCGCCGCAGATTTTTATGAGTGATCAGCCAATTCTGCCATATCCATTGAATTAAACAGGGGCGAGGAAAATGAAAGCAATAGTAATCAAAGAATACGGCAATGATGAGGTTCTAAATTATGCTGATGTCGAACGCCCAGAGCCGAAAGCGGACGAAGTTTTGGTGAAAGTTCACGTCGCGGGGGTTAATCCGGTTGACTGGAAAATCCGTAACGGTTTGGGCGAAAGGCTCGGTCTGAAACTACCCATCATGCTCGGCGGCGAGATTGCCGGAACAATCGAAAGAATTGGCGATGATGTCAGAGGTTTCAAAGAAGGCGATGCGGTTTACGGGATCATCCGCTCTGGAGGTTTCGCCGAATACGCGGTTGCCAAAATGGGGGATATTGCCTCTAAACCCCAAAGTCTCGATTTCGAGAACACAGCGGCGGTTCCACTCGGCGCGTTGACTGCATGGCAGGCAATTTTTGATTTAGCCCATCTCAGCAGTGGGCAAAGAATTTTGATAACCGGCGCCTCAGGCGGAGTCGGTTCGCTGGCTGTTCAACTTGCCAAAGCAAAAGGCGCATACGTCATCGGTACGGCTTCGGGACGCAATGAAGAGTTCATCAGAGATTTAGGCGCGGATGAATTCGTTGATTACACGAAGCAAAACTTTGAAGAAGTCGTTAAAGATGTTGATGTCGTCTTCGATGCGGTCGGCGGCGACACGTTTGAAAGAGCGTTCCAAACTTTGAAAAAAGGTGGCTTTCTGGTAACGTCAGTGGAGTTTCCGTCCGAAGAAAAAGCGCAGGAATTTGGCGTCAAGTCCGCGCGGGTCCATTGCAAGCCAAACGCAAAACAATTAGCTGCCATCAGTGCATTGGTTGACGAAGGCAGATTAAAAGCGCACGTCGCAACCGTTTTGCCGCTCGTAGAAGTGAAAAAGGCATTCCAACTTTCCGAAAGTGGGCGCACACGCGGCAAAATTGTTTTGCAAATTAGCACAGGAGCGGTTCGCGAAAGCTGACACCCCGGTGCTGTTACCTGAAAATTGCTGTAAGTTCAGTCACAATTGAGATAAACCCCGTTTCAAGGCTGTGACTACTGCTTGAGTGCGATCGCTCACACCTAATTTGCTCAAATATTCGGTTGATGTGAAATTTGATGGTACTTTCAGTGATATGCAAAGCTGCACCAATGTCATGATTGTTTAAGCCGTCCACCATTAGATGAATCACTTCTAGCTCGCGATCGCTTAACTCTGGATTGTTCATCCGTTGAATTAGCTTGGCAGCAACTTCAGAAGGAATATATTCACCTAGCAGTTGTTGGATCAATTTTTGCAGAGCATTTGCGATCGCGCTGTAGGGAATATTGCGCCCAAATTGATCGAACTTACCCCAGATAAAATAGCCGTGCTTTGCTGCGATCGGCTTGTAGAGTTCCTGTACTAATGCTGATTTACCAATCCCAGCATAGCCGGTCACTAGTATCATTTCGACTCTAACTTGATAATTTCATATTCCTGTCTGTAGCGGGTTAGTTCTTGAGGTGAGGGATAATCAAGCTTTAGCATTTTTACGACGACTGCTAGTCCATCGTCTCTGATGCCCCGATACACTAGAGAATTAGAACTTTCGTAGATATTATCTTGGATGGCAATACCAGGTAGAGCAATCATAGAGCTTCTTTGGAGAGTATAATCTGGCATACCTCAAACTATACAGGAATTCTCATTATCAGAATAATTACTCACTATTTGCCTAATCGAGAATGAGTTTGATGAAATTAGAGATTAATAACTAAACTCTAATTTCAGCCGGACACAATCTCCCCCAGGTATTCAAACTCAGCCGTTTGATTTCGACACTGCCACCATAACTGTAAAAAACTCAGGATTATTCGGCTTAGGAAAAACCTGTGAAATTAATCGCAATCGCAAACGAGCCGAATTTTTCTCAGAAAATTTGGGTAATGGCGTAGTTCTGGAAATGGTCAAAATTTCTGGTGGAAAATTCTTGTTTTCGTCTCTCTGTGTTCTTTGCGTCTGGAGTGGTAGCCTACGGGAAGCCTCTGCACGTCTACGTTTTTTTTGCTCGTTTATTTCTTGAAAATTCCTAAGTTAACTACCTGTGGAAAACTTGTGGAAAAACTTATGTACTTTTCCACAAAGTAATTATACTTAATTAAGTTTTGTCAGCAAAATCTCAAGTTTTTCAGAGATTTTTCCCCAAAAAGTTAGATTTTTCCACAATCTAAGTTAGATTTAATCAAATTTTATACGTTACTTAATATTTTTGACTAATTATTCAGCCGTCAAGGCTAACGATCGCACTGCTGGTTGTGGAAAACTTAAAAGACATCTTCAGGATGGTTTTTGAGAACGGCTGTTCATATTGATGCGATCGCTCAATTCACGTAGAGTTTGTACTAAGGTGCGATCGCTCTCTTGAAGTTGAGTAATTTTATCGCAACTATAGATTACCGTTGTATGGTCTTTACCACCAAACTCCTGGCCAATTCTCGGCAAACTCAAGGCCGTGTGTTGGCGCATGAGATACATTCCTAATTGACGCGCCCAGCTAATCTCTCTTCGTCGTGAGTTACCTTTGAGGTCGTCTATTGAAACATCAAAATTATCCGCCACCACCTTTAAAATTGCTTCTGGGGTAGCTGCCATTTTTTCGTTAGGCGGTTCTAAAACTGGTGTAATATTTTCTACCGTCATCGGTAAGCCCCAAATAGAAATATAAGCCACCGCCCGAATTAAAGCTCCTTCTAATTCTCGAATATTAGAAGTATAGTTAGAAGCAATATACTCAATCACATCGCGGGGAAGATTAATATTTTCATCCTCAGCCTTTTTCTGCAAAATTGCCATTCTCGTTTCTAAATCCGGTTTTTGGATATCGGCAATTAAGCCCATAGAAAAACGAGAACAAAGACGTTCTTGCAAGCTAGGAATTTGGTTAGGCGGACGGTCGGAAGCAATGACAACTTGTTTACCAGCTTCATGTAAAGTATTAAAAGTATAAAAAAATTCTTCTTGGGTATATTCCTTCCCTTCCAGAAACTGAATATCATCCACTAATAAAACATCAGCAGCTCGGTAATGCTCTCGAAAACTTTGCATACTATCCTTACGGATGGCTGTAATTAAATCATTCGTAAACTGCTCCGTAGAAACATAAAATATTTTACAATTAGGAAAAACTGCATAGCGATAATGACCAATAGCTTGCATAAGATGAGTTTTACCCAAGCCGACACCACCGCATAAAAATAAAGGATTAAACTCTTTCCCTGGAGATTCTGCAACTGCCAAAGAAGCAGCGTGAGCCATCCGATTGTTGGCACCAACTACAAACCGCGAAAAGACATATTTAGAGTTTAAGTCAGTAGTTTTATGATTGTGATTAGCAACAGCTTCAGAAATACTGCTGGAAATTGGTGATTCCCAAGCAACCTCTCGTTCACTAAAATGAGAAACTTCATCACCTTGAGCAACCGTAATGTAAATTCCCACAGGATGACCGAGAATATCTTGTACTACATGAGCAATGGTATTGATGTAATACTTCTGTAACCAATTACGAGCAAATGGGTTAGGAGTGCAGATAACCAAGCAATTATTTTCTAATCGCTCTGCACTAGCAGTTTTGATCCAAGTTTCAAAGGTAGGTCGGGATAGTTCAAGCTTTAGGCGCTCTAGTACCTGACTCCACAGACTTTCTATGGGAATTTCCATTATCCACCACCTTTGCTGCTAATCGTCACAATAGAAGAGAAAGCACTAATTTAGCATTGAGACACGCTAGACCTAAAATAAGCTTTTAAGTTGTAATCATTTTGGGACATATTTAGTAGGCAAGATCCTAACACCCACTGACCAAACCGAGTACTGAGTGGTAAGTACTGAGTGCTGAGTAAAGCAAAAAATTATCAGAGCTTTAGTACTCAGTATATGCCTCGTCCCTTATTATGAGTGGTCTTTTAACTCAGCACTCGGCACTTTTAACTCAGCACTCTCATTGACACGGAGAAGCAACGACAC